>NZ_LR134338.1:3281666-3987500 GCF_900637055.1 Brevibacillus brevis
GGGCTCATCCCGCGATTATGCTGGGACACGTTACCGTACCTTTTGCCTTGTTTCGGAAATATCGTTGTTTACGGATCCAAGGATGGGAGATAAATCTGAAACCACTCATAGCT
This sequence comes from Brevibacillus brevis, assembly GCF_900637055.1. NCBI lineage: Bacteria > Bacillati > Bacillota > Bacilli > Caryophanales > Paenibacillaceae > Brevibacillus > Brevibacillus brevis. The sequence goes on from NZ_LR134338.1 coordinate 3,281,780, forward strand.
ACAAGGATGCTACGCTGGACATAGCCAAACTGGAAGGTGAACAGATTGCTTTTTTATCCAAACAGTACCAAAGCGCACAGCCATTCATAACGAGACCAACCAGATTCCAGCGATCTGTAGAGGATTTTTTGATCGGTATGGAGGAAGTTCGATCCCATCATTTACAATCAGCTGAAAGTGATGCAGCTTTAGCACGCTTCGCAACAGTAGCTGAAATGTTTGACCTGAAATTACGCACTTTATGGAGTTCTCTATGCTGCTGTAGCATGCTGATCCGCATGCTGGATGCCCAGCCCGACAACATCACCCTTTCAGAGATTCGAGCAGATTCAGAAAAATGGCTAAATCAAGGCTTAGAAGAGCTACTCTCCTTTTTTAATTGGTCGATGCGTCCGCTGCGCGAATTGTGCGGTGTCCAGCTAGGTTCTGCCTTGATGATAATGGAATATCTTCGTCAAACCCATGAAAGTACTACAACGCCACTAAAATAAGGAATGACGTGAGCGCCTGTCAGCAGAGCAGGCGCATTTTCTTTTGGTATTTTCTGAAGAAAGCGATGACTATTGGTAGTATAATAGACAAAAGCATGGAAATCGGGCAAAACGAGGAAAAGGAGTCATGAAGTTGAACAAATTAACGGCGGAAACGATGCAATTGATTGAAGAAATGGCTCTCCATCACGAAAATCAAGGATTATCCAGAATTGCTGGCCGGATTATTGGACTGTTGATGGTCTCTCAGGAACCCCTTTCATCTGAGCAGATTGCCACTACATTACAAGTCAGTCTAGGAAGCGTATCTACCAATATGCGCATGCTTTTGAAAATTGGATTCGCGGAAAAAAAGAGTGTGACAGGCGACCGTGTGAGCTATTACATCATGGCACCAAACACAATTGAGGAAGAGCTTATTCAGGGTTTAGAGCGAATCCTATCATTAAAGAATGTCATAGAAAAAGGAATGCGAATTGAAAATTTGAAGCAAAGTGAGCTAGTTATGCAGCGATTCCATGAGACGCTGGAAGCAATTGACCTATACAGGGAATCTCTCAATCAAATGCTCACTGAGTGGAAGGCTCGTCGCATGTAACATCAAACAGCACGTATCAATGGAAAAAGCAGAAAGGCAGCTTTGGCGCTGAAGAAGCCACGGCTGCCTTTTTTCATAAGAGGATGGCATCGATCATTTGACTGGTGAAATCTCATCTTCCGTTACCCATTTGTAGTTCTTAACTTCTCCTTCCCCTGTCGTGGGAGTGTAATCGATCATATAGACAGTCATTGTATTTGCCGTATCAAGCTTGGCTGATGCATCGAGCATCCCTTTCACATGATCCGCCTTCAAGACGACTTCCGTTCCCGGATTATACGGTTGCTTGATATAGTTCTTGATTTCTTCTTGAATAATCCATTTATATCCTTTCACAGGGGGCTCACCCGTTGTAGGCGTATAGGTAACTGAATAGGCCGTCGTGTCGTAAGCCCCCACGATTTTTGCTTTCGCCCCTTGCATCCCTGGTTGGTGGCTTGCTTTTAAAATGACTTCACTCCCTACTGTATACGTAGGTTTCGGTACAGCCTCTACTTGCTCCAGCACATCCGGTGCAGCAGGACCGCCACATGCACTTAATCCCATCGCGGTAATCAGCATAAGTGATATCAGTTTCCATTTTTTCATTCCAAACACCTCGAATTCTTTGTTGTCTGTCCGTAGTCGATTTCCTCTTGATGTAAGGTATTATGGGTACACGAAACCTTCCTTATCCGTTGCTTTACTTGAACGCATCCTTGGAAGGAATTGACAAATCCTTGTTTTCAATCAACTGTAAAAGCAGCGCGTAGAACTGCTTCCGCTGTTCACTTGGCAGATCCTCGAGTATACTTTCGGCAATATCCGTTTGCAGTGCCAAAACTTGATCTATGCTGGATTGGGCTAATTCCGTGAGCTGGATCAAGGTGGCACGGCGATCAGTCGGATCAGGGATCCGCACCAGCAGCTTGTCACGCTCCAAGGCATCAATAAAATCCGTAACGGTGCGCGGCTTTACACCCAATTTTGAAGCGAGCTCATTCATGCGAATTTTTCCGGCTTCTGAAACGATAGATAGCAAACGTAGTCTTGGCCCAGAGATATGGTATGGAATATCAAGGGCAGCCAATTTGGTCTCGAATTCTCGCTGAATAGAATAGGTGGCACGAATCAGAATGTGAATGATATCAATCGCTGGTGGACTGATAGGATTGGGAAACATGGTAGACCTCCTTGACAATTGTGCGGAAAACGAATACCCTCATTTACAGAGGTTACTCACTATTCTATAGTTGTTTAGTGAGGAAGCTCACTATGAGGAACACGCACTAATTTCGTCGGTATTCTCATTATTGTAGCGAATCTTACGCTATATGCAACATCGAGCGGCCTGAATGCCTTTGAGAATTACCCTGGAAATGGAGGAATACACATGAATCACTCCGATTTTGCCATGGAGAATAGCAACAAGCTCCTTCGAGTCCTTGTCGTCACCTTGATTTTTTCGGTCATGAATGGAACGATGTTTAATGTTGCTTTGCCGGAAATTGCACAGGAATTCCATCTGATGCCTTCGCAAGTCAGTTGGATAATGACGGGATACATGGTCGTCTATGCCATCGGCTCGGTTGTTTTTGGCAAGCTCGCTGACCAATATAGGCTCAAGGACCTTCTGACATACGGTCTCCTTATTTTCGCAGTTGGTTCCATTGTAGGAATGATCGCCACGGAATACTGGATGATTATTCTTGGACGCATCTTGCAAGCCTCTGGTGCATCGGTTCTGCCAGCGACCGCCATGATTATTCCGATTCGCTATTTCGCTCCTGAGCAACGAGGACGAGCTCTTGGTACTTCTGCTGTCGGACTTGCCTTGGGAAATGCGTTTGGTCCGGTGGTGGCGGGACTGATGGCTAGCTTTGGAAGCTGGCGCATGCTGTTTCTTATTTCTTTGCTGCCGCTCTTTACTCTCCCCTTCTTCCGAAAATATTTGGACGATGAAAAGGGAGCCCCTGGATCAATTGACTTCCTCGGAGGAGGACTATTGGCTGCAGCAGTTGCCGTGTTTCTCCTGTCGATTACCGAGAGCAGCGGACTGTTATTCGCAGGGGGAATTGTGCTGCTGGCTATGTTCATCGTGCGGATTCGGACTGCCGAACATCCCTTTATTCAACCTGGTTTGTTCCGCAACCGATACTTTTCAGTAGGCTTGATCATCGCTTTTCTATCGACAGCCTTGAGCTTTAGTGTCATGTTCATGACCCCGCAATTTTTGAGCGCACTTAATCAGTTGCCTGCCGGAAGTATCGGCTTTGTCCTTTTTCCTGCCGCAATTGCCTCTGCACTCATGGGACGAAAAGGCGGTCTGCTCGCAGATGAACGCGGGAACTTCTTTGTTGTCTCGCTTGCTGCTTTCTTTATGCTTGTATGCTTCAGTCTGCTCTCGACCTTCGTCGGCATTTCGCCAATCGCCATTGCTGTCATTCTCATTTTGGGCAATGTAGGTCAAACCTTCATGCAAATCGCCTTGTCCAATACACTTTCGAGAACTCTCGTGAAGGAACAGACAGGCGTCGGTATGGGACTATTCTCGATGCTCAACTTCATCTCAGGTGCCGTTGCTATGAGCCTAATTGGAAAAGCATTGGACAATCAAGCGGCAACGATGAAGATCAATCCGTTGGTAACCAATCCGGCAGCATCTGTGTACAGCAACATCTTCCTCCTGCTAGCCATTCTCATCATAGGAGTTTGGATCCTGTATCGCCTGCAATTCCATGCCAGTACCAGTACAACTCTTGTCCATAAAGACGAACCGTCCGAGTAAAATGTTTCATGTAAAAAGAAACCAGTTCTAAGGACCTGCTCGTGTCCTGAACTGGTTTTCGTTCTATTCCGCTGCAAGTATGTACTTTCTGAATAAAGCAAGCGGCCGCAAAGAATGATCGTACAGCTCACTGCTAAACACAACAATTCTCTTTCTCGAAGGAACAATCAGTATGTACTGCCCTCCAAATCCAAGGGCAAAATAGTAGAAGTTGTCCTCTGTCCAGTCATCGCTTGGATCGATTCTATCACTCCACCAATGCAAGCCGTAAGACCCAATCCTCTCGTATGTCCGAAATATTGGCTGAATCGATTTTTGAACCCATGCTGCTGAAACAATCTGCTTTTCTTGCCATTGACCGCCTTGCAGATAGAGTAATCCTAGCTTTGCCATATCACGCGAAGTAAGGCGTAATCCGTCTCCCCCGTTATGAATCCCCTGTCCGTCAGAATACCAATACGAATCTTCGATGTTCAGTGGCTGAAAGAGATGCTTTTTGGCAAAATCATATGTGCTCATGCCTGTTGCCTTTTGCAGGATGGCAGACAGCGATCAGTCCTTGATCCAATGCAATCCCAATGAGTACCGAAATAAAGCTTTTTGTGCAAGAGTTGATCTTTTGAAGTTTTTCCGCTTGCTTCTTGTTTTTATGATATTCGTAAGCCAGATGACCGTCTTGCATGATGAGGCAGCTGACGACCTTCTCTTTTCTGACCTTTCTGTCAAATTCCTTGAGTAGCTCTGTATCTAACCGCGTTTTTGCAGGGTCTGCAAGTGGAAACAAGGATGAATGCACGTGACTGTTCCTCCTTCGACCGTTCGGTATTTAAGACTTTTTCCCCGGTATTTCCCCCCGAAGGTAACGTTCGCCCCATTCACACATGAGATCCATGATTGGTTTGAGCGATTCTCCTAATTCACTCAATTCATACTCGACCTTTGGCGGTACTTGGCTGTACACGGTTCTGATGACGATTCCGTCCTCTTCTAGCTCGCGAAGCTGCTGTGTCAGGATTTTTTGGCTAATGTCCGGCATTTGTTTTTTCAATTCGCTCGTTCTTTTGGGGCCGTAGTATAACTGACATAAAATCAAAGTTTTCCATTTCCCCCCTAAAACATCTAGTGTTGCTTCAGAAGGAATCTGGTATGTATGTTTGAGCTTTGGCCTCATCGATTGGCTCTCCTCCCTCATTATTTACGATTTTTACAAGGAACCTTTTTGTTCCTATGTTACTTTTTGGTATTAAAAGCACAAAAAAGTGCGTACTTTTCACCATTCATTATATGGTGCATGATTCGGATATACCAGCACCTTACTTGTCAGTTTTGCTATCGACCGCATCAAAGATTTTGGTGTACAAATTCCTACAGAAATAGAGGGTGTATGATAATGAAGGTACTCACAGTTGTTACCCATCCACGGACCAATTCCTTGACCTTTGCCGTTGCAGAACGTTTCGTACAGGGACTAAAAGATGCAGGACATGAGGTTGAAGTTTTGTATTTGCATCGCAGTGGTTTTCACCCTGTTTTATGGGAGGAAGATGAGCCAGATTGGAACAATGGAGATAAGAAATATTCCGAAGAGGTCGAGATTGAAATGGAAAGGATGAGAAAACACGACGCGTTAGCCTTTATTTTTCCAATCTGGTGGTTCAGCATGCCCGCCATGCTGAAAGGATATATCGATCGCGTCTGGAACAACGGGTTTGCCTATGGCTCACGTAAACTGCATCATAAGCATGCATTGTGGATCGGTCTCGCAGCTGCTCCTGAAGATCATTTTCAAAAAAGAAATTATGACCAAATGATAGCGCATCACCTCAATGTCGGAATCTCCAGTTACGTCGGAATCGACAACTCGAGGGTTGCGTTCCTTTATGACACCTTGGCGCAAAATCCTGCGCATTTCGAACAGCTGTTGGACCGTGCTTATCATCTGGGATTGCATTATGGGAAAAAAGAGAGCCTGTCCATTTAATTTTATCTGAGCGATAGGTGGGCGTTACGAAAGGAAACTCCCACCCTTGTGGCTTACCGGGTGTCGGATGTTCGTGCACCGAAACTATTCATTCTCTCAAAGATCTCTTTTTTGACTGACTGATAATCGAAAACACTCGTTAAAGGAATGATCTCAAGCGTGCCCTCCTCCATTCCCCAATATTTCTTTTTTCCCTTTGCCGTTGCTTTGTGTATCCATAAATCGTAACCTTGTTCCATTTTTGTATAGGTGAAGCAATCACTGTCATGCAGCGGGTAATAAAAGATCCAATGATCGGAGATTTGCGGCAGCCGCGGCCATTCAGAAAGTTGATATTGATTTCGAAAAACAGTAATCGTAGGATAATTCCGCTCTTCTTCGTCTGCCAAGTCAATTTCCACTCCATACACTGAACCCGCTCGCAGCTCTGTATCCTGAAAAATGGAACGACCATCTTGACTGCTGTATAATGGGTCGGATGCTTTTTGATACAACTTGATAAAATTGCTGCTCAACCAACCATCTGTTTGGGCGTCAGACTTCCAGCGCAAAAATTTTGTTGTAAGGGGAACAGAGCCTTCCTCTTCGGCAGCTCGATCCGTCTCTGAAATCGCCACGGTAGGCCAGCAGATCGATCATCTTCTTGAGTCCGATACTCATACACTTCCTTGGTAACATCAAGTTCAGCTATCCCCTTATCAAATCCTGTAAACCGTGCAAAACCTTTTCGATCCAGCAACGCTTGTATATCTTGCATGATGAGTTTTTGATAAGGAGGCGCGTCCTCTAAGTGAACTTGTAACATCCGCTCCAAGACCTCTTCCCATGACAAAAAACCGATACAAACATCTTTGGCGATAATGGATCGATGCGCAAGATCTGTTCTCACCTGGGTGACCATAGACTGTGGAGCCAAGAAAACGAGATATTTGTATTCGATTTTAGCAAAAGTGCTCAACATACGGGAATACCTGCTGAGCTGGTTCTTGCTGTCTTCTGTGCTTATGTACGGATCTTCATCCTCTGATGACAATCCGCTAAAATATTTGACCTCGATCCCGATAAGGCTGTTCTCAAGCGTGAATCGAAGGTCAATTTCTCCTAATTCATGTTTGGTGTTCGGTGAAAATAAAGAGTTAGACTGGTGGTCGTTGATAGACGCGGTTTTTGAATTGAAAAATCGTTAGCTTTTGAAAAATGAGTTGTAGACTGATCCATTAAAAGAAACAGCGGTGGACCAAGACTTGAAAAATAAAGTCTTAGATTTTGCCGTTGGTGTCATTCAACAAACGTACCCTTTAGGTTATTGTGAAGTAAGCCTACTGTTCCTTAACGGACTTGAATTGGAGACTAAACCGGATCTGTCGGCGCAAAACGGTATTGGCTTGCTTGTTCGTAGGCGTAAGCGAGACGGAAAAGCGAAGGCTCGCTGTAGGCGGTTCCGACGAAAGTGATTCCCTGCGGCCCTTTGGTCGTATAGCCGCCTTCGGCGATGATGCCTGTCTCTGCGAACCCGCCCGGTACGGTAATGGCAGGATACCCCGCACGCGCGGACAAATCAATCCCTTCCTCGTTGCCTAGGAACAGCAGCGCGTCCAGCCGATGTTCGCGTATCACGTGGTCGATGCCTTGGTCACGGGATAACTCATGGTTAAGGCGCAAACTCTCGGCGTACACCTGTTCAGACAATGTGCCGCTTGTTCCATTCGACCAGATCAGCGTGTCTTGCCCATATTTAAGCGCGACGTCGCGATTCGCTTCGTTATAGGCTATGAGTTCATCTAACGACCGAACGAATGCGCCGGGGCCAGCTTTGGCGAGATAGTCGTTCAGTCCTTTTTTGAATTCGAACCGCATCACGTCCCAGTCCCACTTCGCACTCTCGCATGGCAACGATACTGGGTCTACGACGATCGCCCCGCGTTCCTTGCACAAGGTGATCGCCCGCTCGATAATCACCGCCCGGGCTTTGTCCAATCCTCGATAATAATATCGCGGAACGCCAATTCTCGCGCCTTGCAAACCGTTCGCGTCCAAGAAAGGCGTATAATCCGTATACGCTATTCGCCTATTCTCTAGCATAGCCGCATCTTCCGGATCTGCCGCCGTCATGGCCCCGAGTAAGATCGCGGCGTCCCTGACCGTACGCGTCATCGGACCGGCCGAATCTTGGCTATGTGTAATCGGAATGATTCCTGTACGACTGACGAGCCCGATAGTCGGTTTTATACCGACGATGCCGTTTTGTGAGGACGGGCTGATTATCGAACCCGAAGTTTCTGTGCCAATGGCAGCGGCACACAGATTCGCGGCAACCGCCGCGCCAGAGCCCGAACTCGAGCCGCCTACAAACAACTCGCCGGGCCCATAAGGATTAAGCGTCAGACCGCCCCTGGAGCTATAACCCGCCCACATCGTGCCCGACATGAAGTTAGCCCATTCCGTCATGTTTGCCTTACCAAGGAATACACATCCCGCAGCCCTTAATTGCGCAGCCACGGCCGAATCCTTTGGAGCGAAATGTTCAGCAAGAGCAACCGAACCCGCACTAGTATGCATGCGGTCACCTGTATCAATATTATCCTTGAGCAAGATCGGGATGCCGTGAAGCGGTCCGCGAGCCCCGTGTTCCCGTCGCTCCGAGTCAAGTCTCTTTGCGACCGCTATCGCGTCCGGGTTGACTTCCAGCACCGCTTTCAGCTTCGGGTTGAGCCGTTCGATTCGTTCCAAATACCAGCTAACGCAAGCTGCTGACGATAACTCGCCTGATTCCATCGCCAACTGCAACGAAACGATGTCTACCTCTATTAAACTATCATTTAGTGTTCTGGCCATTCAGAGAGACTCTCCTTTTTGCAATGTTCTGCTTATAATAATAACAAAATGAAAAAAGCAATGACCTGTAGAGAACGATTAAAACTAAACTGCCAGTTAGCCTAATGATCGGCATTAAGTCTAAATCTTTATTTGCTTAGTCTATAACTATATTTTCACAGTCTAGCACTTTATTTTTCGAGTCTAATACATTATTTTCAGTAAACATTTGGGCCAGAATTCCATTTCATACGAATAGCCAGATGTTCGCTCCAGAAGGTGATTCCACTCTGTTTGGGCGCGTCTCTCTTCAAAGTGAACGCCAGACAACAGCATCTGTAATCCTGCTTCAAATGGTAAATAGCGCAAGCTCCCGAAAACATCCCCCGTTAATTTATCTTCCAATCGATCCGATAAATTACTTCCCGCACGCGAAATTTTCCCGAATATTTCGGCGATCATCAATAGTCATCCTTTCGCGTTTTATCTCTCATTTCTCTCCTACGATACCAAAGCAAGTCCGGTGCGAGCAAGCCAATCACATCTATGAGCACGAAAAGAGAAAGCTCCCCTTTTCTTGTGAGAAAAAGAGGGCTTTCGACTATGTGTATACGCGTTACGCAAGAACCTCAACCGTAAATCCACCAGGAGCTTTCACATAAAACGTCCATCCATGCGATCTTACTGGCGGTGCAACTTGGTAACCATCTTCTTTTAAGCGTTGATTGATTTCGTTGACTTTCTCTTCGCTCTCCTGGATGAAGCCGATATGAAATGTCTTGGGATATTGGACTTCGACACCCTTCATCAAGGTAAACACCAGGCCGTTATCATCAAATAGGACCCCAAAATTTTCGCCACGGGCATCATCCGAAGTATCTAACTTTTTCAGGCCAAAATATTTCTCCAAAAAATCAGAAGCAGCTGGAACATCCGTAACGGTAAGATTGACGTGATTCAATTTCATAATGACCACACATCCTTTGCATGAGATTAATTCAAGCGTAGCACATTCATGCAAATGCTAATCTTGATAGGCTCCGAGGCTGATCATTGTCATGAATATCCGTCACGTATCTTTAAGGTTTCACGATAATTCTATTTGCTTACAGCTACTTTTGATTTGTTTACGATATGAATGGCATGACCTAATACCGCTTCGGCAGCCTCCAGCCATACCTCGCTTAAAGTGGGATGCGGATGCATAGTTAACGCCACATCTTCTACACGTGCAGCAAGCTCAAGCGCCAGCACACCCTCTCCGATCAGGTTCGATGCATCAGCACCTACAACGTGCATTCCCAACAATAAATGGCTTTCCTGATCCACTATCACTTCTGCAAAACCTTTTCCTTCATCTATGGCGAGTGCTCTTCCATTCGCCCGATAAGGGAACGCCGCTACCTTGACTTTGTATCCTTGAAGCTCTGCCTCTTCACGTGTCATCCCCACACCCGCTATTTGCGGCTCGGTAAAAATCACATAAGGTACATAAGGGGAATCTACGCTGCTAGGCAGCCCTGCAATCACCTCAGCTGCCACCATCCCTTGCTTCGTCGCACGATGGGCTAACGCAGGGCCAGGTGTTACATCGCCGATGGCATAAATATGCGCCTTGTTCGTACTGCCAGTCGATGTCACGGGAATATAGCCGCGCTCGTCCATTTCTACTCCCGCCTGCGCAAGGCCAAGTTCACTTGTGTTAGGCACTCGCCCTATGGTGACAAGCGTTTTATGTGCGGTGATACTTTCGGAACCGTTCTTTTCCGAAGTGCATGCGAGCGTGACTCTTCCGTTCGTTACCTCAGCCTTCTCTACTTTTGTCGCGATCTTTACCGTCATCCCGAGCTGTTTCGCTTGCTTGAGCACTTCCTGGGAGAGATGGGCGGCTGTTTGCGGCAAAATGCGCTCGGCTGCCTCAATGACGGTCACCTGCGATCCAAGCTTGGCGAACGCCATCCCGAGCTCCATGCCAATATAGCCGCCGCCGATAATGGCCAGTGTTTCCGGCACTTCATCCAGTGCCAGCATATCTGTAGAATCCAGAATATATTCTCCATCTGTTTTCAAAAACGATGGAAGGAATGGACGTGATCCTGTCGCGATAATCGCTTGTTTGAATTTGTACGTTTCAAAATCGCCACCCGTCTCTACGCCAATCCGATCACTCGAGAGAAATGTCGCTGTCCCCTTCACGACTGTAACCCCATTGGCCTGACAGAGATAATCGACCCCTTTGTTCAGTTGAGCAACGACAGAAGACTTCCATGTCTGCCAACTCGGCATATGGAAGGTCGCTTTCCCTATTGGCAGTTGGATTCCCAGCTTATTTAGACTACTTAGCTTGTAGTATTCACCTGCTGTATGAATCAAAGCTTTTGACGGGATGCATCCGCGATTCAAGCAGACCCCACCCAGTACTTCCTTTTCAATCAGAACGACCGATTTCCCCAGCTGTCCAAGACGAATAGCGGCTGCATAACCTCCTGGACCACCACCGATGACAACCACATCTGTTTCGACTGCTACTTCACCGACTACCATCTATACCATCTCCGCAAACAATAGATTCGGATCTTCCAGCAGCTCCTTGATCCGGTTGGTAAAACGCACCGCCGTCACACCATCGATCAGGCGATGATCAAACGAGAGTGACAGGTTCATCATCCAGCGAATAACCCCTTCATCCTCACGTACAACCCAGCGCTTCTCCATTTTGTGCAAGCTGATAATCGCCACTTCGGGGTGATTAATGATGGGAGTTGCTTGCAGTCCCCCGATTGGTCCTACATTGCTGATCGTGAAGGTGCCGCCTGTTATGTGCTCCATCGTCAATTTGCCTTCGCGTGCCAATCGTGCCAGTTGATCGATTTCTTCTGCGAGTTGAAAGATCGATTTGTGGTCTGCATCCTTGATGACTGGTACAATCAAGCCCTCAGGGGTATCGGTAGCAATGCCAATATGGTAAAAGCGCTTGAGCAGGATTTCATTCGTACGTTCGTCAATCGATGCGTTCAGCGTCGGGAATTGCTTCAGTGCAATGACCAGCGCCTTGATAAAGAACGGCAGGAAGGTCAACTTGATCTTTCGCTTATCCGCATGTGGCTTTAACTTTTCGCGCAAAGCACGCAGCTGATCCATCTCCAGCTCATCGACAGAAGTAACATGCGGGATAATTGTGACTGATTTCACCATATGCTCGGCAATCTTTTTCCGAATGCCTTTTAACGGTAGGCGTTCGATATCTCCCTGCGGCGAGGTAGCTGCACGAGTAACGGTTCCTGTTTTCGGCTGAACAACCTGCTCAGTCTCAACCGCCACTGTACTTGCCTCCAACAGACGCTCATTGCCAGTAGCCGTGGTCGGGAACTTAGCTGGTGCTGATTTTTGCAGTCGATTGGCGAATTGTCGCAAATCTTCTTCCGTCACACGCCCCGCTGCTCCTGTACCCGTGACCAGCTCGATATCCAGCTTCATTTCCCGCGCCAGCTGCCGAACGTATGGCGTGGCCAATGAGCGCCGGTGATCAGCACGAGCTGGTGCAAAATTGACTGTCTTATCCGGGTTTACGACCTTTTCTGGAAGCTTGATCTCTTCTTTCTTTGCTTCTGTACCTCCATCAATCACGAGAAGGGTAGTTCCGACCTCTACTGTTTCCCCTTCCGAGATGAAAATCTCACGAATGATACCTGTCACTGGCGCAGACAGCTCGGCATTCACCTTGTCTGTCTGCACCTCCAGCAATGGCTGATCCTGTTGAACGGATTCACCCGTGCGAACCAGTACTTTTACGATTTCTCCTTCATGCATACCTTCTCCCACATCAGGAAGCTTGAACTCAACCATATGACTCGCTCCTTCTCTTAAAACGTAGCCGTTTCCATAATGCCGTCCTTCACGCGTTCAGCCGTTGGCAAATAGTCATCCTCGATGCTAAATTGCGGGACGGGTACGTCAAATCCGGTAATCCGTTTCACGGGAGCCTTCATGTAGATCAATGCTTCATCATTGATGATGGAAATGATCTCTGCACCCAACCCAGCAGTCTTATGCGCTTCGTGTACGACAACTGCACGTCCAGTCTTTTTGACCGAGGCGATGATCGTATCCCGATCTAATGGATAGAGCGTGCGCAGATCAATGACTTCACAACTCAAGCCGTTTTCGCGCTCGATCTGTTTCGCAGCATCCTCCGCGACACGAAGCATCGCTCCCCAGGCAAAAATCGATACATCCGAGCCTTCCTGGACGACCTTCGCTTTTCCGATGGGCACACGATACATTTCTTCCGGAACCTCTTGTTTAAATGCGCGATAGAGCTTGGTCGGCTCCAAAAAAATGACCGGGTCAGGATCTTCCATTGCTGCAATCAACAGGCCTTTTGCATCATAAGGTGTGCTTGGTGCCACAACCTTTAAGCCCGGGACATGGGCAAAAAACGTTTCGACACTCTCCGAATGCAGCTCAGGACCGCGAATCCCAGCCCCGTACGGCGTGCGGATGACCATCGGTACATGGTACTGTCCGCGAGTCCGATAGCGCATGCGTGCAGCATGAGAAACAATTTGCTCAAAGCCCGGATAAATAAAGGCAAGGAATTGAATCTCGACCACAGGAATTTTCCCGTTCATGGCAAGACCGATTGCCGCCCCGATTATTCCCGCTTCAGCAAGCGGAGTGTCCACTACACGGTCCGGACCGTACTTGTGAATCAAATCTTCCGTCGCCCGGAACACGCCACCATTCACGCCAATATCCTCGCCGAGCAGCATAATGCGAGAATCATCTGCCAATTTTTGATCCATGGCTTCCGTAATTGCTTGAATCATCGTCAGTTTGCGTTTCATGCTGGGATTCCCTCCTGCTTCGATGGCTTGACGAGCTCGCTCTCCTGTTCCGTTGCCATCCACGATGGTTCAGCGTAGACGTGCTTGAACATGTCTTCCGGTTTGGACTTCGGATAGCTCTCTGCTTCGACAAGAGCAGCGTCGATCTGTTCATTCACCCGTGCAATCAGCTCTGCTTCTTTTGTTTCATTCCACAAGCCCTGACTCTCCAGATACACACGCAGTCGTTGGAGTGGGTCGCGTTCTTGACGCCATTCCTCGGACAAAGTCTCTTGATCCCGGTATTTCTTCGGATCATCTGCGGTTGTGTGTGCGCCATAGCGGAAGGTCACGGCTTCGATCAACGTCGGTCCCTTGCCGTCCAGCGCCCGTTGCATGGCTTCTTTCATGGTCAGCCAAACAGCGAAAATATCATTGCCGTCTATCCGAATTCCAGGGATGTCATAAGCGGCCGAACGCTGTGAAATCGTTTTCGATGCAGACTGCTGTGAAAACGGAACGCTGATCGCGAAACCGTTGTTTTGACAGAAGAAGATGGTTGGCGTTTGAAACACGCCTGCAAAATTCAATGCCTCATGAAAATCGCCTTCTGAGCTTGCTCCGTCACCAAAGTAGGCGATGCTGACATGCTTTTCGTTTTGCAGCTTGCTCGCCCAAGCAGTCCCTACAGCATGGACCATTTGAGTCGCGATCGGTACACATGGCGGCATGATGTGCAAATGCTTCGGGCTGATACTCCCTTCCATGTGTCCCATCCAGTAGAGGAACACGCGTGCCATGGATTGACCATGGACGATCGCTGCCGCATGGTCGCGGTAGGTTGGGAAAAGCCAATCTCCAGGTGTCAATGCCATCGCGCTTCCAACTTGCGAAGCTTCCTGCCCTTCAAAGGGAGCATACGTACCCATTCTTCCTTGTCGTTGCAGGTTAATCGACTTGCGGTCAAACTGGCGAACTAGCACCATATTTTCATACATCTTGATCATCGTCGCCTCGTCTAATTGCCCCTTGAGATCGCCTACCAGCTCACCCGCTGGACTCAATACCTGATATAATGAAGACATGAAATCATCCCTCTCTTTTTCAATGAAAAACACCGCGGTGTCTTTCGATAATGTGATTCTGATCGTCTTGCTTCTGCTTTCGTTCCTATAGAAGAGCAAATAGCATGCCAAACATTTGAAAGCGATTTCACAGCAAAGCGATTCGGAAATGATCATTTTTGCATATGCATGATTGCACACCAATGATTAGTTCTGATTATTCCGTTTACAAGCCTATCTAGGAGGACTTCGATGTATCAAACCAAGTATTTCCAGGCCAGTGACAATCATGAGCTGGCAAAATTGCTGACGACTATCTTCAGTACGTCCCACGATGGATTGGCAATCTGTGACCGTAACGGCTACGTCCTGCTCTACAATGAGGCGTACTTGAACATCACGGGAGTTCCCGCCGACATCTTGAATAATTTTAGCTTTATGGAGCAAAAGGAAATGCACCTTGTTCCGGACTCTTCTGCTGTACGTACGATTTTGACAAAACAAACGCATAGTGTCGTGATCGATTATGCGAACGGCCGGCAAGCGATCAACACAGCTACCCCGCTGCTCGATTCAAACAAGGAATTATTGTTTGTGGTGGGAAATGTGCGTGACGTCACAGAGCTGAATCAGCTTCAGAAGGAGCTGGAGGAAACACGTCAAATCAATTCCGCGTATCAAAGGGCGTTAGAGCATATCCAAACCGACGGTGACTTTGACGAGCAGATCATTTATCGCAGTGGGCTCATGCACCGAATCGCTTCACTCGCCAAACGCTTTGCGACCAACGACTCCCCCATCCTTTTGCTAGGCGAGTCTGGTGTCGGAAAAGATGTCATGGCGAGCTACATTCACGCCCAAAGCGGACGAACTGGTGAATTCGTCAAGATTAACTGTGGGGCTATTCCCGAGCATTTGCTTGAGTCAGAATTGTTTGGCTATGAGAAAGGCGCATTTACGGGGGCAAGTCAATCGAAGGAGGGATTGTTTGAGCTGGCGGATCGAGGAACCATTTTTCTCGATGAGATTGGAGACCTCCCTTTTCCTTTACAGGTGAAGCTCTTGAATGTCTTGCAGGATGGACGGATTCGCAGACTCGGGGGAAAAACATCGCGTCAGGTTAACATGCGTATCATCGCTGCCACCAATAGTGATTTGGAAGCGATGGTGGAACAAAAGCGTTTTCGGCAAGATTTGTTCTATCGGTTAAACGTGCTTGCCCTCACCATTCCACCCTTGCGTGAGCGTCGCGAGGATATTCCGGCTCTCATTTTCTACTATTTGAAAAAGCTTGAATGGAAGTACCAGCAAGAAATGCGCATCGAAACAGATGCGATGGAGGCACTGATGGATTATGATTGGCCAGGGAATACACGCGAGCTGAAAAATGTGGTGGAACGTTCTTTCCACATGTGTGAAAATGGGCGAATTACGTTTGATCAGCTGCCGGCGTCCATTCGGAATACGCAACAGACAGCCCTTCCGCTCCATCTCGCCAAAATGGATGAACCGTTGCCGCTAAAAGAAGCAGTTGAACGGTTTGAACGAGCGTATATCCAACGCCTCTTGAAAGAGACAGACACCATGCAGCAGTGTGCGGATAAGCTGCAAGTGAACATATCTACGCTTGTTAGAAAAAAACGCAGCCTCGGCATTAAATAGTGCAAAAGGGAAAGCCCGATACACGTAGGTTCGGGCTTTCTCATTATTCTCGCAATACATCCAGACCTATTTCACAAGCCCTTCTCTTAACGTGTTGATCCCATGCTCCAGATACCCCTTCAAACAGCTTAAGACATAAACCCAGCCTTCTTTATTGTCGACCATTTTTTGAAGGAGCGCAGGATCATTTTCTTGAAAACCCTCTTCGTTCACTTCGATGATCGTCGTGGCTTCATCCACCGCTTTTAACGTAATCGTTACGGTATTTTCTTCTCCGGCCCACTGGAAAAAGATTCGTTTATCCACTTCGATTTCGCGAACGGTAATGCCTACTTCTGCGTTGTAAATGTCGTAGAATAACGTAATGTTCTTTCCTTCCTCCCACCTTGCCGAGCTGGAAGAGAACCAGAAGTTGCCGATTTTCGCCGGGTCCACGAAAGCTTCGAACACTTCATGGGCAGGCCTGTTAATCTGAAATTTTGTAAGATTGTTCATGCGCTCGTCAACTCTCTTTCTGATTGCTGCTTCCACCGTATCATAATCACACTTGCGAGACAAATAATAGAGTAACTCCCTTTTATTCTTTTACTGCCCCAGAAGTCAGTCCTGAGATAATCCGCTTCTGGAAAATCAACACCATCACCACGAGCGGGATCGTCACAATGATGGAGGCCGCAGATATTTCCCCCCACGGGATTGTAAACATTCCCTGAAACATGACGATTCCCACAGGCACAGTCTTCATTGCTTCCTGCGTATTCAACGTCAAGGCGAATAAAAATTCATTCCACGCTGCTATAAAAACGAGGATGGCGGTCGTAAAAACCCCTGGCATGGCGAGTGGGAAAAACACTTTGGTCATCGTCTGCCAAATGCTCGCCCCGTCTACTTTGGCCGCTTCGCCCAAATCACTCGGTATTTTGCGAAAAAAGATGGTTAAATTCCAGATCGCAAGCGGCAGTGCGAAAGTTGTATAAGGAATGATCAGGCCTATGTAGCTGTTCGTTAAGCCCATCGATTGCATGAACATAAAAATAGGTGAAATAGTTGCGATCTGCGGAAACATGGACACAGCCAGTACGACACCCAATATAATGGTCTTTCCCCGAAAGGACAGCCAGGCAATCGCATATGCAGCAAAAGAAGCGATCGTAATGGAGTAGAGAGTGGTTAACGTCGCCACGACAGTCGAATTCCACAAGTAACGGGCAAACGGTCTTTCCGTGAAGACACGGACAAAGTTGTCAAACGAAGGGTTTTGGATGATAAAATGAAAGGCTCGCTCTCCAAACAGCTCCGCTGGTGGCTTCAATGCTGCGAGGAGAATCCATAAAAACGGGAACATCACAAGAAAAATGAATAGCAGTAGACCGACGTAAAACAAGGGACCCGTATGTTTGCGCATCCAATCACCTCCTTATTTGCCACTGCCATCACTCAGCAGATCAGCTCCCAATATTTTGACATAGCCGATGGAGATCAACGCCACACATAAAAATACAATAACTGCGAGCGCGGATCCTTCTCCGAAACTCATTTGAGCAAACATCGTTTTGTACGCGTAAATGGAAATGGTCTCGGTCGAGTTCCCAGGTGCCCCACCTGTCAGCGTGTAAATCAAATCAAATACACGGAATGCATCAAGTGTACGGAACAATAACGCCACCAGAATCGTTGATTTCAGCATCGGCAGCGTTATACGGAAAAATTGCTGGGTGCGGGTGGCACCGTCGACAGAAGCTGCTTCATACAAGCTTTGCGGGATCGTTTGCAAGCCTGCGAATAAGAGCAAAGCCATGAATGGCGTCGTTTTCCACACATCTGCCAAAATTACGGAAAACATGGCCCCAGCCTTTGTCGTCAGAAGCATCCCCATATCTGAGATCAGCCCTGCCTGCTCAAAAAGATAGGCAACGATGCCATTTTGCCCGTCATACAAAAACTTCCACATCATCGCGGAGATAACAGTCGGAATCGCCCACGGTATTAACACGGTTGCTCGAACAAGACTCCTTCCACGAAAAGGTCGATTGATCAACAGTGCAATCAATATGCCGAGCACCAATTCAATGGCAACGGAAATAACGGTAAAAAACGCCGTATTGTACAGAGCCCCCCACATCCGAGCGTCCGTTAAAAACTTGTTGTAGTAGGCAAAGCCAACAAAGTTGGGCTCGATAATCGAAGCTTCAATGCCTTGGATCACGCCAAGAGCACCCTCTGGCTTCGAAAGCAGCTTTTGTTCACTCATTTGCAAAAGGACCGCTCTGACTTCCGCCAAGCTGGTTTTGATTGACTCTGTTTGTTCGTTGGAGAGGCTCACATATTTGAGTTCTGTGGGGACTGGTTTAAAGTCCAGCAATAGCTGATCGATCATTTGGTATCGGCTCGCGACCTCGCCTGTTTGGTTGAGGGAAGTGTTCATTTGCTCGATTTGCGCTTGGAGCGCGTTCAATTTTTCCTTTGATGACCCTTCTGCAGAGTCCGCCTCCCGCTTTACATACCGGAGCAGATTGGGTAACGTGCTGACGTAGCGCTCCATATCTAGTCCGTATGAAGAGTGAATCTCTGATTTCGTCGGGTCGTTCAACCGGATGTCGTGCAGACTGATCCAAAAGGATCGCATGACAGGCCAAATCGCGATAACAAGTATGATGAGCAGTGCAGGAAAAATCAGCAAATACCCCATCTGTTTTTCTGAGAGAGACATTTTGGTTGTCCGATTCATCCGTTCACCACCTTCCTTCCCGCTAGAAGCTTGCTTGTGCTTGCCTGATCGTTGTGCAGCTTCCAAGGAAGCCGGTTAGACCCCCTTGGAAGCCCCACATGTTGCCGCTTATTTTTTCATCAAATCGTTCATCTGTGTTTCCATGTTTTGCACCGCTTGCTCGGCTGTTTGCTGCCCTGCGAGTGCTTTGGACACCTCGATCTGGATCACTTCCGAAATTTTTGGATAGATCGGAGTCGTTGGACGAGATACTGCAGCGCTTACGCCATCGACGAAATCTTTGTTGGCAAACAACGGACTGGCTTTTTGAACATCGGCATCTTCGTAGGCTGGCAGGTAGGTTGGTGCGAGCCCACCTTCTACAGCGGATATTTTCTGACCCTCTGGACCTGTCATGAATTTGAGGAATTCCCATGCTTCTTTCGGGTGCTTCGAGAACTTGTTGATTCCGCCCATCCAACCGCCGAGTGCTGCTGCGGAGCCTGCATCGCCTGCTGGCAGTGGAGCGATCCCGACTTGATCAACGATTTTGGACTGGGTCTGATCCTGCGCCAACGCGAACTGGTATGGCCAGTTGCGGATAAAAGGTGCCTGCCCCTCGAGGAATGCGGTGTGTGATTCCGGCTCCATGAATGTGGTGATATTGGTTGGGACGAAATCGGATTTGACGACTTCGATCATTTTTTTCAACCCTTTGATCGTAGCCGGATTGTTGACCGCTACTTTGCCTTGTTCATCCAAAATTTTTCCACCGTACGATGCACTGAACTCGACAAAGTTGCAAACCAATCCTTCATATTGCTTGGCTTGCATCAAGTAGCCGAACTTCGTGCCTCCCTTGCCCTTCGTTGCTTTTGCTTGGGCAATCAGATCATCCCACGTCTTTGGTGCTTCGGCTACGAGATCTTTGCGATAAAACAAGAGACCCGCGTCGATAAACTTTGGCATGGTCCATTGCTGACCGCCAAAGTTCCCGGCATCCATAGCCCCTTTGATATATTTTCCGGTTTCGATCCCGTCCTGTTCCATCAGGCGATCGAGCGGCAGGAGATAACCCGCTTGTGCGAACTCAGCCGGCCAGATAACGTCCAGGTCAAATACATCGATCTCGGAGGATTGCGCACTAAACATTGTCACGTATTGATCATGACTCTGCCCGGAATCGGCAGGCATCTCACGGATTTCTACTTCGATATTCGGATTGGCTTTTTGGAAGGCTTCGACGAGCTTTTTGGTGGAATCCGTCGCGTCTTTCCCACGTGCGTAGACGAGTTTGATTTTTTCGGCTGCGGGTTGTGCTGGCTCTGTCGTGGTAGGTGTCGCTGGCTGTGGGGTCGAATCCGTAGAGGCTTGCTGAGGTGTAGAGGAACATGCTGCCAATGAGAAGGCCATTAATAAGGTAAGTCCAACGGATGTAAGTCTTTTCGCAACTTTCATCTAAGTAACCCCCTATGCTCATGTTAAGAAAACCTAAAAACGGACTGCTTCACCCTTTTGTGCAGATGCGTAGATGGCTTCGATCAATCTGTTGATGTACAAGGCTTGTTCCGGTGTGCAGAGAACCTCTGCCTTCCCTTCGATGGCGTCGATAAAATTACGGAATAAGAGTACGCGTTCTTTTTGAGGCTTTGTCGTTATTTCTGTCGAGGCAGTTACGCCGTTCCACTCGTGGTAAAGCCTGAATTGGTTATCCAATAAACGAAGGGATGCGCCACCCTCTTGTCCATATAGTTGAAGGAAAACGTTTTCCTCTTCGATGTGAGAAGCCCAGCTCGCATCGAGCGTAAGCGACAATCCGTTCTCAAAGGTGATCATCGCCACTGCCATATCTTCCACGTCAAACTTCCCGTTATCATCGATCCTTCCCCACTCTGACAAGCCGCGTTTGTGAGGCCCGAATTGCGCGTACGTTTGCCCGAGGACGGATACAGGCTTTGGATGGTCCAAGAGCCATAAGGTCAAATCGAGCATATGTACGCCGATATCAATCAACGGACCGCCGCCTGCCCATTCTTTTTGCGTAAACCAGCTTCCCCATCCTGGAATCCCATTTCGTCTGACCCATCCGGTCTTGGCGTGATAAATGTTCCCTAGCTTTCCTTCCTTCAGCCATGTTTTGACTTGAAGGGAATCGCTTCGGAATCGGTTGTTTTGTGCTACCATGAGGATTTTGTCTGCTTTCTTCGCAGCTTCGATCATATCTTCTGCTTCCTGGGCATTCATCGCCATCGGCTTTTCGCACAGCAAGTGCTTGCCTGCTGCAAGCGCACTTTTGGTTGCTTCTGCATGCAAGTAGTTCGGGACACAAACAATGATCGCGTCCGTATCAGACTCTTGCAGCATCGTCTCGTATTCGGTGAAAACCTGCGGAATGTCATGCCGCTTCGCCCGATAGGAAGCCATTTCTGCGGAAATATCTGCAATGGCAACTACCTCTGCTCGCGGCTCTTCCTTGATCGCCTCCAAGTGTGCTTCTGTAATCCCCCCTGCACCGATGATTCCGATTTTCCATTTGCGTCGATTCGTCATTTTTTCCCCCTCCTAGACCCACCATAGATTCTGGACTGGTTCTCGCAAGATGACTTGCTGCAAGTTTTGAACAGCGCGCTGAAAGCCTTCCTCAATCGACATGATGGCATCCTCGTGCTCGATGCTCACGACATAATCGTATCCATTCATACGCAGTGCACTCATCATATCTGCCCACGTCTGCTGTGAATGCCCATAGCCTACGGTTCGGAAATACCAAGCACGTTCATGTAAATTGGCGTAGGAATTCATATCCGTCAGCCCGTACATGTTTACCTTTTCCTGGTCGATATACGTGTCTTTGGCATGGAAATGATAGATGGCTTTTTCCTTGCCCAAGATTTTGATCGCAGCTACCGGATCAATCCCTTGCCACCACATGTGACTTGGATCGAAGTTTGCCCCGATTCCCTCGCCTACCTGTTCCCGCAGCTTTAGCAGTGTCCCTGGCGTGTGAACGAGAAAGCCGCCATGCAGCTCCAACGCAACCTTGACATGATGCTCAGTCGCATACGCAGTCCATTCGCGCCAGTACGGGATGAGCTTCTCATTCCATTGCCAATGGAGCACGTCACGATACTCATTAGGCCAAGGAGCAACAGGCCAGCTCGGGTACTTCGCTCCTTCGTGGTCGCCTGCCGTGCCAGAAAAGCAATTGACCACAGGCACCTCCAGCATCTCGGCTAGCTGTACCGTTTTCACAAACGTATCGTGGGACTGCTGCGCAAAGCTTTTGTCTGGTGTCAACGGGTTGCCGTGACAACTGAGTGCGCTGATTATCAATCCCCGATCCTCTACTGCTTTTTTGTACGCTCGTCTTTTTTCTGGACTTTCCAACAGCTCATCCAAATTGCAGTGCGCATTGCCCGGATAGCAGCCTGTTCCGATTTCCACCGCCTCTAAACCTGCTGCCTTCACATGATCCAGCATTTCTTCGAACGTCTTCTCGCTAAAAAGAACGGTAAATACGCCAAGCTTCATATCTCTTCACCCCTTTTGAATGCGTAAACTCGCTTGCTTCTTCTATATGGTAAGACTTGTTGCCTCACTCCAGTAAAGCGCTTACAGTTTGGCGAATCACGAGTTGGTGTGGGACGGTGCTCATTCTCTCTACGGGTTCATTGCGGATTTGTCTGAGTAACTGCTCTGCTGCGGCTTTTCCGTACATGAACGGGTCATTGTGCACGGTGGTGAGCATGGGGCGGGAAAGTGAAGCGAGCTCCAAATTGTCGAAGCCCATGACGGAGATGTCTTCTGGTACACGAATGCCATGGTCGTACAAGTAATTGAGGACGCCAACCGCCATCAGGTCTGTTGCGACAAAAACCGCTGTCGGACGAATTTTCTCCTCACAAATACGGCGCATGGCTTCGTAACCGCTCTTGGCTGTGAATTCTCCTTCCACAACGAATCCTTCATGGATGGGCAAATCATGTGCCCGCATGGCTTTTCGGTAACCGCCCATGCGATCCAGACCGCACGGCGGGTCCCACAGTGGCCCAGATATACACGCGATTTTTGTATGGCCTTGCGAGATGAGGTAGGCGGTAGCATCATAGGAGGCTTGCACATTGTTGACGTTGACAGTCGGAATCTGATAGCCGGGCAAATCGTGGCCGGTAACGACAAGGGGGACCTGAATCTCTTGCAGCGTCTGGATATTGCCCTCCAGGAAATGAATACTCGCGATAATGACACCATCGATTTGTTTTTCTTTGAACAATCGCAAGTACTTCAGCTCTTTGTCAACCACTTCGTCGGATATCGCCAAGAACATGCTGTAGTCGTACTCGCTAATGACGCTGTCGATCCCATAAATGAGATTGGAGTAAAAGTTGTTGGAGATATCGGGAATCATCACCCCGATGATGCGGGTTTCTTTGCTAACCAAGCTCCTGGCAATCGCATTTGGCTGAAAGCCCGTCTCTTGCACAATTTTCAAGACTCTTTCTCGCAGCTCTGGACGGACTGGCTTGGAATTATTCAGCACGCGCGAAACAGTCGCGATGGAAACGTTGGCGAGTTGTGCGATGTCTTTAATGGTTACAGGAATGGTTCTTCACTCACTTTCTATGTAACGGGTAAACGTTTTCCTAATGTGAAAATAACACCCATTTTTCGTTTTGTCAATATTCAGTTAATTATAAACACTGTTGACTTCGCAGGAAAGTTACTAAATAATTTAGTTACTAAATTAATTATACATGAAGGAGGTTTTGTCATGAATGTTTTCCTTACAGGCATAACCGGTTATGTCGGGTCCGTAGTGGCCGAGCATTTTCAGTCCCAGGGGTATCAGGTTGCTGGACTTGTTCGATCGGAAGAGAAAGCGGAGCTGTTGCTCTCGAAAGGATTTACCCCTATTTTTGGCGATCTTGCGGATACCACCCTGTTAACAGAAAGTGTTAAAAATTTCGATGGTGTCATTCATATGGCGATCTCGCACACACCTGATATGGAAAAACTGGACGTTGCAGCGGTTCAGGCAATACTGAAAGGTATGGAAGGCACAGGGAAGCCATTTATTTATACGAGCGGAACGCTGATCTATAACGATACGTACGACAATGTCGTGGATGAGGACTCCCCTCCCCATCCCTTGCCTTTTCTCCAGTGGAAAGTGAACCAGGAGCAGGAGGTGTTAGGAGCTGCCGAGCGCAATATTTGTACAATCGTCATACGTCCAACTCTTGTATACGGTCGCGGAGGTGGACTCGTACAAGCAACGATTCGAAGGACGAAGCTTTCTCAATCAGCCAACTATATCGATGACGGGCAAACGGCATGGTCTACTATCGATGTTGATGACTTGGCGAGACTTTACGAATGCGCTTATTTACGGGCACAGCCAGGCTCATTATTCAATGCAACTTCCAAGGAAATGATTACGACGAAAGAGCTCATGACTTCAATTGCAAAAATAGCTGGGATAGAAAAAGTGGAATCATGGAGCTACGAGGATGCGGCCAAAGCATTAGGCCCAGCCGCTTGGGGGGCGAGCATCAACCAGAGAATATCTGGATTGCGCGCGGAACAACAGCTGCATTGGAGCCCCTCTGCGAACTCGATCCTCAAAGAGCTGGAGGAAGGTTCTTATCAAAACAATAAAAAACCATAGTCCATCTTCGCACTATGGTTGTGATTCATCGCTATCCTGATAGGTATGCAGGAATCTGATTGATTTTGTTAAGAGGCGTATGAGTGCCTGCGCATCATCCGTACCAAGATGCTCATGCAGCTGCTGAAAACGATTAAACAGCTCTTCCTCCCGCGCTGCCACAAAATCAAAGCCCTCTTTCGTAGGGGCTACGAGAATGGAGCGTCGATCCTTGGGTCCCACTGTACGGGTGATAAACCCAAGCTGTTCGAGTGATTGAATGACATGCGTCACAGCTGCTGATGTTATTTTCAACTGCTTGCCTAGCTCGGAAACTCTGATGCCGTTCGTTCCTGGTGGACTTACGTAGGTCAAGTGAACAAGCAAATTCAATTCGCTCTGACGGAGATCTTTTGAAGGACTGAAAACATGTCCGATCCGCTTTAACTGACCAAATACGAGAGCCAGCTCTTTCGTCGTATGATCTATCGTAGCATCCGAGTTTGTATGGTCTGTACTCATCCGTTTAGACTCCCATTCTTTGATGGTATCAATCGATTATTTACGAAAGGAAATGAGATTGTCAAGAATGAGAGTCCACTTACCACTCGAAAAAGCACCGTATGCCAAGGTCTGAACTCCGGCATACGGTGTTAATCCTACCTACTCTGTTCTGGGAAGCAGAACTGCATCTTGCTAAACGATCTGCGCAATTCGATCACCTTTGGCTGGACAACCTCGGGCTTTTCCCTGCCTGACAACACGCTTACAATCAGCTCTGCAATCATGTCCATCTCTTGCTCCTTCATGCCAAAGCGAGTGACTTCTGTCGTCCCGATACGCAGACCGCTTGGGAAGTCCCAATCCTCTGGCCCGTCGCCTGGAATCAAATTTTTGTTCGTGATGATGTTCGCTTCTGCCAATCGCTTCCCTACCTCGTAACCACCGCCAAACTCTTTTACGTCCAATATCACTTGGTGTGTACGGGTATAGCCTTTGTGCGCGCAAAGCACCCGAATTCCCCGTTCATCGAATGCTTTTCCCAGTGCTTGTGCATTCGTCACAATTTGTGCCATGTATTCCTTGCCAAACGCCAAAAACTCTGCCGCCGCCGCTGCTAGTGCCGCTACCCGGTTGACTTGATGTGTCGCGGCAAGAGCTGGGAAAATGGCATCTGTAATCGGTACCGACAGTTCCGGGTCATTCCAGACGATGATGCCGCTTTGTGGGCCACTAAACGTTTTTCCAGCAGAGCCGGTCATCACACATGCCCCTTCACGTAACGGGTCCTGAAATTGACCGCCGCCAATCAACCCCAACTGGTGTGCGCCATCAAAATAAATGCGCCCGCCCCATTCTTTCACGATCTCAGCCATTTCCTTCAGCGGGAATGGAAATAAAGTCATGGACGCACCTAGGGTAACGAGCTTTGGCCTAACTTGCCGTGCGACTTTGGCGAACTCGTCCAGATCAACGGTAAGCTCAACGGGGTCCATTGGCACATCGACAATTTGCAAACCGCGAATGCCAGCAGGCCCGTCCACCCGATTGCTGGAATGCCCCCCAAACGGTTGCGCAATCGTCATAATCGTATCGCCCGGTTGCGTTAACGCCGCGTAGACCGTCATGTTCCCGATCATGCTCGCTACCAAGCGATGGTCAGCAAAATTGGCTTGGAATACTTTTTTCAACAACTCGACACATAACGCTTCGATTTCATCGATATATTTCGTGCCTGCGAACCATCTCTGCGTGCTGCCGATATGTCCTTCCGCAGCGCGAGTACCTACCTCAGAAGCGAGCAGTTGCCGTACGATGGGCGTGGTGGGTGCTTCGGGTGCGAGCAAATTCAAGCATTCCTCGCCTCTCCAAATCGCATTGCGGTTGACAGCATTCACGATCTCTTGCTGAATCAGACGGTGGGACGGACTCTCTTCAATAATGGATCGCGCCCATTGCAGAACACGTGAATCATGTACTTCCCCCTTCATTTCAACCGTACTCATGCCATTACCCCCTATTCATCTTTGGAATGGTCCGTAAGCAATCTGCCAAGGTTGATCCAGTTTTCTTCCATCAAAGAAGAGGCAAGCTGACTGTTGTTGTCTCGAATCGCTTCGATGATTCTGCGGTGCTGTTCTACTGATTCCACCCCTTCTAAGGAACCGAACCGAGCAAATTCCAAACGCCGAATTTTTGGTACAACCCGCTCAAGTGCCAGGTAGATTTCACGATTGCCCGCAGCCTCGAGGATCACCTCGTGAAAGCCGTCATCTGCTTCAATCGCTTTGATCACATCTTGCTGTTCGAGTGCTTCCTGCAGCTTTTCATTCCACTGCTCCAGACTACGGATGCCCTCCGATTCAAATGGCATCGCCAATCGTGCTGCCAACGCGTGCAAGGCCGCAACAACCGGAAAAGCGTGCTTCGCCTCCTTTTCATGTAAGGGTGTTACCCGTGTTAGAGAGCCCGGAACGGATTCAATAAGACCTTCGTCCTCCAACCGTTTGAGCGCTTCTCTCACAGGTGTTCGACTCACGCCAAATAAAGCCGCCAGCTCGTTGTCGTTGACTCGTTGTCCTGGCTTTAGCTCTAGCATGACGATCGCTTTCTTCAAGCCTTGGTATACCTGTTCGCGTAATGAGGGCCGTTCGATTTGTTTGATTAGGTTTGTATCCATAAAACCAATATATTGGTTTTATTTATTTCTGTCAATTTCAAATATTTAGATAACAGTAGATAACGGTTTGGTTGGAATTTGCTTTAGGCTTGAGTGAATACACTTAACTATCTCATTTTCCGCTTGGCTCAGGACTGAATGTAGGAGGGAAAAACGTGGAGACGCTGTTGATCAAAAGCTTTACCGAGCTTGATAATGTGCGGCTAGAGGAAGCTGCCAACGTTTTCATCGATAGCTATCCCGAGATGATGACTCTTTTATCGCGGGATCGAGCTGTTCTCGTTGATTTTATGAAACCTTCATTCGCCACCGAGCTCTATTACGCTGCTCTATGGAACGGGAAAGTCATAGGCATTATGGCATACTCAACGATGGCTCAACGTCCTCTCTGCTTTGATAAAAAGCGCATGCAGAAAGCATTTGGTACCTTCAAGGGGTGGGTGTATTATTGCTTTTTTTCCTGGCACTTCCATTCTCCACTTGCTGTGCACCTTGATGAATGTTTTATTGAATCCGTAGCTACGTCACCCGAATCACGTGGAAAAGGAGTAGCTACTGCACTACTGAACTATTTTTTTGAGCATTTACCATATCGCGACTTCCACCTTGAAGTGGTAGATACGAATACCAACGCGATACGCCTCTATCAAAAGCACGGATTTACGATTGTGAAGTCGAAGAAGCAACGACTTTTTCGGAAACAAGCTGGCTTTAATGAGACATACACGATGAAGAAGATGCTGCTAACCAAATAATGGTCAGCCAAAAAATCTATAATCCGAATGCTCTCTCTATCACTTCACAAAGTTGTCTAGTCTTCTTCCGCATGCGTGATTTTGCAAAACCAATGATTTCGCTTTCCGTAATTTTGCCTTTGTAATAATCATAAAGCAGTCCCTTCGATATCTCGGCCTGTTTGGCTACATCGTCGATTGAGGTCGC
Organism: Brevibacillus brevis; assembly: GCF_900637055.1. NCBI lineage: Bacteria > Bacillati > Bacillota > Bacilli > Caryophanales > Paenibacillaceae > Brevibacillus > Brevibacillus brevis. The sequence continues at coordinate 3,309,959 of NZ_LR134338.1, forward strand.
GTGGTAGCCTTTTTTTATGAAGAGCGTCAACGTTGGTTTATGATCGGCACCTGTAATCACGATCACCCTGTGCTCTGGCAAAGAATGCATTCCCATACAAAACAAAAAGCCCTAATCACCATGATCAGGACTTACCTCTACACGTCAGACACAGAACAATCATGCTTCTGACTGAATGCGCTTCGCCTCTCCATACAGCACTTGAATGAACTTTTTCATATTGATCCGAATATCCGAACTCGGCGATGCGGCATTGCTCTTTAACTCCGCCATCTTCTTCCACACATACGTAAAATCAAAAAACTGCGAAGCGTAATTCTCGAACTTCCAATTCGAAAGGTCCGCAAGCCCAAGAGACGCCAAATGATTCAGCGACTGATAGATCGCTCGGCGGACTCTCTGCTCAGAAGCTTTGACAACCTTGGCGATTTGTGGATCGTCCACAGCTACTCCGAGCCTGTCCTGTGCTACTGCCACAAAGATCTCTTTCAGGGCAGGAAATCCATTTTTAAACGTATGCGTTTGCTCGTATCCATGCAAGAAGTCCAAAATATCAAGCAAATCGTTGCTTCCATTGTCTCCCGCGATACCCAATTCCGTTAACAGGAACTGCCCCGCCTCGCGAAGTGGTTTGCCCTGTGACGGACGAAGTTGTCCGGAAGGCTGCTGGTCCACTTGCATGACGGCATTCAGCGATTTGTGAATGTCCCGTATCGAACGCTCGAGGCGAATTTTCTCGATCACTTTTTGGAGGATCGTAACGACTTCAATCTTATTTACAGGCTTGATAATGTAGTATTCGCTTCCAAGGGCGTAAGCTTGGGCGATTAAATCTTTCGTTTCTGCCTGAGAAATCATGACGATCTTTCCTGTGAATGTCGGCTTCACTTGGCGAATCGTCTCAATCCCATCCCGGTTGGGCATGAACAAATCGATCAGCAAAATATCTACGTTGCGTGCGGTTAACGTATGACCGTCTACCAACGAGCCGTCAGATGCTTCCCCAACGACTTCGCCCAGATTCTCGTCTTCTATGATTTCCGTCAACATGAGGCGAACAGCATCATCGTCATCTACTAAATAAAACAGCATCTTCTCACTCTTTCTTCGTTATCGGATCAATTGGTAGTCGCATGAGAAATGTTGTCCCCTTGCCATCTACTCCATCCTGTAAGGAAATTTCCCCTTGCCATTGTTCCACCAATTGTTGTACATAAGACAGTCCGATCCCTGTAGAGGGGTTGCCGGTTTGATCGTATTTCGTAGTAAAGCCAGGCTTGAACAGCAAAGCCTTTCGCCGTGGAGGTACTCCCGGTCCGTCATCGTTGATTCTGATTTCCACAAGATCGCCTATCCGATCAATTTCGATGGAAATGGCTCCTGTTTGCTGGATGGCTTCTACAGCATTTGCCACCAGATTATTGATCAGGGAAAGCATCATGAATACATGGTAGAGCGGATGTGTCCCCGTAATGGAAGCTGTGATTTGTATATCCTTCTCCAACAAAGTTGCATACTTCATATTGCTTCGTTTGATAATGTCCACGAGCTGATGGATATCCATGTAATCCGTGATGCTTTCATCGGATATCAGCTTGTGAAGTCCTGCAAAAATGCGTTGGTTATCCTTTTTAATCTCGTGAACCTCGCCTGCGACAATCAATGCTTTCTTGGCAAAGCTCTCTACCTTTGTAGCCACCTGTTTCTTATGAAGCTCCTGTAAGCCCTGGTATAGCTCGAATGACTTCATACTAATACTCTCGGCATTTTGCAGTGTTTTTTTCAGATGAATCGACTCCTCATACAAGGTGGAAATCAGCATAAGGATGTGTTCGTTCTGTTTTCTTGTCTGTTGCTCTCGCGACTGTGCTTCGTACAGCTTCATCATGTTGAGAAAACTAATCACGATAAAGCTGTGGGAAAGAGCGATGACGAGCATCTCTTGCACTGCTCCCCATGTGAGGACGGTATCCAGCAGGACATGTTGCGAGAGAACCTCAATGAGATCAGCCAATACCTCGATGACCATTCCCATCAATCCAACCAAAATCGTCCTGTTGTGAAAACGACGCATTCCGGTTAAATAAAACAGAACAGAATAAGTGAAATAAAAGAAAAAGCTAGAATAATGCGCTTGGAGAGAAGCCTCCCATGCTGTATGATTCCCGGCGATGAGGTCAATCACAATCCGAAAGCATACGACTGTAATCCCCGTTAAAAAGCCAGCGAAAACAGATGGAATTCTTTGGAACAGTAATAAAAAGAAGAAAAAGGTAGGAGCTCCAAAGCTAATTCGAAACGTCTCATTGACGGGATAAAATTTCAACTCCCCTGCCAAAGGGACCGTAATAAGCATGAGCGCCAATATATACCAATCTCGTTTTACTTGTGTCTGTGCACGCACACCTTTCACTTCCCATGTTGTTTCTAGATGCCCCTATCTATTTTTACCGAGGATATGCTTGTAGGACAAGTCTCAAAAAAAAAATGGGAAACTCACATGAAACAATCTGTGAGTTTTTGTTTTATTTTGTAGGGTGGTTGTAAAGTGTTCATTATATGTATTTTCGCGAAGCATGGAAGCGCTTTCTCTCCTCTTCGCGTAAGAGCAATGTATTCGATTTTTGGGGGGACAGGCGTTGATTCAACAGGTTTTACTCGTGGATGAATTACAGCAATGGGTGGAACAATATCGTTCCAAGGCATCTGAAGGAAAATGTGCCAGTTATATCCCTGCTTTGTACAGAACAGATCCGAATCAGTTAGGCATTTGTATCATCGAGCCTACAGGAAAAATGCACACGGCGGGTGACTGGGATGTCCCTTTCACAATGCAAAGTATTTCCAAAGTAATCAGTTTTATTGCTGCTTGCTGCTACCATGGTATCCCTTACGTGTTGGATCGGGTAGATGTAGAACCGACTGGAGATGCATTCAATTCCATTATCCGTCTGGAAATGAACAAGCCAGGTAAGCCTTTTAATCCGATGATCAATGCGGGAGCGATTACGACCTCTTCACTTCTCCCTGGTCAAACACCGGATCATAAACTGCGCTACTTGTATGCATTTTTCAGTAAAATTACTGGTGTTACGCCAATGGTGAACGAGGAAGTGTTTCTTTCCGAATGGGAAAACTCTCACAGAAACCGGGCACTCGCCCATTATTTAAAGGATACGGGCTATCTGGCCTGTGAAGTGGAAGAGGCATTGGAGGTTTATCTCACCCAATGCTCGATTGAGGTAACCACCGAACAAATCGCCTTGATCGGTCTCCTTTTGGCACTCGATGGCTACCATCCGATGCGCAACGAACAGGTTCTCCCGAAAGATGTCGTCCGTTTAGCCAAAGCACTGATGCTCACCTGCGGCATGTACGATGCATCGGGCAAATTCGCCGCGAATGTTGGCTTGCCAGCAAAAAGTGGCGTCTCTGGCGGAATCATGACACTGGTTCCTCCTAACCGCAAACCACATTCACCGTTTCAAGATGGCTGTGGAATCGGTATTTTTGGTCCTTCCATTGATGGTTGTGGAAACAGTGTAGCGGGCGTTTCTTTGTTAAAACATATGGCTCAGGAATGGGATGTAACGATTTTTTAGAGAATACTAAGGAAAAATTTATAACTAAATTCGAGGTGACACGATGCAACAATTCCTACTGGATGTAACAGCTTCCATAAACGATTTTTTGTGGTCCTATATTATCATTGTCATGCTAATCGCGTTAGGCTTGTTCTTTACCTTCCGTGGTAAATTTTTGCAAGTACGTATGTTGCCGGACATGATCCGTTCCATTAAAGAAGGAAGAGCGAAAGACGATGGAGGCATCTCCCCTTTCCAAGCTTTCGCTATTAGTATGGCCGCTCGTGTCGGCACAGGGAACATTACGGGGATTGCCATTGCGATCGCATTAGGTGGTCCTGGCGCCGTTTTCTGGATGTGGGTCATTGCGATTATCGGTTCGGCATCCAGTTTTGTTGAGAGTACGCTCGCTCAGATTTATAAAATCAAGGATAAGAACGGTTTTCGTGGCGGTCCGGCTTATTACATGGAAAAAGGGCTGAACAAACGTTGGATGGGCGCCTTGTTTGCTATCCTTATCACCCTATCGTTTGGTCTCGTATTTAATGCCGTGCAATCCAACACGATTACGATTGCTTTTGAAAATTCGTTTGGGACAGATCGTTTGATACTTGGTATCATCATGACGATCGCATTTGCAGCTATCATCTTTGGTGGTGTGAAACGCATTGCGAAAATGTCTGAGTACATCGTAATTGTATTAGCTGTATTGTACATCGGAATGGCCCTGTTTATTGTGATGATGAACATTTCCGAGATGCCTGCATTGATCGCGTTGATCGTGAAAAACGCGTTTGGGTTCGAGCAATTCGCTGGTGGTACCCTGGGTGCAGCCCTGATGCACGGCATCAAGCGTGGATTGTTCTCGAACGAAGCTGGTATGGGTAGTGCGCCAAATGCTGCGGCTACAGCAACGACAAGCCATCCAGTGAAGCAAGGTCTGATTCAAGCATTCGGTGTTCTATTCGATACCCTCGTGATTTGTACAAGCACAGCTTTCATCATTTTGCTGTCCGGCGCCTACACGCAACAAGGATTGAGTGGCATTGAGCTGTCCCAAGCAGCACTGAGCATTCATATCGGTTCTTGGGCTTCTGGCTTCCTTGCCATTATGGTGTTCCTGTTCGCCTTCAGTACATTAATCGGGAACTACTATTACGGCGAGACCAACATCGAGTTTTTAAAGACAAGCAAAGCATGGCTATTGCTGTATCGTTTAAGTGTACTCGCTATGGTGTTGTTCGGATCAGTGGCAAAGGTACAGCTCGTATGGGATTTGGCCGATTTGTTCATGGGCTTCATGGTCATTGTCAACCTGATTGCGATTGCCATGTTATCGAAAATCGCGTATGCTGCGCTACATGATTATTTGGTACAGAAAAAAGCAGGAAAAGATCCTGTGTTCTACAAGGACAGTATTGAAGGTCTCGATAATATTGAAGCCTGGGATGCTACTCCTTCCTCCAACAAATAGCTCAACGAATAAAAACGAGAAGCCTGTGTGGTAGCGGCTTCTCGTTTTTTATTTACAAGCGCGGATCGATTTCTTTTTCCTTCGCCACTTCAAAGAGCATCGTTGCGACTACTTTTTGATACTCCGTATTTTCTGGAGAAATGTCATCGAATTTGAAACCAAGCATCCGCTCACCCAGCCTGTGCTCCTGCATCGAAGTCTTGAGCTTTTGCGCAATATTTTTCTGCTTGAAAAGCTTGCGGTACTTGTGTGGGAAACGATAGTCGTAGCCATAAATAATCGACAAGTACTCCGGATTGCGTACCTTCATGGCAGGCACGACCTTCTGATGGATGAACTCTGGCTTGATCACGATGCCTTCCATCTTGTTTTCCAGTGTGATCGTGGAAAAGTAACGAGCCGCTTGTTCATACGCATTCGGCTCAGACAAATCGATGGCAAGAAAATGATCGTCATTTACGAAGTGATACATCTCGGATGTTTTCCAATCGGGCAATTGCTCGTCCCCATTCAAATAGACGGCTTTTAGAATAGTAAAAGGCTTGTAGGCAAGCTCCCCTTCTCCTGCATAGAGCTCAAGCTGTTTTTGGTAAATGTGATAGGCCTCCACATGCTTGTCGACAGAAACGTAACTCTCTTTGATTTCTCGCAAGTACTTATAGTTTTGATACAAGCTCGAGCCGAATTTTTCCGTGAGGGCACTCTTTGGTAGGTGGAACTGGTCTTTTTCGAAGCCGCTCTCGTCATAGTTGCGAATGAGCTGGTGAAGCGCCTCTTCAAAACCATTTTCCTGCAAAAATGCAAATTCACTCCGCAACGCGGATTCAATTGGTTTGAACTGCTTTTCGATCAAGCCCTTCCCTATTGCACTCCACGGCAACAATTCGCCATCCAAGATGAGCATCGCGATTTCATTCTGCTCCATGTATTCGCGAAATCTTGCATATAGCTTGTCATAAATCGGTGTCAAATCAACCTGATTGATGGCATAACCGTTTCTGCTGATCGCAAAGCATTTGTCGCGATCATGATGGAGATAGAGATTGCATCTCGAACCCATGTACTTCGGCTGCAACACGACTTGATGAATGCCTCGATTCGCGAAATAGTCCAGCCCCGCATTCAACGACTCCAGTTCCTGAGTCGCCTCATCCTTATCCGCCGGAGGCATCGTTCCAGAAATAAAATTGACCTTATTTTGCGAGCAGTAACGGAGTCGACGGAGTTCTTCCTCTTCCAAATCTCCCATGGATACTTGTTTTTCTTCATGGAACAAGATCGGCAGCTCCTCTGTCATTACCCGATGCTCAGACTGAAACGACTTGAAAAACGGCTTGTGTGAGATCACGACAGAGGTCAAAGCATTTCCGTGCACACAGCCGGTATCGAGATGGAGCTTGTTCTTTAAGCGAAACGTTTTTTGTGCCGCGATATGTCCAAAAATATGGTATGGATGGTTACTGACCGCTTCAACCGTTAAAAATGCGAGTTGCTCTTCCAATGAAGCTGTTCGGTCTATCCGAAAATTGCGTTGGCGCCGCATCGAATTCGCATCAAGCTTCCCAATATACTTCTTTTTGCAGGGAGCGTGTGTTACATAATAGGACGGGCCAGTCAGTGCGTTAGATCGATAAAACGGCTGAGCCAGCGCATACAGGTGATTGAACATCTCTGTTAATTCAGCGTCTTTTTCCAGGACGTGTGTGGAATCAAAATAAGTATCCAGTAGCTGCGGGTCTACTCCTTTTAGTTCCTTGCGCAAGTACTTGTAGACAAAATTTTCGTGATTCCCTCGAACAAACAAGAAATGCTGTTGATTCTCGTATAGAAACTCGATGATCTCCCTGGTTTGCGCTCCTTTGTCGATCCAGTCCCCTGCTACGATGATTTTGGTATGCTGCACCTTGTCAGTCGAGATGAGACGATTTTCCTCAAGCTTGAATCCGTAGTTTTGCAGGAGACCTTTTAATTCGCGGACGCATTCGTGAATGTCTCCGATGATGATGTATGTTTGATCTTTGGGAAGGATCGTAGCCAGATAGGCTTCCTTATTTTCGATCACGACCTCATAACGAGGATTTGCCGCCCCATCTGCTAGTGAGTAAAAATCTTTGTGCCGTATCCGGTGAATGTTGTGGTATCCTTCTTTGGATAACGCCCGGAGCACTTCTTGCTTCAACCGGAGAATATGGTTCGTAATCAGTTTTTTTGACCGCTCGGATGCGTAGTAATCTTCCCGATTGCGATAATCAAAGAGGATCACTTCCAGGCGGTAATTGTTCTCTGCTGCAATTTCGCGGACCTTCGAGCGGAAGTCTTCTGCTAGCCCTGTAGTATCGACGACCACGAATTCGGCGTTGATCGGAAACGAAGTCACCAAGCGCAGCTTTTCAAACAGGAGCTGAAATGCCTGTTCGCTGGCTTCCAGCATCACCTGATCGTACTTGTCGTAATCATGGCCCAGCAGCTCCTGGCGAATGCTGTCCGAGGAAATGTATTGGACATTTGCTTTTACATTTTTTTGTTCATCTTCAAAAGAAAGCCTCGGCATGAGTACTTCCTGGGCAAAAGTCGTTTTCCCACATTCGGTGGGACCGACGAGCATAAAAATCGTGTGAACCTGTGTCTGTATCAGCATCGTTACGCCCCCTTTCTCTGAAGAATGACGCCTTGTGTGGTGTGGATGTCGTTCACGCCGTCACCAATGGACACAAACTGCCCCTGTACCCCGGCTTCTTCCATGATCTCGGTCATCCATGCCTGGAACTCTTCTTGTCCCATTTCCCATTTATGATCGTCGTGGCGATAGCCTTCCAGCTCATAGAACTGATTAAAATCCGAGTTCGGTGTCGTAATGATCAAATGATCAAAATCCAATCGGCTGCAGATTTGCTTGATGAGGGCTCTCGCTTCCTCTTTGCTCATATGCTCAATGACCTCAGTCAAAATGACATCGACCTGCTCGCCGTTGTAATCCTGTAAAAACTGATCAAGCGAGCGGAACAAAATCAGATTCGAGATTTCTTTTTCCTCGGCCCTGCGTCTGACTAATCCCAATGATTGTTCATCGATATCAATGGCATAGTAATACTGCGGCAGCCTGGTAGCGAACGGGATTGCATAAAAACCTTCCCCACATCCGATATCTACAATCGATTTGGTAAAAGGAAGCTTACTCGCGATGTAATTCCTTCTCTGCAAACCGGTGCTGCCATATTCCAAATGAATGGGGTAGCGATTCGTCTTTTCGATCTCGGTCTTGTACTTGCGATAGCGCTCTCTGGTTGTCAGGAAGTTGCGTGCAAACAGGCTTCGTATGTAAAAAGGCGCGTCGATGACATGGATGCTTTTGATGTATTTATCCAGAATGTTATCGGAAATATCCATGTACTCTTTTCCAAACATACTCAAGAAAAGGCAGAGTACGCTCACGACGTGGAGAAGCTGATGCAGACTCGTTCTGGTTGTGATGGTCAAAGCGTAGCTTTTATCGGCGTGGTGTTTGAGTTCAAAGGTGAAGTCCTTGAGGTGCTTCTCAAAAAATGTCAGATAAAGCAGCCGTTCGATGTGAATCATGTTGATGAAAAAAACATGCTCATACCCTTCTGCATCCCGCTCATCGTGTTGCTTCATCGGAGCGGAAAAAAATTCACTGATCGCATTTAACGGAAACAAGGGTGTATTGTACCGGGAAACATTCAAATATTCAAAATGCTCCTGTTCGGACTGTTTGTAGGAAACCTCATTATCTGCATCTTTAAAGTAAACGTTATATGTATCTGTATTGGAAAACCACCCGTAAGCGATGCCTTTTCGAATGGATCGTAAACTCAGTCCGGAATTCGGATTTTTCTTGATCATGTACGAAAAATCCGGGTTCTCTGATCGCAGCTGAACAATGGCCATGCGTTTTCTCACCTCTGGAAAAGAAGAATGAATACCTACTGACAATATTCGCCTTTCCATCTCATGCTGAACAGGGTAAAAGTATTACGACCTTTCCATTAACAGAAGTATTTGATTCAACATGCTGTTCTTGGTATAGTGAAATCCGCGATAACAAACCAGCGGGAGGTGCGTCAGATGCCTTATTACAAGCCGATTGAGATCGCTCGCGAGCTACATATTAGCACGAGTGCTTTGCGCCATTATGAATCATGGGGAGTCGTTCCTGCTCCTGATCGTGCAGCCAATGGTTATCGACTTTATACAGAAATCCATCTTGCCTATTTTCGTTGCCTGCGCGCCATGTTTCCCGGCTTTGGGGTCGCTGTCACCTGTGAAGTCCTTCGATCGATTCAAAAAGCGGATATGAATACTGCCTTTTGGTTGGTGAATAAAGAACAGGCCAACCTCCAACAGGAGAAGGTAGCAGCAGACCAAACACTCGAACTATTGGAAAATCTCGATCTCCCTTTGCCTCCAAACAAAAAATGGAGAAGCCGCATGACGATTGGTGAGGTCGCTGCTTACACAGGCGTCACAACGTCTGCCATTCGCCACTGGGAAAAAGAAGGCTTGCTGGTACTGCCACGAGATCCTGAGAATGGCTACCGCCAGTTCAATCCAGTGGATATACGAAAAATTTTGCTTATCCGCACCTTACGCAATACGGTGTATTTTTTAGCGAACATGAAAGAAATTGTACAAGCAGTAGAAAATCAAAGTATTGTGCAGGCCAAAAAAGTGACGGCAGATGCCATCAGAAGCATTCACGATCGGAATCGTCATCAAATGTACGGAGTTAGGCGGTTGGTTGAATTGTGTGAGGTACTGAAGCTCGTTTGACAGCGAGCAACTAGCCATAAAAAAAGGACGAGCTAAGATCGCTCATCCTCTGTTGCATCATTTATTTCTTTTCTACGGCATGTCCGCCAAACTCATTGCGCAAGGCTGCCACCACTTTTCCGTGGAACGTATCCTCGTCCAACGAACGGTAACGCATCAGCAAGGACATCGCAATCACGGGTGTGGCTGCCTGTAGATCCAGCGCTGTTTCCAGCGTCCATTTTCCTTCTCCGGAAGAATGCATGACCCCACGGATTTCATCGAGCTTGGCGTCTTTTCGAAAAGCTCGCTCTGTCAAGTCCATCAGCCAGCCTCGAATGACGGAACCATTTGCCCACACGCGTGCGACTTCAGCAAAATCGTAGTTATACTGGCTTTTCGCAAGTACCTCAAAGCCTTCCCCGATCGCCTGCATCATGCCGTACTCGATCCCGTTATGAATCATTTTCAAGAAGTGGCCGCTGCCCGCTTCCCCAGCGTACAAATACCCGTTTTCAACGTTAATGTCGCGAATCATCGGCTCGATATGAGTGAATGCTTCCCGATCGCCACCAATCATCATACATGCTCCGTGGCGCGCTCCCTCCATGCCTCCGCTCGTTCCTGCATCCATGAAGTGAATGCCCTTCTCCTTTAAGCGAGCATAGCGATCTAACGATTGCTTGTAATGAGAGTTGCCACCGTCAATGACGATATCTCCTGCAGCAAGCAAGGCAGAGAGTTGATCAACCAATTGATCCACAATCTCTCCTGCCGGTACCATCAGCCATACTACGCGAGGGGTCGGCAGCTTCGCCACAGCGTCCTCCACTGAAAATGCTGGAATCGCGCCTTCATGACTCAACTCTTCTGCACGCGTAGAATCTACATCATAGGCTACGACTTCATGCTGATGCGAGAGCAAATTAAGCGTCAGATTGTACCCCATTTTTCCTAATCCGAGGATCGCAAGTTTCATATCGTGAACGTCACTCCTTTTTGGATCATATCCGTTACCACGTATTATAAGACAAAAATTTTCATCTTTCATCAAAAATGAAGAAAATTTTTTCGAACCTATGAAAAGGAGTTTGATTTTCCTTATACTATCAGTACAGATTCACAATGGAACGTTAGGAGGTACTTATTGATGAACGCTTCCACCCCGCATGCTCCTCGGGTGCTCACACAATTACGCGCCATCTACACGCAACTAAGCGGGAAAGAACAACAGATCGCCGACTATATTTTGGAGCATGCCAGTGAAATTATTCACTTCTCTATCACGGAGCTAGCCGACCAATGCCAGTGTGCGGATGCTACTGTTTTTCGTCTGTGTCGCAGGCTTGGATTTCGCGGCTACCAAGCATTCAAGATCGCGTTGGCGAGTGAAGTCACGAATCCTAAGCAAACGATTCACCAAGAAATCAATCTCGACGACGATGACGTCAGTGCGATTGCTGAAAAAATTTTCACAGCGAATATCGAGACGATTCGGGATACGCAGCAGATTATCAATAAAGATGAGTTAATGAAAATCGTCTCCTGTTTGGAAAACGCAAGCCGGATCGAGTTTTATGGCTCGGGAGGCTCAGCCGTCATCGCACAGGATGCGTACCACAAATTTATGCGGACAGGCATCCCTTGTCTCTATCATTCTGATGCTCACTATCAAGTAATGTCCGCCTCTCTGCTTGCCGAAGGTGCTGTCGTCGTAGGCATCTCCCACTCTGGCTCCAATAAAGATATTTTGGCAGCCCTGCAGGTTGCCAAGGAAGCCGGAGCAAAAACAATCGGCATCACGAGCTATGGGAAATCTCCAATCGTGCGTCTCGCAGACATGTGCTTGTACACGACTTCACGCGAAACGGTATTTCGCACAGAAGCTCTGTCGTCCAGGCTTGCTCAGCTCAGCTTAATTGATCTGCTCTATGTAGCCGTATCCTTACGTCGGCAGGATGATACGATTGCCAATATCCAGCACATTCGCGAAGCCATCTCACTCAAACGCCTGTAAATCAGGCGTTTTTTCTTTTGCTCGCCTCCTCTTGCAACTTGCAGGAGAAAAATGCAAATCATACAAGCATCGCGAGAAGTGTTCAATAATGAAATAATTTTTTTCTTAATGCTTAACAAATGAAAAAAATTTCGATATAATCGCGTTATCTCCATGACAACACGTTGAAAGCGTATTCAATTAGGGGTGACATCTATGACGCAAACCTACTTTATTGGACTTGATATCGGAACAACCAGTACCAAAGCCATTGTTTTTACTCCTTCCGGCGCCATCCGCGGTACGGGTAATATCGATTATCAGCTACTCGTTCCCCAGCCGTCTTGGGCTGAACAAGAGCCGGAGACGATTTTTGCTGCTGTCATCCAGGCTTTGAAACAAGCACTGGAACATGCAGGCATTGCCAAAAGCGAAATCGGTGGTATTGGCTTCTCTACTGCCATGCACAGTCTGATCGCTGTCGATCCGAGTGGCAATCCCCTGACGAACAGCATCATTTGGGCTGACAATCGAAGCGTGGCACAAGCAGATCGACTGAAAGCAGACGGTGTCGGTCATCAGATTTACTTAGCGACGGGCACTCCCATCCATCCCATGTCTCCACTGCCCAAAATCATGTGGCTCCGGGAGAACTTGCCAGATACGTTTCGCCGGGCAGCCAAGTTTATTTCGATCAAGGAGTATGTCATTTATCGGCTTTTTGGTGAGTATATCGTCGATTACTCTATCGCTTCTGCTACAGGGCTGTTCAATCTGAGAAAGCTTGACTGGGATGAGGAGGCGCTGCGAGTCGCAGGCATTTCCAAACAACATCTCAGTGAACCTGTACCGACTACTCATATCCTGCGAGGAATGAAGATTCGTTATGCGGAAGAGATCGGGATCGATCCAGATACGCCCTTTGTTGTCGGTGCCAGCGATGGCGTTTTGGCAAACCTCGGCATCGGAGCCATTGATCACGGACAAGTTGCCATCACCATTGGCACGAGTGGCGCTGTTCGAACAGTCGTGCCAGAGCCGATCACCGATCCAAAAGGACGAACTTTCTGCTACGTGCTGACGGAAAACCATTGGGTCATTGGCGGACCATCGAACAACGGTGGGATCATGCTTCGCTGGTTCCGTGACGAATTCAGCTGGCCCGAAGTGGAAAAAGCCAAACAGCTCGGCGTTGATCCCTATGAAGTCATGATCCAAGCTGCTGAGCATGTTCGAGCTGGTGCAGACGGGTTGCTCTTTCTCCCCTTCTTGTCCGGCGAACGAGCTCCGTACTGGAACGCGCAAGCAAGAGGCTCCTTCTTCGGTATCGGCCTCCATCACAAACGCGAGCATTTTATCCGAGCTGTTCTCGAAGGAATCTTGTTTAGCGTATACAGCATCGGTATCGCCCTGCGCGATCTGGCAGGTGGAGCCAAGGAAATTCGTGCATCGGGTGGTTTTGCCCGCTCGCGGGAATGGCGCCAGATAATGTCCGACATGTTCGGCTATGAGGTTCTGATTCCTGAGAGTCATGAAAGCTCGAGCTTTGGTGCCGCTCTCTTGGCGATGCATGCATTGGGGGCAATGGATCATTTGCAAGATGTGAAAAAGATGATTCATATTTCCCATCGCCATGAGCCTGATTTGGAACGATCCAGTGTCTATTTGGAGCTTTTCTATATATACGAGCGTGTTTATTACAACCTGCTGGAAGAGTACAAGCTGATAGCCGAATTCCAAAAGAGGTTGAACAACTAGAGACAACAACTAGGGAGGGTTCATCATGCCACTCGTCATTACACTGCTGTCCATCATCTTCCTGCTCGTTCTCATTACTCGCTTCAAATTGAACCCATTTATCGCACTGTTATTGGCCGCTGGATTTGTGGGAATCGCATCCGGCATGCCGCTTGTCAAAGTTGTGGATTCAATCAAGGATGGGATGGGTGGCACTCTCGGCTTTATCGCGATCGTGCTTGCCTTGGGAACTATGCTTGGCAAAATGATGGCAGAATCTGGCGGTGCCGAACGCATTGCCCGTACTCTCATCAACCGCTTCGGTGAGAAAAACGTACACTGGGCCATGATGTTTGTAGCGTTTATCGTAGGAATTCCGGTATTTTTCCAGGTTGGTTTTGTTCTCTTGATTCCACTCGTGTTTACGATTGCCAGACAAACAGGTGTCTCCCTTGTCAAAATTGGAATTCCGCTCGTAGCCGGTCTTTCCATCGTTCACGGGATCGTTCCGCCACACCCTGCTGCTATGGCTGCTGTCGATCTGTTCCAAGCGGACGTGGGTAAAACAATTTTGCTTTCGATCATTGTCGCGCTGCCTTCCGCGATCATTGCCGGACCGATCTACGGCAGTTGGATTAGCAAACGTGTCAAGACCAGCATCTCTCCAGAGCTGGCTTCCCAGTTGGCGGAGCCTAAATCCGAGCGTGATTTGCCTGGCTTTGGAATCACTGTCTTCACCGTCCTGCTCCCTGTGCTGTTGATGTTGTCTGCAACGGTTGCGGATGTGACTCTGCCAAAAGAACATACGATTCGCCAATGGGCTGATTTTATCGGAAGCCCAATTACGTCCCTATTGATTGCCGTGATTGTTTCCTTCTGGACGCTCGGGTTCAACCGTGGTTTTACCAAAGACGATATTCTCAAATTCACAAATGATTGCTTGGCCCCAACCGCGACAATCTTGCTCGTCATCGGCGCAGGTGGCGCATTTAACAAAGTACTGCTGAACAGTGGTGTGGGTGACTATATTGCCGAGCTTGCTACTGCATCTGCGATCTCCCCTATTTTCCTGGGCTGGCTGATCGCGGCCTTGATCCGTGTGGCGACTGGCTCTGCGACCGTCTCTATGATGACGGCAGCCGGTATCGTAGGTCCGATCGCGATGCAAATCCCTGGAACCAGCCCAGAGCTTTTGGTACTGGCAACAGGTTCAGGCTCGCTGATTCTGTCTCACGTAAATGATTCCGGATTCTGGTTGATCAAGGAATACTTCAATATGTCTGTGCAAGATACACTGAAAACATGGACAATGATGGAAACCATTCTTTCTGTTGTGGCAATCATCTTGATCATGGGACTGTCCTATATCGTGTAACACGAAATGAAAAACAGGTCTTTCCATCCACATCGCTGGAGGGAAGACCTGTTTGTTTGACTAGCTGGGTAACTCGCTACTTCATTCGCTTGGCAATCGGATGATCTTCATTCAGCTCTAGCAAATCCCACAGGTTGCCATATAAATCCTGAAAGACCGCCACCATTCCATACGGCTGTTCTTTTGGCTCTCTCACAAAGTGGATTCCTCTTGCGACCATCTCATGATAATCTCGCCAAAAGTCGTCTGTGTTTAAAAAGAGAAAAACTCTCCCGCCAGCCTGATTCCCGATAAATCGCTCTTGCTCAGGTTTGGATGCTTTTGCAAGCAAGATCGTAGTTCCGACCGAACCAGGTGGAGATACGACAACCCATCGCTTATCCTGTTCTGGCTGATACGTATCTTCCACTAAGGTAAAGTTGAGCTTCTTGGTGTAAAACTCAATAGCTTCATCATAATCTTTGATGACTAAAGCGATATGAACGATGGATTGAATCATGATCTCAATACCTCCAGACTTCAAGGTTATTTTTGGAATGAAATGAATGGTTTGGGGCAACCTATGCCTTGGGGCTGCACGTTTGATATAGCAGAGCTTCCCAACACTAATCGAGGGAGTGACAATCTTGGCTACTGACAACGAACGCAATGACAACAATGCTGTTGACAACGTAGAAGCAAACCTGACAGGCAATGGAGCTGCTGAAGCTGTAGGAACAGTTGGCGGTGCGGCAGTAGGTGCTGCTGTAGGTTCTATTTTAGGCCCGCTCGGCACCATTGCAGGCGCTGTTGCCGGGGGTGCACTTGGCAACGAAATGGGAGAGAATGTGGCGGCTGATGGCAATGACACGTGGGATGTTGCGAATAATGTTGTGAATAATGTTGTGAATAATGATGCCGATAGAGACCGAACAGAATAAAACAAGCTTCTTCTAGGTTTGAAAAACAGGGTGCAGGGGCAAACCTGCACCTCTTTCCATTAACTGATGTAGAAAATGAGTCCTTTCCCTTGCGCTACTGCTCTCTTGAAAAATGCTTGAATGAACTGAAAATGAAGATACATGTACGCGAAAAATCCTTCCGCTTCATCTTCCTCATGAAGTGGGTATACATCATTTTCCAACAAGGTAGGAAAATGATATTTTTCTTTTAGATCTGACTCCGTCATATTGGCAATAGCCTCATACGCTGTTTTTACCTGTTCACTATGTAAATAGAATGCGCCAAACTCCCCGAATTCAGCTGCTTGGTCCGTTAGTAATGGTACCACGTAGCAAAAAGGCGGCTCTCCATCCATCAGTTCTCCGCACAATGTAAAGGGAATGGCTTGCCAGGTTTTATCTATATCCAGCATATCCTCTTCTTTTAGCTCTACCTCATATAAATCGATCGTCCCTGCAATCCATGAATCGATCATCTCGTCATTTGCTATCATGTAATTGCCGCACATGCCCACTGCGATCCCTCCTCCACCTTTGAAAATGTTCTTTTTTCGAGTTACTCATCATCATAGCAAAGTTTCTTCCACTTCCCAATCCCCTACCGCGTCGCAACAAAAGCAAAAAGCCGACGACTCACAAAATAAGTCATCGGCCATCTTCCTTATTTCCCCACAGAAACAAAGGATTGGTCGGGTGCTTTCTTTTTCGGTGCTTTTGCATCGCCTTTCTTTTGGCTCATTTCAAAAGCTGCCAAAATCGCCTCTTGGCGCTTCATGCCGGATTTCTCCAACTCCTCCATCGTGGAGACGATTTGCTTGTAGTCTTTTGGAATGACTTTGACAAACTGTTTGACGGTATGTTCCCACTCATCGAGCAAAGCTTGTGCATGACGGCTGCCTGTGTGGCTGACGTGGTTTTCCAGCAAGCGTTTGACTCGAGCGATCTCCCGTTGATCTTCCAGTGTCTCCAGGAGTACCATCTCCTGATTGCACATCGCAGCAAACCTCTCTTTATCCTCAGCCAGGACGTAGGCAGTACCGCCTGACATGCCTGCTGCAAAGTTTTTGCCGACGGGGCCGAGAACGACGACGCGTCCTCCTGTCATATACTCGCAGCCATGGTCGCCTACTCCTTCAACAACTGCAGTCACGCCGCTGTTGCGAACGCAGAATCGCTCACCAGCCATCCCGTTGATATACGCCTCACCAGACGTCGCTCCGTAGAACGCAACGTTTCCGATAATCATGTTGTGCTCGGGAGCGAATTTGCTTTTTTTCGATGGTGCGACCGTAATTTTGCCGCCCGACAATCCTTTTCCTACGTAGTCGTTCGCATCTCCCTCGAGATGAAGCGTGATCCCTCGTGGAACAAATGCCCCGAAGCTTTGTCCTGCCGAGCCAGTAAAATGCAGACGGATTGTATCCTCCGGCAGACCGTGCTCGCCAAAGCGTTTGGTTACCTCGCTGCCCAAGATCGTACCCACCACGCGATTTGTATTGGTGATGGCGAGCTTTGCCTCTACCTGCTGCTGTTTATTCAATGCTGGCTTGCACAGCTTGAGCAGTTCTTGACGATCCAGCGTTTCTTCCAGCTTGTGATCCTGGTTGCGTTGATGATAGCGGCCCACTTCCTCGGATACATCCGGTTGGAACAAGAGCGCAGACAAATCAACGTGCTTGGCTTTCCAGTGTTCTTTTGCCTTGTCGCTCATCTTCAGCACATGGCTCTGACCGACCATTGACTCGATGGAGTGATAGCCGAGCTCTGCCATGATCTCACGAACTTCGCGGGCAACGAGACGCATGAAATTCACGGCGTGCTGCGGATCGCCTTTAAACCGTTTGCGCAGCTCGGGATTTTGTGTCGCCACACCCACTGGGCATGTATCGAGGTGGCATACGCGAGCCATGACACACCCTATGGAAACAAGTGGTGCCGTAGCGAAGCCGAATTCCTCCGCACCGAGTAAAGCTGCAATGACAACATCGCGTCCCGTCATCAGTTTGCCATCCGTTTCCAGAACCACACGGTCGCGCAACTGGTTCAGCAAGAGCGTCTGATGTGTCTCAGCAAGACCGAGCTCCCATGGCAGTCCTGCGTGTTTGATGCTTGATTTTGGGGAAGCGCCTGTGCCGCCATCGTGACCACTGACGACAATGACATCTGCAAGACCTTTCGCCACACCAGCCGCAATCGTTCCGACTCCTGCCTTGGAAACGAGCTTCACGCTGATTCGTGCACGCGGATTCGCATTTTTCAAGTCAAAAATCAGCTGTGCCAAATCCTCGATTGAATAAATATCGTGATGAGGCGGCGGTGAAATGAGTCCTACACCTGGAGTTGATCCGCGTACTTCGGCAATCCACGGGTAGACTTTGCTCCCTGGCAATTGACCTCCCTCGCCCGGCTTTGCTCCCTGTGCCATCTTGATCTGGATCTCAGAGGCATTGACCAAGTAATGACTGGATACGCCAAAGCGTCCTGATGCGACCTGCTTGATGGCACTGCGTCGCAAATCTCCGTTTTCATCTATAATGTAACGTGCCGAATCTTCGCCGCCTTCCCCGCTGTTGCTTTTCGCACCCAAACGGTTCATCGCGATCGCCAAGGTCTCATGTGCTTCCTTGCTAAGTGAGCCGTATGACATCGCCCCCGTTTTAAAACGATGAACGATGGAGTCAACAGATTCTACCTCGTTCAACGGAATCGGTTGTCGATTGGACTTGAAATCGAGCAAATGCCGCAGGGCTACGAATTGCTGGGCAGTCGCTTGCTCCACATAGATTTTGTACTGCTCATAGCTGCCTTCCCGACAAGCTTTTTGCAGGGCATGAACCGTCTTCGGATTGAACAGGTGGAATTCACCGTCACGGCGGAACTGAAAATCACTGCCTGCCTCCAATGCTTCCTCGGAATGCTCTGGCAAAAATGCTTTCGCATGGCGAATCAAAGTCTCTTGCGCAATCACATCCAGTCCGATCCCCGAAATCTGCGAAGGAGTACGGCTAAAATAGCGATCGATGACGGCAGAATGGATGCCCACCGCTTCAAAAATTTGTGCGCCACGGTAGCTCTGAATAGTCGAAATACCCATTTTGGACATGACTTTTACGACACCTTCTACGGCTGTTTGCAGGTACACTTCGACTGCTTCGTCGCTTGTGAGATCCTTCAGCTTAGCCGATACAACCAGATTGTGTACCGTTGAGATGGCTACGTATGGGTTGATCGCGTCGGCCCCGTAACCAATCAGCATGGCAAACTGGTGTACATCGCGCGGTTCACCGGATTCTATAATGATGCTCGCTTTCGTACGTGTCCCTGTGCGGACGAGATGATGGTGAAGTCCACTTCCAGCCAGCAAGGCAGGGATCGCAGCCAAATCTTGATTCATCCCGCGATCTGATAAAATCAGCAAGGTGTAGCCAGCAGCAATCGCTTCATCCGCCGAAGCAAACAATTGATCAAGTGCCAGCTCTAGCCCCTGTTCGCCCCCTTGCGCCGGGAAGAGTATCGACAATGTTTTCGCCTTGAACTCTTGGTATGGGTTCGCGCGAAGCTTCGCCAGCTCTTGATTGGAGATCAAAGGATTGGTCAGACGAATTCTGCGGCAATTGCTCGCATCCGGAACCAGCAGGTTTCCTTCCGCGCCAAGCACAGTATGGGTCGATGTTACGCAAGCCTCCCGCAGCGCATCAATCGGTGGATTCGTGACTTGGGCGAATGACTGTTTGAAATAGTGGTACAAAAGCTGTGCGCGATCAGACAATACCGCGAGTGGTGTGTCTACGCCCATCGAACCAATGGGATCTTTTTGTTCAGCCACCATCGGGGCAAGTACCTTGTCGACTTCCTCCTGTGTATAGCCAAATGCTTTTTGGTGCGCAAGCAGGCTATCTCCTTGCAGCTCCTCTGTGCGACCTGCTGCCGGCAAATCCTCGATAGCATGCAGGTTTTCTTTCACCCACTCCCGATATGGCTGTTCGCTTGCGATTTTTTGCTTGATTTCCTCGTCAGATACGATTCTGCCTTCCTCGAGGTCGACAAGCAGCATCCTTCCAGGGCTAAGCCGTCCTTTCTGGACAATCGTTTCATCTGGTACTTCGAGAACACCAACCTCTGATGAGAAAATAATCGTATCATCTGATGTCACATAGTATCTCGCTGGTCGCAATCCGTTTCGGTCGAGAATCGCGCCGATGTGTCTGCCATCCGTAAAAGAAATAGCTGTTGGACCATCCCACGGCTCCATGAGGCAGCTGTGATACTCGTAAAAAGCTTTCTTATTCTCGTCGATTCGCTCATCCTGATCCCACGGTTCAGGAATCATCATCATCGCGACATGCGGCAAGGAACGGCCTGCCAGCGAGAAAAACTCCACGCAGTTATCCAAAATCGCCGAATCACTGCCCGCCATATCAATGACTGGTACTACTTTTGCCAAATCAGCACCAAACGCCTCGGACTGGAACATTTTTTCACGAGCCATCATCCAGTTGATGTTTCCTTGCAAGGTGTTGATTTCCCCGTTGTGAATCAAATAACGATTCGGGTGTGCCCTCTCCCATGTCGGGAATGTGTTCGTGCTGAAACGCGAGTGAACGACTGAGAAGGCAGAAGTGTAAGAATTATCTTGCAAATCAAGATAAAAAGCATCCAGTTGTCCTGGTGTGAGCAAACCTTTATAGACAATCGTACGCGAAGACATGGAGGCGGCGTAAAAATCAGTACCTGCTGCCCGTTCCATCTGCTTGCGAATGACATACAGCTTCCGCTCAAATGCCAGTTGGTCCTGTATATTCGGGCTGGCTCCGATGAATACTTGGCGGACATAAGGCTGACTCGCTACAGCCGTTTTGCCGATTTTCGTCGCATCGACAGGAACGGTTCTCCAGCCGAGCAGCTTTTGTCCCTCTGCTGCAACAATCGCCTCCAGCTGATCTTCATACTTTTGCCGTTTCGCCTCATCCATCGGAAGAAACAGCATACCTACGCCGTATTTGCCTTGCGCCGGCAGCGTGATATTCAGCTCTTTACAGGTCTTTTTGAAAAACGCGTGTGGAATTTGCGTTAAGATCCCTGCACCGTCTCCCGTTTCCGGATCACTGCCTTGGCCGCCGCGGTGTTCCAGTTGGCACAGAATTTTCAGACCCTTTCGGACCATATCATGCGTCGATTTCGATTTCAAGTTGGCAATAAAACCAATTCCGCAAGCGTCATGTTCGAAAATCGGATCGTACAGACCTTGCTTAGCAGGCATTCCTTGTGTCGTCATGTATCTCCACTCTCCTTGCTCTCTCTGGTATGTACATTTTAGATTGAGTGAAACGATACAAACAATATATAATTTATGCAAAATCTATCTCAAATCGAGATAAATAGGTAAGGTGGGGGTATTCATGGAGCTACGACAGATTCAATACTTCATCGAGGTTGCCAAACGAGAGCACTTCACCGAGGCCTCACATCATTTGCACGTCGCCCAGTCTGCCCTCAGTCGGCAAATCGCCAATCTGGAGGAGGAGCTCGGTGTGTCGTTGTTCCTCCGCGAAGGTCGCAATATCAAGCTGACGGCTGTTGGAAAAATCTTTTTGCAGCACGTCGAAATGGCGATGAATGAAATCGAGAAGGCAAAAGAAAAGATCGAAGAGTTTCTTGACCCGTCACGCGGTACGATTCGAGTTGGCTTTACAAGCAGCCTCGCCGCCAATCCCCTGCCGACAGTCATTTCCGGTTTTCGAGCCCGGTATCCGGACATCGGCTTTCAATTGAAGCAAGGTTCTTATCAGGGGCTGATCGACTCGGTCATCAACGGAGAAATTGACTTGGCTTTTCTTGGACCTGTTCCCACTCAGGAAAAAAATGTGCGCAGCTATATCTTCTTCGCTGAAAATATCGTAGCACTGCTGCCCGCGAAGCACCCGCTGTCCAAACAGCCTAGCTTGCGTCTCAGTCAGTTGCAGGAAGATACTTTTGTGTTGTTTCCACCCGGTTTCATCCTCCGCAATATCGCCGTCAATGCTTGCTCGCAAATGGGCTTTTCTCCTCAAGTTGCTTTTGAAGGGGAAGACATCGATGCCATTAAAGGATTGGTGGCGGCAGGCTTGGGCGTCACATTATTGCCAGAGCTTACGTTAACGGATAACGTTCCCCGTGAGACAGTGAAAATCCCGATAAGCGAGCCATTGGTGACGCGAACAGTGGGCATTATCATCCCCAACAACCGTGAGCTTCCCCCTTCTGAAAAGCTCTTTTATCATTTTCTGAAAGAGTTTTTTGATGTACTGAGTAAGTACAGTTAAACTACTGACAGACAGTTGTCAGTAGTCAGACCTTATAATCGGAAGTACCAACCATTTGAAGGAGGAACTTCGATGATGAGTCACAACCAAACCTTGCGGGGCTTTGCTACGATTAGTTATTGGGCGGATGATATGCAGGCGGCAAAAAAGTGGTACACGGAACTACTGGGCATTGCGCCGTACTTCGAACGCTCTGGACCGGATGGACAGCTCGCCTACGTCGAGTTTCGCATTGGAGACTACAAGCACGAACTAGGCCTCATTGATCGCCGTTTCGCACCAACTGCTGCGGTACCTGGTCCGGGTGGCGTTGTGATGTACTGGCACGTCGACGATATCGAATCCGTACTGGATAAGCTGTTATCTATGGGAGCAAGAGAGTACGAACCCCTGATCCAGCGTGGTGACGGATTCATAACGGCTTCTGTCCTTGATCCATTTGGGAATGTCCTCGGCATCATGTACAATGCACACTACCTGGAGATTCTCGCTTCGTTCCAAACAGAGTAAGCGAAAGAAAAAGTCCTGATGAACAGATGCATCAGGACTTTTGTGTATCTTCATTCAGTCGCAGCCAATAGCTTTTCACAAGTGTCTCCCCGTTTGAAAAGTCTTTGTCTATGGCTCGCGTAAATCCCAGGCGCTCATATAATTTGATTGCGGATGCCATCATGTCTGTTGTATGGAGATGAAGCGTCGTTGCTCCTAGTCTCCGCGTGCGATGGATACTTTCCGCAATCAGCTGTGCCGCAATACCATGGCCCCTCGCTTTCGGTGAAACTGCCAAGAATCGTATAATCGGCGAATGTATCCCGAGTTCTGGTTTGGCATAAGCGTCTTCCGAGGAACCAAAAAGCTGAACGCTCCCTACTATTTCGCTGTCCAATTCTGCCACGATGAAAGCGAGAGTCCTACTGTTTGCCACGGATTGCCTGATTTCTTCTTTATATCGCTCCCATTTCACAGCGGATAAATGCTGCTCATATTGCCGGTAGGCTTCGAGCAGATGCTCCTCAATCTGATCGCAGTCCTCGACTCTTGCGTTACGAATGCATAGATCGCCTATGTGGATTCCTTTCATGTTTCACGCGCACTCCCATTCGATGAGTTAAAAGGCGGGCACGACGGCCACTCCGTATTTGTCCTCGATGAACTTTTTGACCTCGGATGAAGTCAAAGCAGCGTCCAGCTTTTTGATTTCTTCCCGATTCTCGTCTCCTTTTCGCACCGCAATTACGTTCGCATAGGGTGAATTCGCACCTTCACGAAACAAGGCACTTTTCGGATCAAGATTTGCTTCGAGAACGATATTCGTATTGATGACGGCTCCCGCGAGATCGGGCAGCACGCGGGGTAACGTAGCTGCTTCTACTTCTACGAATTCCAGTTTTTTCGGATTATCTGTGATGTCTTTCGGAGTTGCGGCGTAATTGGTTAGACCTTCTTTTAGCTTGATCCAGCCTTGTTCTTGTAACAGAATCAACGCCCGGTATTCGTTGGACGGATTGTTTGGGATGCCGATTTTCGCGCCTTCCTTGATTTCGTCCTTCGATCCTAATTTGTCCGAATAAAATCCGATTGGCTCTACGTGAACTTTGGTCGTGGCGACAAAATCATAGCCTTGTTCGTTTTTGACCGAATCCAAATACGGCACGTGCTGGAAAAAATTCGCGTCGATTTGCTTCTCTTTTAAGGCAGGATTCAGTTGACCCTCGTCGTCTAGCACGACCACTTCCAAGTTCACCCCTTGCTCTTTGAGCTTCGGCTTGATGAACTCCAATATTTCAGCATGCGGAACAGGGGCAGCACCGACTCTCAAGGTGACTTCTGTCTTCGGTTCAGTCGCTTGTCCCGTGCTGTTACTAGAGAAAGCTGATGTTGAGCACCCTGCAACTGCCATGCTAACTACGGTAAATAATCCAACGATCATTCCGAGACTCTTTTTCCCCATACATTTCACTCCCCTCGTTACATACGGCTTGGATTCTTGCTTTATTCAAACTTGTAGCGTTTCTTATGGATCGCTTTGACGATGGAATCCCCCGACCATTGAATGACTTGGACGAGCAAAATGATAATAATGACGGTTGCGATGAGAACGTCTTCCCGAAAACGCTGGTATCCAAAACGAATGGCCAAGCTGCCTAATCCCCCAGCACCGATTGCCCCAGCTACTGCGGTAAATTCCGTGATGCCGATAATCCCAATCGTGACACCCCGCACTAAGGCTGGCATCGCTTCCGGAATTAGCACGCGGAAAATGATTGTGATGGGCGAAGCTCCAACGGATTTGGCTGCTTCCATCTTCCCTGCACTTACTTCCTTGAGCGAGTTTTCAATGATTCTCGCCAAAAATGGTGCTGCACCAATGGATAAAGAGACAATAGCAGCTGTCGGCCCGAGCGAGGTACCCACAATGAGTCTCGACAACGGCAATAGCAATACGATCAGAATAATGAAAGGAAGAGACCGCACGCCATTTATCATTGTCCCGATCCATTTACTCAGTTTTGGTGATTCAAGAAGGCCACCCTTTTCCGTCACAACGAGGGTAATCCCCAAAAACATGCCGATCAAAAGGGCGAACAAGGATGACCAAAACACCATGTAGAGCGTCTCAATTAGTCCTTCCCATAGCAATTCAAACAAATCTGCGTTCATATGCCCGCTCCGACTCCTTCCATCACATGGCGCTTGTCACGGTAATAGTCGATAATATGGACAAATCGCTTAGCGGTATCACTTTCTGGATGAAGGAAAAACTTCTCCACACTCCCCGTCTCGACGATTCTGCCGTTTTCGATGACCGCCATGTTGTTGCATACGTGCTGAAGCACATCCAGCTCGTGAGTAATGAGCACAATTGTCAGCTTTAACTGGCGATTGATCTCCTTCAACAGCTCCAGAATCGAATACGTCGTCTGCGGGTCGAGCGCGGATGTCGCTTCGTCACTCAGCAGCAAATCAGGCGAATTGACCAGCGCCCTGGCAATCCCGACACGCTGCTTTTGACCGCCGCTGAGCTGGGACGGATATGTGTTTTCCTTGTCTCCGAGCTGTACGAGTTCTAATATTTCTCTTACACGCTGGTGAATATATGGCTTCGGATGGCCAGCTACCTCCAAGGGAAAGGCAACGTTTTGATAGACTGTTTTTGCATCCAGCAGATGAAACTGCTGAAATATCATGCCGATTTTTTGCCTTGCCTGTCGCAGTTCTTTCTCGGATAGTTCTGTAATAACCCTGCCTCCGATCTCGATGGTCCCGGAATCGGGCTCCTCCAGCCGATTGAGACAACGAATCAGGGTTGATTTACCTGCTCCCGAAAACCCGATGATCCCGAATATATCTCCTTTTTCGATTTGTAAATGGACGTCCTGCAAAACAGGGATGATTCCATTTGCCGTTTTGTAAGATTTATGGAGGTTCTCGATGTTTACCATTCGTTCACCTGTCCTTTAATGCGCTAGCAGCCAGCTCGGCAAAATAATGAGCGCCAGGCAAAAGTGCCCGTTCATCCAGCGTAAATCCCGGATGATGCCATTCCTCGGTACCGGATGTTCCGAAAAAAATGAAGGAGCCGGGTATTTTCAATTGATAGTAAGCAAAATCTTCTCCCGCCGCAGACGGTTCGGGCGTTACGACTTGCAAGCCAACCTTCTTGGCTACATCGATGGACAGCTGTGTTAGCTTCTCGTCATTGTGAACAGGTGGTGGTCCTGCAAACCAGCGCAGATGAACGTTGGCACCATAGGCTGACGCTACGCCCTCGATAATCGCACGCAAGCGCTCGGGAATACGCGCACGTACCTCCTCTTGAAAGGTGCGGATTGTACCGCCAAGAACGACTTTGTCGGGAATCACATTCCAAGTCGTTCCGCCGTGAATGGTCGTCACGCTTACAACAGCGTTATCCAACGGACTTACATTTCTACTGACAATCGATTGCAAAGCCGTGACGATTTGCGAAGCTGCTACGATTGGATCTACCCCGGCATGTGGGATGGCTGCATGTGTACCGATCCCTTCCACATCGATCTCAAAGCCATCTACGCTTGCCATCAGCGGTCCCGGTTTAATCCCGATTGCCCCGACTTCCAGATCAGGTTTGTTGTGCAAGCCAAAGATCGCGTGAACCCCTTCCAAAACGCCCCTCTCCACCAACTGCCTTGCACCTGTTCCTTTCTCTTCTGCGGGTTGGAAAAGAAACCGCACTGTTCCTGCCAGTGTCTTTTCCTGTTGCTTCAATAGATAAGCAGCTCCGAGGATGACCGCCGTGTGGAAGTCATGACCGCAAGCATGCATTTTCCCTGGGATTTTCGATGCGTACGGCAAGCCTGTTTCCTCTTGAATCGGCAATGCATCAATATCTGCGCGCAGTGCAATGATCGGTCCACTATTGTTGTTCGCGCCTATTTCTGCCACTACGCCTGTTTGCAGCGGGAAATCGACGATGCGAATATCCGCTTCCTCCAGCCATTTACGAATAGCGCGAGTGGTTTCGAACTCTTCGTAGGCAACCTCGGGATATTGATGCAGTTGTCTGCGAATCGCAATTAGCTTGGCCTCCAGTTCGGTTGATCGTAATGCCTCTATACCTGTTCCCACTGCGCTATCTCCTTTCTGTCAATTGCTTGTTGGGGACCCGGAACCGATTGGGCGGTTTTTTCAAATGCAGATGATCACGTAGCGTATCTCCCTCGTAATCCAAGCGATAAAGCCCTCTTTCTTGCAAAATCGGGATGACCTTATCGACGAACACTTCCAAACCATGCGGGAGAATCGGAGCGATGAACATGAATCCATCTGCCGCCCCTTGGGTAAACCATTTTTCCATCGCGTCTGCGATTTGTTCAGGGGTTCCGATCCATTCCCGATTGCTTCCTCCTTCGAGCAACGCGTACAACTGGCGCAAGTTCGGATTCTTTTGGCGAATCAGCTCTGTCATCCATTCGAAATGACTCTGGATGCCATTCTCTTCTGGAAAAATGACTTCTGCTGCTGGCGTATCCAGCGAATACTTGCTGAAATCGACTTTGCCCAAATAACCCGACAAAAATCGCAAGCCTTGCTCAGGCAGCAATAAGTCATGCAACTGCTCATAAATCGCCTCTGCCTCTGCCTTTGTATCCGCAATAATCGGGGATATGCCTTGCAAAATGTGCAGTTCATCTGGAGTTCGACCGTAATCAGGAAGCCTGCTTTTCAGGCTGTGATAAAACTTCTTGGCACGCTCAAAATCCTTGACGTGTGAAAAGACGACTTCTGCTGTTCGCGCTGCCAGCCGTTGTCCCGGTTCTGACGCTCCTGCTTGCACGATGACAGGCTGTCCTTGCTTGGACCTGCCGATATTCAGCGGTCCTTGTACCGTGTAATGTTGACCTTTGTAATGGAGTCGGTGCATTTTTTCCGGATCAAAAAACACACCCGTCGTTTTGTCTTGTACAAATGCGTCGTCTTCCCACGAATCCCACAAGCCGGAAACGACATCGATGAATTCTTCTGCCTGCTCGTAGCGCTGATCGTGTGGTACATGGGTTGAACGGCTGAAGTTGCGCCCCGTTTCTCCTGTTGCATCGCCCGTAGTGACCATATTCCAGCCTGCGCGGCCATTGCTGATATGATCGACAGAAGCAAACAGCCGAGCCAGATTGTAGGGCTCGTGGTAAGTAGTGGATGCAGTTGCGACGAGACCGATTTTGGACGTAGCACCAGCGAGGGCTGCCAATAATGTAATCGGTTCAAAACGATTGAGAATATTCGGATGCGAATCTTCATTGACTGCCAAGCTGTCTGCAATAAAGGCGATGTCAAACTTCCCGCGCTCTGCCGTCTGAGCCAGCTGCTTATAATATTCGATGTCGATACTCGCATTTCTTTTCGCTGTCGGTAACCGCCATGACGCTACATGTATGCCCGTACCAACTAAGTAAGCGGATAAGTGAATTTGTCGCTTTCCCATCAGCTCTTCTCCCATTCGTTCGCGTTATGGTTTACTCTTAAACGCTTGTTTAAAATTGATTAGTTCTTCGACAGGTACTTGTGTAGGAATGTAGTTTCCTTTATACGTCTCCGTGATAAAATCAGAAACGATTTTGGACTGGTAGATCGCCACCAGCTTTTTTACATCCTCCCTATTTGCCTTTTCTTTTGTCGTCGCAATCACGTTGATGTATGGCTTCGCCGTTTTGCTTTCATGAAACACAGCGTCTTTTAATAGAAAACCAGCCTCGACTGCCACACCGTTGTTTATAATGGAGGCCGCCACATCCTTCATGACACGAGGAGTCGTTGCACCATCGACGGGGACAATTTCTAAATGTTTGGGATTCGCCTTGATCTTATCCGCCCCGCCAAATCCATCGAAATTATCCACGACTTGAATCAGTCCAGCCTCTTGGAGCAGCAGCAAGGCACGCCCCCAGTTGGAGTCATCGTTCGGTACGGCGATCTTTGCCCCGTCCGGTATTTCTTCGATTTTTTTAAACGTATCCGAGTAGATCCCGAGGGGTGCAATGATCGTGGAGCCAACGGGCACGATTTGCGCGTTGTTTTTCCTGTTGAATTGGTCTAAAAAAGCGACGTGCTGAAAGGCATTGGCGTCGATTTCCCCCTCAAGCAGGACGGTATTTGGATTCACATTCGCGTTGAATGAAACCAATTCAATTTGCAATCCTTCTTTTGCCGCCTGTTCCTTCACGAAGTCCCACGTACGGCTTTCCGACCCGCGAATGCCGATTTTCAGCCCCGCCTGTTCCTCTGTTTTTCCGCAACCAACTGCGAGCATGGCTATCAAGGCGCACAGTAGGGTAAGCGCTACTTTTTTCATCGATGGTTCTCTCCTGTCTCTTCTGTTGCCTTAGTTCCGGCGAATTTTACCGGCCAGCACGTTGCCGAATGATTGAATCCCTTGGACGAGAACGACGAGGATGACGACGGTCGCAACAATTGTCACAGTGCTGAACCGCTGATATCCGTATGTAATCGCCAAGTCTCCAATTCCTCCGCCACCGATTGCTCCAGCCATGGCTGTGGCTCCGATTAAGCCGATGGTAGCTGTCGTGATACTGAGAATAATCGACCCGAGTGTTTCCGGGATGAGAAAGCGAAATATGATCTGCAACGGCGTCGCTCCCATTGCTTCTGCAGCTTCGATGATCCCTTCGTTTACTTCCAGCAAGGAGTTTTCCACCAAGCGAGCAATGTAAGGTCCGCTGTAGATGACGAGGGGCACAATCGCCGCGGTCGTGCCGATAGAGGTCCCGACAATCAGCCTCGTCAACGGGATAATGGCCACCAGTAAAATGATAAATGGTACCGAACGAAGGACATTGATGATCGGATTCAAGATCGAAAAAATCAACGGGTTCTCTAAAATGTGGCCCTTGCGCGTGACCACGAGCAAGATGCCGAGCGGAAGGCCAATCAATGTCGCAAACACGAGCGATACGCTCACCATGTAAATCGTTTCGTAAACGGCTTGGATGACTTGGTCGGATGTGACTTCCATCGTTATGAAATCTCCTTTACCGAGACGTTTTGCTGTAGGATGTATTGGTATGCGCGGGCAATTTCCCGCTCGTTGCCCTGCAATTCAACAATCAGGTTGCCAAATGGCACTCCTTGCAGCTCGGTGATGTTTCCGAAAAGGACATTGACGTCACTGGCAAATCGCTTCGCTACTTGCGAAAGCATCGGCTGACCAGAGCTTTCCCCGATGAAACGAATATGAAGGATCTTGGATTTCCCTTGATTCGCTTCAAGAAGCTTGTAAACGCTCACTGGAATGTCGTCACGTACCACTGATTTGACAAAATGGCGAGCCGTCTCTGTCTGAGGATTTGCAAATACATCCAAGACATTTCCTTGTTCCACGACAGCGCCTTGCTCCATGACCGCAACACGGTTGCAAACCTCTTTGATGACATTCATTTCATGGGTAATCATGAGAATCGTGACGTTGTATTCCTCGTTCACTCTTGTGAGCAATTCTAGAATGGACGCGGTCGTTTGCGGGTCCAACGCCGAGGTTGCTTCGTCGCTCAGCAAAATCGACGGGTTGGTCGCCAGTGCACGTGCGATCCCGACACGCTGCTTTTGTCCGCCGGATAGCTGGTTGGGATAGCTCTGCGCTTTTTCAGTTAATCCTACAAACGACAGGAGCTCGCCTACGCGTTCCTGAACTTCCTTTTGTGAAGTGGTTCCAAGCCGCAGCGGCATCGCTACATTGTCAAAAACGGTCTTCGTGGAGAGCAGATTGAACTGCTGAAAGATCATGCCAATGTTTTTCTTCAAGCTCCGCAAATGTTTGACCGACAAAACAGACAAATCATTCCCGTCGACAATCACTCTGCCAGATGTGGGCTGCTCCAATCGATTGACCGTGCGAAGCAACGTGCTTTTGCCAGCACCGCTTAAACCGATTACTCCGAAAATGTCGCCTTTGTGCACATTCAGCGTAACACCTTTTAATGCCTCAATAGTTGCGCCGCCGTTTTCGTATGATTTATGGACTTCGTGAAACTCAATCATGCTCTCTATCGGTTCAACCTTTTTCCCGTTGGACGGAAGAGATGTACGTGTCTCCTCCCTAATCGCTTGTATGCTCCCCATGTTGTTTCCCCCCTAGCTAACTGACAATCGCGATTCTAACCGATCCAGTTCTGTATGAAGCAATGCTTCGTATTTGCCGTCCCCGCCGAATTCCACCACCGGGACCAAGCGTGTGCCGTATTTGAGTTCCAGCACATCGCGGAGCACGTCTTTTCCTTCTACATCAATCCATTCAAAAGGATGTTGATTCGCTTGTAATACAGCCTTGACGTCTGTACAAAACGAGTACCCGCTTCTCCCCCATACAATCACTTTTTGTTTGGCTGACACGTACAACTCCTCCTTCTCCCAACACTGGCTTCCGGTGCGATCCAAAAACAAAAAGACCCCCTACCCATTGGCAGGAAGTCTCCAGTTGTCTGGTCGACATTTTTAATTCACATCGGATTACTTGGGATATTATCATTCTCACCTTTGCCACGTCAACAGCTATTTTCCATCGCATTACAAACATTGCAGCTTGAAATAGTCATTGACAATGAAATGGGTTACCGATAAAATCCTAGCAAATAACTATGAAATCAGCCGACTGGTCATCCAGAGGCCCCCTTTGTACATGCAAGCGTACGATCAGGGGGCCTCTATTTCTTTTCCATTACGAATAGGAGCGAAGAACATGCCGCTAAAACTAAGCATTTTGGATCAGAGTCCCATCCAAGAAGGGGAAACGGCAACAGAGGCTTTTTTGCATACCATTGCCTTGGTCAAGAAGGCCGAAGAGCTCGGCTATCACCGGTTCTGGGTGTCTGAGCATCACGACTTAGATCATGTGGTCGGCTCATCACCAGAGGTGCTCATCGCCCATTTGCTGGCGAAAACGGAACATATCCGCATCGGTTCCGGTGGAGTGATGCTGCAACACTACAGCCCGTATAAGGTAGCAGAAAATTTCCATGTATTGGCTTCCCTGGCACCTGGTCGTGTCGATCTCGGTATTGGCAGAGCTCCCGGCGGGCTTCCGTTATCAACAAAAGCACTGCAACAGGAGAACACAGGAATCAACCGAACTCTTGCAGAAAAACTCGTAGAACTCGAGCACTTTCTCCATGACGAGCTAACGCCTGCGCACTCCCTTTATGGATTAAAAGTCATCCCGACTCCCCCCGAGCCTGCTGATTTATTCCTATTGGGTACGAGTCTCGAAAGCGCAGAATTAGCTGCTTCCCGGGGCATTCCATACGTGTTTGCCCTGTTTATCAACCAGGATGGGACGGTGAGTCAAGCCGCTATTAATGCCTACCGAAAGCAGTTTCGTCCAGGCAGAATCGCCAATCCGCAAGCACTCCTTGCTCTTTCTGTCATCGTAGCCGATACCGAAGAAGAAGCCGCTCAATTAGCAAAGGAAAGCAAGGTCGCCAAAATCCATTTGCAAAGCGGAAAAACCGTAACCGTCACCAGTCTGAAAAAGGCGGAAGAATTCGGGCTCCAATCCGTCGAACCGTATACCATTGAGGTAAAGGAAGCGAATGTCATTCACGGAACGAAAGACACGGTACGGGAAAAGCTTATTGCCATCCAGGATCAATACGATATCGAGGAAGTCATCATTACAGCGCCTATCAAAGACTTTCAAAAACGCGTGCTGTCATATGAGCGATTGAGGGAAGCATTTTCGGAACTGACCGTTTCCTGATTTGTGCCAGACAGATCACAAGATGAATTTATTAAGGCCGATCCGCTTGAGTGAATGAGGCGAGTCGGCTTTTTTCCCTTTGATCCCACTCCTCTAGCGTCATCATTTTAAAGGCTTCCTCAAAATCAATTCGCAAAGGTGCGATGAATTCCAACAGGTTGCTGTCGGGATCTTCGAAATAAATCGCAGCGTGAGCTTGGGGGTTATTCGGCAAAACAAGCGGCTGCTTTTCTGGCGGGAAACCAAAGATAGTGGTCACCGTTATTCCCTTCTGTTCCAGCCACTCCTTCGCTTCCTTCATATCTTTTCCATCAATATGAAAGGCCACATGTCTCAACGATACGTGATACGGAGTATCTACCCGATCGGTCTCCCATAGTCCTAACCAGCTGCGCCCTTTTTCAATCCAAAAGAAAGCCACTGTATCGGTCTGATGAGCAAGTTCCAAATCCAGATCTTTGTAAAACGCAATCGATCTTGCAAGATTCTTGACAGGTAAATGTGCTTCGTACAGTCCTTTAATCATACTTGACATCCTCCTTTACTTTTTCAATATTAATATATTATATGTATGATTATATTAACAATTCTGGATGATTGCAAAAAAAGAGTCTGCAAATGAATGCAAACTCTGACCTAAACTGCCCACTTACACGATCGTATGCTGTTCTTTCACGTAACGGTTCACCGGGATGGAAAGCCCCAGGTTCCCACGTAATGTGTCCGCTTCATATTCGTCGCGATAAATCCCCCGCTCTTGCAAAAGGGGCACTACCAACTCAACAAAATCGTCCAACCCATGCGGCACAACGGAGTGGACAATAAATCCGTCGGCGGCTTGTTTTTCAAACCACAACTGAATTTGGTCCGCTACCATCGTGGGCGTTCCGATAAAATCGCTGGAAGGTGTGGCCGTTTGCAAAGCAACCTGTCGCAACGTCCAGTTGTTCTCTTTGGCATTTTGTTTGATTTTGTCAGTGGTACTTCGAAAGCCGTTACTTCCGATCTCGCCCAAATCAGGGAATCGTTTATCCAATTCATATTGGGTAAAATCGTGGTGGTCAAAAAAGCGGCCCAAATAATTCAATGCATGCTCGATACTGACTAGATTGACGATTTCCTGATGCTTTTGCAGCGCCTCTTCCTTTGTTCTGCCGACAATTGGGCGTATCCCCGGAAATAGTAAGATGGACTCCGGTGAGCGTCCATACTTCGCCGCTCGCGCTTTTACATCCTGATAGAAGCTGGCTGCCTCCTCAAGGGTTTCTGCCCCTGTAAACACGGCGTCTGCCGATTTTGCCGCCAATGTCTTGCCGCTTTGAGAAGAACCTGCCTGAAAAATAACAGGGTGTCCTTGTTGAGAACGAGCGATATTTAATGGACCCTGCACGGAAAAGTGCTCCCCTTGATGATTCAATCGATGCATTTTTTGCGGATGGAAAAAGATACCCGCTTCCTTATCGCGAATGAACGCATCATCTTCCCACGAATCCCACAGCCCTTTGACTACTTCCAAATACTCCTCCGCAATTCGGTATCGCAGCTCATGGGATGGATGCTCCTTTTTCCCATAGTTCAGCGCTGAGCCTTCCAAAGGCGAGGTCACGACATTCCACCCAGCCCTGCCGCTACTGATATGATCCAGGGACGCAAATTGCCTGGCTATAGTAAACGGCTCGCTGTACGAGGTAGATACGGTGCCAACCAAGCCGATTCGTGAGGTGACGGCTCCAAGTGCAGATAAAATCGTAAGTGGCTCGAAACGGTTCAAAAAATGGGGGAGCGATTTTTCATTGATGTACAAACCATCTGCAATAAAGACAAAATCGAACAATCCTGATTCAGCTTTCAGCGCCTGCTGCACATAGAATCCAAGATTGACGCTGGCGTCAGCCAATGCTTTCGGGTGCCGCCACGCTCCCATATTCCCTCCGATTCCGTGAATCATCGTCCCTAGCTTCAATGTTCTCTTGCTCCCCATGGTTCGTTCCTCCTTTGTTAAATAACAAAAAGGCCCCTGTCAAGTACAGGAGCCTTTGGTTGACCAATCAGCCAAGAATCGTTGTAGATTAGATTATGGTAATTATTCCAATGTGTCAAGTGTGAATTAAACTACTTACTTCCCCATTGCTTTCATGATTTCTTCAATCCCGTCTATTTTCGCCAGAGCCATCGGTCCAGGTAACGAAGGGTCTGCCAATTCATAGACTCGGTTATTTTTGACGGCGTTCAAGCTATTCCAGACGTTGCTTCCTTTCAGGGCCTCTTTCACTCCACCTTGGATCGGCGCTTGCCAATTATTGATGACGAACAGATGGTCTGGATTTAGTTGAGCGAGGCCCTCGAGTGAGAGCTGCCCATTTTCATGAGCCCCTTCCGTTCGCTTCAATCCAAGTCCGTTGTAAAATGGATCGAATCTTCCATCGGTCCAAGTAATGAACTGCTCTTTCCCTCTGTACATGACGAACATGACCGACTCCTGACTGCGAAAGGCGAGCTGTTCTTTGTATGCCGCCGATTTTCGATCAAACTCGGCTAGCACATTCGTAGCCTTCTCCTCTTTTCCTATAATCGAAGCCATTTGTTGGAGGGTTTCACGCCAATCCCCAGCCTGAGGCAAGATGACAGTTGGTGCAATTTGCGATAATTTTCCGTATTGGTCGCGCATGTCATCAGCGGCAATAATGATATCAGACTGAACAGCCAGCAACTTCTCCAGATCGACCTCCATCCCCAGATCGATGATATTTTTATCCGCTACTCGTTTATTGAGACTGGGAAAATTCGCCGTAATGGTCGATACACCTTGGGCAGCAATCGGATACTCATCCAAAACGGCCAAGTAGTCAACAAAAGCAATGTACGGCGTCGCGATTTTTATTGGTTTTTCCTGAATGACCGTTTCACCTGATAGATGGGCGATCGTCCGTGGAAAAGCACTCTCGCTCTTTGCAGGCGTTGAGCCTTGGTGTCCCGCTTGTTTGTTCGTAGTTAGTGCAGTTGTTTGTTGGCCCGATCCTCCGCCGCATCCTGTGATCATCAGGACTAAAATGATAGCAAGGACCATAAAAATACTACCTAGTCGTTGCATACTCCGTCTTCTCTCCTTTTTGAGGCTCTCCTACATTAAAACGACATGTAAATGAGATTCGTTATCAACGCCCCAAATGATACTACTGGCCGGTCATCCATACTACCTGTAGACGGAATAGTTTGCTGGTTATCGGGATACTGAGCCTACCTGTTAGAGGAACGTCTCACGAATGCGCTTGGGTTGACACCATATTTCTCCCGGAAAGCTTCCGCAAAGTAGCTTGTATTCGTGTATCCGATGGCACTCGAGGTTTCCGTCACATTCATTTCCCCTTGTTGAAGTAAAAATAAGGCTTTTTCCAGCCTCTTTTCTCGCAAGTAGCCAAAAACGGTTGTGCCAAACATTGCTTTAAATCCTGCCTTCAGCTTGTAGTCGTTTAAACCAATCATCCGGGACAGTGCAGGTAATGAAGGCGGGTCCGCCATGCATTCCAACATGATCTCCCTTGCTTGTACGATCTTTTCTTTGTCGCTTTTCGATAAGGGAACAGACGCAGTTTCCTTATCAAGCAGAAAGGATTGAAACGCCATCGAAAGCAGTCCCAATACGCCAGTTTCCATCTCAATCTTTTTCGTTCCCGGTTTGGCGGCGTGCTGCATCACACGTTGGAGTGCAACAGAAGCAGCAGGAGACAGCTTTTCCTGAAAGATACGAAACGATTGTTTTCCAAGAACTTGCCTGAATTCAATGGAACGCTCACCATTCGACTCCTCCATGAAATGATGGAAGGTCGACACCGGAATACCGATGCCAAGCATGTGGAACGGCTCATTTCCACCGTATTCAAACCTCGCTTCCACTTCTGACATGAATTGTAGCGAGCAAAGACCAGGCAGCAATTGATGCTCTTTGCCTTGCACCCGAATCCCTCTTTCCCCTTTTAAACAAAAATTCAGCTCTACCATAGGGCTTTTCGTAGAAAGAGAGATTCTCCGTGATCGGTAAAATGTATAGTCAGATACAACAACTTCCATATCATACCGAGGAAGAAACCGACGAGCATACCCCTCACCCATCTCTGGATGAAGGGTCAGATTTGTTTTCTGATCCACATTCTGTGTTTCCAGATTCATTCTGTCGAAAAAGTGATGAAAGTTTTCTTGAATATCTGTAGAACTCAACTCTGTCCACCCAATCTGATGTGTAAAATGCACATGATAATCATTCTCAAATTATAGCGGATTGAGGAAAGTTTTACTATGATAATGGAAATAGTGGGTTCATTTTAGCAAAAGAGGTGATGTTCTTATGCTAGATTTAGCAAGTCCTGTATGGGGTAAGCTGCAAGGTCCTTATGGTTATTCTGATAGCGTCCCTACGCTCATCCAGCATATTCAGCACGACTATTTTTCTGAGGAAAAAGAAGAGTTGTATTGGGAACTTCTGTATCATCAAAATACGATTTATCCATGCACATATGCCGCCGTTCCCTATTTAGTAGAGATCGCGCTAAAAACAGAGAGCCCCGATATTCTGTTGGATATCTTCATAACCTGCGGCATTTTCGAAGCCAATAGCGAAAATGCGCCTCATATGGATGTGCCATCGGAGTTTTTACGAGATCAGACACTATTAATAGATCAAGAGACCATCAGAAATATCTATCGTGAATACCGGCGTGCCATTCTATCAATGACAGAGCAGACAGAATCAATCCTTCACCTAGTACGGATGGGAGAGCATGAAGCAGACAAGCGCTACATATTAGCTGCGGACGCTGCGTTTCGTGGGGACAAGGACATTGCCAACATGCTTCTCACCTTTTCGGAAGGAGACGAATATGTAACGGTGTGTCCGACGTGCGAGCAGTCTATCTATTTATGGCCAGATGAGGAGGAGATTTTGTTCGCTTACGAAGACGATCCCGTTTCTCACGGTACAGCGAAACGATTTTCAATCACCGCCAAAAGACCAGACATGACAAATGACAACGGACTTCAGAGATTATACCAACTTGCAATTGAAATTGGGGATAAAAAGCTGCTTGCCCACCTTCCTTATCTTGCTGGTGAATTGAACTGCTGTTCATGCGACACCCCTTTCCAAGTTTGGCCGGGACTTTTTCCATAAACAGAAAAAAGGCCTCAGCTTATGCCGTGGCCTTTTTTCTTTAGATTGCAGATATATCTGCCAAGGATCCTTTCGTTGCTTGTAACAAGCCCTCTACCGCCATCTCGATCTGGACGCCAATATTTCCGCCACTGACAATAATCGTCTCTAGCAATTGTGCTCGTTGATCGATCACTGTCGGAAACAATTTCTTCATCCCAACTGGCGAACATCCACCACGAATATAGCCAGATACTTTAGTAATCTCTTTCACGGGAATCATCTCGATCTTCTTCTCGCCGACTGCTTTCGCCGCTTTTTTGAGATCAAGCTCGGCTTCAACCGGAATGACAAACACATAATACGATTTGCTCGTCCCTTGCGAAATCAGTGTTTTATAGACAACGTTTTCTTCGCGACCGATCTTTTGGGCGACAGCAATTCCGTCGATTTTTCCATCATCCGTTGCATACGTCAGCATGGTGTATGCGATTTTTTCTTTGTCCAATATCCGCATCGCATTCGTTTTTCCCTGTTTCACGCCATTCCACCTCCACTACACGCTGATCAACAAAATATAATCTATCTTAGGGGATGACGTTCTACTTTTCAACCAAAAAGCGCCACTGACACAAGCATGTCAGCGGCGCCTCGTATTATTGAATCGTTACATCGTCAATCTCAATGAATCGCCGCCAAGTTCTCGGAGAATCGGAACGGAATGAGCGGAGCTTCGTTCATTTCGATTTGTTGTGCTTTTTCATTGAGAGTTACATAAATTTTTGATATGATTTTATTTGTAAAAAAATTACATTTAAAGGAGTTTTATACAATGAAAAAAATTGTGTTATTTACATTAGTTACCGGATTATTAATATGCTCTACTTCAGTCCCCATTTCAGCAAAAAATAGTGATTTACGCGCTAGTGTACTTAAAAATGAAGTATAAAAGTATGAAGGCGCTTACGAAAAGTTGAAAAATGGGGATTTTGACAAAATTTTTAGTGAGATCGTTAATTTTAGAACAAACAATCCAGATGCTAGCCAAGATGAGCTTAATGATAAGCTTCTTGAAATCACAGAAAAGTATAGCAATAACAGCAATGACCAATTCTCCGCTAAGGCTTCTGGCGATGATTATGACTGGCCTGTACCTGGCACCACACTGAACGATCAAGAACAAGAGATGTATGACTCTAACCCAATTTATGGTATTTACGCATTGGGTGCAGGAAAAACCGCTTGGGATTATACTATTGCTAAATTCGGTCGTAATGGACTTGGTGACAGATCAGATGCATTTAGACATGCCGCATGGAGCCTAATCTTAGTTAGCATGACGGACGATGCGTGGACAAGAGCGTGGACTGACGCTCACGAATATGGAGCAGCAGATTATTCAAAAAATAACCCTCATGCAAAAATGGATTTACATAACAATGGAGAAGGAAGATATAAAGCTACTAAAGAAGGATTAAGCGGTTATACTGATCCCGCAGATGTCGTATATATCATTGATGATTATATTGATGAAGTATATTTTAGTGGTGACCTTAAAAGATTAGTAAAAAAATCGAACAATAGTGAAAAAATAACTGGTAAAGAACCGTGGGACCAACTAAAGGTTACTTATTTTACTGGTGATGAGTCTGATTTTAAATAATTTTCCACAATTTGGCGTCAGTTGTGTCATAATTATATGACGACTGACGCCAATCTATTCTACTCGAAAATCTCTTGTTCTCGGAGGAAAACGCATGTTGCCAAAGCTGAGTAATCGTCGAACTATAATTTCAATTGCTCTTTTATTATGTGTTGTTATTTTCGTTTTTTTTCTACTCAGCAATTCTTCACTGGAAGCAGAATATGTTAAGATCTTTGAATCTAATAATGCTGAGATAGTTAAAGAGCTTTCAGAGCACAATTTTCGTTTTATTATCAAAAATGATGGTTCTGTTTGGATCCATGAGGATGACCAATATAAATATGCAATGTGTTGCACATAAGATAATACCCAAAAAAGCCCCCATCACCCCGAGTTAACTGTTAAACCCAACTTTTTTGATTCCAACGCCCTTACTTTATTTCTATTACTTTTCGTTTTTATCAAGTCTCTCTTATCATCTACTTCACACAGGATAAATTAGAAACTTCTACAACTAAATCTAAATTTCCCTCTTTATTCCAGCGTATATGAAAACGCCACTGACATAATCATGTCAGCGGCGCCTCGTATTATTGAATCGTTACTTCGTCAATCTCAATATGACCAGCAGGGCTAATCCATACACCCTGCACATTCTTTTGAATCGCCGCCAAGTTCTCGGAGAATCGGAACGGAATGAGCGGAGCTTCGTTCATTTCGATTTGTTGTGCTTTTTCATAGAGTTGCTTCCGTTTTTCTGCGTCTGTTTCTTTGCGTCCTTCGTCAATCAGCTTGTCTACTTCCGGATTGTTGTAGAAGGAATGATTACCCGGGGCGCCATGTGCTTTCGAGTGATACAGGTTCGCTTGGTTGTAGTCGGCATCGCCCGTAGCATTTCCCCATCCACTCATGAACAGGTCAGTCTCACCTTTGGACGCTGCTTCGATATAAGCCCCGAATTCCATCACATCCAGTTGCAGGTCAATACCAATTGGCTTCAGCTGTTGCTGCAAAACCTCGGCTACGCTAATCCGTGCCTTGTTGTCATTCAACGCGATTTTTGCTTTGAAGCCGTTTGGATATCCAGCCTCTGCGAGCAATTGCTTCGCTTTCTCGACGTCATACGGAATGTCTTTTACATTCGGGCTGTACCCAACCATCGCTGGTGTAATCGAGGAGTGCGCTGGCGTTCCTACGCTGTTGTAAACGCCTTCAATAATGGTTTTCTTGTCGATTGCGTGGGCAATGGCTTGGCGGACACGCACATCATCAAACGGCTTTTTCTTTGTATTCAATCCGATATGATCGACAGAGAAACCAGGGTATCGACCCAATTGCATCGATGCAGAATTTTGCACGCGATCAATGTCTGTTACAGGCAGGTTTTCTGCCACGTGAACTTCTCCTGTCTCAACCATGGCAAGGCGCGTCGTGTCTTCCGGTACGGTTTTGAAAACGACTTTCTCCAAATTTGGTGTACCGCCATAGTAGTTATCATTTCTTACGAGAATCACTTCTTGGCCCGGCGTCCATTTCTCGAATTTGTACGGGCCCGTACCAGTTGGATTCTTGCTCAAATCTTTTCCATATTGTTCAATGGCTTTCGGGCTGATGATGCTACCCTCTGCACTCGCCAAAACAGACAAGAGCGGTGCGTACGGATAATTCAAAAGAAATTGTACCGTGTACTCATCTACCACTTTCACTTCTTTGATGGCTTCAAACATATTCATCCGGCTAGAGCCAACGG
This sequence comes from Brevibacillus brevis, assembly GCF_900637055.1. NCBI lineage: Bacteria > Bacillati > Bacillota > Bacilli > Caryophanales > Paenibacillaceae > Brevibacillus > Brevibacillus brevis. Next base: position 3,350,919 of record NZ_LR134338.1, read on the forward strand.
CAGGGTCCTGAACGCGCGCGATTGTAGCCTTTACTGCTTCCGCATTGAAAGGTGCGCCATCATGGAACGTCACGCCTTGACGAAGCTTGAACTCCCACGTCAGGTCATCGAGCTGCTTCCACTCGCTTGCCAGGGATGGGACGTATTTGCTTTCTTTATCCATGCGCACAAGCCCTTCGTATACTTTGTGATGAACGATTGCTGCTGAAGGGATTTGGGACAGGAAATGCGGGTCGAGGTTGTTCGCATCGGACAGACGAGCGATGACGAGGGTTCCTCCTGTTTTGCCAGCTTCCGCAGTACCCCCTGCTTGTCCAGGGTTAGTGGACGCATCCTGCCCCGACGAACACCCTGCCAAAGCCGTAGATATCGCGATCGTCATGGCAATCAGCGTGTGATAAAAGCTCTTCTTTTTCATCTGTGTTCCCCCAATTCTTGTTACAAATGTTTTAGCATTCAAACATGTTTTATTTTAGATAATATTCTGTCATTACATGTTCATTTTGTTTACCTTTATTTTCAGTTTCTTTACAACTTTATATATAAACAAAAAACTCTCCCCTATAGCAGCGAGAGAGTTGTTCAAGACTATCTGACAAATTCACTTTTTAACAGCCCATATATGTATTCATCATAATGTTGGCCGTTCGTATAGATCATATTCCGAAGCGTGCCTTCCAGTTGAAAGCCGAGGTGTTCCTGCAATCGTTTCGATGTTTCGTTAAAAGCAAAAACATGTGCCGTTACTTTCTCATAACGCAGCTCCTGAAAAAAATAGGTGAGAAAAATCTTTACGGCTTCCGAAGCATATCCTCTGCGATGATAGTCGCGGAAAATGGCCACTCCATATTGAAAATTTCCATTCCGGGAATCACAGTGATGCGAGTTGATCGTGCCTACCAATTCTCCATCCAAGGTTTCAATCGCAAGCCGCATATTGTCTCCGTCAGGGACTCTGGCTGCTTGCTGCTCTGTCCACAATCTTGCTCCAGCTTCCGATCTAGGAAAATAAATGGCATCAGATGCTCTTGCTATCTCCGAATCTTGATCATTTTTTGTGAAACTTCTGCCAATCCTCGGGAACGACGGCGCGTAATCTATCCTTCCCACAGATTCACAAGCATCAACCCCTTTCCAGAAAAAGGATAGCACAGGGTAATACCACGAGCTATAGAAAAAGAGAGACTCTTTACGAATCTCTCTTCCTTTCCTACACCCGAATTACGATGACCGAGTCAAAGGCTTTTTCATCATATTGACGTACTGCACCACATACAAATACTGCTGTGTTAACAACTCCGCATCCGCTTTTACTTCCTGCAAATAGCGATTGCCCTCCACTTGCAGATCTTCTATCAATGAGCCGAGGAAGCTCATATCGTATTCGGTCGCGAGCTCTTGCAGCTTTTTCAGCTCCTGCAAATCTTGCTTGTCAAGTTTATGGATTCCTTTGAGTAACAAGCGTTCCTGCCATTCCGTCAGCTTTTCGGTTAAGGAATATAGCTCCTCCATGATTTACGTCCACTCCCTCACCGTCTATAGGTCTAACTTAAAGCTCGTCAGCGATTTGCCCTGCATGATGCTGATCGGATAAAGCCCATCTCCTATTTTTTGCACAAGCAAATACACATCGCGCAACTCTAGCAGCCGTTTGTTTTGCTCGAGATGACGTATATTGCGGGCGAATTCCCCCTGATAGGAGATGCTTAATTGGAGAGAATGACATTGCTCGTCTTCGATCGTCAGAATCAACTGCTGCGTCTTCTGATCGAATTCGACTTGGTTGAACTGCTTCGCTTTCAATAGAAAAACCGAGTCCAACGCAGTCTCAAACATATCGCCTGCCGCGTCCTTCCAACCATTTGACCAATCGCGAATGAACACCTTGCCCAGATCCAGTTCTTCGATATTGTCCCTGGGGACGATGGTTAGCCGCGTCTCTTCACTGGAAGACAAGCGCTGCTCCCGATTCGTCTTCGCCTGTGTCAGGATGACCTGTGAATGAGAGAGCTCCTCCATGGAGATCAACTCTCCCCAGGGTACCTTGCCTTTATAGCTGTCCTTAAAGGAAAAGGATATGCCTTCATAATATACGGGGCGCGCTTCTGTATACGTGTAGATGCGCTGATCAGAAAGCGAATAAAAGTAATACGTAATCCCCTTGTACCCTGACCGCGTCTCCCATGGATTCGCTCCCAATGCATACAGACTTAACTGCGGAACCATATGGTACTTACTCTTGAAGCTGCCGAGCAGCTGCTTTTTCGCTTCGGTTTGATCGGCCTTCTCTAGGGCAAGCAAACTAAGGTACACCCGGGAAAGTCGGTCGAGTAACGCTTCCGTTGAAAACTTGACATGACGCTGAAAAAATAAGTTCAGCTCCCCATGAATGCCGCGAATGTCCTTTTCTACGCGGGGAAGATTGCCGTTATGCGCAGCGATAGCAAGCAGCTCCAGCCGAGTACAAATCGTCTGGGATAGCTTCGCCAAGCCGATGCCAAGAATCTCTGCGATCAGGGCTTTGGCTTCTGCTACGACATCGGTTTCATAGCTGACATCGGTTACGGATGCTTGTAACTGCTCACGATCCTGTAACTGATGCATAGCCCGATAGCGCAAAATGACCTCCAGCTTATGCAAGCAATTGCCTTTTGCCTTGCAGGTGCACATACTCTTCCCGATCTCCGAATCACTGTCAAAAGAAACGGATATATCCTGGGTGCGCAATGTCATGGTTAAAAAGGATGTTTCAGCGACATCCATCTCCTCGAAATAGTCGAGGCGAAACAGCACTTCTTCCAGCTGCGCTGGGGTAAAAGCCTTGCTAATGTGAGACGGCTGCAATTGCAACAGCCAGCTAAAGTCAGGCTTGTAGGTCTCCAGCTCTACCTCGTTTCCTGCTCCTGCTTGCAAATGGTTTTCGGCATAGTAGACGATGGCGATGATGACATGCTTGCATATCTTGTCTGATGGACATGAGCAGGAAAAGCGATCAATATCTGCATGAAGTCGGCATACGCTGTCATCTGACAGCGCACACTCGACGTAATCGTCCCCGAACTCGTAGGAAACAGTCATTCCTTTTTCCATTTCCTTGATGGAACGATTGTATATTCCTTTGTTCGCGTATTTGATCAGATACTCTTCGTTGCACAGTGCGATAAACCGATGAAATTCTGATGTGAAATCCGCCATCGTTATTTTCCTGCTGCTCGCATGACATCATAGACGGTCTCGCTGAAAATGCGTGTTGGAATATCAGTGAGCTTCAGCCGATCCACTGGTTTGAAGTAAAAATGCTTGTACTCGGCATCTTTATTTGGAAAGAAAGCCAACGCTTCCAGCTTCACATCCTCCATTCCTTCCCAATACGAAATGCTCGCCCCGCTGATTTTCAACTCAGCCACCATACCGTCATACAGTTTGTAAAACTCGTAATAATAACCGGCATCGAGCGGCGTTCCTTTGACCCAGCCGAATTTCTCCATCATTTTTGCAAAAGCAGTAGGTGAGTACGATTCAACAGGCAGGCGGAGCAATTCATTGGCTTTTACTTCTTCTTCCGTAGGCAGGAACGCTTCCCGATTCAACTGCTCGAATGGTTGTGTAATTTCGTAATCTTCCAGCTGAGTACGCCAGCCGTTCAACGTCTCTTCGTCCAGCTCCAGTGGGTGAATCAAGCCAATGAGCTGCTCATCTGCCAGCTCATACTCATCCTCGTCCACGGTGTTAAATGTCCCATCGTCCATATAGCGGAACGTATCTACGAGCTTTCCGTCCTCGTATACACCCCAGATCAGTCCAATTGCGAATTTTTGCATCAACACGTTCTCTACAAAGAGACGTTTCCATGCTGCCGTTGACCAATAACGCGATTTGGACAGGGACTCCTCCAAACGAAGAGATTGTACCTTCACCATATTTTTCAGGTCTTTTTTCAATTGAGCAAAAGTCAATCGCGCTTGTTCTGCCTTCTCCTGATCGTCTTTCGCGGACGGCGCAGGCAGATTTTTTACCGCTTTTCCTGTACTGTCGTTCGTAACTTCCAGCTCCAGCTCGTTGCTTACTTTGACCGTGAAGGTGCGGTCTCCGTAGTCAAACACTTGCTTGCCGGATGCATCGAAACCAAGCGTAGTTACCAATCGGTCTTCCAGTTCCATCGCGGAAATGTTCTGATTCGCAGCCGCCATGGAAAGCGCCTCTTCTGCTGCTGTTTTGACTTGCCTGTTTTTGATCGTACGCTTGATCTGGTCGATGAGACGCAGTGCAGTCAAATCATTTGAGAACGACAGGGCACGCACGCCATCCGCAGCCAAAGCACCGCGAGAGTGATCTGTCCATTCCTTAATCAACTGACCAATCGTATCGACTATACGTCGATCTCCGAAAGCGACGCAGAGCGGCATGATCCATTTTTCTTTGGCGACTGCTCCATTATCGAGCCATGTACGCAATGCTTCTACGGTAAAGTCAGCAACAGATGCCGCTTGCAGAGAAGGTTTCAAGTCAAGCACCAACGGGTTTGGTGCTGTCGGGAATTCGATCGAAGCGGTTAGCATGTACTCCATTACTTCTTGGCCCAGCTCGTTGCCGTCTTGGTCGCGAAGGACTGGCATGCGCTCCAGTGGCATCCATTTAATCCGTGTGAGCTTGCGCTTGTCGGTCAGATTGCCCAAATGGGTCAAACTCGCATCTGGCCCTTGCTCCTCGGCGTCGATAAATGTTTGCAGCAGCGTTTTAAATTTGCTGCTCTTTTCTGTTGTCAATAGCTCCTGGAAAATCTCCTTGTTATTGTCCAGGGAGCGAATCGCATCAAGCGCCATTTCCTTGACCTTTGCTTTTTTCTCGGTTTGATAAACGTGCAAATAAAGCTCCTTGTCTTTGGCCTGAAGAAACGCTGAACCAGCAAGGCCGCTCACTTTCTTCGAGCTGTCAGCCAACCCGAGCAGAATCGCTTGGTTCCGCAATTTCTCAGACAGCGTCTCCTTTGCCGCCAATAGGGTTTGCATCACAAACACGCGAAGCTCCGTATCCAGCTTGTCAAATTGAGCCAGACTCATCTCCGGATTCGCTACGACCAATGAACGATACACTTCTTCATTGACGTCTGTGTAATAATAGTGCATCTCCTTGATCGACAAAATCTGATAGAAAAGTGTCTGGACATCTACAGCTTCGTCCTTCCGGTAATGATCGATGATGCCGGTCAATCGATCCTGGAACGCATGAGCAAAGCACATATGGCCTACTCTGCGATTGGAATTGTCTTTGTAGTGGCACATGAACGGAATCAGACGCGCAATAAACGGATGGTCTACAGGCAAGAAGCTCAACAGGATCATCTGCTGTCTTACGAGTTGTACGTCCTCCATATGCACATGCTCGAGCACATCCTCTAGGGCAGCTTTTCCATCCAAATAGCTCGCCAGCTTCGTCGAGCCCTTCGCACGTCGCAGCGCGTCTTGAATAATCCCTTCCAAAGAAGGCTGGAAATCGGAGAGATCCACGCCTGCTACCGCCAGCGTTTTGTATAAAAATCCTTTGACCATCGGGATTGAAGCAAGCTCAAGCGCTCGTCTCGATTTGGTTACATCTTCAAGCGCCAGCTGTTTCACCTGCTCCCAGAGCGTCGGGGGAGATAGCAAATGCTCGCGAAGTCCCAGCAGTAGATCGTAAGGCTCCTCCATCTGCACAAGGCCAGCCAGTCTCTTATCTTCGGACAGGATATCAAGCGGGAACATGTCAAAAAAGATTTGCAAGGTGTCGTGCAGCTCCCGATCGATCTCCTCTTCCTTCTTCAGAAATGCACTGGTCCCGCCTTTGACGTGAATGCGGAAATACAGCAAGCTGATGACCAGCTCCATATAACGCTTCAAATGCTTCTGATTCAAAAGGGAGCCTTCCTTGACCTGCTCTCCTTGATAATACTTTTCTCGCAGCGCAGCCTTTTTTTCTTTGACGAACGAAGGGTACAACGACTCGTTCGTCAGTAAATTGTTGCTCGAAAACTGCATGGTCACGACTTCTTTTGCAATGGTATGCAGCTCTTTTATAAATTCGCGCGTATCACCTGTAAGCAGGTAATAGTAGATCGGCATCAGCTTTTCTTTTGCTTCCTCCAATACGCTCGGAGAAATCGTGTACGCATATGAAATGAACAGCAAAAATTTGGCCCGATCAAATGTCGAGGAGTAGTCACGGCTGATGCTTACGCGATAATCCTCCGCGGCTTTTACCAAAAATTCGCCAAACAACGCAGGCCCAAAATGCTCGGCCGTTTTTCTCATGGCCTCCAATGCTTTCTGATCTCTAGCACGGATATCAGCATCACTAATTTCCTTCATACTTTGCAGTTCGATCTGGTCCAGGAAGCACTCATCCATTACGTTTTTCTTATCGTAAAAACGGTTACTTGCCTTGTAGATCAATACAGCTGCTCGGTAGAAAGCCAGCTCCTCGCCGCGTTTTTTCAGCTTGTCAAATTCGGATCGAATCGTATAGCTGTAAAACCGCGGGTCCTCTGCGATTTCCGGGCATTCGTCTGTGTCACCTGCAACGTAATCAGCGATTTGATCGTACAAATGCTTGTTTCGATCACTTGCACTGATAAACTCCTCCACAAATTTCTTCGTAACCGGATTGAGATCTGTCTTTCGTAAAACCATTCCTTACTCCTCCTTCTCTCTATTTGATAACTTTACCAATCCATTGCGCGAGCTCATCAGGCGTGATCGCGGCGACATTTGCTCCCATATCGCTCAATACCCGTGCAGCATGCTGGTTGTACGTAGCGTTGCCATTGAAATCCAAAGCCGTCAGCACTAAAAACTTGCAGCCCGCGTCTATAATTTCCTTGCTTTGGCGATACATTTCCTTGATCGGATAGCCCTCCTCCAAATCGCTGACGAGGATAAATATCGTCTTCGATGGATTTTCGAGCAGTGTTCTACCGTATTTGAGCGCCTGGGCAATATGAGTCCCCCCACCAAGCTGCACACTCATCAGCACATCGACCGGATCATCCAGTCTGTCGCTCAAATCAACGACCTTCGTATCAAAAATAACCAAATGCGTCTTTAAGGCAGCGAGCTTGTAAAAAATGCTTGCCATAACGGAGCTGTAAATCACAGAGTCCATCATACTGCCGCTCTCGTCCACGACAATGACGATGTTCCATTTGTTGTGATGCTGGATATTGCTATGGAAATACAGTTCATCGATGATAAAACGGCTTTTTTTGCGGTCGTAGTTTTTCAAGTTTTTGCGAATCGTTTTATGGACATCCAGATTTTTCATCGACTTCGTATAGCCGCGCTTGTGGCGATTGCGTTTGCCGACGATGCTGGTCTGCACTTCATTCTCAAGCTGACGCCGCAGATCGTCTACGACCTTGCGTACAATTTCCTTTGCACTTTTCACGACCTCTCCTTTCATCCTGCCTTTAAATTGGAGGATGTTTTTCAAGAGGGTCATGTTGGGCTCCATGCTTTCCAACACTTTTTTGTCTGTCAACAGCTCTGTCATGTTATAGCGGTCCAGAGCTTGCCGCTCAAGGATTTCTACCGTTTTTTTGGGAAACAGCTTGCGGATTTTATTCAGCCAGGAGGGAACCGTCAATGCCGAATCTCCCCGGCCGCCTTCTTTTCGATAGCCTTGCTCTTCTCCGTATTCACGGTTGTATAAAAATTCAAGAATCGAGTCTAGTTCCTGATAGGAAAACTCGGATGATTGATAGACCCCGCTGCCTTCCAATGATTCCTCGGCATGAGAGCCTAATAACAACCGCCAGCGGTTCAAGGCTTCGCGGCTCAAATCAGGTTCCATTTGGCAAACTCCTCCTTGATCGCTTGATCGAGCATGCGGGCATCACGCAAGGTACGCTCATCGATGACTGGATTCGTGACTTGTTCCACCGTCGTTTGAAAGAGAGCTGCCACTTTTTCCGAGAGCATACTAATTTCCATTGGGCTAAAATATGTAAACGCCAATCGCAGTTCGGGCACCACCTGCAAAAAGTCGTTGTAGGCCAAGGATGTAATCATCTGGTGCAGATCGCGCAGGATTTCTTCCTGATGGAAGAGGTAGTCACGAGCCACGATAAAGACGCCATGTAAATACGCGGCGGTATGCAGCATTTGCTCAGGCGAGCCGAACATATATGCACGTGCACGTCGGGAGATTTCTGCGCGCTCTAACACTTCGAGATTGCACAAGATTGCGACCACTACCCCCACCAGTTTTGCGGGGAGCTTGTCGTTACGCATCAATTCCAGCAGTTGATCACTGAAAATCTCTCGGGAATCATCTGCCTGTCTCTTCTCACTCAGCATGTAGAGGAATTTGAGCTGATCGGCCAACTCATCCAGTTCGTTGGGGTTCGGGTTTCCCTGCTCGACGATTTTGGTCACAGCCTGGTAATATACCTCTTCCACCAAGCTCTCCAGCCGTTCTGTTTCGATAAGACCGAACAACCGTTTTTGTTCCAAAAGAATCGTGAGTGTCTTCAACGTTTTGCAAAGAGAGAGAAAATGTCCATCCTGCCGAACGGACTCTTCTACAAATTCAAAGAGCCTTTCCGATAGCTCTTCCAATCCCATGACGACCGCCATCAAGAGCCATTTTGCCAGCTCATGGCTCTGGTGCTGCGGCATTTCTTTTACCATATCGGCTAGCTTTTGCGAAGCTGCCTCCTTCACCGTCCCACCGTACACCGAGCTCTCAATCAGTCGGGCTTCGACGAAGGAGGAATAGCTGTAGCGCCATGTTTCTCGGACAAGATTGACATTTCGGTTGTTCATCCAGTCTGGTCCTGCTTCTTTGGCGCAAAACTCTGTACCCAAGAACTGCATGCAGTGAAAAAACTGGCTGGCTTCGCGATGCGACTTCTTGGCATACAATTCGAGCACCTTCTGATTGCGCCCTGTTGTCGTGATCGCGAGCTTTAGCGATTTACATCTGTCTTTGCAATCGCGAACGATGGGCACATCCAGTGAATTGGGGGCTACCTCCCCGATTCCATCTCCTGTCAACAGCTCTCGCAATGTCTCGATCGGCTGTGAAGTTGCAATCGAGCGTTCGCCTTTTGTAAAAGCAGAGAGAACGGAATCGATCAACTCATAGGCACCGCCCTCCGCCTTTTCCCGCATGACAGCCAAGCCGTTCATGAGGCTGTACGCTTCGATTGCATCCGCAGTTGACGTCGTTTCTCCTTTGTCACGAAGCCTTATGAGCAGTTGAGGGAGGTACATCAAGGCGCTTTTCGAGAAGGGAGCACGCTCCTTCTTCTCCAGTGCCTTCCACACACTCTCGTAGTAGTGAACGTACGGCATCCCGCTTGCGTATCCATTCAACTGATCTGCTTCCTGGTACGTGTACACCATCGGATATATTTTTTCTTCCTGCACCTTTTGTATCTTGTAGGGAGTCTTGCGCTCCTCAATGAGTCCGTATGTATGAAAGCCCCCGGTAATCACGAGAATTCTCGCATGTTTTTTCTTTGCCTCTGCAATTTTTTGACGCATGTGCGCCTCGCGAATCAAATCGCCTTCCGCTTCCAACGTAGCGTCATCATAGCATTTTCGAGACAGGTAGCAGTAGGCAAAGACATCCTTCACGAAATCCTGCGTCTGTTTGCGAATACCATCAATCTCAAAAACCTTTTCCCATAGCTCATCGAAGTTCCGGCATTTCATCGTCTGGCACAATCGCTGAATAAACTGCGAGCCTGCCAGCATGCGCTCATCGTGATAGGACAGCTTTTCATTCTTCTTTTTCAAATCATGGCCGTCTTCCAAGCTTTCGAGGCGGCTTCCGTAGCTTAGATCAATGAAAGCAGCAGGAATCTGCCGGCGTTTTGCTTCGACCAAGGCCACATATTCCGGCGAATACAGAAGAAACGGAAAGTAACAGACGTATTTTTTCTCCCCTGAGGCGTACGCGTAATAAATGCTCACAGGAGGCTTCGTCCGTTCATCCGTCAAGATCGGAATGATATGATTGCTATGGTCCGGGCCTTCAATCAGAATGATTTCCGGTTGATACTCTTCGATTGTTTTTTTCAAATGAAACGCGCAGGCAGGACTATGATGACGAACCGGGAAATAGACAACCTGTTTGCTGAGGTTGTAGACCTCTTCTTCGACGAATGACTTTATGAAGCGGTCCTGACTGTTTATTTGATCCATTTCTTCTCGTTGTAATACGTTCCCCATAGACCCTCTTCCTTTGCCCGTTCTTTGACCACTTTGGTAAAGTAGGTTTTCAGGATATTTGCGTCCTTTTGATTTTCCTTGACGACCGCTCCCAGCATGTTCTGTACCAGTCGATCCATGGAAATTGGCCTGCCATCATAGTAATGGGACGTCATCGCACTTTGAACATAGACGGATACGGCTTCGGCTGTACTCATCACGGATTGAGGGGAATCGATTTTGAAACCTTCCTTGGTCTCGCCCATACGCAGTTCCATGAAGGTCGTCGCCAATATCTCAACCACATCCCGATCGATTTCGATGTTTACGCCACTTTGCTCCAGAATCACTTTTGCTTGGGATTCGATAATTTGTGCTTCCATTTTCACATGATTAATCGGCGCGATTGTCTCGAAGTTAAAACGGCGTTTGAGCGCGCTGCTCATTTCATTGACGCCTTTGTCCCGCAGATTCGCTGTTGCGATGATATTAAAACCGGGCTTCGCAAACAGGATGCCGTCTGACAGCTCGGGGATGTTCATCACCTTGTCGCTCAAAATACTAATCAACACGTCTTGGACCTCAAACGGGCAACGGGTAATTTCTTCAAAACGGGTAATGATTCCCTTGCTCATTCCGGTGTATAACGGGGAAGGAACCAGCGCTTGCAGCGAAGGACCTTTGTCCAGCAGCATCGCGTAGTTCCAGGAGTATTTGATCATATCCTCAGTCGTTCCTGCCGTGCCTTGGATCGTATTCGTGCTCGTTCCGGAGATGGCCGCAGACAGCAGCTCAGACAGCATCGTCTTTGCCGTTCCAGGTTCACCGACGAGCATCAAGCCGCGATTGCCTGCCAACGTGACGATTGCACGCTCAATAAGCACATCGTCTCCATAAAACTTCTTCGTAATCGTTATACTTTCGCCCTCATAAGAGAGGGGGTCATCTGTTCCTAAAATAAAATCGCGCACAGCTCTGGGCGACATCAGCCAATTGGGAGGTTTTGTCCCTGTATCATGGGATCGCAGTGCATTCAGCTGTTTGGCATATAACACTTCCATAGGTGGCTTCATTGTTTCCATCCAAGTGCCCACTCCATTTCTGGTTGTTCTTGAAAAATATGTATACTAGTAAAAATGAAAACATATGTTTGTCAGGAAAAGAAGGGTATTTGTACCCAATATTAGGAAGGATATGTGAAAAGATGTGAAATGAGTACTACACGAAAAAAAGCGCCCTGGGTCCCCAAGACGCTTTTCTTGCTTTTTTTGATGAACTTTTCTACAACTGTGTCCGCAAGCTCCACAGCTCAGGGAAAAAACGGTGATCGAGCGCTCTACGCAAGTACATGACGCCTGATGACCCTCCTGTTCCCGGCTTTTGGCCTATGATGCGTTCAACTGTCGTCATATGGTTAAAACGCCATTGCTGTTGCTGACTGGCGATATCCACCAGCTTTTCTGCCAACTCGTACAGATCCCAATACTGGTTCACATTTCGATACACGGTCAGCCAGGCTTGCTCTACACTCTGATTGGGTTGGTATGGCTGTGACCAATCGCGATTCAAGCATTCCGGATCAATCGGCAAGCCACGGGCAGCCATCTCCCTGATCGCCGCATCGTAAATGCTAGGCTGCTGCAAGGCCGCACTCATTTGGGCGTGAAGCTTCGGTTGATGCACATACACCGCTAGGACATGCTGGTTCTTATAACCTAGCGTAAATTCGATGAGTCGGTTTTGATAGGATTGAAAACCGGACGAATGACCCAGCTTGTCACGGAACTGGAGGTAGTCTGCTGGCGTCAATGTAGAAAGGACATCCCACGATTTAATCAATTGCTGCTGGATACGCGAGACTCGCGCGAACATTTTGAAAGCAGGCTCCAGATCGTGATTGCAGATGCACTCATTTGCTGCTGACAGTTCATGCAAAATTTGTTTCATCCATAGCTCACTCACCTGATGAATGATAATAAACAGCATTTCATCATGATGGCTGGATTGGCATTGTTGACTCGACAAGATTTGATCGAGCTGTAAATAATCGCCGTACGTCATCTCTTTTTGGAAATCAGTATGAATCTGCGTCTCCATTGAAGTGTCGTTTGGTTGATTACTTCCTTGTTCATGTGGTCTCATCGCGGCATGACCTCCTTTCCCATCTAATTCCTTTCCACCCCTCGTTCCTCCTGCTGGATCTCCCTTCTTCTTACCCGATATTATTTCGATGCTTCTAAATATTTCAAATCGATCAAGCCGTCGATTTTATTACTGGAAATATAGCCGGCTTCCTGGCTGATATCGGCCATTTCCTGAATGACTTTTTCATTGACCGCCGTTGTTACTTCCAAACGGGAAAAGGCTGCCTGCACTTCTTTTTTGCTCAGTTCTTTGCCAGTCAGACCTTTCAAATGCTTGATGATCAGGTCTTGGCTTTCTTCGGGATTTTCCTGAATGAATTTGACTGCCTTTTTATGTGCTTGCAGATAGGCGGTTGCCAATCCTTCTCGTTTCAGAAACTCATCGCTGGCTGCTACGACAGTATTGGTTGATTCTTTGCCCCAAGCGAATTGATCCCAGTCCAAAAGCAATTTTCCTTCTGCCTGATTTTCCAGTACATATCCCCATGGCTCTTGAGTTGCTGCACCATCAACGGATTTTTGCACGAATAATGCTGCCGTATCTGCTGGAGCCGCCGCATACAGTTCCACATCTCCACCATTCGTCGTCGGTTTGAGACCAACCTCATTCAATGCTTTTCTAAGCATGACATCCTGTGTGCTGCCGATAACCGGAATCGCGATTTTTTTGCCTTTTAAATCTTTTAGTTCCGTAATGTTGGCTGAACCATTCATGACGAGCACAGCTCCGCCATTGACCGCACCTGAAATCAAACGATACCCGGGGTGCTTCACATAAAAGTTCAACAGCGGTCCAGGTCCGACTGTCCCTACATCAATTGCTTTGGTTGCCATCGCTTCCATAAACAATCCGCCATTGGTGACCGTTTTTGTTTGAATCTTTACATCCGCACCAAAAGCTTCCTTGAAATAGCCTTTCTCCAGCGCGATAATCGTTGCACTATGGGTCAGATTTGGGAAATATCCGATCCTTACTTCCTTCTCAGAGGATTCTGCTCCGCCAGTAGAGCAACCGCTCGCAACCCCCATCAACAATAGGGATGCGACAACGGTACTGAGCACTTTTTTAAGCATATGACGACACACTCCTTAGGCCATTTTTCTTTTATGAATGGACTCCCCACTTCATCTGAACGTTGCGTTCGATGCGTGAAAAGACAACATTATCGACGATGGTACCGATGATCGCAATAATGATCATCACTGATATCACCAAATCCATTTGTCCAAGTGAACGTCCCATCTCGAGCAATTGACCGAGACCACCGCCACCCCCGAGCAATTCACCTGCCATAAGTGCCCGCCAGGAAAATGCCCAAGCGATTCGAAGCCCGGAGATGATCTGCGGTACGGAAGCAGGAAGAATGACTGTTCGTACAAAGTGAAAGCCAGACGAACCGTATGTCTTGGCGACTCGTTGATATAGCGGCGGGACATTTTTGAAACCGCTGGTAGCATTGACCGTCATCGTCCAGGTCGCCCCGATCGTCACGATGAACAAAATGGAGAAGTCATTTAAGCCAAACCAGATAATCGCAAGCGGGAACCAGACAATGCTCGGGATAGACTGAAGCGCTGTCACCACAAAGCCAAGCGTATCTTCTACGAGTTTGTACCTCCAAATGAAGTAACCCAATATCAGTCCGACGATAATGGCAATGAGAAAGCCCAACAGGATTCGTCCCATGCTTTTTCCAATCGCAGCGGTAATTTGCCCGCTTATCAAGCCATTTACGAGTGTTTCGAAAACCTGGGTCAAGCTGGGAAACATGAACGATGGGAGCCCAGATAATCTAGATGTGACTTCCCAGATCGCCGCTATCATAGCGATGAAGATGACCCGTCTTAAAGCTGTAGTCATTGCCCATTTCCTCCTTCAGCACCTTTTCTATCTCTTCTTGCAGTATCGACAGCACCTTCTGCTCGGTGCTTAATGTCACACTGTCCGGCATGACTCCATCGCGCATGGCAGGAACCGCAATGATCTCCTTGATTTTGCCGGGGCGTGTGGCAAAAACGACGATCTTCTCCCCAAGCTGAACGGCCTCTCGGATATTATGGGTGACGAAAAAAATCGTGACCTTGGTCGTCCGCCAAATCTCAAGCAACTCCTTATGAAGAACCATCCTCGTCTGTTCATCCAGCGCCGAGAACGGTTCATCCATCAGCAAAATATCGGGTTCCATGACAAGTGCCCGAGCTATGGCTACACGTTGCTTCATTCCGCCTGAGAGCTGATGGGGATAGGAATGAACATACTTGCTTAAATGGACCATTTTGAGCACTTCCAGCGCCTTTTCGTTGGCTTTCGCTGCAGACATTTTCTTCAACTTGAGCCCGTATGTAACATTTTCCAAAACGGTTAGCCATGGAAATAATCCCGCTTCTTGAAAAACGACGACTCTGTCGGGACCGGGCTTATTCACTTTGTTGCCAGCAACGTGTATATTACCGCTGTCCGGTTGATCCAATCCGGCTATTAAGTAGAGCAGCGTCGATTTACCACAGCCAGAGGGGCCGACAATGGAAACGAAGCTGCCCTTTTCCACTTCAAGATTAATATCATCCAGCACCTTTACTTTTTGTTTCTGCTCATTCACAAAATGTTTCGTAACATTATCAATAGTCAGATACATGACTGCACCTCTTTTTATTCCAACTTTGTCGATGGGGATTATGAATAAATAATGATTAATCCTATCGTTTTTGTCAACTATAATCCAATAAAAAAGGGAAGGCGGCGGGCACCTTCTCCTATTCAATGCGGTAACCTAGTTTTTTGTGCAGCATTACATGGGTCTTTGTTTATCCACTCTTTTTCCCCTACAACTTCGTCGGATCAAATCTTCTCTCATCCAAATAAGCTCGCGCATGCCCCCAGAAATACTTGCTTGGCTGCATGTAGATTTCCAAGCCTGCCCGCTCGATTGTGCGGTTCGCCTCTTCATTCGCTTCTTTGAGGATTTGCTTTTCATCCACAGTCAAAACACGGCGCTCGTCCATAATCAGCTCACCATCGACAATGACATGGTTCACATCTCCACCGACTGCCTGATAGACGACACGATGGACATGCATGTTCTCCGGATTCAAGTGGGCCTGATGCATATTTACGGTAATGACATCCGCTTTTTTACCAGCTTCCAGTGACCCCAGTTCGTCATCCCAACCGACACAGCGTGCCGCATCAATCGTGACCATTTCCAGCAGCTTGCCCGGCGGGAGGTAGTAGTAATCACGCAACGCTGCTTGTTGCAGCAGCTGCATTCTGCGCATGGCCTGGAACATGTCAAAAGGAGTCATCGGCGAGGTGCCGTCCGTCGTGATCGCAACAGTTGCTCCCATCTCCAGCAATTCTGTGATGGGGGTGCGTGCATTGATTTGACCAAAACCAGGAGAAGCACTCACATTCGTTCCTGTTTCGGCCAAAATTTTCGCCTCGTCAAAAGAAATTCCCCGACAATGCTGCAAGTGCACGTCTGGACCGAGCAGCGCGTACTCTTTGTCTTGAATCGCGAGGTGAATCATGCCTCCAAAAGCATCGGAATGGATGCGCGTGTTGTACTTTTTTGCAATCTCCCTGATTTTCCGCGCTTGGTAACGGTCAAAATCGGTTAAGCCAAACAATTGGTCAGCTGGTGTCGGATAGGACGGATTGACAGAGGTGACGATGACAAATGGCGTTATGTATGCTCTGGTTTTATCGTTATTTGCGTGATTCAGGGCTTCAATCACTGCTTCTGCTCCGGCAAGCACCTGCTCATACGTGACTTCCTTCGTTACTTTTTGTCCATCGACCCATCGGCTAAAAGGATGCGGCCACGGCGGATTGCAAGGACCTGTCGCTACGATTTCACGAACGCCAACCTCGTTATACGCTTTTGCGTGATTCAAGGCAAAGATCGGATCATCTGAGCGCGGCATCGAGCCTAGTACGCTAACACCTGTCGTAATTCCAGCTTTAAGCCGCTCCAGTGCTGACAGCTTTCCCTCGTAGTACCAGAAATCGTCTGTCACGTAGTGCTTGTAAGTGTTGGTCATGATTGGCATCCAGTCGTTGATATTGTCTGTCGCAATCGTTTTGAACAGCGAATGTCCGCCATGACCATGTGCGTCAACGAAGCCTGGCAGTATACAATGATGCGCGCAGTCGACTACCTTTTGTGCAGGATACTTGTCTTTAAGAAGTGGAGTGTCGCCTACCTCCAAAATTCTTCCTTTATCTATGGCGACTGCCCCGTCTTGTAATACCCGACGGTCTTTGTCCATGGTAATGACTACGCCGTTCACGAGTAACAAATCGATCAAGTTGCATCTCCCCCAGCTTCTAGAATAAGGGCGGTGCCCATGTCACCTACTCCCCTCCCTACACCTTACCGCAGTTTTGATACCTTGTATTTGCATGAAAATTACAACTTTTTATAATATGTTTACCTGTTGGTTCCAAATGGAAAAACCACCTTCCCTTGAAGGAAAGATGGTTGGAAGGTTTTAGGCATCCGCTTTTCGTTTGCGGAGGAAAAAAATGAGAAAGGCTACCCCCGTAAAAGCGAGTACAACATAAACGACATTGGAATAGAGATCGAAATAGTACAGAATGTCTTCCCACGATTCTCCCAATAAGTGACCAGCCATCACTAGGACGATGTTCCAAATAAACGTACCGAGTGTTGTAAACAGCAAAAACAGCGGGAAATTCATTTTGGTCATACCAGCAGGAATGGAAATCAGGCTTCTGATTAATGGGATCATGCGACAAAAAAAGATCGTCCAGTATCCGTAACGGTCGAACCATTCATTCGCTTTATGGATATCTGCCGTTTTAATGCGCAGAAGATGCCCCCATCTCTCTACGATCTTCTCTATTTTTTGGACGTCTAGGTAGAAACCGATTCCATAGAGCATGATTGCCCCGATCACCGAACCGATTGTAGCTGACAAGATTACGCCAAAAACCGTTAAGGATGATTGCGTCGTCATAAATCCACCGAAGGTCAAGATCACCTCAGAAGGTATGGGTGGAAAGATGTTTTCCAGTGCCATCATGAGTAAGATACCGAAGTAACTATATTGTTCAATAATTTGGGTCATCCAGTTCTGCATGCTATCCCTCACAATTATTTACCAATGCTTATCTCTTCAGTATAGAGACACGCGTTGCATAGTTCAATGAAAAGCGATAATCTTTTCCTTATTTCAATACGAAACAAGGAGGTCTTGGGTTACCCTTCCATTGAAAATTTTCATGTAGACTATTATCCCTTCTGACTAGACCAGTAAATCATGGTGTCGTCCCTCTTTATTTCTGTGAAGCCCATTTTGACTAATAATTTTGCGGAATCTATATTATCTAGCAAGCACTTCGCCGTAATCTTTTTCACATCTGGCTGCAACAACGCCCAATTCGCCAAGCCTTCTGCCGCCTCGTACGCGTAGCCTTTTTTTCGTTCGGCTTCAATAATTCCATAGCCGATGTCTACTTCTCCCTCTGTATTCGGGGCTCCCTTGAACCCTGCATCCCCGATGATCTTCCTACCATCTTTTGTAATGATCATCCACGATTCAAATCCTGTTGGTTCCCCTGCGAGTTCGAGTGCTTTGATGATTTTGGGTATCGTTTCCATCGCATCCTCATCAGGCCAGCCTTTGCCTAATGTAAGCCCCATATCCAATAACTCTTCGTAATTTTCTTGCAAAATATTCGTCGCTATTCTATGTGTAAATGGAATCAATATAAGCCGTTGTGTATGGATGCTTTTTTCATTCATGGGCAGGTACCCCTTCCTCTCAGTGAATCTCTCGGGCATCTAACATTATAGCATGATTTTCCATCCCTCTTTCTCCAACGAATGAAAGATTGATTAATTGGAATCTTTTCCGAATAATGAGAAATACCGAATGATGTTGGACACCACGAATATCCAGTTGATAAGGAGTGAGAAAATGTCCACAACGCTTAACACTGAGCTTGTTCGTATTCAGCCCTGGGCAGATCACGATCTTCCCTTGCTGCGTCTTTTGAATGCGCCTGCCATGATGGAGCATGTTGGAGGTCCAGAGACAGAGGAGCAACTCCTCGCCCGGCACGAGCGATACGTCAATAAGGACGGTCAGCAATCCAGCAAGATGTTCAGCATCGTACTGCTGCCAGATCACATCCCTGTCGGAAGCATCGGCTATTGGGACCGCATCTGGCAAGGAGAACACGTATACGAAGTAGGCTGGAGCGTCCTGCCACCCTTTCAAGGGAAAGGAATCGCCTCTGCGGCTTTAGCCTCACTCATCACACGCATCAACCAAGAACGAAGACACAAGTTTATTCATGCCTATCCCTCTGTAGACAACCCTGCCTCCAATGCCATTTGCCGTAAGCTCGGTTTCACTCTGCAGTCTGAATGCGTCTTTGAATACCCTCCCGGAAGTTTTATGCGTTCCAATGATTGGCGATTAGAAGTTGCATCGGAACATTACCCCATTGAAAAAGTCCGTGAGCAATTCCCCGCACTACAACGAACCTACGAAGGCAAACCAGTTGTTTATCTGGATGGCCCAGGCGGCTCGCAAGTCGTAAAATCCTCTATGGACGCGATCTATCGTTATATGGCGAACGGTGGAGCGAATTTACACGGCTCCTTTCCAACGAGCAAGGAGACAGAAGCCATCCTTGCAGATGCCAAGCAAGCCGTAGCAGACCTCTTCCACGTGAGGCCGCAGGAGGTAGCCTTCGGTGCAAATATGACCACGCTGACCTTTGCGATTGCGCGTGCACTAGGTCGGCATTGGAAAGAAGGGGATGAGATCATCGTCTCCGAGATGGATCACCGCGCCAATGTAGACCCGTGGCTGACTGTTGCCGCTGATCGCGGAATGACCGTTCGGTGGTTAAAGGTGAATAAAGAGACACTTACGTTACAGCTAGATGAGCTCGATACCCTCCTTACTTCCAGAACCAGACTTGTGGCAGTCGGGCTTGCATCCAATGCTGTCGGAACGATCCATGATCTCGCTGCCATTTCCCAAAAAGCACGTGCCAAAGGAGTCATTTTCGCCGTCGACGCCGTGCATGCGGTCCCTCACTTCTCCATCCATCGTGACGAGATTGGAGCCGATATCCTGCTCTGTTCAGCCTACAAGTTTTTTGGTCCTCATGTGGGAATCGCTGTCATCCGCAAAGAAATTTTTGAAGCACTCGATGTTTACAAATTGGTTCCTGCCCCCTCTTCTTATCCAGATAAACTGGAGACCGGAACACAAAATCATGAAGGAATCGCAGGAATCAGACCCGCTATCGAATTTGTTGCTTCGCTCGGTTTCGGTGATAGCTTTGCTGAAAAAATCCGCTCTGGTTACGAGATGATCGAAGCCTATGAAAATCATCTGGCAGAAAAGCTGAGAAAAGAACTAAGCGCAATGAAGGGCGTCACACTCTATCAAGCGGGTGAAGATGTACCGAAAACACCGACGATCGCTTTTCGGATCGAAGGGTTTAGTCCCCGAGAAATATGTGAGCGATTGTGCGAGGAGCATAGCATATTCGTTGCGGACGGGGACTTCTATGCGACAACACTCGCCAATTGTTTAGGAATCAATGAAAGTGGCGGCTGGATACGAGCGGGGCTGGCACCGTACAATACCCACGAGGAAATTGACCGCTTCATTCAAGGTATCAAAGCCATCATAAGGACATAATACAAGACCCGGGTCAGCGTTGACTCGGGTCTTCCCCGTATTTATCCATGAAGCCCGCCCTGAAACCTGGCGCGGGGGCGATAATGCCCGACCGGAATTTGAATCAAGCAGGTTTTCTCTTCTGTCTCTAGGTTGTAAAGATCATCGCAATTTTTTACGTCAAATCCGAGTAGCGGATGACCGCCCATTCCACACGTGAACGCTGCCAAAAGCAAGCGATGCACGACGATTCCCGCCTCCATCTGCTGGATGCGATACCCTCTAAACCCAAGCTGATTGATCAGATGATCGCGTTTACCCGCCACATGAAAGCAGAGCGGCACTTGATACAAATTCACATTGTCCAGGGTCATTCCGTCTTGAAGGCGTGCGCGTAAATCTCCATAGACAATCGGATAAAGAGCGTGCTCCAGTGGTTCGTAAGCGTATGCCCCATCTTGTATCCCTTCTACCTGATGAATGCTTACAAAGAGAGAAAGCCTTCTCCACGCTACTTCCTGATTTTTTCCCAAATTATTGCCATACGATAGAACACTCATCGCCATTTCCATGATACGCGCTACCTGATCTTGGCCTGTTTTCCTCCTGATAAAGTCCATTTCCGGTGAAAAACGTTCCCGTGAAAATTGCGCCAGATCATAGCTTGGTTTCTCCAACCGCGGGAGAAGGATTCGCTCTTCGAAACGACGAGTCCACTTGTTTTCCAAGTGATCCGAATAACGCGTAAACGCATGGGTAGATTCCTGCATGGCAGCTTCATTCATCCGCAAGAGCGCAGGATATTGTCTCATTCTTTTTGAACGCATTACATGCACATGCTTTTGCTCAGGGAGTTCTCGGATTAGCTCGCTTGCCGTCTCCTCTCCTCGCTCTGCCCAATGTGCGGGTGAGTGCGAATGCCTCTCTCCTTCTGTTTGAAGCGATAAGGGGACTACCGCGTATACACTCTCTTGATCAACAGACAATCCCAGCAATGCATTCATCGCTCTATCTAGGAACTGGTAGTGTACCGCATTCGTCACACCGAGCTGGTTTGCCATTTCCTGCAATTGCCCGAGCAGTACACCAGCATCAAGGCCCTGCAATCGATAGGAAAACTCATCATACTTGAAAAAGTTCTTCCAAAAATAGATGGATACGAACGCAACTCCAAAGCATGCATGTACCGGACAATGGCCACCAAGCGCCCGGCTAAGGAAGTGATCAAAATTCCCTTCGCGCAGTTGTACGAGTCTGTGGTGGGCCACATCGTAGTGGTATAGACCTGGAGGAATACTTGACAGCTTCAAATACACGTACAGCTCACTCGGATAGAGCGCTCCCCCAGACGGAACCGGTCTGCGATTCGTAACAAGCGGCAAAAACGACTCAAATCCTGCGTCTGCTGGAGTCGTGGATAACAACGATTGGCTGATTTGGATGAGTCCGTAGCTATACCATAACCAAGCACCCAATTGAGGAAGAGACATCTCTTGTGAAACCGTTTGATCTACGAGCGATAGAGGCACGTCCTCTGGCAGTGGAATGACAGGTAGTCCCCTGTACAGCTTGTATGTCAGTGGCGCATCCTCCCAATCCACTTCGAGATCACTTGGTCGGGCGTTTTCTGTATCAAAATGAAGGCGGTACAAAAAATTTTCGAGACTCATCCGGCTCACTCCCAGATGCATGTTATGGAAACGGATGCGGAAAAGGATTCAACTCTTCTACCCGCAGTGGCTGTTTCGCGTAACCCAGCTTTACAGGAACCTCCAATACTCTTTTCAATCCCGTTACTCGCGTGAGATGATGGCCAAAAGTCATCGGGAGCATGCCAGGAATCAATACACGCACGCAAGATAAGCCGTGGCGCTCGACTTCTGGTGTCGTTTGATCCACCACAATGACATTGAGATCCAATTTTTGGAACACACCGAGCAACTCCCGCAAATCGTCTGTTAGATCACGATGCTGGTTTCTTTTAGGAAATTGTTCAGCGAATGAGACCATCGGGCGGGAATCATCCATAAGAAAGGATAAGCGCTCCGCTGCTTCCGGCAGGCTGTAAAGCATCGCATGATCGTCCATCTTTTTCACCAAGGATGAATCATGGAGCATACGCAAATATTTGTCTCGATTCGCTTCGTACTTGTCTGTCAAAGGCATGAGCATGGCAGCCGTTTCGAAAATGGAGCTTTTTACAGCGCGGATGGGGTCTGGATGGGCTCCTGCTGCACAAACGAGGTGCAAGCCTGCCTCTCCGCGGTTTTTCGCAATCGTCCATACAGCAGGAATTCCATTTTCCATTGTCGCATCGAACAAGTACAAATCGTAATTGGTAACGGTCTGCATCCGATCGATCAACAGAAGCAATTCCCGATCGTTGACCGAAGCCGGATCGAGGCGCGGCAATGGCAGTTTGGCATACCAGGTCATCAAGAAAGCATCTCGCTCCACCACTTCGAGGATGCCGTAAAAGATCGCCTCCTCCAAACTCCCACCTAACGCACAGCCATTGGAGGTCTCAAATACAACTCCCTCCCCGAATCCCATACTGTAGTAGGCCATGAGCTCAGGTACTAGAATGGGTCGCTCTTCTTTAAAGGAATAACCCCATACCCAGTTCATATCTTGCTTGGGATCAAACGGCTGAAACGGAAAATCAGGCAGGGCATACTGCTCTTCTGAATGGGTTCCCGCTGTCGTCGGATCAAGTGCATGCGGCGCAAGGTTTGCATAGCAGTCGCGCACCATCGTCCTCTTGCCACGCGGCATCAGCCCACAATATCTTTCCATTCCTTCTAAAATCGCTGTTATCTCACTATCCGCGTACGAAACAGACCTTCCGGCCGTGCCCTCGTCGTGTGAAAATAACGGAAGATTGACACTTACATCTGCGAACACAGAGACAAGATCACGTACTTTCCCATTCAAAAATCCAGTACGGGAATCCAAAAATTCGGTGGAGAGAGCTTGTTTCAAATCGGCTATGGGTTTTGTCCGGTAGCTGTCCGGACTTTGCTTTACAATAGGCTTCAAGCGTATTCTAGCCTGCTCTTCAGAATCCTCAGGCAGCCGACTGCATACCGGACATAACGGATTCGGCAAAAAGAAGTGGCGTGTGCTTGTCAATGTTTGTAAATCAATGAATTGGATATGCTCTGACAACTGGGCTTGCCTGCCCTCAACTATGCGTTCAACCTCCGCACTCACATGAAATGCCACCTGTAACAACCCAGAGCGGGATGACCACGGGTCACGCGGTATGCCGCCTTTTTCGCTGAACATGTGTTGTACCTTCCACATTTCTTTGCGATCGCGTCCCGCCATCAGTCGCCGTATATCTGCACACTGGGAGCACCCTGTTTGACCTGGAAGAACCAACGGACCTACGATTGCCTCCCCAAATGAAACAAAGCCGCGAAGCCACGGGATATTTGTTTGACGAAAATGTTTTTCTGCCTGCAAATGCAAAGCGGGATGGTACGTATCTTGTAACAGGAGAGCCAAATCTGCTCCGCTTGTCGCAGACTCCATGTTTTCACTGTGCCACACGCGATAGTCCTTCCTCAAACGTTCTGAAACCAGCTCTGCCAAAACACCGTCTCCGATGACAAGAATGTCAGCGCTCATCGAGGCACCTCCCTCGAGAGCAGCAAGGCGAATACGCCACCAAGGTCTTCTTCCAGGAAAGGCTCCATCGCGGCATTCATGACCCGAGGAGAAAGGTGATGAAGGGCCAGCACCTCGACAGCTTGTTTCCAGACCTCTTTTTCCGATTCTTTCTGAACGCTGTTGCGTGCAACTTCGATGGCTTCACCCGTCAACCCAACAGATTGCGCTGTCAGTACATACTTGGACATTTGATTGGTTGGGGTCTGAATCTGTTGC
Organism: Brevibacillus brevis; assembly: GCF_900637055.1. Classification (NCBI taxonomy): domain Bacteria; kingdom Bacillati; phylum Bacillota; class Bacilli; order Caryophanales; family Paenibacillaceae; genus Brevibacillus; species Brevibacillus brevis. The sequence continues at coordinate 3,374,812 of NZ_LR134338.1, forward strand.
AAGGCATACATCAGCGCTGAGCGCAGTGCGTCTCTCTCCTGCAAGCCAATAGTCCCGTACCATCCCGTGCTCGTTTCCACCCAATACACCGGAAATCCGCACACCTCATGCCCCTTTGCAATCGTTGGTTTTTCACCCAACGTAGTAAATGACCGGATATAAAATTGGCATCTTTCATCAGCAATTGTGTCAGTGTGGACAGGTCTCGCTGTTGGCTGTCTCCCTTTCATGTCTGCTGCATACGTAAGCGTCAAGCAATGCCGCAGTGCACGATTAAGTCCTTCTGCTGCCGTTTCCCCTGCTCCGACTCCGATATTGCCATTTCCTACATTTCGAAAAGCTGAATCTATGGCTGCGAGGTGGTTCACCATTCTTCCAACGTACATTTCTGCCCCAAGCAGTCCCGCTTCTCTTCGTGCCTCCTCATGGGTATAACCTGGGCAGACGATTTGCGGCATAAGCTCCGCCGGGCCTTCTGAGACAGGATCGACTGCTGTAACATTACACTGTGTGAGCGGTAATTGCGTGAGCTCGCCCTCATCCCAACTGTGAAAAATTCCGGTATCCGATGAGGTCCACGACTGAAACAGAGACTGTAGTCCTTCCTTTGGCTCCGTCTCATTGGATAGCCGTGATTCAAGCTCCTTTCTATCCAATACCTCCAGCCTCATTCCTTCCTTCACCATCGGATGGGGCAGGAATGATCGCCAGCTTCCTTCCAATGTCTCCAGATTCAGTACATACACCTTGTTTTCATCCTCATTGTCATTGACGCCAGTAACATGTTTGAACCATTCGAACACAGCGACGTTCGCTAGCATCGCTGCTGCCGTCATCGAGAATGGATGTTGATCGGGGTCCGCACACAAGGTCTGTCGGTGCAAACGACGCCAAGCCGATTCTAAGCAAGCTTCTGATTCGGGATGAATCAACGGTCCGGCTATTCCTTTTTGCATCAGACAAACGGCAAGAACAAATACTTTCTTCCTCTCTCTGCACGCGGAATGAATGACGCTTATTTCATCCTTGTTCACTTGCGCTGATGTGTACAAAACAGCAGAGAAAGGCTCAATGGCCTCCGACCACTCCGCAATCCCCCACGACGCTGGTTTGAGCTCCTCCAGCTTGACGTGCGGGTCTTTCCTGCGAGCATGCTCTATGATTGCGTCTAATCGCTCCCGCTTCGTAGGAGCTTCATTCGTAATGACATAATGGAATTGAACGCAGCCTGATTCTAGCAAGGCGTGGGCAATAGAAAGGAGAAAGGAACCTGCCCCAACTATTAATACTTTTTCCGTACGATATTTTTGAAATAAATATCCACCCGATCCGCCAAACTGGTCCAAAAATTCAATCTGTTCCGCATAGGCCGATATGATTTCTGGCGATAGTTCATGTGGCTTCTCTCGACTGATGTCTTGAAGAAATCCATTTTGTAAAAGCGTACCCGCTACCTGGTATATTTGTTGTTGGTATTCTTCCGGCAAATCGTCGGTCAATTGTGCCAGGGTGTACTCACCATTAAACATCGGCATGAGCTGGTCAACCCATCGTTCAATCATGTCCCCCTTCATTCGAAATGTTCCGATGTTATTCCGAAAGTATACACTCCCATCCGAATCAGGCAGATAAACCGTATCCCGCTTCACTTTTATGCGCATCGAAGGATTCAGCTTAACCATTCTCCTCCCCCTTTTTGTGCGAGATCAGCCCTTTTGCTACATGATGTGTCACAGTCATTTTATGTAGAATACTTTGTCTCACATGCCAGCAAGAAAAACAAAGCCCCTGCCAATCCGTCATTCTGGCAGGGGGCTTTATTCGGATCGTGGTTAGAAAATATCGCCATTTAGACGATAAAGCATGGGAAGAAGCAAGTGCAGCTGCACGTACAGAAGCAGGAACAGCTACAGGAGCAGAAACAGGAACAACTGCAACTACAACGCCCGCAACGGCCGCATCCACATCTACCACATCCACATCTACCACATCCACATCGCCCGCGAACAAGCGTCGCTTCATTCATCTTTTGTTTATCCCAGGGCTGCACTTTATCCGCTTTTATTTCGGAAGCCTTTAGTTTTTTTAGCTCTTTTTTGAAATCATCCATTCATCTTCACCTCCGCCACTTCATGGAGCTACTCTAAATTTATGAAGCGACATTGGGTATTTGTTCCATGATTGGCGCCCATTTTTGGTTGAACATGAGAAGAAACCAGCTATGCTGCAAGATTCCCAGACAAAAAAGAAGCCGCCCTCAAAGTGAAGGCAGCTTGGATGATCACTGATTTACAGTTTGAAGATAATCCCCATGAGCGAGTAAATAATCACCGTTGAGAACAGCACCGTCATATGGATCAGCGAATAAATAAACATCGTTTTCGACCATTTCTGAGAATCCATTTTCCGGTATCCAAAAACACTCAGAACCAGCCATAGAATATTCAGGAGCAGGGCCATAAACGTAAGACCAGCGCTCAATGACCAGAATAGAAAACTGCTGGCAATTAAAATAACCAAATAGACATTTGTTTGAATGTAGGTACGTCTTGCACCTTTGACCACAGGCAACATAGGAACCCCAGCCGCTTTGTACTCATCATGCTTGCGAATCGCGATCGCATAGAAGTGAGGCATCTGCCAAATGACCATGATGATAAAGAGACCGAGGATAGCAGGATGTGTGATATCTGGGTGAATGGCTGCCCAACCGATGAGCGGCGGCATTGCGCCAGAAATACTCCCTACCTCCGTATTGTAAATCGTTCTTCTTTTGGTCCACATCGTATAAGGCACGACATAAAAAAACAGTCCGAGAAAACCCATAATAGCAGCCAACGGTGTTGCCAACACAAGAGCCACCAAGCCCAAAATCGTCATCAAGGAGGCGAGCCATAAAACTGTCTTCGTTGATATTTCCCCTGTCACCGTAGGTCTTTTTTTCGTCCGCTCCATGACAGAATCGATATCGCGATCATACACGTTATTAAATGCACCCGCTGCGCCCATGATTAAAATAGAGCCAATTGTAGCAAATAAGATTTCTGGCAGCTTATCTATTAGACTGAAGTGATACGTATATAAAGCCAATGTTAATCCGGCAAACATCGGAATCAGATTCGATTTGATAATCCCCGTCTTAACCGTTTGCGCCAAAATATTGGACATAGGCCGATTCCGCGTTGCAACGCTTTCTTCCCTCTGCATTCGTACACTGTCCCCTCTTACTAGATGATCTATATCTATCGTACTCCAAAATAGCATGACATAGTAGACGGTTAAATCCTACAAAACTGCCATTTGTATCTTACATACCAATAAGGATTTAAATACTATATGGAATGTTAATTCTATATGGTATGATTGTCAAGAGAAGGAGGCGGACGAATGAACAGACGCAGATTAACCCAAGCAGAGCGTAAACAGGAAACAAGGCAATTGCTCATAGACGCAGCAATTGAGACCTTTGCTCAGTTAGGCTTCCACGGGGCTTCCGTTGATAAAATCGCAGACCATGCTGGTTTTACCAAAGGAGCTGTTTATGCTCATTTCCAGTCCAAAGAAGATCTCTTTCTCGCTATTTTGGAAGGTCAAATGCAATTACATGTGTCCAATATCCATCACGTAATTGATCACCAGCCATCATTATCGCATTTTATAGAGGCCATGGACGCCTATTTTATGTCCGTTCAGCAACAAAATCGCACGTGGAACATGCTGAACCTGGAATTTTTGCTTTATGCCATGCGCGAAGAATCTGTTCGCAAGCGATGGTCGAACATGATCATAGAGTCGGTACAGCATCTTTCCAAGGCCATACAGACATTGATGCCAAAAGAAAGTGACTCTACTCTATCCGCGGATGAAATGGCATGGACGATTCTGGCTCTTGAGAATGGCATGACCATCTTTTATTACATGAGCGGCGACCAGGTCCCCTTGTCTTTATACGGAAAAGCTTTGCAAAACATGCTATCGTCAAAATAGCGAGTGCCCTATGCTAGATCGTTTCTGACTGAGCAGCCCGTTGCTTCATGATCCGATTGACTCTCTCAGAACCATAGAGTATGAACGCAATGTAGAAGGCTGTAAAAAACGGTAAAATTGAAACGGTCGTCTGTGCAGCAAGCCACCCTAGCAACGGAGGCAGAAGTGTGGCACCCGTGTACGCAACCGCCATCTGATAGCCCATCAGCTTTTGCGTTTGCTCTTTCCCAAAGCGTTCGGGGGTATCATGCAGCATACAGGGATAAATCGGAGCGAAGCCTAGCCCGAGCAACAGTAAACCGATTAGCGAACAGAAGGTTGGTAATGGCAACATCAACAGCGCTGCCCCAGCGAATGATACAAGAAGTCCACTGCGAATCAGGACGCGGTTGCTCACTTTGAAGGTAACAAAGCCCGTGATAAATCGCCCAACAGTAATGCCACCATAATACATGGCTACCCACACCGCCGCCACAGCCACGGGTAGCTCTTTCACATTTACCAAAAAGCTGCTCCCCCATAATCCCACCGATGCTTCAGCCCCACAATAGAAGAGAAAGCTCAGCAAAGTCAGCTTGACGCCTTTTGTCCGTAACGGTTGTTCGCTCTGCCCACCAAACGGCTGACCCTGTGACTCTTTGACAGCATGGCTCTGCATGTTCTCCATCCGTTTCCACAAAGGAAGTGTAAACGCTAGCAGAATGACTAACCCAAATTGTATAAGCGAAACGGTCAAGTATCCATTCCGCCATAAACCATGATCACGAATAAAACCAGACATAATAATGGGGCCAAGCGTAGCACCCACACCCCAGAAGCAATGCAGCCAGCTCATATGATGTGCTTGGTAATGCGTGGCGACATAATGATTCAGTGCAGCATCAACAGAGCCAGCACCGAGTCCAAGCGGCAATGCCAATACCATCAACCATATAATGGAAGGGGAAAAATAAAAGCCGAGCAAGGCTGCCGCTGTCATCAAGCAACTAATCAGCGTAATCTGTCCAGTACCGAGCCGTTTTAATAAAGCTCCGCTTGCCAAGCTTGACACGATCGTACCAGATGAAATCACAATGGTGATCACACCCGCTACACCGAATGCCGCACCATATTCTGCTTGCATGACCGGCCAAGCTGCCCCCAGTAACGAATCAGGAAGGCCCAAGCTGATAAACGACAAGTAAATCATGATCAAAAAGAATGTTGCCACGATCCCCGCCCCCTGCTCGTTTTTACATTCTTACTGTGAGTCTATTCAGCAATTTCTCTCCCTCTGTTTTGAACCGCTTGTTCTTTTCGAAAAATTCGTTCCCTTCATTTAATTGGGCTGGTCGGTAGCCTGGACCACCACAGCCACAGGAATGATAGGTAAACCCATGCTGATAGAGGATTTCAACCTTTTTCCACTGTTTCACATCCGTTTGCTTCGGAGCCTTGAAATCATGCCCCATATCCTTCATTCCCTCACCACATTGCGGACAGCTATGCTCGATCTTGTTCCACTCTTCCTCCGTCAGCTCATACTTGGAGGTTTGCTTGAAAACTTTTCGGCAAGGGAAACAGGCGTATATTTGTTTGTACGGACCATACATCCCATATCGACACATGATGATCAACCCCTATCCCATTCATCTGCTAGCTTCTCTTTCAATTGGATGGCGAGCATTCTCCAACGTTTTCGCTCCTCCGATTCCGTAGTTTCTTCCTCGTCCATCTCCAACCAATAGTCGGCATCCATCAACTCATACATATCCAAAAGAGTGATCGTTGCACAGGCAGGATTCTCAAAAGCCGCAATCATCGCCTCAGGTCCGTCATCCCAGTTGTAGCCATTCACCACAGCATGAAGGAGAACAGATGAATCAAGCTGACTGATTTTCTTGCACCGCTTGCCCTCAGATTCCTCATATAAAATGTCGTCCACCGTTTCCTCTTCCTCAGTAGACAGTGTTAGACGTACGGCGCCTTTCGTTTCGAGCAGCAGGTCTGCTATAGCTTTATCCATCCTGGCCGCATTCCAAGCAGTCGCCAAAATGCCATGCTTAGAATCAAGCTCAGCTCCCTGTTGCAGCAATCGTTTTACGGCTTCGACTTGCTTGAATTTGACGGCTTTTTTCAATGCTGTATCACCAAGTTTGTCTTCCGCCTCCAGCTCTGTGCCTTTATCCAATAGCATCTGAATCGCTTCCACCGGCATTCGGTTTGTGATAAAAAGCATCAGCGGTGTTCGTCCGCGTTGATCTCGTTCGTTGATATCCAATTGATCCACTGCTGCTCGCACGAGCTCAAGATCCTTTGTCTTGCTGACGGTTGCCCAATCCATCCGGCTTCCTCTCCTGTTCTTCTATCTAGACAACTCCCGTTCCGGTATTGCTATGTATCCCCTTTTTTGACAAGCGTACTACCGATGAAGTCAAAGCTCAAAGGCGCCCCCTTTTTGTCAGGCTGCCACCCCAGCTTGAGCGCCTCTTCAATGATAGCCGCGACGTCAGCTGGCTTTATCACTCTCATATCCAAATGCTGCACAAGTGGAAACTCCGCCCAAAAATCATTCACATCTGATTTGACATACACGCGAATCAGTTGCCCCATTCCTTCATTGTGCTGAATCGTCAAAGCAAGCAGACCCTTCGCTGCTGGGCTAATGACCCACCGATATCGCTGCTCTCCTACCGTTATACCCCGTATGCCTTTTTTGGGTAATGCCATAGCTGCCTCCTCATTGAGAGTAAATGTTTATCAGTTCTGCCAAATACGTTTTTATGCCATTCAAAATTTCGGGTGAATGCTGGACCGTCACTTCTTTCCCCAACCCAATCAAAAACTTTGAAAAAAACAAGATGTCACTTCTCGCTACATTTCCTTCCAACCAACCACTTCCATCCTGCCGAACATTCAGCATGGATGCAAGCCAAAGTTCAGCCTCACAAGCCTGCACACCCTCAGTGGTCAGCTCTGCAAATAAGTGGACGGTGTCCTGATCCTCGACGGTTTTGACCTGTCTATTTTCCAAGTGAATGTCTCGAAGATCCAACGGCTTCGATGCCGATACCGATTGTTCGGCAGAGAGGATACGGTCACAACGAAACACGCGAATATGTTTCTGCGGAAAACAATAAGCCGGGCTGTACCATAGACCGTTTTTTGTATAAATTCCAATCGGCTGTATGTCCCGTGTGGATTGTTGTCCGCGCGATTCATAAGTGATGCTGAGCACTTTTTGTTGGATGGCGGCATCCAGCAGAGTGGATAAATGCGGAGAGCTGGCTTGCCGCTTCGGTGTCACGAAATCAACGCGGCGTTTCATTTGATCAATGCGATCACGAATGTCCGGCGGCATAAATTGATAAAATTTGTTCAGGGCCGAAGAGGATTCTGTCTCAAACGGCAGAGAGGTATGGTGTCGAAGAGCATGGATCGCGAAAAAGATTGCGACCGCCTCCTCCTCTGAGAATGCAATCGGCGGCAAAATCCTTTCCTTCAAAACATGATATCCACCATGCGGTCCCACCTCCGAGTACAAAGGTACCCCTAACTCACTCAGCTCTTGTAAGTCCCTTAGAATCGTTCGCCCTGATACGCCAAATTCGGCAGCAAGCTCACTCACAGTAAACTTGCGCTTCCGGTTGACAGTCATCATCATTTCCAGCAGTCGTTTTGATTTCGGCATGACATAACTCTCCACATGTTTTTATTATGACAATTCCTGTCACTATTATCTGTTATGGTGAAGGAGAAGTCGAGTTGGACATGATGCTGATGATAAATAAGGAGGAATTGTGTATGCTTCAGCCACAAGAAAACGGTATGGTAACGAGAAAATATTTCCAATCAGGTAACGTAAAACTATCTTACCTCGATTTTGGCGGGGACAGTCAAAGAGTTTTGCTCCTGCTGCATGGTCATATGAATGATGCACGAACATTTTCAGAGTTTGCTTCCAGATTCACAGATTGGCGCGTGATTGGATTGGATCAACGCGGTCACGGCTGGAGTGAGCATGCCCCAGATACGGATTATTCACGTGAAGGCTACCTCAACGACATTCTCGCCTTTGTTCAGACCGTTTTGGACGGAGCTCCTGTTACGATCGTTGGGCATTCTTTAGGAGGCGTCAACGCTTATCAATTTGCTGCTCATTATCCGGAGCTTGTGAACGCGGTCATTGTGGAAGATATCGGAGTAGAAATTAAGGCCGACTTATCCTTTGCAGAAAAACTCCCACATCGCTCCCCTTCTTTACACGATCTAAGAAAATCACTCGAAGAAGTCGGCGTTCGGGCGGTCGATTATTTTTCGGAAAGCGTGTTTGAGGATGAACAAGGCTGGGGATTCCGTTCTGATTTAAAAGGCATGCCTATTTCTCAACGACACATTGACGGGGAATGGTGGAGCGATTGGCTAGCGTCTTCTTGCCCGATCTTGCTGATTCATGGCCAAAAAAGCTTTGTATTGGATGAAAATCAAGCCGATCGCATGGTGACGCATAGGCCAAACACAAAGCTTGCAAGTTTTGCTGAGTGCGGGCATGATATCCATTCTACGGACCCTGACGGATACTATCGGGCTGTAAGAAGCTTTCTCGACGAGTTGAAATAATAGACGATGCACGCATAAAAGGGGGGAAGAGACATCGGAAAGTCTCTACCTCCCTTTTTAAGGCTCCTCCATAACAAACAGCCAACCCTCTAAGGATTGGCTGTAAATGAATATTATTAGCTTTACGTGTTCAATTCTCTTTTGGTTGATTACGAGAGTCGTCTTCGTACTTGAAGCCACTGTTTTGTTGAAAAAAGAGGAAATACTCGTTATAAGTATTCCCTGTAAGGTGTGATAATGCGTACATAGTCACTCCCATATTTCTCTTCCAGCATGGGGCTGAAATCCTTCTCGATCTGACCCATGATTATGTCATGGTAGAACGCATTTTGCAGCAATTCAATGAGAGATGGGTGGTCCGTCTCCAGTACAGTTGGCTTGATCCCACGCCCAAAGCTGCCCAGCAACGCTGAATGTGCATCGCAAAGTATAGAGAACTTCCTGGATTGCACTTGATTCCATTCCGCGCTTCTTTTATGTACGACAACATTTTTTAGCTTTGCATGGCATTCGCCAATGGATATTAGCGTGACAGCAACCCCTTGTTTTTCCGCTTCTATCAGTGGCTCCTCTACCCAATGAACATCTTCAGACCAAATATCGACAACTATGCTTTTGTTTGCATTTGAGATGATACGTTTGATGGCTGTTTCAATCGCTTTGTCACCTTGCCAATTATAAAAGGAAGGAGACGTTCGGGGAGTGGATTTCAACTGCTCTTGAAGGACACGGGTTGTTTGATCAAATTCCGATTGTAACAAACGAATCAGCTGCTCGATCGGTACTGCATCATAAAGAACAGGCTCCGATTCGATTGTGCGGCACATGCCCTTTTCCGTTAATGCTCGAAGTGCAGCATATACGTTTGTCCGAGAGACGGAAACTTTCTTGGCCACTTCATATCCAGATATTTTGGGTTCCTCGTGAAGCACCAAATAACATCTGGCTTCTAGGTCTGACAATCCGATTTTTCGGAGCTCATCAATCAAGTTGTTACCTCCTTTTTGTTTAGTAGTATATATGAATACTGCTATTGTCCCGTGAGAAAGTCAACAGTCCTATGAATCCAGCACCTTCTGCAACTCAATCGGATTGAAATATTCCCTCCACAAGACTATCTCCCCCTTGAAAACTCGTAACATACTCACATAGGATTGGGAATATTCCAATCCACTCTCTTTTACGGTTGCCTTCCCGTCCATTTCAACGAAATACAGCTCGTGACTGCTTTCATTTACCTCATAGATTCGAATGTTGGAGATTTCCCAGAACGAGTACAGACCATTTTCCTTTCCAATAAACTGGTCTAGTAATTGAATGAGTTTTTCTTTCCCCTCCACCCGATCTGCTTGAAGACTATACGGCATTTCATAGACGATATGGTTTGCCATGAGCATTCCCATTCCCCGAACATCCTGCCTTGCTTCTCTTTCAAAAAAAAGCTGAACAACCTCTTGTCCTTTCAAGACTGCTTCACTCCTTCTTGTATCTTTTGTGATTTGGCATTCTCAGTATAAAACCGATTCCACGTGAAAATATTGAACAAAATACGCATGTTTTGGTCAAAAATGCTCACCAAAAAACACCAGTAGCCTTGTACTCGGCTATTGGTGTTTCGGGTCAAGCATGGTCCCATCCTTTCTACTGTGGGACGCATATTTCAACGGCGACATGCCCGTCATTCTTTTAAACAGCTTCGTAAAGTGAGCCTGATCGGAGAATCCTGCTTGCACGGCAATTTCCTTTCCACTCAAATTTCCGCAGCGAATCAACTGCTTAGCACGTTCAATCCGCAGTTGAATTAAATATTGATGCGGCGTCACTCCTGTATGCTTTTTAAACAAGCGAACCAATTGAGACAAGCTGATATTGCTCACCATCGAAAGGTCGGCGAGGGAAATACCCGCCTCCAAATTCGCCTGCATGTAGGCAATCATGGTTGTGACATGTTTGTTCGTGGCAAAGGTGTCCACACGGCTGTGCGTGTATCCGGTATAGTGGCGAAGTAAATGAACGGCTGCCATATTAGCGAGTGAATGGTTGTAAAGTTTTCCGCTTTGCCCGCCATTTTGAACTTCTTCCAGCATCCACTGGATGAGTACGACGAGTTTATCGTCGCGAATGAGGAAGCGCAGATCCAGTTTCTTTTTGTCAGCATGCCCAAAACCGGATTCCTCCGCCACCTGATCCAAAAAAAGAGGATCGAGCTCCAGTTTGACAAAGGAGAGTGGACGCGTCCATTGACACGACCATTTTTCGCCAGCAGGAAAAATCTGTACATCCCCAGTCGTTACTTTCTTCTCGCGTGGGTACCTGCCGTCAAAAAATTGCAGCAGCAACGGTTCTGCTGTCCCATGGATGACAATCACATGCTTCGATAGCTGCGAGGCATCGTACATTCGTGCGGGCGGAATCCGATCCCACTGTGATACCTTCATACCCGAACACCCCAGATAATCGCTGGACAATAAAGGCTGGTAATCACTGGCGCTGAAATCTGCCATCTTTTTCTTCATGAAACTCACCTCCTTACTCCTGTCACTCATTTCCAATAGTAGCCGCAGTATAGCATATACCGATTCGTCATGTTGCCGCATTTATGGCAAAAAGAGACGCACCAGCGACTCTTTTCGTATACCAGTTGAATGTGGCGGACACTTTTTGGAGTGGGAGGAACCAGCGCTGGTCGCAGAAGACTTGTTTGCAGCCTATTTCCAAGGGTAAAAACACCTTTCCCTCCATCGGGTAAATTGAAAAAGAACTATAACAGAGAGAGGTTTCTGTTACAGTTCTTTCATGCTCATTGATATTGGAAAATTCTGTTACAAATCCAGCGTATTTTTTTCCAGAAAATTCGTAGCGAAATTCCCCGCAACAAAGTCCGGATGCTCCAGCAGCTTCTCATGGAAGGGAACCGTCGTATGCACGCCCTCGATGACAAACTCACCTAGCGCCCGCTTCATACGAGCCAATGCTTCGTTGCGATCTGTTCCCCAAACGATCAGCTTGGCGACCATCGAGTCATAGAAGGGAGAGATTTCATAGCCGGGATAAACCGCACTGTCCACTCTAACACCGTACCCGCCAGGCGGCAAGTAATTGATGACCTTGCCTGGTGATGGCATAAAGTTTTTCGCAGGATTCTCCGCATTGATTCGGCACTCGATTGCCCATCCGTTGATTTTCACGTCTTCTTGTGAAAAGGATAACGGATTACCTGCTGCGACAGATATTTGTTCCTTAATCAAGTCGATACCTGTAATCATCTCTGTCACGGGATGCTCTACCTGAATCCGCGTGTTCATTTCCATGAAGTAAAATTGGCCGTGCTTGTCTAGCAAAAATTCAACGGTACCTGCTCCGTGGTACGAAACCGCTTTGGCTGCCGCCACCGCAGCCTGCCCCATTTGCTCGCGCAGCGCTTGGTCCAGCGCCGGAGATGGCGCTTCCTCTACCAGCTTTTGATGACGACGCTGGATGGAGCAATCCCGCTCTCCCAAGTACACAGCGTTGCCATGCTTGTCGCCCATGATTTGAATCTCCACATGCCGCGGCTCTTCCACGTATTTTTCCAAGTACACGCCGGCGTTGCCGAATGCCGTCTCCGCTTCTTTCTGGGCTTGCCGAATGGCCTTGGACAACTCATCGGCGTCAAAAGCGACACGCATGCCTCTGCCGCCGCCTCCAGCCGTTGCTTTTACGATGACAGGATAGCCGATTTTCTCCGCCACCTGCAATGCCTCATCGATGTCTTCAATCAAGCCGTCGGTGCCCGGAACTAATGGAACATTCGCTTGACTCATCGTTGCTTTTGCTACGGCTTTGTCACCCATTTTTGTGATCGCTTCTGGATCAGGACCAATAAAGGTAATCGAACAATCTTGGCAAAGCTGGGCAAACGAAGCGTTTTCCGCCAAGAAGCCATAGCCCGGATGGATTGCGTCGGCCTTCGTATGAAGAGCGACCGTCATAATCCGTGCCATGTTCAAATAGCTGTCCTTGGACGCCGTAGGACCGATGCAATACGCTTCATCCGCCAATTCGACGTGCAATGCTTCCCGATCCGCCTCAGAAAAGACAGCGACTGTACGTATCCCTAATTCCTGACAAGCGCGAATAATGCGGACAGCGATTTCGCCCCGATTGGCAATCAATACTTTCGTAAACATAGGCGTACTCCTTCCTACTGAGTTTTGACAACGAGCAATGCTTTTCCGTAATCGACAAACTGACCATCCCCGACGAGAATTTCCGTGATAATGCCGCTAACGGGGGTCGTTATGTCGGCAGATAGCTGAAGAGCATCAGCCGTGCAGCGTCCAACTTTTTCGCCTGCTTGAACAGTCTGCCCAACTGTCACTTCCGCATAGAACAGTCCTACTCCCGGAGACATGACTTGCTGTGTTACTTCCTCAGGTACCTCAGCAACGACATCGACGGGCTCAGCAGTGGCCGCTGCCTCCTGATAGCCATGCTCCACTTCGCCCACCTGTACAGGCGCATTCATAGCCACGACTTGGGCTGGTGCGCTTTTCTTGATCACGATTCGGGTCTTGCCCTTCTCCCATTCCAGCTCCTCAATGGAAGACTGATTCACCAGCTTGATGAATTCACGCAGTTCATGCAGCTTCATGGCACGATCAGAGCTCCTTTCTAAAGTGGGATATTCCCGTGCTTTTTGTACGGACGATCTTCCTGTTTGTTTCTGAGCATTTCCAAGGCTTGCGCCACCTTTTGGCGGGTTTCGCGCGGGTCGATGACGTCATCTACCATGCCGAGACTTGCCGCGACATATGGATTGGCGAACTTTTCTCGGTAGAGGGCAATTTTCTCTGCACGAGTCGCAGCCGGGTCCTCACTTTGTTCGATTTCCTTTGCAAAAATGATGTTGGCAGCACCCTCGGGACCCATGACGGCGATTTCTGCATTCGGCCAGGCATACACGATATCAGCTCCAATGGACTTGGAGTTGAGCGCCACATAAGCGCCTCCGTAAGCTTTACGCAGAATCACGGTAATTTTGGGAACCGTTGCTTCTGAGTATGCATACAAGATTTTCGCCCCGTGACGGATAATCCCGCCGTGCTCCTGATTGATTCCCGGGAAAAAGCCAGAGACATCTTCAAAGGTCAAGAGCGGAATGTTGAAGCAGTCGCAAAAACGGATGAACCGTGCCAGCTTATCCGAAGAATGAATGTCCAGTCCGCCTGCCATGACCTTCGGCTGGTTGGCGATAATACCGACGCTGTGTCCATCGATACGCGCCAAACCAATAACGATATTGCGGGCAAAGTTCGGCTGTACTTCCATGAAATCACCGTGATCCACGATTTTTCCGATGACCTTGCGCACATCATATACTTTCGTGCTCTCAGCAGGTACGAGCTCCAGGAGATCTTCTTGCCAACCATTGTTCTCTTCTGCTTTCATCACTGGAGCGCGATCGCGATTGTTTTGTGGCAGGAAGCTGAGCAGCCTGCGCACTCCTTCCAATACTTCCTGTTCGGTTTCTGCCGTAAAATGGGCATTGCCGCTCACCGTCGAATGAACCTTCGCTCCGCCTAGATCCTCCGCAGATATTTTTTCACCTGTAACGGTTTCGATCACTTTTGGACCTGTGATGAACATCTGGCTCGTCTTCTCTACCATGAACACAAAATCCGTAATCGCTGGAGAGTATACCGCTCCTCCCGCACACGGACCGAGGATGACAGAGATTTGTGGAATCACTCCGGAATAAATGGCATTGCGGTAAAAAATCGTGCCGTAGCCATCCAGCGAGCTTACCCCTTCTTGAATGCGTGCGCCGCCAGAGTCGTTTAGACCGATAAAGGGAGCGCCGTTTTTCGCTGCCAAGTCCATCACCTTGGCGATTTTCATTGCGTGCATCTCACCCAGAGCACCGCCAAATACCGTGAAATCCTGGGCGAACAAATAAACAGAGCGACCGTTGATTTTTCCGTAGCCTGTCACGACGCCTTCGCCCGGTGCCTCCATCTGATCGAGACCAAAATGCGTGGCACGATGCTCAACAAACGGGTTCAGCTCCATAAAGGTGTCAGGGTCAAGCAGAAGCTCGATCCGCTCGCGTGCAGTCAACTTGCCGCGGTTATGCTGCGCATCGATGCGTGCATCACCGCCGCCAAGCTGGATTTTATATTTGTGTTCCATCAATTCATCAATTTTTTCGTACATATTGCTGCTCATAAGGGCCACCATCTCTCTATTCCTTTTTCATGATCGCATTCTCATAGATCGCCACTAATTGCTGTACGGCGCTCGTCGGTGAAATCTCGCCACTCGCAACGGCTCCTTCAATCGAAGGAAGCAGCTCGGCTACTTGCTGGTTGCCAAAAAAAGTCGCGCGCAAGTAGTCCTGAGCCATACTGTGCATCCAATCGAGCAGCTGCGCTTTGCGTCTTGCCTCGAAGCTGCCTGATTGGATGGTGCTTTCACGAAATTGACCGATGACCTCCCAAATATCTTCAATGCCTTCCCCTGTTAGCGAAGAACACATGTATGCCTTCGTCTCCCAGCCAGTGGTTGCCGGCTGCAAGTAATGCAGAACGCGATTGTATTCACCTTTGGCGATCAAGGCACGCGTGCGGTTTTCCCCATCGGCTTTGTTGATCAGAAGCGCATCCGCAATTTCCATGATGCCTTTTTTGATTCCTTGCAGTTCATCGCCCGCCCCTGTCAGCATCAGCAGTAAAAAGAAATCGACCATGGACCTGACCGTCGTCTCGCTCTGTCCGACCCCGACCGTCTCGACCAAAATCACGTCATAGCCTGCTGCCTCGCAGATCAGCATCGTTTCCCGCGTCTTCCGATTGACACCGCCCAGCGTGCCACCCGTTGCAGAAGGTCGGATAAAGGCATGTGGATTGCGTGACAAGAGCTCCATCCGCGTCTTGTCACCGAGAATGCTCCCACGTGTAACCGTACTGCTCGGATCAACGGCCAAAACAGCGACACGATGGCCTTTTTCGCAAAGCATACTGCCAAATGCTTCAATGAACGTGCTCTTGCCCGCACCTGGCACACCGGATATCCCTATGCGTATGGATTGACCAGTATGAGGAAGCAGCTGTTTGATCACCTCTTGAGCCATATCCATATGAGCGGGAGCGTTGCTCTCGACCAGCGTGATTGCCTGCGCCAAAACCGTTCGGTTATTCTCTCGTACGCCTGTGACGTATTGATCCACCGATAAGCGTGGGAGGCGTGCCTTGGAGGTAACATTCAAGAAATTCTTGTCAGCCTTGCCCCCGGTCATTGTCCAGCAGCCTCCAGGCGATACACGATCTCTTGCAGAACGTGCTGGGCTGCTACAGGAATGACTGTTCCTGGCCCAAAGATAGCTGCGGCACCATGCTCTCGCAAAAAGGCGTAATCCTGCGCCGGTATAACACCACCTACGACGACGACAATATCCTCGCGCCCCAGCTTCTTGAGCTCTTCCACCAGTTGCGGCAGCAATGTTTTATGTCCGGCCGCTAGCGAGCTGAAGCCGATCACGTGCACGTCATTTTCTATTGCTTGTTTTGCTGTTTCTTCAGGTGTCTGGAACAACGGACCGATGTCGACATCAAAGCCCAAATCGGCAAAAGCGGTAGCAATCACTTTCGCGCCCCTGTCATGTCCGTCTTGACCCATTTTCGCGATCATAATACGGGGACGTCTGCCTTCCCACTGCTCGAATTCGTCTGCCATCTTGCGCACTGCCGCTACCTCATCGGCATCTGCGTATTCGGAACTGTAGACGCCGCTGATGGAGCGAATGACCGCCTTGTGTCTCCCCACGACTTTTTCATAGGCATCCGATATTTCCCCCAAAGAAGCTCTTGCTCGCGCCGCTTCAATGGCCAGCTCCAACAGATTGCCTTCGCCCGTTTTCGCGCATTCCGTAATGGCCTGAAGTGTTGCTTGCACTCTCGCCTCATCCCGGTTATTGCGCAGCTCCTGCAAACGCCTGATTTGCGCTTCCCGGACCGCTGTGTTATCAACTTCGAGAATTTCCAGTGGATCTTCCTTGTCCAGACGGTATTTGTTCACGCCAATTATGGCTTCCTTCGCCGAATCGATATGTGCCTGACGGCGTGCTGCCGCTTCCTCGATCTTCATTTTCGGCAATCCCGTCTCAATTGCTTTTGCCATACCGCCAAGTGCTTCGATCTCTTCGATGTGCGCCCACGCTTTTTCCACGAGCTGCGCCGTCAAGGACTCGACGTAATAGGAGCCTGCCCACGGATCGACGACCTTGGTTATCTCGGTTTCGTCCTGCAAAAACAACTGCGTATTTCGCGCGATCCGAGCCGAAAAGTCTGTCGGCAGCGCAATCGCTTCATCCAGTGCGTTCGTATGCAGAGATTGGGTATGCCCCAGAGCCGCGGCCATGGCTTCGATGCACGTCCGCACCACGTTGTTATACGGGTCCTGCTCCGTCAAACTCCATCCAGACGTTTGCGAGTGCGTCCGCAGTGCCATCGACTTTTCGTTTTTCGGGTTAAACTGCTTGATCAGATTGGCCCAAATCAAGCGTCCTGCACGCATTTTCGCCACTTCCATGAAGTAGTTCATGCCAATCGCCCAGAAAAATGACAGCCGTGGCGCGAATGCATCGATGTCGATGCCTGCTGCAAGGCCCGTGCGAACGTATTCCAAACCATCTGCCAATGTGTAGGCCAATTCAATATCCGCGGTCGCACCCGCTTCCTGCAGGTGGTAGCCTGAAATACTGATGCTGTTGAATTTGGGCATATGCTTGGAGGTGTAGGCAAAAATATCGGAAATGATCTTCATCGACGCTTCTGGCGGATAAATGTAAGTATTCCGAACCATGTATTCCTTCAAAATATCATTTTGGATCGTTCCAGTTAGCTCCGCTTGTGATACCCCTTGCTCTTCTGCTGCCACGATATAGAAAGCCATAATCGGCAAAACCGCTCCGTTCATCGTCATGGAGACGGACATTTTATCGAGGGGGATGCCATCGAACAAGATTTTCATATCGAGAATGGAATCAACTGCCACGCCTGCTTTTCCGACATCACCGACAACCCGCGGATGATCGGAGTCATAGCCGCGATGCGTCGCGAGGTCGAAGGCAATCGACAGCCCTTTTTGGCCTGCAGCCAAATTCCGTCGGTAAAAAGCGTTGCTCTCCTCCGCCGTAGAAAATCCGGCATATTGGCGAACCGTCCATGGCTGGGTCACGTACATCGTCGGATACGGTCCACGCGTATAAGGCGGCAAACCAGGCATGTAGCCGAGGTGATCCATTCCCTCTACATCTTCCATTGTGTAAAGAGGTTTTACGGGGATCTGCTCCAGCGTCTGCCACATTTGCTCCTTTCCTTCAGGGTTTGCTCCCAGCTGAGGAAACAAGTCAGACACATCTCTTTTGGACTGATAAGCCATTTTTGAAAAATCAGGTCGCTTCATTATGAGCTCACTCCTATCCGCTCCTGAAGTTCTCGCAGCATCTCGTAGCAATTGGAACGCATGTGGATGCAATCATCTACACCTGCCGTCTTATAAGTAGCCAAATGTTCCGCGTCTGGCAAGCCAGCCAACAGAATTGTCATCTGAGGTACATGTTGCTTGATTGCTTGAGCCAACGGTGGTACCAGCTCAGGGTAGCTCGCATCGTCCGAACAAATGACCGTGATCATCGCTCCGGAAGCAATTGCAGCTTCTGCCGCCTCTTCAGGTGTAGAGAATGTTTGCTGGCGAACTGCTTCAAAGCCTCCCACCGCAAAAAACTCTGACGCAAAATCCGTGCGGGCCTTATGCTTTGCCACGGGTCCCATCGTCGCCAAGAATACGGTTGGTCTTTTTCCTGTTGTTTTCAAGTAATCATCTGCCTGCATCCGCAAGGCTTCAAAGCGTTCGGAAGCCCGGTGAATACGAAGTGGCTGAATGATCTTCCCTACCTGATCTTCACGTCTCATGGCTTTGGCAATATCGCCCGCAGTCGCCCCATGAAGCACTGCTTTTATTGCACGTGCCACGAGCTCATCGGTATGTTTCGCCAGCTCATCGAGCTCTGTGGAGAGGAGAGTCGCGCTCTGTTTCATCCGATGGGATCGTGCTTCCTCTGCTCGCTCTTCGTGAATGCTCGGAAGACTTTCGGCCTGCAGTGGCTGCTCAGCCGTATTGGCATACATGTTGGTTCCAACCAAACGCTTTTTACGTGTATCGATACTCGCTGCTTTTTGATCCGCGATCTGGGCGATCAAGCCTTGTGGGAAGCCTGCCGCTAATGCGCGCAGCATGCCTCCGTGTGCATCTACCTGCTGGAATAGCTCCCAAGCTTTTTTCGCCAATGCATCTGTGAGCCATTCTACGTACCAAGAACCTCCCGCAGGGTCGATCACTTTTGCCAAATGCGCTTCTTCTTGCAAAATGATTTGCGTATTTCTGGCGATTCTTCTTGAAAACTCATTAGCAGGGCGGATTGCTTCGTCAAATGCGGAAACATGCAGACTGTCTGCTCCGCCAATAACGGCTGAGAACGCTTCTGTCGTGGAACGCAGAATATTGACATACGGATCGTACATCGTCTTCGTCCAGGCCGAAGTTCTGGCGTGAATCGTCATCTTTTGGGCTTCCGTTGATCCGCCGTAGGCCGCGACGATGTTAGACCAGAGCATTCTTGCAGCACGCAGCTTCGCGATTTCCATGAAGACGTCTGAACCGATCGAATACGAGAACTGCATCCGTGATGCGATATCCTCTATGGACAGCCCCCGCTCAAGCATCACTTGCAAATAGTCGACCCCTGTGGCCAGTGAAAAAGCCAGTTCGGTTACTGCATTTCCGCCGCCGTCCTGATAAGGATTGCCCTGAACCAAGATGGTTTTCAGCGCAGGCGCATGTTCTGTTGCCCATTTCGTCACGCTTGCCATGGCGTTATAGGCTGTCTGCAAGGAACAAGGGAGCTTGCCCTCTGTGAGCAGAACCGCTACAGGGTCTTGCCCGATGCATCCGCGCAGCTCGGAGACTTGTTGGCCTGTCGCTTCAACATGTGCGAGGATGAGCGAAAGTATGGGCAAGCCAAGCGCTCCCGTGTTCACGTAAAGAGGGACCTCTGAAACCCTTACCCCTTGAAATGCCTGCTCTACATCCTCCCGGCAAAAAACGGATACGCCTTTGTGACCAATCGTATCTGGCAATGCTTCGTCAGGGTCAAGTCCAGCCAATGTCGCTTGATCCAACAGCAGATGCAGCATCGTTTGCCCGCGCGCTAAATCGTCTACGGCTGCCTGATTGTATGCCTTGGCACTCCTTGCGATGATTTCCTGACAGACATGCCATTTGTGTTCCTTTTGCTCGCCAAGCTGCTGATTCCCTCTATGAAAAGGCGCCTCTCCTGGTAGCGCTTCCAGATGCGGCAATGTTTTGACATCTTCGTACCGATAGATAGGCTGGCGAACAATTCCCTCGTACGAATGCGTCAGTAGCTTGGCATCAAAAGATGCACCCTTCAGCGATTTTTCTGCCGCTTCCCGCCATTGCTCGTACGTGGGAACGGAGAATTCCTTGAACCATGTATGTTTGCTCACTCTTCCAGTCCTCCCCTTAAAAGCTGCTCCATTACGCTTGCTTCACCAGGAACAACGGCTGTCCATGCTCGACCAACTGACCGTTCTCCACCAATACTTGGACAATCTCCCCTTTTACTTCTGCTTCAATCTCGTTAAACAGCTTCATCGCTTCGACAATACAGACAATGGTAGTTGGCTCTACCCGATCATTTACGGATACGTACGGTGCTGCGTCAACGGCAGGTGCTGCATAGAAGGTACCGACCATGGGAGAAGTGATTTTGTACAAGTTTTCTGTCACTTCCGGCGATTTCTTAGGCGCTTCCACAGGCACCGTTGCGACCGGACGCTCAATCGTTTCTTTTTTAGCCAAAGGGACAACGGGTGCCGCCGTTACGATTGGCGCGCTTTTGGTTTGTACAGGGGTCTGATGTACGGCTGTGACTTGATCCCCGTTTCTTCGTTTGATACGCAATGACGAATCTTCATCGTTTACCTCAAAAGATTCTATGTCCGTCTGCTCCAATAGCTTCACAAGTTCTCGCAATTCGTAAATGGTAAGCACGACTATTCCTCCCCTATTTCCCGAATCTGACTGGCACAATCGCACGAACCGACTAGTTGGTCTGTGAGGATTGTGCGAGACCGACCAGTTGGTCTTTTCGATATTATAACAAATGTCAGAATACTAGTACAGACCAACTAGTTGGTCTGATTGAGGTATTTGATAAGGGACCATCAAGCGACTATGCCCCTGTCTCCTATCGAAAAGCTTGAGTGTAGCCGCATGATCCTTGTTAGCACCCCTACAATGGTTTGAAGAGATTTTCTTGTGATTGCAGGAAAAAACGTTGAAATGCCGGGTTTTCCATCGATTCTGATTTCAAAACGGAATGAAGAACCATATCTGCATAAATATCCGCGATTTGCTCGATCGAGTACGTTCCTGACTTTTGATACCATTTGTAAATCCAGTTCACCATGCCAAAAATAGCCATGGACACAATCGGCACAGGCAGCTCCGGGCGGAACTCACCCGATTCGATCCCGTCCGAAATGACGGTAAACATGATTTTTTTATAGCGATCCCGCTTCGTTTCAATATCCGTATAGTACTCCGGAGCTAAAAACAAGCTTTCCTGATAAAAGATCGTAACCTGCGAGCGGTACAGATCAATCATCATGACGAAGGATTTTACGATGGCTTGGAGTCGCTCCGTCGGGGTATCCCACTTCTCGTAAGCTTCCTCTGCTTTCTCCAACACATACGTAATGAATTGATCATGAATGATGTAGAGGAGTTCATCCTTTGATTTGAAGTTGTGATAAAATCCTCCCTTTGACGTTCCGCTTTCTTTCACAATTTGATCCACAGTCACTTTGTGGTAGCCATTTGCTTCAAACAAGCGCATGGATGTTTCAATAATACGTTCTCTGATTGATTTTTCGACCATTATCTTCACCCGTGAACATTATAGCATAACTGCCTAGCAAAAACGCCGATTCTCTTCGGTAAGAGATCGGCGTTGCTTCTTTTAATTCGTTGGTGTGGAAACAGGCACGGCACCTGAATATTCTTCGAGCGTAATTCCTTTTTCTCCGATTTCTTGCGCGATCTCGACCCCTACATAACGCAAATGCCACGGCTCATAAATATAGCCAGTAATCGCGTCTTTTCCATCTGGGTAACGAATGATAAATCCAAACTTCTCGACGTTTTCATCCAGCCACTTCGCTTCCTTGGTTCCGGCAAAGCAGCTTGTTGCTGCGCATTTGCCATCCTTACCAGAGACGTCAATCGCGAGTCCCGTCTCATGCTCACTCGTCCCCGGAACCGCGCTGTACGTCCGTGCCTTTTCTACTCCGTCTTTTTTTACATAGCGATTAAACAGTGCCTTTTGGTAGGCGTGGGAGCGATAGGCAGAAACACCAGCCAGCTGAACACCGTCAGCCTGGGCCGCAGCAAATAATTGTTCAAGGGCACCAGCTGCTTCTTTGCGCATTTTGCGTTTCTCGCTCTTTTCCGGGAGCAAGTAAGGAACGTTTGGAAACACTAAATCGTTCGGCTGATAATTCTCCGGAAGCTTGCGTTGTTTGTTCACCAATACAGCAATACTCTCAGGCTCACCTACGACCTCGATGTCCGGGAACGACAGCTCAGGTGGCTGATCCGCTGGCGGCTTTTCTGCCGGCTTCGTTTCCGTTGGCTTCGCTTTCTGGGGTTGCTCTGGTTGTTCTTGCTTTGGTGTTTCAGTCGGTGGAGGGGTGGTCTCCTCTTTTGGCTTCGCTTCTTCCTTCTTCGGAGGAGTTGGCGTCTCCATGGATGATGGTGTCTGTGGTTCTTGTGGAGCAGCCGTACTGTTACATCCAGACAACACAAATGTTATTGCCGTTACGAGTACAAGTGGATGCAAAATTCGTTGTCGAAAACTTCTCATTGTAACGTTCCTTTCGTTTTGGAGCTGATCCAATTATGTAAGTAATAAAAGTACGTATTTATTATGACATAATTGACCAGCGTTTCGTTACATGATTTACTGAGAAATTACGACCTGATCGATATTCAGGTAACCCGCCGGACTGATGGAGAAGCCCTGAATATGGTTGCTAATCACAGCCAAGTTCTCTAGATTGCGAATCGGAACAACCAAGGCATCTTGCAGCTCCACTTGTTGTGCTTTTGCGTAGATGGCAAGTCTTTTGGCCGGATCTGTTTCGATACGACCAGCTTCGATGAGAAGATCCAGCTCGGGATTGCTGTATTGAAAGCTGTTGCCAGCCCCGCCACCCGATGTATGAAACAAATTGTACTGATTGTAGTCGGCATCCCCGGTTGCATTTGCCCACCCACTGACAAAAATCTCATGATCCTTCGTTTGCTCAATCGTTCGGACAAACTCATCGTAGCTGACGACTTTTAGCTCCGCGTCGATGCCGATCCCTTTTAGTTGCGATCGTATCACTTGGGCAACCAAGATGCGATCCTGTCTGTTGTAGGTAATCATGTGAATCGGAAAACCATCTGGATAGCCCGCCTCTGCGAGCAACCGACGTGCTTGGTTGATGTCGTACAGGTAGCTTTTTACAGTCGGACTGTAGCCGAACACATGTGGTCCCATCGGTGAGTTCGCCTTCGTTCCCACATTGTTATAGACCCCTTTAATAATCGCTCCCGTCTCGATTGCCATACTGATGGCTTTCCTCACACGGATATCATTCAGAGGTGGACGTGATACATTAAACCCGATAAACTCCGTGCCGAGCGCATCACTGCGGTACACACGCATCTGGTTGGATGCTTGAATCCGATCCAGCTCCATGACAGGGATAGATTCCGCGACATGTGCTTCACCATTCTCAACCATCGCAATACGAGCCGTATCATCCGGAACAACCTTGAAGACGACTTGATCAAGCGTAGCAGCCTCGCCCCAATAGGACTGGTTTTTGCTCAACGTGATATGATTGCCAGGCTCCCATGATTGGAACTGATAAGGGCCGGTACCAACCGGGTGATGCGATAATTCCCGTCCGTATTTATCGATCGCAGTGGGGCTGATGATGCTCCCCTCGTGACTGGCCAAAATCGAAAGCAAAGGCGCAAATGGCTTATGAAGAATGAATTGCACCCTGTACGGATCGATGACCCTTACCTGCTTTACTTTTTCGAACATGGCTGCCCGAGGAGAAGCCACCGCTGGATCTAATACGCGATCAAATGTTTTCTTGACTGCCTGTGCATCAAAGGGGGCTCCATCGTGAAAAACAACACCTTGTCGGAGAGTAAACTCCCAAGTAAGATCGTCGATTTGTTCCCATGCCGTTGCCAGCTGTGGCTGAATGTTCATGTTCCGATCTCGTTTGACGAGCCCTTCATACACTTTTCCTTGGATGACACTCGCCTCATTGATCGTCAAAATGAAGTGGGGATCGAGATTTGCGGCATCCGACATACGTGCAATGATTAACGTTCCACCCTTGGCAGCGTTTTGGGGTGTCGGTACGATTTGGTTGTTGTGAGACGGCTCCTGACCGAAAGAACAGCCTGCTATGGTCATGATTGCTGCGAGTAACAGTCCAATTAATCTGTGAAAGGATGTCTGCGTGTACATTGGACCCTCCCTGCATGCTCTTATGTTTCCCTCGTTGTATGTTTAGCAAAAAGACCGCCCTTCTCCCATGTTTCCCGGAGAGTAGCGGTCCACACTCTATTCTTTTTCAAACAATCGCTTATATTCCCCGAAGCCTTCTTCTTCCAAACGATCCTTCGGAATGAAGCGCAATGCGGCTGAATTGATGCAGTAGCGCAATCCATTTTCTCCAGGACCGTCCTCGAAAACGTGGCCGAGATGAGAATCTGCTTCTTTGCTGCGAACCTCTGTACGAATCATATTATGTGTCAAATCCACATGCTCGGTTACGTTTTCCTCTTGCAGTGGCTTTGTAAAGGATGGCCACCCGCAGCCGGAATCGAACTTGTCCAAGGAACTGAACAAAGGCTCGTTGGAGACAATGTCTACGTAGATGCCCTCTTCCTTGTGATCCCAGAATTCGTTCGTAAATGGACGTTCTGTCCCGTTATTTTGCGTCACCTCGTACTGGAGCGGGGTCAAGATTTTTTTCAATTCTTCTTGCTTCGTACGGTCGCGCCATGCTTCCTTGGTGAATTTCGCTCTGCCTGATGCCGCGCGGTAGTATTGGTAGCGGACCGGATTTTTCTTATAGTAGTCCTGATGATACTCCTCCGCCGGATAGAACGGCTTGGCTGGTAAAATCAGCGTTGCAATGGGCTTTTGGAAACGACCGCTCGCATCCAGCTCTTGCTTGGATTTTTGCGCAAGCCTTTCTTGTTCTTCATTATGATAGAAGATCACTGGCGCATACGATTGACCTCGATCACCAAATTGACCACCAGCGTCTGTCGGGTCGATTTGTCTCCAAAACATTTGCAGCAATTCGTCGTAGGAGATGAGGGACGGATCATATGTGATTTGGACCGCTTCATAGTGTCCCGTCGTATCAGAGCATACCTGTTCATAGGTTGGGTTTTCGACATGACCGCCTGTATAGCCGGAGACGACTTTTTGAATGCCTGGCATCTTGTCAAACGGACTGACCATGCACCAGAAGCATCCGCCTGCAAAGGTTGCGATTTCGAATGGATGTGTATCGCTGTTCACGCATTTCGCCTCCTGTAAATGTATGTACACTTTCATTTACGATTGTACATGGTTTGCAAAAGCAAAGTCCACTCTGGAAGTGCTGCGAGGGGGGTTCAAATAGAAAAGGAGACCTTTTTACACGAAAGGTCCCCTTTTCGCTATCGGATTGCATGCTCCTTCACTCGTATGTTGCTACTCTTGCAGCGCTTTGGCAAATCCAGAGAGCATGACAACCATATGCGCAATTCCTTCCTCGAAGTCTTTCAAACGGATGGATTCGTTCGGCGCATGTACTTTGCAGCCAACCCAGCCTACCCCTGTACTGACAACAGGAAGCTTCAGCTGCTCACCGAAAATATACATCGGGCCCGTGCCTGCCGCGTTTGGAGAAAGCACTGGTTCATGATCGTAAATGAAGCGAGCCGAATCCAGTACGTGAGCAACAAATGGATGGTGAAAATCGGAGCGGTACGCTTTTTGTCCGTTGATCATGGTGACGGTAATATCCGTAAAACCATGCTTCTCCAAATGATTCTCGATGCAATTCATGATGTGCTGTGGATCTTGCCCTGGGACAAGGCGGCAATCCACCTTGGCCTTCGCGCTTTTCGGCAGTACCGTCTTCGCGCCCTCTCCTGTATAGCCGCTATCCAGACCGCAAATGGTCATGGTCGGGTGAAAAACCATGGCTTCTCGTGGGTCCACGTTGTTTGCCGCGGTAATCAATGGGCGTTTCAAACCGTATAGCGCTGCTGTCGCCTCTTCACTGAACGGCAATTCGGAAACGACTTTCTTTTCATCCGCTGTCGGCTCCTCGATCCCATCGAAGAAGCCTTCGACCAAAATCTCGTTTTGCTGATTTTTCATCGTCGCCAATGCCTGTACCAAGCGCCATGCGGCATTGTCTACATACGCACCGACAGAGGAGTGCATGTCGATATCTGCTCCAACGCAGGTCAGCTCTAGGTACGCCATTCCTTTGATCCCGGCAACCATGCTGATGCGCTCATTTTCGTCCTTTCCACCGAATTCCCAAATGCAGGCATCCGCCTGGAAAAGATCCTTGTACGCTCGAAGGTATGGCTCCAGATTCGGACTGCCGATCTCCTCTTCTCCTTCGATCAGGAACTTGATGTTGCAAGGCAAACCGCCCGCTTGCTGCTGCAAAATGTGAATCGCCGTCAGACGTGCGACGAGATCACCTTTATTGTCGGCAGCACCACGCGCATACAGCTTTCCATCGATTATCGTAGGGTCAAACGGCTCCGTGGTCCACTCATGAAACGGCTCAGGTGGTTGAACATCGTAATGATCGTAAAACAGGATCGTTTTGCTGGCGTCTCCTTCACTGCCTGCTGCAAAAAACGCATACACAACGGGATTGCCGCCAAGATTGTCGAGTACCTTTGTCTCACCGCCAACTTCATGAATCATCTTGACCACGTATTCAACCGTCTCTGGGATGGCCTTATGCTGTGCGGATACCGTAGGAAAACGCAAATATTGCTTCAGCTTCTCGATTGCATGCGGCAAATTTTCTTGCACGATACCTAAAACTTGTTCTTTGTTCACGATCGGGCACCTCCTACTGGCATTTACCTGCTTATTCGACTTTCTCTTTTTGGTGTGCAACCAAATAACTGTCAAACCAATCTGTGGTATATTGCAGTCTCAACACGCGTTGCTCAGGATCACCACTGCGGGAAAGCTCATGACTGGCACCCGGGAAGCGGATAAACGACACCGGAGCCTTGCCTTGATGCTTCAAGGTTACATAAAGCTGCTCGGCCTGTTCGATTGGGCAGCGGTAGTCATGTTCTCCATGCATGATCAGCAGAGGCGTCTCCATGTTCTCCACTAAGCGAATCGGTGAATGCTGCCACATTTTTTCCGGATTTGTGAATGGGTTTGCCTGAATCTCCTCGGCAGTAAAGTAATAACCGATATCACTGACACCGTAGAAGCTTACCCAGTTGCAAATACTCCGATCGGTTACACCCGCTTTGAATCGATTTGTTTTGCCGACGATCCAGTTTGTCATGAAGCCACCGTAGCTGCCGCCTGCGACACCCAAGCGATCTTCATCGACAAAATCAAAATGATCGCATGCATATTGCACGGCCGTCATCAAATCGCGGTAGTCGTTCCCTCCATAGTCACCGCAGCACGCCTGAACAAAACGCTCTCCGTAGCCAAAGCTCCCTCTCGGATTCGTATACAGTACGGCGTAGCCTTTTGCAGCGAGTAGCTGGAACTCGTGGAAGAACGTATTTCCGTACATGGAATGTGGCCCGCCATGAATTTGCAGAACCATCGGATATTTTTTTCCTTCTTCAAAACCGACAGGCTTAAGCATCCAACCGTGAAGCTTCCAGCCATCCTTTGCAACAAATTCAATTTCTTCCGGAACAGGGAGCTCAATGCCCGCAAATAGCTCTTCATTCAGCGCTGTTAGACGTTTTTCTTCTCCGTCCTTCAGACTTACTTGATACAAATCACCCGGAGTAAACGGATCACTGATGGCAGCAACCACTGTTTGTTCATTTTCATGCAGCGAAAAGCCGTAAATATTCCGGTTGCCCGCTACAACATTCGTGACTTGTCCGTCCAGCGTTACGTGATAAATGCCAGAATTTCCTCGCTCACTTGCGATGAAATACATGCCTCTTCCGTCTGCTGTCCATACAGCGCCAGGATTCGGGTGACCTGGCGAGCGCATGTCTCCGATGGTGGAATCGCCAACCTGTACGTCCCAATCAGCCGTGATGCATGAATAGTCGTCCTTTTCAAAATCATACACCCAGATGCGCTTTTGCGCCGCGTGCAAATGCGTGTCCAATTCACTTCCGATATACGCTAGCTTTTTGCCGTCATGTGACCAGGTTGGATAGGCAAAAGTCCCCTTGCTGTTCGTCAGCTTTTTCCATTCTCCCCCTTCCGAAGGGATGAGAAAAACGTCGATGCTATGCTGAAAATCAGGATCTTCTGCTCGGTTCGCCGTAACGGCGAGCCACTTTCCATCCGGGGACCAGGAGCCAATCGTATGATTGTAAGGTCCATCGCTGAGTGGTGTAACCTCGCCTGTTTCTACATGGACAATGGCCAGCTGCTTGTTTTTCTCATAAATGAACCCGAGATCATCGGATTTGTACTTCATTCTTCCGACTTGAATGGCTTTGGCATTTACTTTTTCCTCGGTTCCCTCCAGGTCTGCGAATGTTTCACCTGCATCCAGGATCGACGAGAAGACAATGTATTGGCCGTCAGGCGACCAAGTCGGGTTGCTGACGCCGTTTTTGCAATGTGTGAGCTGCCTTGCTTCTCCTCCGTTTGCATCAATCAGCCAAATCTGTGGTTTTCCAGAGCGATTCGAGACAAAGCTAATCTTTGAACCATCCGGAGACCAGCGCGGGAAGGTGTCGCGGGAGCCAGACGTCAGGGGCTGTGGATCATCCGTATCTAATCTTCGTAAAAACAAGTGATTTTGGTATGCGTGGGACTCGTCGATTTGATTTTCCACATAGGCAAGTGTTTTTCCGTCTGGTGATAGCTGCGGATCGCTCGCATACCGCATTTGATACAAATCTTCTGCCGTAATGCCTCTTTTGACTTGCGTCATACTAATCACTCCTCGATTTTATTGGTGGATGCAAGTTGCTCCAAAAAGAACTGGGAAATCTTTTGATTCAACGTGATGTGATTGTCTAGCTTTTCGGTAAAGTGACCTTCATCCTCAAATATGTGCAAATCGACTTCTTGTCCCCTGCCTCTCATATCTGCTACGAGCTGTTCTGCTTCGCTGACAGGAACACGCGTATCATTGCGCCCGTGGAATACAAGCAGGGGAGCCGTGATCTTATGGGAATGATTCAAAGGAGCAATTTCTTCAAAAAAGTCATCGTCTTCGCCGAGGAACCCGTATTCCACCTCACGCAATCTCCGTCTCCATGCCCCGGTGTTCTCCAGAAAGGTTTTGAAGTGGGAAATCCCCACAATATCAACACCTGCGGCCCACAGATCAGGGTAATGCGTAAGCGCAGCCAGTGTCATGAAGCCTCCGTAGCTGCGGCCCATGATGCCGATCGCATTCGGGTCAACGCTTGGGCGGTTGCCTAAATCTTTGACCAGCCAAGCCAAATCTGCTACAGAATCCATCCGTTTGCGACGATCATCGAGCTGGACATATTCCCGACCGTAGCCCATACTGCCGCGAACATTCGGCGCTACTACCGTAAAGCCTTCGTTCGCCAAAAATTGAAAAACGGGATGATACTCCGGTCGAATTTGGCTCTCTGGCCCGCCATGGACGTAGACGACGACTGGTTTTTTCTCTGCTTTTTCAGCTGTATCTTTCGCATACAGAAAGTACGGCACCTCCAAGCCATCAAAAGAGTGAAAGCTACACAATTCCGGCTCGATGAGTTTATCCTCCAAAACATCGGATTGACCAATGTTCGTCACACGTCGGCTGGTTTGCTCTGAGATTGAGTACGTCCATATGTCGCCTGGAAGTGTAGGACTTTTCAGTGTATAGGCGAGCTGATCATCACTCACCCACGCCAAGGAAGAGATCACTCCACTCGGTGCTTTCTCCACCCGCTCCCAGCGTTGCTCTGTCAAGGAATAGAGAGCAAGAACGGAGTAGCCTCCTTCATTGATTGTGAAGGCAAGCATCGTCTCATCAGGGGATAATTTGGTCTCCTCGATGTCCCATTTCGGGTCATGCACCAATTGGTCCAGCTCTCCTGTATACAGTGAAAAGCGGCACAACGCTTTCGTATTTTCATCGCGGTCGGTTACAAGATATCCCACCTGACCGTCTTTAGACAGTGCCAAGGAATGGTAGCGCGCATGTTTGCTGCAAATGGCGAGCTTTTGTGCTTCCTTCGTTTGCAGATTCAACAAATACAGGCAATTGTCAATGTTGGTCTCCTGCACGCTGAAAATGAGTCCTGTCCCGTCTGGCAGCCAGCCAATTGGATCTGTCCGCCCGTCATAGCGGAAGACTTCCTCATACGCACCACTCTCGACATCCTGTACAAAAATATCAAAGCTCCGCGGATTGCGACGATTACTGGACCACGCGATCTTTTGCCCACACAAAGACCAGCCTCCCAAATAGTGAAAATAAGCGGGAGCGTCTGTCAGCGGCTTCACGACTGCACCATTTTCTGTTAACAAAAAGAATTGCTGCCGCTCGTCTCCCTTGTTGTCCATACCAACAATCGTTTTCGTTCCACACGGAGAATGGTCAATTTCTACCACACGATCAGGCAAAAAGGTCACTTGCTCCGATTGGTTGGACTCTTCATTCCAGCGCCACAACTGTGCGATACCTGTCAGCTTCGTTAAAAAGGTAATCTCTCTACGCTGCGGTACCACCTTCAATTGATAGGCGGATTTCACTTGCAGATAGTCCAAAATCACGAGAAATCATCCTTTCCTCTTTTGCTAGATGTACGTTGGAGTATGTAAAGAGAAAAAAGAGGAGAAGCTCCTCTTTTTTTCTATTTTTTTGTTGCCCAGCGAGCACTTGGGAACGCGTTGACTGGATAGGTGAGCCCTTCCAAGTTCGGTTTCACCAAATAGTTTTGCTGGTAGTGGTAAACTGGAATGAATGGCATTTCATCCATCAAAATGGCTTCTGCCTGATGAAGCAGTTCCATACGCTTGTTCGGGTCTTGCTCAACTTTTGCCGCCATATTCAACTGATCATACTCTTTGTTCACCCAACCAGTACGGTTGTTCGGGCTTTCACCCAAATAGTAATCGAGGTTAAACGCAGGGTCGTTGATTTGACCTACCCAGCCCATACGGCCCATTTGATAGTTCTTTTGTTTCGTTGTATCCAGATACACTTTCCACTCTTGGTTTGTCATTTTCACTTCTACGCCCAAGTTTTTCTTGAGCATTTCCTGGATCGCTTGCGCTATTTTCTTGTGGCTTTCATCGGTGTTGTACATGAGTGTAACTTCTGGCAGTGTGGACCAGCCTTCTTCTTGCATACCTTCAGCCAGCAACTTCTTCGCTGCTTCGTAATCTTCCTTGAAGTAGTCTCCGCCCTCTTCGCGGAAGTCTTTTCCATTTGGTTGCATCGCTCCACGCGGAACCATGGAGTAAGCTGGTGTCTCTCCGCCTTGGCTTACCATTTCTGACAATGCTTTACGGTCAAGCGACATCGCGAATGCTTTGCGAACCTTTTTATTCGTAAATGGCTCTTTCGTTACGTTAAACATGTACATGTACGTACCGTAGTAAGGAACGGATTTAAAGTCTGGACTCGATTTTTCTTGGGCGAGGATGTCAGATGGCATCTCTTTGTTGAAGTCGAGCTCACCGCTCTTGTACATCTGATAAGCTGTCGTGGCGTCATTCACCATTTTCCAGGTGATCTTTTCCATTTTTACGTCCGCTTTGTTCCAATAATGCTCGTTCTTTTCAATCACGAGCTCGGAGTCATGCTTCCAGGATACGAGCTTGTAAGCACCATTGGAGATGTAGGTGTCCGCATTTGCTGCCCATTTTGGATTGGCTTCCGCCTGCTTCTTGTTGATTGGGTGCCAGTAACGAGTAGCCAGCATTTTGTCAAAGTATGAAGTCGGTGCAACCAGCTCGATTTCGAGCGTTTTTGCATCTACAGCCTTAATACCTACATCTTCTGCTTTTCCTGTGCCCTTGTTGTATGCTTCTGCTCCTTTAATGTAATAGAGCAGGTAAGCCGTAGTCGAAGCAGTTGCTGGATCAAGATGCTTCATATATGTGTAGGCAAAATCCTCAGCTGTCACCGGCTCGCCGTTGGTCCATTTCACATCGTCGCGCAAAATGAACGTGTACTTCAGCTTGTCATCCGACAGCTTCACTTCCTTGGCTTGTCCCAAGATCGGATTGCCGTCCTTATCCTTGGTGTACAAGCCCTCTCCCAAATGATCCATGATCCAGAAGGACGTGGTATCCGTCGAGGTGAGCGGGTTCAAGTCTGGCGGCTCAGACTTGGCATTGAACACTACTTCTTGTTTGGCAGCAGCGCCTGGGGTAGTGGTACCTCCAGTCGATGCTGACTCGCCACTACCGCCGCAACCAGCCAGAGCCGGAATGACGAGCGAGAGCGACAGGGCAAAGGCAGCTAATTTCTTCACGTTGTTTCCCCCTATATATTAAGATAGAAAATCGAACTACTGATAGAGATGACAAGCGACCCAATGGTTCGGTGCGGCTTCCTGCCATTCAGGAACCTGTGCCGCGCATTGCTCCATGGCCTTCGGGCATCTTGTTCGGAAAACACAACCGCTTGGAGCGTTGGCAGGACTCGGCAAATCGCCCTGCAAAATGATGCGCTCACGTTTGATCGTCGGATCAGGAATCGGAATCGAGGACAACAACGCTTGTGTATATGGATGAAGTGGCTTTGCGTACAACTCGAAGCTGTTTGCCATTTCTACCATTTTGCCGAGGTACATCACTCCGATTCGAGTGGAAATATGCTTCACCATGGACAGATCGTGGGCGATAAACAAGTAAGTCAGCCCCCTGTCCTGCTGCAAGTCTTCCAAAAGATTCACGACCTGGGCTTGAATCGACACATCAAGCGCCGAAATCGGTTCATCCGCGATGATAAATTCCGGTTCGACCGCAAGTGCTCGGGCAATCCCGATCCGCTGCCTTTGGCCTCCGCTGAATTCATGAGGGAATCGGCTCGCATGTTCCTTAGACAAGCCAACCAGCTCCAGCAATTCTTTGACCCGATCCGCTCTTGCACCACGGGACAAGCCATGAATATCCAAGCCCTCCGCAATAATGTCCATGACGGTCATGCGCGGATTCAGACTTGCTTGCGGGTCTTGAAAAATCATTTGGACGTCGCGGTGGAACTGCTCTGCGTCTTTCCCTTTTAGACGGTGTGCATTTTTGCCTTTGAACAAAACTTCTCCATCTGTATTTTCATAGAGGCGAATCATCGTTCTGCCTAATGTCGACTTTCCGCAGCCGCTCTCCCCGACAAGCCCAAGCGTCTCGCCGCGATTAATCGTGAAGGTAACGCCGTCGACCGCCTTTAGCGTAACTCCATTACCGATCTCAAAATGCTTTTTTAGATTTTTGACTTCAACCAACGCTTGGCTCATCTACGCCTGCCTCCCTGCTGCCACCAATTCTTCCAGCTTCGGTGCCCGTGGATCATGTAGCCAGCATGCAGCTTGGTGACCCTCGGTGAATGTGGAAGCGTCCGGCATTTGCTGCTCGCATATTTCCATCGCAAACTGACAACGCGGAGCGAAAGGACAACCTTTTGGCGGGTGGAATAAATCTGGCGGCGTTCCCTCAATGGGTACCAGGCGTTCCTTTTCCACACCATCGATCCGCGGCAGCGAACGCATCAAGCCCCATGTGTACGGATGCTTCGGATTTGCGAAAATATCTTCTACCTTGCCTGTTTCCACCACAATTCCTGCATACATAACCACGGCTCGGTGCGCGATTTCGGCTACGACACCCAAGTCATGTGTAATCATCACGATGGAGAGCTGC
The DNA here is from genome assembly GCF_900637055.1 of Brevibacillus brevis. Classification (NCBI taxonomy): domain Bacteria; kingdom Bacillati; phylum Bacillota; class Bacilli; order Caryophanales; family Paenibacillaceae; genus Brevibacillus; species Brevibacillus brevis. Next base: position 3,408,632 of record NZ_LR134338.1, read on the forward strand.
TGCTTTTCCTGCAATTCTCGGAGCAAGTCCAGGATTTGTGCTTGAATCGTTACATCCAATGCTGTCGTCGGTTCATCTGCAATGACGAGCTTTGGATTATTGGCGAGTGCAATCGCGATGACGACACGTTGCCGCATTCCCCCGGAAAACTCATGCGGGTATTGATCGACTCGTTTTTCCGGATCGGGGATACCGACCAGACGAAGCATCTCCATCGCTTTTTTACGCGCCTCTTCTTTGCTGACCTGATGGGTACGAACAAATCCCTCGACGATTTGGGCCCCAACCTTCATCGTCGGGTTGAGTGCCGTCATCGGGTCCTGGAAGACCATCCCGATCTCGGCCCCACGAACCGAAAGCAATTCCTTCTTGCTCATCCCCGTGATGACTTTTCCGTCAAAACGAATCTGACCATCCACGATTCTTCCTGGCGGGTTCGGGATTAAGCCCATGATCGCTTGGGCGGTTACACTCTTCCCACAGCCGCTCTCTCCCACTACTGCAAGCGTCTCGCCACGATCAACATGAAAGGTAACTCCCCGTACAGCCTGTACCTCTCCACCGTACGTTTTGAAATGTACGCGGAGGTTTTCTACTTGTAGCAAATGATCCGCCATGTCTGATCCTCCTATCTTCGTGGCGAGGTTACTCGCGAATTCTTGGGTCCAATGCGTCCTGCAAGCCATCACCGAAGACGTTGAAGGCAAACATCGTCAAAGATATCATCAAAGCCGGGAAGAAAAGTCTCCACCAATCCCCTGTCAAAATGACGCCGAGTGCATCGTTCGTCATCGTTCCCCAGCTAGCGATTGGCGCTTGCACACCCAACCCCAAAAAACTGAGGAAAGATTCTGCAAATATCGCCGACGGAATGGTAAACGTCAAGTTCACGATGATGACTCCGATGGTGTTCGGAATCAGGTGGCGTAACAGAATGCGAGGGAATTTGGCACCCAGCACTTGTGCAGCCATGATGAACTCCTGGTTTTTCAATTGCAGGATTTGTCCCCGAACGAGACGAGCCATCCCAACCCAACCGGTTGCGGACAACGCGATGATGATGGTAACAATTCCAGGCTCCATGACAACCATCAGCATGATTACCACGAGCAGGTACGGCAGTCCGTACAATACCTCAATCAATCGCATGATGATCGTATCGATTCGGTCTCCCTTTTTGCCTCGACCAGCCATGTATCCGGCAATACCGCCGACGGTCACACCAATGATCAAGTCAATTAACGCTGCCGAGATTCCGATAATGAGTGAAATCCGCGCTCCGTACCATGTCCGTGAAAACATGTCGCGTCCCAGCTCATCTGTTCCGAACCAATGCTCGCTCGAAATTTCCTGATTCGCATTCAAGAGACTCTGATCGGAATAGCTGTACGGAACGAGATGTGGTCCAATAATCGCCATAGCGATCAGCATAATAATCAGGGTCAAGCCCACCATCGCCAGCTTATTTCTGACGAGCTTTCTCGTTACTTGTTGAAAATGAGTCAGGCTCGGTCGCATCTGGGCGATCTGTCCATCTGCTTTTTGAGCTCTAGGTCGAAACAACTCATTTACTGATTGATCTACCGCCATTGGCTACCTCCCCCTGCTCGATAGTTTGATTCGTGGATCGATGAACATGTAGGCCAGATCAATCAAGAAGATAATGAGCACCAGGATGGCGCTGTAGAATACTGTCGTTCCCAGAATAACGGGATAATCTCGATTGAAAATGCCATCGACGAAGTACTTGCCGATCCCCGGTACCGCAAAAATCTTTTCGACGACGAACGTTCCGGTTAACAACCCGGCGATAAGCGGTCCCATAAACGTGACGATCGGCAAAATCGCGTTGCGGATTCCATGCTTGACTACTATCAGAAAAGTCGGAATTCCTTTTGCCTCAGCTGTCCGTATGTAATTCTGGTTCATCACGTCGATCATGCTCGTCCGCATATAGCGTGTAATGATGGCTAACGGTCCAAAAGCAAGTGCGAGCGAAGGCAGAACCGAGTGTTTCCAGCTGGTAAGCGTCGCTACTGGGAATAACGGCCATTTGATTGCCAAGTAATTAATGAGCAATGGCGCCATGATGAAGCTGGGTACAGCAATTCCTAATACGGCCATGACCATTGCCGCATAATCAATCCAGGTATTTCGGTTTAATGCCGCAATTGTTCCGAATAAAAGTCCGAAAAAAAGGGCAACCGCTATCGCCTGCAAACCGATCAGTGCAGATGCTCCGAAGCCATCTTTGATCATATCATTGACACCGCGTGTCTCCGACTTAATAGAAGGTCCTAAATCCAACATGACCAAACTTTTTAGATAAAGGATATACTGCATCGGCAGCGGTTCATCCAGATTGTATTTGGCACGCAGATTCAACAAAATTTGCTCGGGCAACTGATCTGACTCTGACGCGAATGGATCACCAGGGATCATATGCATCAGGCTAAAGGTCAACGTTACAATAATCCACAAGGTGAGTACCATCATCAGAATTCTTTTAAGTAAATAACGCGACATCTATACGAGCCCCCTAGTCCAGACTTGCAAAAAGATTAAGAAAATTTACCCTCCTTTTTGAACAACCTCTTTAACGGAAAATGACCTAAAACATTCCTTAATTCAACAATATAGTGCTGTCATTATTTAATGTCAATTCTGATTTTTTTATTTTTTACATCGATTCATAAAGGAATTTGCTGAAAGTTGTCAAATATACAACGATTAATACGGAAATTTTCCCTAAAACATCCCTATTAAAAATTTTGCTGGTCTTTTACAGCTATCTCGCCCATTTCAAGGAGATATATCGTCCTTAAATAAGAAAGACTTACATACAAGGATGCCGAAAAGAGGATGGAACTCCTGCGTGACGAATTGTTTATCCGGTAGTTTAACCCTTAGTTGGAGGACATGATGATTAGTAAAGTTGGCATAGTGGGTCCAAAAGATTCCGTAGAATTAATGGTAGCTGTGGGACGTGAGTTTTCCGATCGCATGACGCTCATCCCCCATATTTATCAACGAGTAGAAGAAGTAGCGACCATTGTAACTGAAAATGAAATGGAAATAGACATCTGGTTCTTCTCCGGGGTCGGTCCCTATTCCATCGCTAAAGAGCATATTCGGAAACAAAAAGCATTTTTTCCGCAAATCAATGCGAGTGTGCTTACGAAAGTCTTGCTCGAAATGGTATACCGGGATGGTTTTACATTAGATCGTGTGAGCTTCGATACGGTATCGGAGGCACATTTTCGTGAAACCTTGGAGGAATTGGGCATGCAGTGTGAGAATCCTTATCTGAATCCGTATCAAGAATTCAGACTGACCGCTCACTTGGTCGACTATCACACCCGCCTCATCCAAGAGGGCAAGGTAGACGCTTGTGTTACGGGTATGCTATCCGTCACCGAAGAATTGAAGCGAAGAGGAATCAAGGTATACCGCATGGGCTTCACTCGCCTAACCTTCCGCGAGATTTTCAAGCAGATTTTGCAGGAGGGCGAGACACTTCATTTCAAGCGCTCCCAAATTGCTGTTCAATTGATTGAAGTAACCGACATAGAAAAGCTTGTGAACGAACCTGCAAACGCCTACGAGCTGCGCCGCCTTGACCTGAAGCTACAAGAGCTAGTGCTGGATTATACGGAGTCGATATCAGGCAGCTTCGTCGCCGTTGGCAATTCGAAGTTCATCATTTTTTCCACCCGGGGTTCATTCGAAGACAATCCAGAATTTCATCCCACGATCCTTTTGGAAAAAATCAAGCTGCTTACCAATTCAAACGCCAGTATGGGAATCGGCTTCGGTGTCACAGCATTGTCTGCTGAGCGCAATGCACAGCTCGCTCTCGGCCATGCCAAAAACCATAGAGATGCCGCCATTCTCGTCGACCATGACGGTTCGATTGAAGGACCGCTGCGTCAAACGAACAGCATCAGCTACGAATATTGGACACAGGACAAAGAAATGAGCGAAAATCTGAAAAAAGCCGGGGTCAGTATTACGACGTTTAACAAAATCATTTCCGTTCAAAAAGCACTGGGGCAAAAATATATCAGCGCTTCGATGATCGCGGAATGGATGGGCATGACCCCTCGCAATGCGCGAAGAATACTAAGTGATTTAGCAGAGCACAACATCATCGAACTCATTGGGGAAGAAACGCCTACAAACCGAGGGCGCCCACGGAAGATTTATCGTATCCTCCCCTCCCCACAAACCACATAATTGTTTCTCCATGAGAAAGGCGTAAGCTTGTGATTTCCAGAAAAATTCTTTTGTGGATCATTGTTTGCGCTTTTTCTCGTGCTGTTTCTTTCAGATTGTTCAGCTCTCTCCTCTTTCCATTCTGGTCATGCATGTTAAGTTATCCAAAAATCATACGATTAGGGGGTCATACACATGCCCGTTCATCCCCAGATTCAACAAATATTAGACGTCTTCAACCGCTCGCGCCATGATGTTGATTTCAACCAATTGACACCACAGATTATGAGAATGGCGACTGATCAAAATCGAGATTCAGGCGTGGAACGTGAACAGGTAAAAAAGGTCGAGAATCTATCGCTTCCCTTAGAAGGCCGTTCTATTTCGATTCGCATATACACACCAGAAGGAGATGCATCCTTCCCTGCACTCGTGTACTATCATGGAGGCGGATTCGTGATCGGCAATCTCGAAACGGTAGACTCGGTATGTCGCAACTTCACAAATAACGCAAAATGTGTGGTCATTTCTATCGATTATCGGCTCGCTCCCGAACATCCTTTTCCTGCTGGTTTGGAAGATGCCTATGATTCTCTTCTCTATATTTCAAGCCATGCTGATCAGTTTGGCATTGACCCATCGCGGATAGCCGTAGGCGGAGATAGCGCCGGAGGTAATTTTGCCACAGTCGTGAGTCTCATGGCTAAAGAGCGACAGGGCCCATCTATCGTTTATCAATTGTTAATCTATCCTGCCGTAGGAATTGTGGACACCACTCCCTATCGATCCATGCAGGAAAATGCGAGTGGCTATTTGATGGATGTGGAATTGCTGAATTGGTTCCTCTCTCATTATCTACCACCTGCCGATCTCCAAAATCCATATCTTGATCCAATCAGCGGAGCCGATCTCACTGGTCTGCCTCCTGCCATGGTGATTACAGCCGAATACGACCCTTTGCGAGATGGCGGAAAAGCGTATGCAGACAAGCTACGCGATAGCGGTGTCGATGTCGTCTACCGAAATGAACAAGGCTTGATCCATTCCTTCATCGGATTCCATACTACTATCAAGCAAGCGCAAGAATCGTTAGATGAGATGTCGGCACAATTGCGAAAAGCTTTCAAAATATAGGCCGTATTGAATAAACAAAGCGGAAGCCCGCGAACTGGGGTGAAATCATTGACTAGACATACAGAAGACAAAGTGACCATTCGCTTCGTTCGTATCGAGGATGCGGCAGCCATTTTATCTTTGCAGCGTGATGTGGTTTGCGAAGACGAATTTTTTATTGCTGTTCCCGAAGAGTTCAACAAAACCATGGAGCAGCAGCTTGCGTGGATACAAAGCATCATCGACAATGACAGGGAAACCATACTCGTAGCGGAAATAAACGGTGAATTGGCTGGCATGGTCGTGTTCGCTTCTCCGGCTCGCAAACGTTTGTCTCATACAGGTTCGATCACGATGATGATCCAGAAAGCTCACAGAAATAAGGGCATCGGCAAGGTTTTATTGAAGGAGTTGTTAGCTTGGGCTGAGCAACATCCGCTCATTGAAAAAGTGAGCTTAGGGGTGTTCTCCAACAATCTGAGAGCGATTGCTTTATACAAAAGCCTTGGATTTGTGGAAGAAGGACGAAAAGTGAAAGAATTCAAGTTGGCTGAGAATGAATACGTAGATGATGTCCTGATGTACAAATTCGTATAGTGTCCATTCGTATTCCTTCCATGCAAAAAAGGACCTTCGCATCAGGTCCTTTTCTTATGAGCAAGTAAGCTCTATACCGATTTAGATGGCTGAACAGATTGTTTCTTTTGAACACTGGCAACAATCACACCCACGACGATCAACAAGGAACCTCCCACTTGAATCGACGTCACCTGCGAACCAAGCAGCAAAAACCCGACCAGCATCGCTACAAAGGGCTGCAAGTTAAGAAAAATAGCTGCTTTGCCCGTCCCTACCACTTTTAATTGTTGATTCCAGACGATGCCACATATTCCTTGCATAAGGATCGCGGTCAAAATGAGCATCGCCCATGCCCACAGTTCGTGGCTGATCTGCGCCCCGGGCTCGATCGTCAACAGGGCCGCAGGAGTCAAAAACAAAGTGCCAACCGTCGTCGAGTACACGGTGGCAATAAACGGCTGTATCGTTTGCGTCAGTTTGCGAATGATGATCATGGAAGACGAGAATGTGACCATGGCAATCACAATGAGAAAGACTCCTTTGGAAATGGAGAGTCCTGCCCCAATACCGACTACGAAGAATGTTCCCAGGAGCGCCAACCCAGACCCAATCTTCATCCGCAAGGTAAACTGCTCCTTCAAAAACAAAGAGGCCAGCACTGCGGTAACGATTGGCGACAAGGAAAGAATCAACGATGCCGTTGTCGCGTCAGTCGTCAAGAGCCCGTTGAAATACGCTGTTTGATTTGCCAACGTCCCGATCAATCCGAGCAAAACAAGAAGCCCTAGCTCACGAGCGGTGATTTTTACGAATTTTTTGGTTAGCCACGCGTAAATGATCAGAAACACAGACGTGAAAAGCAAGCGTACATCTGCCAAAAACAGCGGAGGAAACTCTTTGACCAGCATGCTCCCGAACACAAAATTACTGCCCCACAGCGTCACACAAAAAAGCAACAGCAAGTACGAACGAATCATGATTGTTCCTTCTTTCACCCGATGCATTATTCTTCCGTTAGCTATCGTACAGGAGAGTGCGAAAAAAGTCCATGAGCTGATCTGCTATTGTTTGATGAAAATTATGTTTAGCTGTACAACCGAGCTACGGAAAAAGACCAGTGAACCTTTGCATTCACTGGTCTTCCTAATTTCATTGCACCATTTCTTCCACGGGGGTTTCCTCCGTTGCCTCCAGTGCCCCTTCCATCTGCCCTTCCTCTTCTACTGCCGTATCTGCCGCTTTCTCTTCCTCTTTCACTTCCGGCTTCTTTTTCTCCGGCTCTGTCGGCGCGATTGCACTCGCCACGAGTGCCGCGTATTTTTGCGAGCCTTCCTTATTCGGGTGAACACCGTCTTTGTAAAAGTAAGAGCTCTGCCCTTCACTTGCCGCATACCAATCCACAAGAACGACATGCGGGTAGGCAGCAGCAGTTTCCGCCAGCATCTTATTCACGACGCTTTCCCACGGTTTAGGTACGCGAGAGTTGACCAGAATGATTTGCTCGACGCCATCCAGTGATTGCAGCAGCTTATCGAGCTGCCCTTTACTAAATGCGCCGTTCGAGCCTAATTCAATCACAACACGATTTCCCAATTGCCCTTTTGCCTTGAGCTGGGCAATCACCTCAGGAGCTTGGGACATTTGCCTTCCGATTTTGGCATCAACGACGATCCCTGGCAATAGCTTCTCCAGATAAGGAGCCACGTCAATCATCACAGAGTCACCAACTACAGTGATTCCTTTACCGGAGCCAATTGCTTTTATCGATTCTTGTTTTGGGTCAGGCTGTTTGGAAGCATTCGAATCTTTCTGCTTCTCCACAGGCTTCTGTTTTTGTGTGTTGTTATTTGGTTTCTGCTCGTTTTTCGGTTTTGCTGGTGGAGTAGCTGGTTTTTGAACCGTTTCCGGCTTCTTCTCTATGATGGGCACCTCAGGACCAAGGGGCTTGTCGGGGATCTTTGTCTCGGTGACAGTCTGCGTTGGCTGTGTCTGCGTCACATTTCCGGCGGTCGCATCTGACGTGAGCGAAGCGATCCCATAATACGTGACACAAAGAGCAATCGCGCAACCAGTTGCCAATACACGGTTTAATCGTTTTGTTTTCTGCCCTGCCTTATTGGAACGATACCAGATTCTGCCTAATGCACCATAGCGAATTGGCTCTTCGAGATATTTCCATGACAACGATGCCAGCAAAATGCTTGCGAGGAGCTGCAAAACCGCTCCAGGTACCGTCATCCACTCCCATTCCGCTAAAATCGGATTCGTCCACACGATAACAGGGTAATGCCACAAATAAATACCGTAAGATCGAACGCCGATCCAGCGCAAAGGCTTGCAGCCCATCCATTTCGCCAAGCTGCTTGCCGGATGTGCGAGTACGGCGACCAACACGGCACTGACGACAGACAAAAGGACGAGCCCGCCCTCGTACAAATCATCATCATATTGATTCGTGTTCCAAATGCTGTACAAAAGAATCCCTAAGCTCAAGAGACCGCTTAGATCAAGCGTCATTCGCGCTTTTTGTGAAATGTTCGTCGTAAGCATGCGACTCGGCCACATCATGGCGAGGGCGGCACCGATCAGCAACCCGAATACCCGTGTGTCCGTTCCGTAATAAACACGACTCGGATCAAGACCTGGCTCATACAAAACAGCCATGGAGATGGCGGATAGTGCAGCCAGCGCCAAAGTAATGATCATGATTGGCCCCCTGCGCTTCAGGAAGCGGAGTCCCAAAGCGAGTACGAGTGGCCAAATGACATAAAACTGTTCTTCTACTGCCAATGACCACAGATGGCCTAATGGTGAAGGCGGACCGAATTTTTCAAAATAAGATACGTCATGAAAGACAAGCCACCAATTGCTCACGTACAGAACGGCTGCTCCTACATCTCCGCGGATGGTGTCCAACTGAGCTGGCGAAAAGATGGCTACCCCTGCCATCACCACAAACAGCATGAGGAAAAGCGCTGGGAGCAGTCTTCTGGCACGGCGCAACCAAAAGTCTTTCATATCGAGTCTGCCATTCCGATTCCATTCTGCAATTAATAAGTCGGTAATCAGATATCCCGATAAAACGAAGAAAATACCGACACCCAACAATCCACCGGGTGCCCAATCGTAATTCAAGTGATAAATAATGACTGCGAGTACCGCCAGCGCACGAAGCCCGTCGATCCCAGCCATGTATCGACTGCTGGAGCCTTTGATCGGTTCAGGCATGCTGGTGGCCTCCTATCGTTGCATGTTGGCGAGTGATTAATTCGTTCTGATTATTGATTCTTTTCGTACCCATCGTCCTTTTTATTTTTTTATGGTGATTCTTCGTGCTCGCCATGCAAAACATTGCATTCTCCCCTTTTACTTCCGTTCTGTTTTCATCATTTGTTGTTGGGGGCAGTCATTACACATCGGGAATTGCGTGCTCTATGAATGCAAAAACCCCTGTTTTTTGGAATCGTGCGAAAACGGGGGTTGGTCTCGTTCATTATCTTTATGGAAAATGAATTCTTCCCATCATCGTTGCCCGTATTCAGGATGTGATGAACTACTCACTATCTTGTTGTTTTCTGTTCGATTACTCCCTTATATATGCATCACACCTTCCTTATATTGGATGGTCTCACAAGGAAATTACCCGGTACTTGTCTTACGTTGTACGCTTGCTGAATCGTTGTTTGTAACCTGATTATATGACGGTTTCGGGGGATAACTCGTTACAAACTGTTTACATTCTGACCATGTTTTTTCCCGGTAAAAACGCGGAACAAAAAAAGAAGCTGCTGGTATACTTTCCCCCATCAGCTTCACGATTGTAGATCATCGCAGACCACCACTGTCAGATGCAAAATGCAACGTGTTTACTTGTCACAAAAGATTTACGGATCAACAGCCTGCATCCGTTCCCAAATTTTTGCGAGTTGTATTGACATTCTTGATTGTCATTTGTTGATAAACCTTTGAGCCAATAAGTTTTTGCTTGATGTAATGCCAAATCCAAAAGCTTGTATGTATAGTCTGTTCCAATTTGTGAGGAATGGTTGCTTTGGAATCGGTATCCCCCGAAGGAAAGCGACATCAACCCGGTTATTCCCCTGTCACTTCCATTTTCGCCAATCGAAACGGGAAACACAAGATAAAAATAAAATCCCCATCGATTACCAGCACCGACGAGGATTTCCGCTTGATTATCAAGATTTAAATGTGATGAGTAAACAAATAATTCAAGAAAAAACCACCACTGACAACCGCAATCACCATGCATACGATGCCACTTTTCACCCGTTCGGAAAGCAATCGCATAAATCCAAGACAGAAAAAGACTCCTGTGACCAAAAAATAAGCGACTCCAACCCAAAAAATATTCCAAGGCAAGCTCGCAAAATCTACGTTACCCAAACGTGAACACCATCCCTGTCCGATTCTACTGATTACTTGTATGTACGATACTCCATTATAGCATTTGTTCACGCTTACTTTCCCATTTTTGCACAATGCGTAACAGAAGTGTCATACATCTTTGTCTTCATGTTTTCTACACAATCGTTTGGTACGCTTTCTCCAACAGCTCAAAGGAGGAAAAAGTGCACATGAACAAACGGAAAATACGCCCATGGGCTTATCCTATCGTTCTAGGTGGCGTTTTGCTGTTATCCGCTTGCTCCACTGACAATACCACGATGGATCATAATGGACACAACATGAATGCTTCACCCCAAACAGCAGCAGAAACGCAACCGCAGCAGATGTCTGCTTCCAGCGACTCGTCGATGGAGGTACTTACAGGAAATACGTTTACCCTCACGGCAAAAGAAAATATGCTCCACCTCGATGACAAGACCATGAAAAACGCATGGACGTACAACGGAACCGTTCCAGGTCCACAGCTTCGTGTCAAACAAGGGGAAACCATCAGCGTGACGTTGAAAAACGAATTGCCCGAGCCGGTCACCATTCACTGGCATGGCTTACCCGTCCCGAATAACATGGACGGAATCCCTGGCGTGACCCAAAATGCCGTAAGACCAAACGAAAGCTTCACCTACAAATTCAAGGTGGACGTTGCCGGGACATACTGGTACCACTCGCATCAAAACAGCGCCAAGCAGGTAGATAAAGGCTTGTATGGTTCCCTCGTGGTAGAACCGGCTACTCCAGAGCAAGCCAATAAGGACTTTACCCTCGTTCTCGATGAATGGATGCAGGACGATAGCATGGCAGAAATGCACGGAAGTGGCATGAGCCACGGCACGATGCCCCCTACTTCCGATAGCTCATCCTCTGGTGGTCACAACATGTCCGGTATGGAGATGCCCATGAGTGACGCTGAGATGATGCCTTTAATGTATACAATCTTTTCAGTAAACGGAAAAACAGGCCCTGCAATCCAGCCGCTATCTGTTAAAGAAGGAGAGAAAGTCAGAATCCGCCTGATCAATGCCGGATACTTGAACCACAAGCTGAACCTGCAAGGTCATGAATTTAAAATCGTGGCAACAGACGGGCAGCCCATCAACAATCCGCCCCTCGTGGGAGGCCAGCTCCTCAATATTGGACCAGGCGAACGATATGATCTCGAATTCGTCGCAAACAATCCTGGCAAATGGTTATTAGAGGAGCGCAGCACAAATCCAGGCGCCAAGTCACTGGTCGTGCCCATCGTCTACGAAGGCTCGGAAACAAAAACAGCCAAATCTGAAGCTGGCGACATGCCAACGATAGACATTACCAAATACGGTGAGGCGGCAAAAAGCAGCTTTACGCTGGAGCAGAAGTATGACATTACGTATCAAATGGATCTGAACACGGAAACGGCTGATGGAAAAATGGCCTTTACCATCAATGGAAAAACGTTCCCGGATGTCCCTCCGCTCAACGTCAAAAAAGGCAATCTGGTCAAAGTCACAATGGTGAACAAATCACCAAAAGATATCCACCCGATGCATTTGCACGGACATTTCTTCCAAGTATTGAGCAAAAACGGACAGCCTATCACAGGCTCCCCTCTGGTCAAGGATACGCTGAACATTTTACCGGGTGAATCCTACGTAGTCGCCTTTGAAGCTGACAATCCAGGAGACTGGATGTTCCACTGCCACGATTTGGGCCATGCTGCGCAAGGAATGGTATCCGAAGTAAAATATGAAGGCTTCAAGCCAGATTTCGTCGTCGACCCTACAGTAGGCAACATGCCGGAATAGCCATAGAAAAAAGCAGGAGCCTTCATGGCTTCCTGCTTTTTCCTTACGCCAATACATCTTCCAAAGACGTTTTCCACTCTACGCCAGTCGGAAAAACATCCTTTACTTGCTGTCTCAGCTTTTCATTTTGGCTCAATTGAGGACTCAAGATCGATACCAGACCGCTATCCTCTCGAGAACGGATCAAGCGCCCGATACCTTGACGCAGTCTCAGCAGCATGTAAGGCAAATCGACCTCTTCGAAAGGATTCGCTGCACTTTTTCGTTTTGCTGTGAACACAGGATCATTCGGCGGGAATGGCAGTGACCAAATGATCACGTTGGACAGTGAAGGCCCCGGAACATCCAGCCCCTCCCACAGGCTCACCGCACAGAGACTGCTTTTCTCGTCGTTTTGGAACTGAGAGATCAGATGGCTGATTTCCGCATCTCCTTCAAACAAGAATCGCAGATCTGTACAGGCAGGCTCGTTTTTGATGGCGACCTTGAATTGCTGTAATTCCTCCATGGAGGCAAACAACAGAAGCGCACTACCCGCTGATTTTTGCAGCAATTGGGTAGCCTGGCTCATTTTTTCCGCGAATGAGTCTGTCGAAGAAAGTGTCGGTACGTATACCTCCATTTGCTTGTCGTACTCGTATGGAGAAGCCACCGAGAAAGACAGGTATTGCTCAATGCCCAAGCTGTCCGCCACATACTTGAACGATCCATCAACAGATAAAGTCGCCGACGAGAAGACAATCGGCATCTTTTGAGAGAATACGCGCTCTTCCAGTACTTCCTGCACCTTTTTTGGCATGACGACCAAGGTCGGCCCTGTAATTTCTTCACTCATCCAGGAAATGACGTGATCCGGGTCTTGGAAAAGCCCCAGGGCCAGCTGCATCATTTCCAGATGCTCTTCGACAATTCGCAGCTGGAACTCGTCCAACGTATACAGGCCACCCTCTAACGCCAGCTCTTCTTCAATCCAACCGACAAGGCTCGTAAAGCGGTGGATGGTTGCAATGAGTTCCGGATGAAAATGGATTTCTTTACGGTTGGAGCCCTTCACAGCCTTGCTCTCTTCGTTCAGTCGGGAGAACATTTCTTCGCTCTGGGCAATAGCTTCTTCAATAGCAATAGCGAGCTCTTCCCTGATCTCACCCTTCAAGACACGCGTAATCGTTTCTTCGAACACGGAGTGATTCAGCTTGTATGTCAATGCTTTTTGGGCAGCAGGCTCCAACAGATGACCCTCGTCAAAGATAACCGAGCTATGCGGTGGCAGCAACGGTAGCTGACCTCCACGCTTGCGGATCTCATAGGTCCACACATGCTCCATATAAAAGTCATGGGAGCAGATGATCAAATCGGCTGACTGGCGGTAATGATTTCTGGAAAGGGTCTGCCCACAGCGGTGCTGTCTGTCGCACACAAAGCAATCCTGAAAGGTATCCCAATTCATCTGCGCCCATTCTTGATCACCCAGATGAGGATATGTGCTGCGATCCCCGTACGGGTAAAACGATTGCAACGCCTCATGTGTATGGACAAATGATGGCAGTTCTTGATAAATATGCTGGAATGCTTCTCCTGTCTCAGGCTGGAATCTCGCCTCATCCAGCTTGCGCAAACAGACATATTGATCCGGAGATTTTCCGAGTCTCGTGTCAATCGTCAGGTTGAGATGGCGAGCCAGTTTGGCAATATCGCCCTCCGGTTTTACGAGCTGCTCAATCAACGACTCATTCGCACAGGCAATGATCGCGGGCTTTCTGGTATATCGTGCATAGCAGATGGCGTACAGCAAGTAAGCCAATGTTTTTCCCGTGCCTACTCCCGCCTCTGCAAAAATCGTTTGCTTTTCTATAAAAGCCCGTTCAAGCTGAAAAGCCATGTAGATTTGCTCATCACGCACCTCGAATCCAGCTTCAGGCAATACTTCATAAAAAACGTCCGCTACCCAATCGCTCACCTGAGGGATGAACGGCTGGGACGGATCGTAGGCAAAAGGATAACGTTCCAATTGTGACCTGCCTCCAATAATGAAAAGAATCGTCAAGCATAGAATTGCCAACATGTAATGATGACATGTCTTGACGATAAACACAAGACAGATGAGCGAAAAACAAACGAATTTCGTGGTAAGATAAGGATGGTAGAAAAGTAGAATGAAACAGGAGTGAACAAGCCGATGGAAAAAGTAATGTTTATTGAAATAGGAATGGGCATCGACATGCATGGACAAAACGTCACCAAAGCCGCAGTCCGCGCTGTTCAAAATGCCATCCATCATAATTCGATGCCTGGACTGCGCTCTGTCCTGCCTGGAAACGATATCCATAACATGAAAGTAAATGTGAGACTGGCCGTCCCTGCTGACAAGGACAAGCTCGACTTGGAAACGGTTCGTAAGGCACTGCCTTACGGGGAAGTCTCCTTCGAAATCGTCGATGGCGGCATGCTGACGAGCAGTGGAGTCGTGATCGCTGAAAAAGAAGACAAGAACGACCTTGCTTATATCGTCATTGCTTCCGTAGAGGTAGGGTACTAGAATACCGGCTCATCAGCTGCATGCGGGTGAAACTGATAACGCTCCAACTCTATTTCTCCTGCTGCTGATACTACTACCCCTTCGCTTTCCAAGGCCATTTTTTGCAGCGTAAACGAATCCAAATCTTGCAATCCGATCTTTCCTTGGGCGTTGATGACCCGATGCCAAGGAAGCTTGTGCTTTTTGGACATGGAATGAAGAATGCGAACAATTTGTCTGGCAGCTCTCGGACTCCCGGCCAACGCAGCAATTTGCCCGTACGTCATGACATGGCCCGCCGGGATCCTGGCAATGATTTTTAATGCGCGCTGCGTAAATTCGGTCATGATGACTACTCCTTCTTGCTTGATCAAATCAAAAGGCTTGTGACTCCTCGCGATCACAAGCCTTTTGTTCTTTTATCAGGTTAAAACAGTCTTTCCAGCTCGTCAACCAGACTGCCGACGTATGCGACAGCCTCGCGGATTGGCTGTGGATCTGACATATCCACACCGGCTTTTCTCATCAGTTCCAGCGGCGTTAGTGTTCCACCGGCTTTGAGTACCTCGATCCAACGATCAACGGCAGGCTGTCCCTCTTGCTTGATGCTCGCTGCCATTGCTGTAGAAGCGGTCAAACCAGCTGCGTATGTGTACGGATACAGCCCCATGTAATAGTGCGGTTGGCGCATCCATGTAAGACTCGCTGCATCGTCCAGATCAACTGCATCACCCCAGAAGTCTGCGAGCACTTGCCCTTTCCATTCAGAGAGCTGTTTGGCAGTCAATGGTACGTCTTTTTGCGCGGCTTCGTACACTTTTCGTTGCATTCTCGCTTCTAGCAGATGTGTGACAAAGTTGTGGTAATACGTATTCATCAATTGCAAAATGACCCAGCGCTTCAGACGAGGATCGTCGGATTGCTCCACGATATGCTGCGCGAGCAAGAGCTCATTGAGTGTGGACGGCGCTTCGATAAAATACAGCGATGGACGAGAGTTCGTAAAGCTTTGCTCTCTTGTCGCCAGCATAAAGTGTCCGCAATGCCCCAGCTCATGAGCCAATGTGAAGGCACTGCGCATATTTCCCGACCACGTAATGAGAATGTAAGAGTGCTTGCTGTATGTCGTTGAGCAGAAAGCACCTGTCGATTTGCCCACGTTGTCTACATAGTCGATCCAGCGTTCATTCAGCGCTTTTTCCATAATCGCCGTGTACTCTGGTCCCATCACTTGCAAGGATGCCAATATCTTTTGCCCAGCTTCTTCAATCGTAATCGGCGGGCTGAATTCTGGGTCAAGCGGAGCCTTCAAATCGCAAAAGGCAAGTTTTTCGAGGCCGAGCTCTCTTGCTTTCAGCTTCGCATAGCGTCGCATGTGCGGAGCGAGTTCATTCCCGATAATATCCAGGATGTTGTGGTACATATCCAGTGTAACCTGCTGTGGCTTAAGCAGCATGTCCGTTACGGTCTCATAGCCACGCAGACGAGACATGACGGTTTGTCTTTTCACCTCTGTCGCGTATACCGCAGCGAAAGAGTTTTGGTAAGAAGCGAGTGTCTTTGAGAAAGATTCATACGAAGCACGGCGCAGCGCCGTATCGGACGACATTTCATAATCGGTCTCAAACAGCGCGAAGGATACTGGACGTTCATTTCCCTCGCCATCATGGACGGGTGCAAATGTCATGTCCGACAACTTTCCGCGCGCGTAAATGTTGTATGGCGCAGAGAAAACCTCGCCCATCGCCGCAAACGCTTCCTCCGTCTCGGCCGACAGTCGGTACGGCTTAGTTTCCAGTAAATCATTCAGGCTTTTGCGGAATATTTCGAGTCCTGGTTCTTCCTTCAAGAAGCTCTCGATTTTTCCTTCAGGCAACGCCAAAATCTCAGAAGGGATAAAAGAAAGCGCAGCGTTCAGCTGGGACACGACATCCCCTACCCGTGCAGCGTTCGCTTGGTTTTGTGGATTCGTTCCGTCTTCAGACGACCGCAGTCTCGCATACGTTGCTGCAATATTCGCACGAACATTGATCGCCTCGTTTGCCTCCAAGCATGCCAACAACGTCTCTCCACTCGTATGCAGCTGACCTTTGAATGCAGTGACGACAGGCAGATGCTGTACAATTTCTGCTAATTCTTGCTCCCACGCTTCCTGGCTCTCAAACAGATCGTTCAGGTTCCACGTATACTCGACAGCGACTTGATCACGTGTCTGTCTTGTCTTCACTCTGACTGCCTCCTTTAATTCTGCCAATAAAATATTTTTATGTAATAAAATTGCCTTTTCATTTGAATTTTCCTACAATTAACCAAAATAAACAAGTGGATAACTTGCTCGAAATAGGCCGTAATCTGTCTTTTTCTGCGCTTTCCTAGGAAATTCTTTCAAATCATAAGCAGGTGATTTCGGAGGGGAAGGTAAAATAGATAGAGTGCAAGTAAGCCTTTTGTTCTTAAAAGGAGGAAATGAACCATGTCTTTTGAAACCTTGTTTGACCGTTACGCTGATCTCGCTGTGAAAGTCGGCGTGAACGTACAGCCTATGCAAACGTTAGTCGTAACAGCTCCGCTATCTACTGCTCCTTTTGTGAGAAAGGTAGCCAAAAAAGCGTACGAAGCGGGTGCCAAGCACGTACATATTGAGTGGACCGACGATGAACTCACACGGATGAAATATGATTTGGCGCCTGATGAAGCGTTTCGTGAATACCCGCAATGGAAGGTACAGGGATTAGAGGAAATGGCGGAAAATGGCGCGGCGTTTCTCTACGTTTCTGCAGCGAATCCCGATTTGCTGAAGGGCGTGAGTCTTGACCGCATTTCTACTGCCAACAAAACAGCTGGTCAAGCTCTCCATAAATTCCGCAGCTATACCATGTCCGATAAAGTGAGCTGGTGCGTGCTTGCCGTTCCATCACCTGCATGGGCCGCCATGGTCTTCCCGCATTTGCCACAAGAGGAACAGGAGCCTGCCCTGTGGGATGCGATCTTCCGGGCCACACGGGCAGATATGGATGACCCTGTCCAAGCTTGGCATGACCATCATGCGACACTGAACAGCAAGGTGGATCAGCTCAATGCCAAACAATACCGCTACCTTCATTACGAAGCTCCCGGTACCAATTTGACGATCGAGCTGCCTGCCAACCACATTTGGATTGGCGGCGGAAGCCTAAATAAAGACGGTGTCTCCTTTATGGCCAACATGCCGACAGAAGAAGTATTCACCGCGCCATTAAAAGAAGGCGTCAACGGAACCGTTCGCAGCACTAAGCCTTTGAGCTATCATGGGAATTTGATTGAGAACTTTACGTTGACTTTTGAAAAAGGAAGAATTGTCTCGGCAACTGCTGAAAAGGGAGAAGAATCCTTGAAGCAATTAATTGAAACAGATGAAGGTTCGCATTATTTGGGGGAAGTGGCCTTGGTTCCTCATCTGTCCCCGATTTCCCAATCGAATATCATTTTCTATAACACACTCTTTGATGAGAATGCTTCCAACCACTTGGCGATCGGAAACGCTTATAGTGTGAATATTGAAGGTGGCGCTGACATGACCAATGAGGAACTGGCTAGCCGCGGTATCAATGTCAGTCTCACCCACGTCGATTTCATGATCGGCTCCGCCGAGATGAACATTGATGGAGAAACAGCTGACGGCAAGCGTGAACCACTGTTCCGCAACGGAAATTGGGCTTGAATCTAACCTAAGAAGACATAGCAAGAGGCTGGATTTCTGTCATTACCCTGACAAATCCAGCCTCGTTTAGTTCCCTGATGCAACGGCTTTTCGCGGAGCGTTTTCATGAGGGTGAAATAATCGGATACAAGTGCCCCTGCATGGCAAAGGACGCTTTCCCCGTTTCCTCGGAAACAACAACGATCAATGCATCGCTTTTTTCACTCAATCCCAGAGCAGCACGATGTCTGGTTCCCAACTTTTTTTCCCCTACCACAACCTGTGATAACGGCAGCACATTGGCCGCGGAAATGATATGATTTTCCCGAATCAGGACGGCCCCATCATGCAAAGGGCTGCCCGGATAAAAGATCGACTCCAGCAAGGAATGGCTCATCGTGGCCCCAATCGGTATGCCAGCTTGCAGCAGCAGATCAAGCGGGTCCTCGCGTTCAACGACAATCAATGCTCCTTGACGCCTTTTGGCCAAATGCTGCACAGCCTTGGACAAATCCAGATATTTTTCCGTATAGGGAGAGAGATAGCATTGCAAATAAAACGAGGCTGCTACTGTTTCGAGTCGGCTAAACTTGGTGCGTATTTGATCAAATGTCCCGAGCAGGCAGTCGTTTTCATTTTTCAAAGCATGTATGCTCTCATCTAACGTCACGGATATTCCCCGCAGCTCTTGCAGCAATTCCGCCTTCAGCGATGATGTATCACAGTTAACTTCCAGCATATGAACCCCTCAATCTCCATTTCTCTTCACGCCTCGTTCTTTGTTTGATTGTTCCCCTCCCCATAGGAAATCATTCTATTTCCTAGATGATAATTCCACTACAAACCGGACATAGTAAAACACAAATGATCAACAGCTTATGGAGCGAAAATGACATGATAACGAAATGGAATGAGTTTCTTTCCATCGCACGAGACTCATATGATTTTAAACATTACTCCCTTCTGGACGAGGAAAGTCCTTTTGTCATTTCGTACTATCAAACCTTGATAAAAACAGAGCTGCTGCAAAAAAACCTTTTACGACCCTATCAAGAGCGCATGGAAGCAAATGAATCGATCACGGACCTGCGCCACTTTTCCCGCTTTATCCATGTAGAGGATATTATTTATACAGACGACATACAGACAGTCGTCTCCAAAATGATGACGGGCTATGCTGCCATCCAACCGAAAGACAATCTGCAGATCTTCGCCCTCATCAACCTGTCCAATCGGACTGAAGGACTGCGAACCGACAACGACACGGAAAACGAGTTTAGTGTCGTTGGGCCTAAGGTAGGCTTTGTTGAAAACATCGATATCAACCTGCATCTCATCCGTCAACAAATCAGCACACCCAAATTAATCATTCGAGAGTTAACCTTAGGCACACTCTCTCATACGCGCATCGCCGTTGTCTATTTGTCTGGTATTACGAATCCTCAGCATATTGAAACCGTTGAGCAAAGACTACAGACGATCGACTTCGATATTATTTTTGATTCATCACAGCTCGATCAAATCATGAGTGATAATTCGAATACCCCTTTCCCACTGTTTCTGTCTACAGAAAGGATTGACCGGGTCATTTATGCGTTAACTCTTGGGCAGATCGTGATTATTTCCGATGCATCTCCGTATGTCATTACCGGTCCAACCACGATCTTTGATTTCTTCATTTCTCCCGAGGATTATTATTTACCGTGGATCTTATCGTCCTTGTTTCGGTTGATTCGTATTTTTGGTGTGCTTTTTTCTATCTTGATGACCCCTGCCTATACGGCGGTCCTCACTTTTCATTTGGAAATGATTCCGCAAGACATGCTGGCTCCCATCATTTTATCGAGGAAGTACGTCCCTTTTCCTCCCGTCTTGGAAGTGCTTTTCTTGGAGCTGACGATCGAGTTCTTGCGAGAAGCAGGTGCCCGGCTTCCGACAAAGGTCGGGCAGACTCTTGGAATCGTAGGTGGAATCGTCATTGGTCAAGCATCTGTAGAAGCAGCCTTAACCAGTAATATATTGCTGATCATCGTTGCTTTGTCGGCGCTTGCCTCTTTCACTACCCCCATCTACAAAATGTCAAATACGATCCGTTTCTTGCGCTTTCCGCTCATTATTTTGTCTGGAATATGGGGCGGGCTTGGGATTGCCATCGGTCTCATGTTCATGCTGACTCATCTACTTCAGCTTAAATCGTTAGGAACACCTTACCTTGCCCCGCTTTACCCTTTTCGCAGACGCAGCTTCGCGGACAGCTTCATTCGCTCTTCCTATAGTAGAACGGCCAGAAGGTCTGCTGTTATGCGCGTCATCTCGCAGTGGAGATACGATCCGGACAAGGCCACTCAGAAAAGAGACATTGATGAATAGATGAAGGAGCCATCGAAGAAACCATGGTTGCAAAGAGGAAATGGATTCTGGTGTTATTGATATGGATCATGACTGGCTGCTCTTCGACTCGAATCGTCAGCGAAGTACAACTGATTCATTCACTCGGGCTCGATCTCGAAGACCAAGAAATAAAAGGGGCAGCTATCACTCACGTGTACGGAAAGGAAAAGACACAGATAGAGCTGCTGGAAACAAAAAGCTCGAATTTATTTACGATCCTCCCTGACTTTAATACCATCACTCCTTCTCAAGTGGAGCTAGGGCAATTGCGTTCCGTCATTGTTGGGAGAAAATATGCTGAAAACGGAGTGGAAGCGCTGGTACATACACTTTGCCGCGATCCCTCTATTGGTTTTCGCCTTCAACTCGTTGTGGCGGAACCAGAGGCATTGACGATTTTGAAGGGCATCCGTCATACGCAAGTCCCTTTTTTCATCTCTGATAGTGTCGCTCAAAATATCAAAACGCTGAATTTGCCCAAGACCAACCTGCATATTTTCTTGTTCAATTTATACGGCGAGGGCCGTGATCCTTACCTTCCCTATTTCGTGATGCATAATGACAGAGTGAAGCTGGATGGTCTCGCGCTTTTTCGAGATGACAAATTCGTGCATCGCATCAATTCGAAAGAAAGCTTTTTGTTAAAAATCATGGTTGAAAAAGCCAAGAGTGGTCAAATTCCATTTGAAGTGACGATCAAGAATCGAAAAGAAACAGGGATGTTGAAAAATCTGCATTCCCATGCCGCCTTCGATGTCAAGATGACAGAATCCGTTCCCAGCATCAGGGTAAAGCTCATGGTAAATGGGCAAATCAGCGATTATTCGGAGTGGCTTCAATTATCCAATCCACAGGTATTGCGCCAAATGGAAAAAGAACTTTCCTCCTACCTGCAAAAGGAGGCGACGATTTTTGTAAAGCATTTGCAGAAGCTTGAAGTTGATCCGGTTGGATTTGGTGATTTGGTTCGTAGTCGAAGCACGTCATGGGACTACTTGCACTTCAAAAAGATTTACCCACAGATAAAAATCGCCGTGACGGCCTCGATTAAGCTGGAGCAAACGGGTGAGTAATGAATAACCAGGAGGGATCAGGTGAGTACTTCCATTCGGGAAAGCGCGATGGTTTCACCTTTTTTTGTATTCTTTCTCGTGCACGCCAATATCGTGGGGGTCGGAATACTGGGCTTTCAACGGACAATCGTAGCCCATGCCGGATACGATGCATGGATCTCCCTTCTACTTGCCGGGGCAAGCATCCATCTCATTATTTGGATGCTCTATTCTATGTTGAATGCGGGCAGCCAAGATCTGTACTCCCTTCACGAGCTATGCTTTGGAAAATGGCTAGGCAAGTTGATGAGCTTTGTCGTATTGATCTACGTTTGGATGGCTGCTTTTCTCATCTTGCGTTCTTACGTCAGTATTGTGAAGCAGTTTATTTTCCCTCTCATGCATACGTGGAGTACAACGCTGATAATCTTGCTCCTCATTCTGTACATTGTTGCTGGCGGTTTTCGCACGGTTACGGGCGTCTGTTTTTTAGGTGTGGTGATCCCGGCGATTTTAATGCTTCCTTTATTTCTATTCCCTTTCGAGTACGCTCACCCAAATAACCTGTTCCCGATGTTTTCGCATAACCTCACCGCTTTGATCGCATCTGCCAAAGACGCTGTTATCAATTATATGGGCTTTGAATTAGTGCTCTTCTACTACCCGTTTATCAAGCGAGCAGCTCACTCGCAAAAATGGGCCCATGCTGGCGTCCTTTTCAGCACGCTCCTTTATGTAGCCGTCGCCATCGTAACATTTCTCATGTTTAGCCACGGTGAACTGGATAAGATTATTTGGCCGACCTTGACCATGCTCAAAATCGTCGAAATTCCGATTTTGCAGCGATTGGAGTTCATTGTGATCTCTATATGGCTGTTCGTGATTTTGCCAAACATCTGTCTCAATCTATGGGGGGTTACCCGCGGAATGAAACAACTATTGGGCATCAGTCAAATCCGCGCCCTTTTGCTTCTCCTCATATTTTTGGCAATGGGTTCCTATCTGCTCGAAGGTACGACTCCTTTGCTCATGGCACTCGATTTTTATGGGAAAGTGAGCATCCTTTTCATTTATGGCTATATCCCGCTGCTGTTCTTGCTCTTCCTTCTCTGGGGGAAAAAGCGAGGTACTGCACGATACCAGACTCCCGGTGCAGAAACAGAAAAAGCCCGATAGATGCCTATCGAGCAAAACGTGTTGAGATTGTAATGCCAGCTCCTAACAAAGCTTCTCGGATATTCTGCGCGAATTCCAACGCATGGGCACCGTCGCCGTGAATACAAATGGAATCGGCCTGAATCGGGATATCCACGCCTTGCTGGGTCAAGACGCGTCCCTCGCTTATCATACGAATGACTTGTTGAAGGGATTGCTGTTGGTCCGTAATCAGCGCATTCGGGTGACTGCGTGGTGTCAGCGTGCCATCCTGCTGATACGTACGGTCGGCAAACACTTCGTGCGCAGTAGCTAGTCCGATTTTTTCGCCAGCACGTGTCAATTCGCTCCCCGCCAAGCCATACAACACCAGTTCCGGATTTACTTTGTAGATGGCCAACGCGATCGACTCGGCCAGAGCGGGTCTTGTGGCTGCCATATTGTACAGGGCCCCATGTGGCTTCACATGATGCATAACGCCCCCTTCTGCTCGTACAAACGCTTGCAGAGCGCCGATTTGGTACACGACTAGATCGTACGCCTCTTCAGGAGAAATCTCCATGTTGCGACGACCGAAGCCGACCAGATCGGCTAATCCGGGATGGGCACCGATTGCCACACCTGCCTCCAGAGCCATTTGCACTGTTTTTCTCATCGTCGCAGGATCGCCAGCATGGAAACCACATGCCACATTTGCAGAGGTGATATAGGACAAAATTTCTTGATCGTTGCCCAACTGATAGGCGCCAAAGCTCTCTCCCATATCACAGTTTAGATCTACTGTTTTCATCTTTTTACCTCCATCCCACGGTTACTTCTATACCAAGCTTGATCGCCTTCATCAATGCATCCCTCTCGATAAGCGCCTTTTGAGCATCACGCAGAGAAATTTCTTGAAAGTGAATCTTTTCGCCTGGCCGCAACTGGGCGACGATCGGCAAATCTATAGTGGGCACATAGCCTATCTTCGGATAACCTCCAATCGTTTGTCTGTCTGCCATCAGGATAATAGGTTGACCGTTTGGCGGTACCTGTATCGTACCAATGGTGACCGCAGCCGAGATCAGTTCCATTGACTGCGTAAGTTCGAGCGCCGGTCCTGTTAAGCGATACCCCATCCTGTCTGATTGAGTAGACACTTGAAAGGTTTGTTCGAAAAAGCTTTGACGACTCTCTTCCGAAAAATCTGCGAATTGCTCGCCTAGTATCACCCGTACAACCGCTTCTCCATTTTTTACAAACGTACTTGAAGGAATAAACCAATTCGCCTGGTAGAAGGGAGCCGCTCCTGCCTTTTTTTCCAATTGGTTAGCGAGAAATTGGCTGAATGAACCTGGAGAGCTTTGAACTAGCTTATCTCCTGCCGCAAGCATTCTACCTGCAAAGCCTCCGAAGCTTCCACGGAGATTCGTACTACGACTTCCCATCACAAGTGGCACATCCCATCCGCCTGCGACTGCGAGATAGGCGCGACAACCTTCATTGGCCAGGCCAACCTTCAAGATGCTTCCACTCCTGATCCAGACTGCTCGATTGGGCAGGACGGATCTATCATTGATCGTGACTTTGAAGTCACCACCACAAATGGCTATTAGCATGTCCTTATGAAACAACAAGCTTGGACCTCTCATCGTCAGCTCCAGAACCGCATCCGTTTGTTGATTGCCAACTAACATGTTCGCAATCTGTACAGCTTGCTTGTCCATCACCCCACTGACACTGACCCCATACTGCTGAAAGCCAAATCTACCTGTATCTTGAACGGTCGTGCAAAGTCCTGGCGTAATCACCTCTACACTCACTTAGTACACCTTCTCCCCGTTATCGTATTCCCGCTCGGAGATGGGACGGAAGCGAACTTTATCACCAGCGCACAAGAGACTTGGAGAACTTTCACCTGCCTGAAATAAGCTCAATGGTGTTCTTCCGATAATTTGCCACCCACCTGGGCTCTCTATCGAATAAATACCTGTTTGCAATCCTCCGATTCCTACACTACCCTTCGGAATAGATAGTCGTGGCGAGGAACGTCGCGGCGTGGCCAGTCGTTCATCCATTCCTCCGAGATACGGAAAGCCGGGAGCAAATCCGATCATGTACACCAGGTACTCTGTTGTCGAATGGATCGAAATCACTTCCTCTATACTAAGACCATTTTGTTTGGCAACAACCTCCAGATCCGGCCCAAAGCTCCCACCGTAACAAACCGGGATTTCTACCAGTCTGTACTCTTTAGAGTGAGTGTTGGAGATTTGCTGCGACATTTGCTCAAGAATAGCAACAGCACGATCGTATGGCAAAATATCATCAAGTGGATCGAAAAGAGTAATCGGATCGTAATAGACTGTAACAGTCGTAAAGCCAGGTACAGATTCGATCATCCCGGGGAAAGGATGCTCCTGTAGGTATTCAGAGAATTGGATGACCTTCTCATGGGTCTGTTGATCGATAACCTCTCCTAGTTTGACCATGACACCCGAGTCCCCAAGAGGAGAGAATTCATATCTAGGCAACGGTTTTCCCTCCATTTTCGAATATCGGCACTGCCACATGAATGGAATGGAAGGGAGGAGGTTTTCTCCTCCTGCTCAGCTAATTTGTCCGCCTTCCATGACAATATCCCGATCATTAGATATGGTCGTCTCGATTGCCAATCGCAAGCCTTTTACAATTGTTTCTAACGCCATGCTTGGCTGCCCTGCTTGCTTTGCTGCCTGTTCAGGCAAATAAGGGATATGGATGAACCCTCCACGTATGGAAGCTTTTTTCTCAGCAAGGTAATGCATCAATCCATAAAAAAGATGGTTGCACACATATGTACCCGCCGTCTGCGATATGGAAGCCGGAATTCCTTGTTGTTTTAACTCGTGTACAATCGCTTTGATTGGCAATGTAGACCAGTAGCCAGTAGGACCATTTTCCCTGATCGGTGTATCAATCGGCTGATTTCCTTCGTTATCCGGGATTCGAGCATCATTGACGTTAATCGCTACACGCTCAACCGCAATATCTCCTCGTCCACCTGCTTGTCCGATACATAACACGATGTCCGGATTCGTTTCATCTATCGCTGTGTACAGATGTTCGATAGATTTTTCAAAAACCGTAGGAATTTGGCGCAGCTCTACTTTATACAAATCAGACTTGATTTTTCCCAGCTCTTTTACTGATTCCCAAGCAGGGTTAACCATTTCTCCACCAAAAGGATCAAACCCTGTTACTAAAATGGTCTTCATGATTGCCTCCTCCGATCCGCATCGGTCTCATTCGTGTAAGTCGAATATGGTCTTGTCTATACTGTCGCGAAACACGCCGTGGGCTGGATGCCACACACTGCATGACAGCACGATTGAAAACCTTATGTGTTTCTATGCAATCTCGCAATGCTCCTCCCGCGACCGTCTCATCAGCCGCTTCGGTTATTAAATCAAGCGTCACCCATTCAGGAAAACGAGAGAGTAAGGAAGGAGAGGTTCTGTTCGGCTTTGTAGGCCAACGATAAAACAAGAAATCTTGATCAGTAGGCAATGGGAAAATGGCGGGCTCCCAATTATGTCCATACCGAATGTAGCGCTCGATAAAGCGTTTATTTTTGTTCCACAGACGCGGATGATGTCTCAGCCCTTCCTCGGCTGCCTTTTGAATCGTATCAAGAGCGACAGCATGATGAGGATAGTCAGATCGCTCCATCTCGCGGCCAATTCCGTAAAAGAGTGAGATCGGCATCCAATAAGATACAGGGAATCTTGGCGGGCTATTGTACCCTGCGAATGGTTGTGTCCATTCATGCGAAGGGATTCCGTGATCATCAATGATCACATCCGGCAACCAGCGATAAAACAGTTGGGGAACTACCCGCGATTCGCCAAAGACACTCGGCTGAAAACGGTGATTGGTATATTCTAATCCAACGGCATTATAACGGGCAGCATGATGCTTCCAAAATGGATTATCTTTGACGAGCTCTTGATGCAGTGCGACCCCATCCGGATTCGCAAATGGAATCACGACCAGATTGAAACGAGTAAGCCAATCCATTTTTTCGGTTATGAGCTCTGCTACTAGCTCACGTGCAGCAGGCATACTGGAAACCTCGTTTGGATGATGTCCGGTTTCGAGCAAAATGGTTGGTTTATACAGAGATAGCTTGTGAGTTGATACGTATGTGGAAATCTGGGGTGCTGTTACTTCCACTGCAAAAATCGGCCTTCCTTCAAACGATTTCTCTACTTCCCAGATATGCACAGAGGGATGAGTAGCCAGCTCTGCCCATTCGCCCATATTTGGATGATGGCTTCGGTGTAGATAAGGAAGCTTCCGTTCTTCGATGCTGGTACTCTTTTCGTTCGTTCTCAGGATGCGTGCTTTTACAGGAGCAGATTGCTCTGCCTCGAAGTATAAATGAGTCGTTTTGATAGAGAAAGCTGGTTCCTCTTTATATTCTTTTACGCGAATGGTTGCCACTGGAGAGCTTGCTGGTTTGACCATTACAAATGGTCGCACCGCCCCAGGAGAATTCCACGCCACTCCCGTTTTTCTTTCACCCAAATACGCATAGTAGTCCAGCGTATAAAAATAAATATCTTCATGCAACGCTTCTAACGACGATATTGTTTCTTCGTCTATGTTTAGCCGTTCTTCCTGTTCACTCATAGTGACGGTTACCTCTATCGAATGAAAGAGCGGAAAGTTTCCTTGATACGGTTCATTTTGTTTACATAACAATCCTTCCGTCAACTCAGGTAAAAATTGCTGCGTATAGAATTGCCAAAACCTCTCTCGATCCGTAGGAACCAAGAATTGTTCTTTTGTTGTTCCATAGGAGAAGAAGAGTCCTGACGTAGTTGGATAAGCTCGACTTTGCTCGTCGGCATACGGCACTGTGGATACAGGTACATCCAAATTCCATGTACCTAAGTGCTCCAATCCGACTCCCCAAGCCTCGACTTGGTAAGTATAAGGTAGGTTCTCATCCATCACAAATGATACTTGCGACAAGGACAAGCCCAATTCTTTTTCCAACAACTGATCAACCGGGTATAATTCTTGAAGCCATCGATGAGAAAGCTCCATCCCGCCTTCTCTTTCTTCTCGTTGGAAAGAGATCAAAATTCGCTCTACTCGTTCCCCTGTACGTACAAGAGACGGCAAAATCGTTTCTTTTATCCAGCACAAACCTGGCTTAAAAGCAGAGTGAATATGTACCGTACTATCGCTATCCGGAAGCAGCTCCGTGATTGCGCTCTTCCAGCATCGCTCCAACGCACGTCTAATCTCTTTTGGTTCTGACAAAAACGCGGTGACCGCAAGCGGAGAAGATAAGCACCCAGCCGTTTCCTTTTGACTAACAATCGCGATCAACCGCTCATGAAACAACTGTTCTATCTCATTTCGCTCGCCCTGGTCTTTCCATGTTTTCTCTATAAATAAGGGGAATTCCTTCACTTTTGGCTCTTCTAATTCCTCCCATGCACCAAAAGTCCCCCCGAGCCGGTGCGAAGTGGCAGTCCCGAGATAATCAAGCGCCGCAACAATCGCTTGTCCTCCCCCTGAAAGCTGGATGACTCTTGTTGTCTTTTCTTTAGGGTCTGAGATTACTTCGACCACTCCACTTGCTAGAGGTGCTTCACAATTCATGTGTAAAGAAAAGGTGAGCTCCGCAATCCGATTTGCTTCTCCTGTGAGCGGGAAAAGTATCCCGGTCGAAGCTAGACCAATCCGAGCTGCAAAGCGGGCGGCAGACATAACCGCCTCTGCAGTATGGAGCCCTGTAAAAAACACATCTGTCCGACTCGTTAAATCCGTACGCCCTGCTTGATAGAACCCTGCCGTTGTCCAAAGCTCTGCCAAACTATCAAGCGGAGTTGGTCTCTCTACGATAGGACTTCCCTCATGCGAACTCATCAGCCCATACTGGGGTATCGCAATTTGATAGACAGGTGAAGCATCCGCACAAACATATAGTTGAACTTCATGTAAAGAACAACGAATCCTTTCAATGTCACCGAGTGAAGTGGTTGCAGGTGCTGCATCTGTCCAATACGCCGCCATCCAGCGCAGTAATCGGCTAAGACTCTCCTCGCTTCCACCAACGAAAGCAATTCGATTGTTCCCTCGATCGAGAGTGCATGACGCATCATCCACGTCGCAGGATGGCTCAATACATACTGTGCAAAGCCACTCACCGCTTTTCGTGCTGCTAGCAGCCATCGGTGAATCTTCCATACGAATGGAAGGCAGATCCAGCTCACTTGTTTCAAGGCCTAATCGGGCGCAAAAATCAATGAATCCTTCTACGACGATTCCCGTTTGAAAACAGAAGGAAACAGACAATGAATCAGCTACACCGTCATTGTTTCGGTCGGCAACTAACCCTTTCGATGTAAAAATTTCACCTAGCCCTCTCATTGGTTAGCCCCCTTACACGCGCAGATTTGGATCTAGCTCATCACGCAGCCAATCGCCCAGCAGGTTAATTCCAAACACCGTAATCATAATGGCGATGCCAGGGAAAGTAGCAACCCACCATGCCGTCTCCAGATAGTTTCGACCGTCTGCCAGCATGCCTCCCCATGTAGGAATCGAAGGGTCTACACCCAACCCAATAAACGTCAGCGATGCTTCCAATAAAATGTTGGTGGCTACATTTAACGTTGCCAATACGATGATCGAAGAAGAAACGTTTGGCAGAACATGTTTTCTGATGATCCGCAAATTCGTAGCCCCGATTGCTTTGGCAGCCTGGACGTATTCCATTTCTTTTACACTCATGACCTGTCCTCGAACCAGTCGCGCAAAGCCTACCCAGTTACTGATCCCCAGAACAAGTATGAGCTTCCATAGACCTGCCCCAAAGACCGTCATGACAATAATCGCAAACAAAATGAAAGGGAATGCCAGCTGTACATCTGCCAAGCGCATTAACAGATCATCTACCCAGCGTCCGTAAAAGCCTGCGATGAGGCCCAGAATTACCCCGATAACTAAGGAAATCAGTACGGATACGACACCAACCAATAACGATATTCGTGCTCCGTAAATGATTCGGCTGAGTAAGTCACGTCCTACCTGATCGGTACCTAGCAAATACTCGGATTTCCCAGTATCGTCCATCCACGAGGGAGCAACTAGCCGTGCACGCAAATCAGCTTTATCAGGAGTGGATGGCGCAATTACCGGAGCGAAAAGTGCGGATACGACGGCAAGCATAAGCAAGAACATCCCCGTCATTGCCCACGGATTTCGAACGAATCTTCTGCCCATCTTGCTCCATTTTCCACGTTTTTTGATTGGTGGATTGGTCTGATTGTTTGTAACTGTCGCTGTCGTCATTCGCTTTTTCCTCCTCCCTGCCTAATACGTGGATCAATAAAGCCATAACTGATATCAACCAACAGGTTCACGAAGATCATCAAAAATGACAAGATAATCACAGAGCCTTGAATCACTGGAAAGTCGCGTTGCGATATCGCGTCAATCAGCATACGCCCGATACCTGGCCATGAAAAAACTTGCTCAATAATCACGGTACCGCCCAACAACGTTCCAAATTGTAGTCCAATAAAGGTTACCGTTGGGATTAATGCGTTTCGCAAGCCATGCTTGATGATGACAAGCCATTCCTTGATCCCTTTGGAACGGGCCGTATTGATATATTGCTGATTCATTACCTCCAGCATGGAAGAGCGAACTAATCGAGCCAAAATCCCTGACAAGATGAGTCCGAGTGCAACGGAAGGCAGAACCAAATACTCCAGACCTTCGTAACCAGAAGCAGGAAACCAGCCTAGCTTAACGGCAAATATGATGATTAACATGATCCCTAACCAAAAGTTAGGAAAAGAGATTCCTAGCAATGAAAAAATGCGTCCGAAAAAGTCAGCTACGCTGCCTCTGTAAACAGCGGAAATGATACCCACTGGAATCGCAATCAACAGGGCGACAAACATTCCCCCGAAGGCAAGCAGCAAAGTTGCTCCCATTTTCTCCTTCATCATGTCGATCACGCTCTCACCCGTTCGGAAAGAGGTGCCAAAATTACCGGTAAACATATCTTTTAAATAAAGCCCGAACTGTACATGAACGGGCTCGTCCAGACCCAGATTTTGCCGAAGCTCAGTAATTGCCTCTTTGGTAGGCTCACCTGCTTGAAACATGATCGATACTGGGTCACCAGTCATTCGCACTAGGACAAAAATGACAAGAGTAATAGCAAGAACGACAAAAACACTATGTAGTAGACGTCTAATTAAAAAGGCTGCCATCCCGCTCCTCCTTTATGAAAAGTGAAGGGAATAGAAGAGACATCTTCTACTCCCCTGTTCAAAACATTCCTTATTCAACCGATGCTTCGCGCAAATCGATACGTTCATCTGTCGGAGGTTGGAAGCCTTTTACTCGTTTGTTTACAGCCCACAGGTTGATCGATTGATAGAGCGGTACATCTGGTACTAGCTCATACAGACGTTGATTCAGCTCTTTAAATGCTGCCAGACGCTTTTCTTGGTCAAACGTGGAGCGTTCTGCTTTCAAGAGCTCCTCTACTTTTTCGTCATAGAAATCAGGGTTCCAGAACTCGCCTTTGTGATACATCAGATAGGCAGTATTATCAAAGTCGAGCGTCCATCCACCCCAGCCATTCCGGTACATATGTCCTGCTTTTCCGTTCGGAATGAGGTCAGAAGTAAATGTGGAGGCGTCCACCAGATTCAGCTTCACCTTGAGACCGACTTGACCTAATTGCATTTCGATCGCTTGTGCTACCTCTTTAAACGTAGCATCTGTACCAGGGAGGAAGAGATCAAGCTCAGTTCCTTCCTTCACACCTGCTTCTGCGAGCAGTTGTTTTGCTTTTTCTGGATCATACTTACGTAATGGCAGGTTAGGATCATAGCCGAAAGACATATCGCTTTGGAATGAATTGACGCGCTTACCATATCCGCCGAGCAGCGTTTCGATAATCAAGTCTGCATCAATCGCGTAAGCAATCGCTTCACGGACTTTTACATTGTCGACTGGCTTCATCGATGTATTGAAACGAATCGAATAAACGGTTGGCGACCCGACTTGCATCAGTTCAAGTTCAGACATGCCCTTGATGGATTCTGTTTGGCTAATCTCGACTTTTTTCATAATGTCGATGGCACCTGTTTGCATTTCAGCTAGACGTGTAGTCGCTTCTGGAATAAAACGGAACGTTACTTTTTCCAGCTTCGGTTGACCTTGCTTCCAATAGTTTTCATTTTTCACCAGTACAACCTTGTTATCTTTTTCATAGCTATCCATTTTGAAAGGACCCGTTCCTACCGGATGCGTGTTAAAGTACTCGTCCCCTTTTTCCTTGTAATATTTAGGCGGAACGATCACACCGCCATAACCTGCTAGCTTTGTAAGGAGTACAGGATCTTTTTCCTTGAGAATCATGTTGACTGTAAACTCGTTCACCACTTCTACACGGTCAATCGAAGCATAGTTCGCTTGCTGTGGTCCTTTTTTCCCTTCTTCACCAAGCAGGCGATCAAATGTAAATTTCACTGCTTCCGCGTTGAATGGCTCGCCGTTGTGGAAGGTAACTCCTTGACGAAGTTTAAATTGAAGTGTCTTGTCATCCTTGAACTCCCACGATTCAGCGAGTCCTGGCTGGATTTTCAAGTCAGTGGTACGTTCGACTAAGCCTTCAAATACAGATGTTGCTACAGTACTCCAATCAAGCAAAAACGTATCAATCGGATCCCAAGAGTGCGGATCTCCATTCACACCAAGTGTAAGTTCATTTTTTGCCGGAGCTTGCGCTTCTGTCTTAGATTGCGGATTTGGCTGTGTGCTCGTGTCAGCCGGCTTACTCGAACATCCGCCTAAAGCAGCAGCCAGCACGAGTAATGCGGAGCAAGCGGTGATACCTACCTTCTTTTTCAAAACAAGTCCCCCTTTTCTTTTCCGTTCTGGCATTCATGTTGAAAAAATATGATAGCTGTCATTTGTTCCTATTGGTTATACAAATGACAGGCAACATATCGACCATCGCCCATCGATTGAAATTCGGGCTTGTCCGTTTTGCAAATTTCCATACAATCAGGACAACGCGTATGGAACGTGCAGCCACTCGGAGGATTCGCAGGACTCGGTACATCTCCAGTCAAGAGGATGCGCTCACGCTTCGTTTTTGGCTTGGCAATCGGAACTGCGGACAGTAATGAGCGCGTATAAGGATGCAGCGGCTCTTCATATAGCGCATTTTTGGGTGCCAGCTCAACCATCCGTCCCAGATACATCACGCCGATCCTGTCGCAAAAATGCTTCACGACGCTCAAGTTGTGAGAGATGAATATGTAAGTGAGTCCGTATTGCTTTTGCAAATCTCTCATCAGGTTCAATACCTGGGATTGAATCGATACATCGAGCGCAGATACTGGCTCATCTGCCACAATCAGCTTGGGATTAAGCGCTAGCGCACGTGCAATGCCGATCCGCTGTCGCTGACCACCGCTAAACTCATGAGGAAAGCGTTCCGAATTCTCCGGTTTCAGACCGACAACCCGCATCAATTCCGCTACTTTTTCCTTGCGTTGTTTTGATGTTTCATACAGTTCGAATATGATCATCGGCTCTTCAATGATCTCCCCAACTGTCATTCGCGGATTGAGGGATGCGAACGGGTCTTGGAAAATGATTTGCAAATCCTTTCGCTTCATCCTCATCTCATTTGGGGAAAGTGCCGCTAAATTCTCTCCTTGAAAAATCACTTCGCCACCCGTAGGCTCGAGCAATCGTAGAATGGCTCTGCCTGTGGTTGACTTCCCGCAACCGGATTCACCTACAATTCCGAGCGTCTCCCCTGTTGCAACGGTAAAAGAGAGATCGTCAACAGCTTTGACGTGATTCGTTACCTTCTTCATGAATCCACTGCGAATCGGAAAGTATTTTTTTAACCCTCTCACCTCAAGCAAGGGTTTGCATTCTGATTTTTCCAAACAATTCACGTCCTTTCCGCTTACTCATACAGCCAGCATCTGCTTTTTGTACCATCGTTCAGATCGAATAACGGTGGAGCTTGCTCGTAGCATTTGTCCGTAGCCTTCTGGCATCGTTCAGCAAAACGGCATCCTGGGGGCATCTGACCTGGACTCGGAACGGTCCCGCCAATCGTAAACAAGTACTCCTGCTCTGTGTCCATATCTGGGATCGAACCCAACAAACCAACCGTGTACGGATGCTTTGGAGTAGCAAATAGCTTTTCTACCTCGGCTTCCTCGACGACTTGCCCTGCATACATGACGACCACCCGATCACACATCTCTGCTACCACACCAAGATCGTGCGTGATCAGCATGATGGTCATCTCGCTCTTCTGCTGTAACTCTCTCATCAGGTCAAGAATCTGCGCCTGAATGGTCACGTCTAGTGCGGTCGTAGGCTCATCTGCAACCAATAGAGATGGACTACAGGACATCGCCATCGCAATCATCACACGCTGTCTCATCCCGCCAGATAGCTGATGGGGATACTCATCAACGATTTCTTCCGCTCTCGGAATCCCGACCAGCTTCAACATTTGGATCGCATGCTCTTTGGCTTGTTTTTTGTTCATACTTGTATGATTCAAGACGAGCTCCATGATCTGCGCCCCGATTGTATAAACCGGATTGAGTGAGGTCATCGGTTCTTGAAAAATCATCGCGATCTCTTTTCCTCGCACCTTCCTCATCTGATCCTTGGAAAAGGCAACCAGATTTTCACCGTTGTACAGGATCTCTCCTCCAGTGATTCGCGCGGTTCTCGGCAGAAGCCCCATGATGGATAGAGAGGTGACACTTTTCCCACAGCCCGACTCCCCTACTACTCCAATCGTTTCACCTTTGTTGATTTGAAAACTAACTCCATCCAAAACGGTAATTTCTCCATTATCGGTTCGGAATCTCGTCTGAAGATTTTTGATTTCCAGCATCAAAGTCCCGCCTTTGCATCTGAATAGCCCAGCTTGCTCATGATTTTATTCGCTGCTGCTTTTGTCTCCTGTACCAAATACCCCAATCGATCGATCTGAAAGCGTGATGTAGCTCCAGCCAAGCTCAACCCTGCTATTACTTGTCCCGTAAAATCTCGAATAGGTACAGCAATTGCTGCGGAATCCGGCTCCAATTCACCGTAGCTGACTGTATAGCCTTTTTCACGTGCATCGTGAATCCATTGCCATAGCAGATCTTTGTCTATATTTGTGTCTGGTGAGATTTTCTTCATGTCTACCCGGTTCAATAATTCTTCGATCGCATGATCCGGCATAAATGAGAGTAAAATGCGCGGGCATGCACCTGCGTACAACGGTGATTTTCTACCTACCTGCGTATATACACGAACATACTGGCGGGTATCGACTTTTTCGATGTACACCCCTTCGTCTTGATCACGAATAATCAAGTTGACTGCCTCATCCACCGTATCTCGTAGCTGCTGCATATACGGAAGCGCGATTTTCCTGATCTCCAGCCGTTGGGCGACAATGTTCCCAAACTCCAGCAACTTCAATCCCAATTGGTATTTAGGCGGATTATGAGTGGTCGTTTTGGAGACAAAGCCGCGCATTTCGAGCGTCTGAAGAATTCGAAACACCGTACTCTTCGGCATATCTGACAACTCGACAAGCTCAGCCAGGCTTAATTCACTGTTTTGGATAAAATATTCTAGAAACTCTAGCGTTTTTAACACACTTCGGTTTGCCGTTTTTTCTGTTTTGTCCATTTTCATCACCATTCGTTTGTCCCAAAATACGGAACGTTATTTTGTATTTTGGCATGACACAATATTAAATGAATTCAGTTATTTCCGTCAATACATTTTTACCCCTTAGTAATCAGGTCGTTCTACCTACTGACTCAGGGGTAATTTGTATGTAAGGTTTTAGTGAATATTCTTTTTCTTAAACCGCCCACCAGATACGTCGTGAATATGGCCGATTGCCAAAAATGCTGAGGAATCGATTTCCTCCACGATGGATTTCAGCTTTGCTTCTTCCAAACGGGTGATCACACAGAAGATGACTTTTTTGACGTCTCCGGAGTAGCCACCTTCTCCATTCAAATAGGTAATTCCCCGCCCCAATCTCGCCGTTAACGCATCGCCAATTTCGGCTGGATAATCACTGATAATCCATACTGATCTTGATTGCTCGAGTCCGACCATGGTAATATCGATCATTTTATAAGCGATGTAGTAAGCAATTAACGAGTACATGGCCCGGTCCCACCCAAAAATGAAGCCCGCACTGCCTAAAATAAATATATTAAAAAACATGACCATTTCGCCGACCGAAAACGGACTTTTCCTCGTCATCAGGATCGCAACAATTTCCGTTCCATCCAAGGAGCCTCCCGCGCGAATGACAAGTCCCACACCGATTCCGATGATGATCCCCCCAAAAACAGCGGAGAGGAGCAAATCGTCCGTCAAGCTAGGGACATGATGGAGGTAGTTCGTCCCCAACGACATCACGACGACACCAAACAGCGTAGAGATGGCAAATGTCTTGCCAATTTGCTTGTAGCCAATAAGTAAAAAGGGCAGGTTCAGTAGGAATAAAAATAATCCGAGGGGGCTTCCCGTCAGCTTTGAGACCATAATGGAAACGCCGGTTACACCACCGTCGATGATGTTGTTTGGAACTAGAAATATTTCCAGTCCGACTGCCACCAACAAAGCTCCAATGATGATTCCGAGAGCTCTCAGTGCGATCCTGCTTTTTTTCGCCCGCTTATGAGTGATCGGTGCAACTGCTTTTGCATCCATTTTGATCATCCTTAGCCGTTTTTTTCTTACCACTTCATCTTTCCCTGGTAGCAAAAAAAATAGCCAGCCAGGATTTCTCCCAGCCGACTCTTCATCATGCTTTAGCCCCAAACCGCAATGGAAATAATGCCAATCGTGATCATCAAAGACATGGACAAGCGCCATAAACGTTGTCGTTCCTTTAACAAGAAGACCCCGAGAAGCGTACCAAAGACCGTACTTACCTCACGAATGGGTGCAATGGCTGCCAGTGGTGCCAATGTCATGGCAAACAAAAACAACAAATACGAACCTGGTGAAAGAACCGCACCGAGTACAATCGTTCGCCAGTTTTTTTGCCACTCACGGCGGATGAGTCCCTTGTTCCAAACGAAGCCCCCGGCGACAATCAGACAGGCAAAGTTCGTGATTTCCAATAAAGCGAATGGAGATAATTGTTGTACGATTTGTTTGTCGGTTAACGTGTACCCTGTAATGCATAGTCCAACAGCAAATGCGTATCGCAGAGCGAGCGGATTCACAGGTTGAGCCTGACGATCTGTGCCAATCATCCCGCTAATGGCGAAGACTCCAATCACGATGCAAATGACCCCCAGCCATCCCGGTACAGATAAATACTCTTGAAAGAAAATCGCGCTAAAAAACGGAATGAGAAGCGTCCCTGTCCCCCTCATGATGGGGTATACCTGTGAGATATCCCCGTATGTATACGCCTTTGAAATCAACAAGGTATAACATCCTTGAAAGAAAAAGGACATAAACAGAAAAAGAACCAAAGACCATGTCAGTTGTACGTGCATCAATTCCCAAATAAGAACAGGCAAGAGGATTATGGTTGTTGGCAATGTGATCAACCATAGAAACGCCATTTTGTTTTCACTTTTTTTCGTGAACAGGTTCCAAACTGCGTGCGCAAGGCCTGACGATAGTACGAGCAGAATCGAAATCGATAGCATGTGTGCCCCTTCTCTCTCATGTTGTACAAATACAACCAAAGACAACAAAAACACATTGCGTTTAGTTGTTTTTCATTCGACGTGTACAGTATACACCCAGTCCCCGCAAAAATTAAACATTGTTTCTGCTTATGGCCCAAACCATTTTATTGATGTTGCGAACACACGCATCTTTTTCCATTCTCCGCATTTTGGGTTATAATGGAGGGATGACACTTCGTTCGGAGGATCTGACTACATGTTGCAAAGAGAGTTGACTCGGGAACAAGCGATACAGGTAGGCGAGCAAATCCTAATTGCCGTCGAAGGACACATCATTGAACGGGGCTATACGTACTTTTCTGATGGCGTCGTCTTCAATACACGCGTAGAACAAGGCCAATATTTGACGAGTGATGTTCAAGGGTCCGAGGTGTATCATGTTCGCCTTGATATGGAAACGGTTCAAAACAGTACTTGTACCTGCCCTTATTCGCGCATTTGCAAGCATATTGCTGCTACTTTTTTTCAGATGTATAGTGTGTTCGAGAATCCTCGGACATTTTTGACCCGCTCCCAACAACCAAGACGAGCTACGTTTTCTCCTCATCTGCTGATTCCTGCTTATAAATACAGCCATACCGCTCCTGCTCAGCAGGATACAGCGTCTGTTTCCTCTCCGCTTACCGCGAACAGCTCCGTCAAAGAATGGTGGGCATTTTTTGAGAGCTGGACACGCAACCTGTTTGCGGCCATGGAATCGTATCGAGCTTCCTCTGAGTTATTATCGAGCTATCAAAATGTACTGAGTGTTGCTGCCTCGTGGCCGAAGGATCGGGCACAACTCTTTGTCATCCATGCCAATCTGTTTCATCTCATGAAGCTTACACAATACGTCAAAACGTACCGCCAATCCTACTGGTTCCTAGATTTGGTTCAGACAGCCGAGCGGCTATTGGATCAATTAGAAGGGACGTTGTACTTCGCAGACATCCCTGCTCTTCTGTCTGACCACCAGGATGCCATCGTAGATACACTTCAACTGACAAAGGAATTAAAAGAAAACGAAGCCACTTCCCTCTACTGGATTTTCGCCTATCAAATGTTATGGTGGATGCTATTGAAGAAACCAGAGTGGATGCAAGAGGAGATCCATGTGCTGGATCAGCTTATCAACAATGAAAACAGTTCTGCCGCCGAAAAGGAAAAAGGGCTGCTGCTCCGTGCCCACTTTCATGTGATGGAAAAGGAAGACGAATCTGCTCTACAAATCTGGAAAAGAATGAGCCGTTTGAACCTATCCTTCTACTTGTCCTATATGAAAGCTTTCGCTCGCAATGGAGAATGGCAGCGATTTCTCGATTGGACTGCTTCGTTGACGTCCTTAATCGGTCAAGCCGAGACACAGCAATACCGACTCGTTATCGCCATTTGGCAGGAAGCGATGGAGCAAGTGGGACGATCAGCCGAGTGCGGCGCCAAGCTGAAGCAGTTCTTACCGAGTAGTTATCACGAATATGCCGCCTATTTATATGAAGGACGCCAGTTTCAGCAATGGATTGATTTGCAAATGTCGTTTCAAGTGCCTATGGCAGATATTTCGATCGTGCAGGTGAAAGAAATCGAGGAAGCTGAGCCGACTCTCCTCTTCCCTTTTTATTTGCGTGAGGTGAACAGACTGATTGCGGAACGTAATCGAACGGCCTACAAAGAAGCGATCAAGCTCATAAAAAAGGTAAGAACGATTTACAACAGAGCAAACCAAGATGCGCGCTGGGAACGATACGTGGAACAATTATCTGCCAAACATAATCGGTTACGTGCTTTTCAAGAAGAGCTAAGGAGAGGAAATTTCAACTTATGAATACCGTCACTACATTGGTTCTAGACGGAGAGCTTTTGGCAGACGGACAATTCTTGATTACTGGCAAAGACACGCAAGGAGCAGTGGTCGATCCAGAAGAATTGGCAGGAACACTGTTTGCGTGGGATGAGTCCTCCTATTACGGAACCTTCCTGGACAAAAGCGAGCATGGCGTACTGCTCAGTCCTGCCAAGGCCCTCTCCTTTTTCGTCTCCCCCCAGTGGCTTTTGCATCGGACCTATTCATCCAGCATGCCATTTGAACAATTTACGCATGTAGCGGTAATGATCCGTGACAGGCTCGCAGAAGGCTCTATTGCCCCTGATTTTTCTTCCTGGAAAAAAGGCCAAATCGGCTGGAGAGCCCTGCATACTCCCGGCGATTTTCCGGAGTATGGTCACAAGTGGCTTTCGCTCGTCCTGGAGGAATCCTTGCACGGCAATGGCGAGATTGGACGAAAGTGGGAGCAGCTATTGACGCAATACCCGGCCCTGTATGTCATAGGCGCCGAGCTTTCTCCACACCTTCAGGAACAGGAATGGTTGCAATCGATAGGCTGGCTGCCAGATACGACACCGTTTCGCACATGCTTGCAAATCGTCGAGGCCGAGGAGCACCCCAATGACTGGCAACTCCACGTGTATTTGCAGAATCGTGAAGAGCCAGATCAGTTATTTCTCATTGAGCCACACCAGTTGACGGCTGAGGGAGTAGTCACCGCACGTATCCCTGCTGACTGGCGTGAACACTGGAGTCGTTTTCTTACGGACCTGGCCAAATGCAAAGAGATTCTCCCCTGGCAAAAAGACAACCAGGAGAATCAAAGCCGTTTTCTCACCCGACTGACGAATGAGCAAGCATGGATCTTTTTGACGTCGAGTAGTTTGCAGTTGGTGCAAGCCGGTATTCACGTCTTTCTGCCAGCATGGTGGGAACAAGTACGGCGGGTAAAACCAAAGCTAAAAGCCAAGATTACAACCTCTGTCGGGGCTAGCAGACAATCCTTCCTGGGTGTCTCCCAGCTCATGGATTTTGAATGGAAGCTCGCCTTGGGACCTGTGGAGCTCAGCGAAGAGGAATTTGAGGAACTCATTAAACAAAAACAGCGCCTGCTGAAAATTCGCGGGCATTGGGTACAATTGACTCCCGATCTTTTCTTGCAGCTACAGGAAGCGCTCAAGAAAAACCAAGCGAAAAACGGCATGTCCCTACGTGATGTCATGCGA
The DNA here is from genome assembly GCF_900637055.1 of Brevibacillus brevis. Lineage (NCBI taxonomy): Bacteria > Bacillati > Bacillota > Bacilli > Caryophanales > Paenibacillaceae > Brevibacillus > Brevibacillus brevis. The sequence goes on from NZ_LR134338.1 coordinate 3,449,341, forward strand.
ATGCACCTTGCCCCTACAGTGGAGGTTGAGGAGCTACCCGATGATGAGTTCGAGTTCGACACTTCCCTAACGGTTGAAGTTCAGCTAAACCAGCATTTGCGAGAGCTGTTGAATCAATTGCAGGAAACAAAGCGCATCCCGATCATGGAGCAGCCATCTACTTTTCACGGGACGTTGCGAAATTATCAGCTGGAAGGCAGTTCGTGGCTGTTCTTTTTACGCCGTTTTGGGCTGGGAGCTTGTCTGGCTGATGACATGGGATTGGGAAAAACGGTTCAATTTATTACCTATTTGCTTCATGTCAAACAACATGGCCCAGCCAGTACTCCATCTCTTCTAATCTGCCCGACCTCCGTCATAGGCAACTGGCAAAAAGAGCTGAAGCGCTTTGCCCCCTCTCTTCACGTGATGATTCACTATGGCAATGATCGTCAAAAAAAGGAGGCGTTTTTGCCAGCGATCAAGGGAGCGGATCTGGTCATTACCTCCTACGCCCTGTCCCATTTAGATGAGCAGGAGCTAGGAATGGTTACATGGGATACGATATGTCTCGACGAGGCGCAAAATATTAAAAACGCCTATACAAAGCAAGCGTCCGCTGTGCGCGATTTGAAAGCATGGCACCGGATCGCTCTCACAGGCACTCCGATCGAAAATCGTCTGAGTGAGCTCTGGTCCATTTTTGATTTCTTGAATCCTGGCTACTTGGGAAGTCTCGGAGAATTTACCCAGCGCTTTGTTCACCCCATCGAGCGCGACCAAGACCAGCAGCTCATCAATCAAGTGCAACGACTCATTCAGCCTTTCCTGCTCCGGCGTGTGAAAACCGATCCGAACATTCAGCTCGACTTGCCAGACAAGAATGAGAGCAAGGAATATGTACCGCTGACTACCGAGCAAGGCGCACTTTATGAGACAGCGATTCAAGATATGTTTGATCGTATGGAAAAAGCCTCCCCTATGGAGCGGCGCGGTCTGATTCTGACGACACTGACACGTCTCAAACAATTGTGTGACCATCCCGCCCTGATTTTGAATGAAATCTCAACAACAGATGAAGCCAGTCGCTCACACAAATTGGAAAGGCTGCTGGAATTGGTGGAGGATATTCGCCAAAAGAAAGAGCGTTGCCTGATTTTTACCCAATACATTGAAATGGGCAATTTGCTCCAACGGGTGCTGACACGAGAAGGCTATGGACCTGTCTACTTCCTAAATGGGGCCACGAAGAAAGAAAAACGCGATGAGATGATCGCTCGTTTTCAAGACCCGACACTTCCGGACCATGAACGCGGGGCCATCTTTATTCTTTCCTTGCGCGCGGGTGGAACCGGCTTGAACTTAACGGAAGCCAACCATGTCATTCACGTAGATCGCTGGTGGAATCCTGCGGTAGAAAATCAGGCCACTGACCGAGCTCATCGCATAGGGCAGCAGCGCAATGTTCACGTCTACAAATTCATCTCGCTCGGGACGATTGAGGAACGCATTGATGAGATGATGGAGAGAAAGCTATCGTTGAGCCAGCAAATTGTCGGGACAGGCGAAAGCTGGATCACGGAGCTATCAACGGAAGAGCTGCGGGACTTGTTCACCCTTCGCCATGATTGGCTAGACACGAAAGGATAGATGGAGAATGGAGCCAGTGAAACAAAACGACAGCAACTCCACTATGCGCCGTCCTACAGAAGAGCCCAAGCTGCCCGAGGCATGGCTGCGTTTTTTGGAAGCTGTTCAAGAACATTTTTCCGATAACCAAACAAAGAAAAAGTAAGTAAAAAACCCAAGGCCTGATCACGTTATGGATCGAGCCTTGGGTTTGATTTTCCTAGTGGAAAGGAAACCTCCACTGTCGTCCCTTTATTCGGGGTACTCGAAAAATGGATATACCCGTCGTGTGCCTGAATGATTTTATAACAAATCATAAGTCCTAGCCCGGTCCCCTTCTCTTTCGTGCTATAAAAAGGCTCCCCTAATCGTTTCAGACGTTCTTCCGCCATACCGCAACCTTGATCAACAATTCTAATCATCACATGCTCGCTTTCTTTACACATTGCCATGATCTGAATCGTCCCACCATCATGCATCGATTCAACGGAGTTTGACAGGAGATTCATAAAAAGCTGCTGAATTTGATTCTGATCGCACCATATCATGCTCCCCTCCACTTCCTTGACATCCAGCACTAGATGGTGACGTTCTAGCTTTATTTGCACCAATCGTGTAACCTGTCGCAGCAAATCCGCTAGATTTTTTGGTTCGTACGGTTCTGTGCACTCTCTTGATAAAAAGACGTATTCTCGCAAGACACTCTCTAATTGGTGAAATTCAGCCTGCATAATATCAAAATATTCCCTCTTCCATTGGTCTCGACGGAGCAATTGTACGAAGCCTTTGATGGAAGTTACCGGGTTTCGTATTTCGTGCGCAACCCCGGCAGCCATTTGCCCAATGACGGATAGCTTGTCCATCTTTTGTAAAAACTCTTCTGTTTGCACATGCTTCGTGTGATTTCGAATGATAAATATGACTTGATTCGTCTCATGTTCTTCATGTATCACCGGGGTGCCTTTTGCCTCCAGCGTGATCTTTTTGCCATTCCGGTCCGGGCAAGTAAATGTAATGAGACGAGGCTGCTTCTCCACCGTGATTTGACGAATCGTTTGCATAACAAGCCTGCCCGTTTCCAGTGGCAGTACAGCTAACAGGTGGCGATTCACTACTTCATCAGGAGCAATTTCCAGAACGGATTGAACGGATGGAGAAATATACGTAATGATCCCCTGACTATTGATGATCACGATAATATCAGACAAGTTTTCTGCGATCATTCGATATGTCGATTCATTCACATGTTGCTGCTTGCGAAGAACGTCTCCTCGCTCGCTATGTTCCACTTCGTATGTATCAAAAGCTCGGTGCTGTCCGTCATTGAGTAGTAGAAATGCACTGTTCCTAAACCTTTCCTCACGCTTCAACACACGAGCCAAGTCTTCAGCAGGCATGGGCTCACTAAACCAAAATCCTTGAGCAGAATCACAACCAAGCTGCCAAAGAAACTCCAGTTGTTCTTGCGTCTCTACACCTTCTGCCGTTACTTGCACGCCCAGACTTCGTGCCATCGCCATAACGGTTTTGATAACGGTCGCCTGTGTGACATCGCTCATGCATTCCCTTACACAGGTTTGATCGATTTTTAGCTTGTTCATGGCAAAACGGGATAGATGTTGAATGCAGCTATAGCCCTTCCCAAAATCATCCAGGCTGATTTTTACCCCGATTCTTTTTAATTCTGCTAAAATCTCGATGGTACGCTCCCCATCTCTGGTAGAATCCTCGGTAAATTCCAGCTCCAAGTAGTGAGGCTGCAGTTTTGTTTCATCTAAGATCGCTTGAATCCTGCTACCCAACTGGTCCGATTCCAAGGTATAAGATGACAGATTCACGCATGTCACAAGAGGTGGCAGTCCAGCGTCCTGCCAAGCTTTGTTCTGCTTGCAAGCCGTTCTGATCACCCATTCTTCTACCAAAAGAATCAACCCACTCTTTTCTGCTAACCAAAATACCCAATCCGGGGTCAGTAGCCCTCTTTGATGATGGTTCCATCTTACCAGAGCTTCTGCTCCGATTATTTTGCCTGTCCTCAAGTCGTAGAGAGGTTGATAATAAAGGCTAAGCTGCTGATTGACAACCGCATGATGAAAATCTCGAACGTAGCGATCCAGTTCCTTTTGGTTCATTGTCTGTATACGAACCACGCCTTCCTGGAAATCATTCTGATTTTTCCAACTTTACCCCTGACTCTACTTTAAAGGAAGAAGCTAGCACATGTCCATACGTCTACGGTGATAGAAAAAACCCTCCACAAAGGGAGGGTCAGCTACGCGCGAATTCTCATCAGAGCGCGCTCTTCTTCTTTTATCCGCGGACAGGTATAGCAATACTTTTGCTCCCCCGTCTTATAGTACAAACAGCATTGATTCTTGATGCGCACTTTCGCTTGGGGATCACGCATATCCTCGATCCAGCGCACATTCACGCGAAATGGATTTTTTTGCAATCCAAAGCTCTCGCCTTCCAGCTGATTACAGAGAACATCGTAATCAGCCTTCACTTGTTGCTTGATACGATCCTGTTCTACCAACGCCACAAAAGCATCCGTATGGTAATTGAACTTGGTCGGGAACTGTCCCCAGAGCATCGCTTCTGGATTTCCCGTTACCTTTGCAAGAGTCGTGAGCAACGGGTGCAGGAAGTCTTGAAAATACGCACGATAGCATTCCTTCAGCCAGATTGCACGCTCTGCTTCGCTGGTAGGTGCTTCTACGATCTCATACGCCGGGATCACAAAGACGAATTGCGGATAATCATCCTCGTAAAACAGTTCAATCGTCATATTATCCAGCGTCATGGTAAGTGCTCGGTTCCAGACAGAGATCATGTACTGAAGACCGAGAGAAGGGCTCGTGAGCCAACTGCTGATGTAAGTACCAGCAGCAATCAGCTCATGTGCCTTGATTAGCGGAGCATAGATTTGTACGATCTCATTCATATGTGTCGGGTCTACCAAATCTCTTGCCTTCATGGAAAATAAGGCATTGGGTCTCGGTTTTGAAGAAATATCAAACCGTTGTGCGATAAAATCGTCATTCCATTCTTGCATCACGATCTCCCTCTCTATTCCTTATCAAGAAAAAACGCTGTTCGACTGGTCGAGGTACGTGCCGAACTGTGCTTGATACAGTCTGCTATAGATGCCTTCACGAGCCAAGAGTTGATCATGACTTCCCTGCTCCGTGATGCCTTGTTCCGTCACAACGATGATTCGATCTGCATTTTTAATAGTAGCCAATCTGTGGGCGATCACCAATGTCGTACGACCTTTGGACAATTCCTGCAAGGACTGCTGGATCGCCGCCTCCGTTTCGGTATCGAGTGCAGAGGTAGCTTCATCCAAAATCAGGATCGGCGGGTTTTTCAAGAACATGCGCGCAATCGCCAGTCTTTGTTTTTGACCACCGGACAATTTGACTCCGCGTTCACCGATGATCGTCTCCAGACCAGCAAGCTGAGAACGGATAAACTCTTCTAGTTTAGCCAGACGCGCTGCCTCCCAGATCTCTTCCTCTGAAGCGTTTAGTTTTCCATACGCGATATTTTCGCGAATCGTCCCTGAAAAGAGGAACACATCTTGCTGAACGATCCCGATTTGGCTGCGCAATGACCATAGCGTGATTTGGCGGATATCCATTCCATCAATGGAGATGCTGCCCCCGTCGATTTCATAAAATCTCGGCAAGAGACTGCACAATGTGGTTTTTCCTGCTCCAGATGGGCCTACAAACGCAATGGTCTCGCCCGCCCGGATGTTCAAATCAATGTTTTGCAAAACAGAAGACTCTTGGTCGTAGCTAAACGAAACATTCTTGTACGAGATATCGCCCTTCAACGCCTCTACCTGGATAGCATCTGGAGCATCCGCAATATCCGGTGCTGTGTCCATGATTTCGATGTAGCGCTTGAAGCCGGCGATCCCTTTTGGATAGCTCTCAATAATCGCATTAATTTTCTCCAACGGACGGAAAAATACATTCGTTAACAGCAAGAAAGCGACAAATTCACCGTAGGTCAATGCACCTTGAATAACAAACCAGCTGCCGCAAATCAGGACAAATAAATTGACTAAACGCATCAGCACGTAACTGACGGAAATATTTTGAGCCATGATTTTGTAGGACAATAGCTTCGTGATCCGGAAACGCTGGTTGTTCTCTGCGAATCTTTTGTTTTCAAATTGCTCGTTGGCAAAAGCTTGTACGACACGCATTCCACCTACGTTGTCCTCAACACGTGCGTTGAAATCGGCCATGTCGCCGTACAGACGGTGGAACGCTCCCGTCATTTTACGGTTGAAGTAAACAACAAAGAATATCAAGAGCGGAATCACCAAAAACGTAAGCAGCGCCATTTCTTCATTAATATTGAACATCAAAAGAAACGCACCGATCAGCGTCATCACGGCGATAAACAAATCTTCCGGACCGTGGTGAGCGACCTCCCCGATCTCCATCAAGTCATTCGTTAGGCGAGATAGCAGATGCCCCGTCTTGGTATTATCGAAAAAGCGGAAGAGAGCTTTTGAATATGGTCGTACAGCTTCTTGCGCATATCCGTCTCGATATTAATCCCGAGCATATGTCCCCAGTACGTGACGACATAGTTCATTCCGGCGTTAAGACCATACAGAGCCAAAAGTCCAATGCACGCCCACACGATCATGTTCCAATCCTTGCTTGGAAGTAATTGATCGACAACCATGTTCACTGCAAGCGGAAATCCCAACTCCAACAAGGCAACGAATACTGCACACGTGAAGTCGAGGATAAATAATCCACGATAAGGCCGATAGTAAGAAAAAAATCTGCGAAGCATGGAAGCAGCAACTCCTCTCTCTCAAGAACAACATAAATCAACTCTTTGATTTTGAAAATCATTTTCATTATATATGGATTTGACTTTGATATCGATGTTTTATTGGAATTTTTTTCTTCGCGGAGCACATTGGCATAAAAAAAACGATTCGAACCTCTTGATCCATCAAGGAATGGGAGGCTCAAATCGGAATTTCACTCAGCGTACATCTTGATAAGCAGGTACCCCACCCGCTCCTTTGGCAGAGAGGATCGCATTGACGACCGCTTCCGCCAGCACTTCTACACTCAGCGTCCCGACGAGATTGACCGAAGCATCCACGCCCCCTGTGGCGATGGCAAAAATCGTATCTCCATCACTCATCGTATGAACCGGATGAATGGTTTTGGCGAGTCCATTATGCGCCATTTGCGCAACTTTATTCGCTTGTACTTTATTCAAATTGGCGTTGCTCGCAACCACTGCGATGGTAGTGTTCGTCCCTGCCGGTACCGGGGGAGTTGCCGCATCAATCATCCAGGACAGGCTATCGCGGATATTGCCATCCTCTCCCCTCGCTCCTGCCAAAATTTCTCCGGTGGAGGGTAACCGCACTTCTCCGACAGCGTTCACCGCTACGATTGCACCTACGACGAGACCATTTGGCAGACGGCGAGAGGCTGTTCCAAGCCCCCCTAAATCTTTGATGCTGAGATTGTGTGCTGTAAATAGATCAACATCTTTTACACAATTCATCAAATTTTGAACCCATTCTTTACAGTTGCTTATACTAGGTACATCTTGTGCTCATTAACGCATGTACATTTTGGTTACATTGTTCTCAGTACTTTCGAAAGATGTATTCATAGATTACAACAGATCGCTTTGTTTCAAATGGTTTTATGATATTTTTTTATTTATTTTTTTGCATCACTCCCTAACCGGATTCTTTGAATATTCTTCAATTCTCTGCATGTCACCATTGGAAGTTATTTTAACATTGATTAGATATGATTCTTGGGCTTTTGTGTTTCTCACTTTTGTCATATATGTCCCATGTGAGAAATTGTAAGTAGGCTCATCTGTCCTTAAGCTCTCAATTGGTAAATTATACTTCTCACTTACATACTCTGTTGCATAGTTAATAGCCAATGCCTTGTCTCCAGATGTTCCATAAAATATAGTGTAAAGGTTCCAAACTAAAATAATACTTAGTACACTAACTACACCCCAAATCATCTTTTTTTTAATGGTAACTACCCTCCATCTATATGGAATGATAAGGAGCAGAAACGCCTGCTCCTTATTTAAATGACTCATGAAACTTCTAAAGATACCATAGTAATAATTGGCTTGTTTGTTGTGTAGTCAATGTACAATTCTTTCGACCAATCCCAAGTCCCATCCGTATATCCAATTCCATTGTCTTGAATATAGAGATATTTATCGGTTCCATCTTCTAGATACCCAACACCAACAGTCCAATGGTAATCGTAGGCGTACTCAGCATCTGGTTCGAAAAATGTGAAGTACTGATCAAATTTTACTGCAAGTGGGCGACTTCTACCAATTTCATACTTGTAAGTAGAAAAACTATTAAACGAGTCTGTTGACACAGTATGAGTGTGACCTCGGTTTATGTAACTTTTTAACCCACTACGCACATTTGAAACTGACATGCCATATGACTTTCCGCCATGATACTTGTAAATAGCATTTATCATCTCAGTTCTGGTGAAATAGTCTAAACCATCTATTGTGTCAAATCCTTTTTTGCTACGCCAGTACTCAGCTATTGCAGCAATTGTTGCAGGCCCACATGAGCTTGCTGGGTTATTTACTCCATCTTCCCATTGAGTGAACCTTGTTACGTTAAGATATTCTTCGTCTACTCTTAAGGTGCTTACATCACTAGCTTCTTCTGTCGTGTAACTTTCCCAAATAGACTTTGCCTCTCTGTTCTTCTGGATCGTAAATTCAATGTCTTTTTCCTTCTTCTGTAGTCCTTTGTTGATTTTTTTAACCAACCTACTGCCATCATTAGATTTTAGGATTGAAGTGTTTCCCAAAAAGTAATACTTTTCATCATCTTCTAATTCTTGCAGTTTAATCTTTCCTTTTCCAGCAGCAAACACTGGAGAGTAATCAGTGTTTGCTGAAACAATAAAGAAATAACTTTCTGCATTTTCTAATTTATAATAATATCCGATATGCTCATCGTTGGTGTTATAAAGTTCAACAACATCTTGCTTGTCCTCAAGACTAACATCAAATTTGAATTTCTTGATGTAATCTTTGACTATCTCATCTGCAACTTTTTCTGAAACGTATGTATCATCTTCATTAGCATTTGCCCCAGATGAAAAAAATAGTAGAGAAACTACAAAAAGCAACCAAGAAAATCTTTTAACCATTACCAGCACTCCCTTTTTTTACTATATTATATAATATTCAGAATATTCGTCAATATTTGCTAGTACGCTGTTGTATATTATAGAAAAGTGTCGGGAGATACATTGTTTGTATTTACAATAAAATCCTGAATTCATTTTATGCATTTTAAACGTCTATACCCTATTAACGTTTTACTATACTGATCACATTAATTATTTTTGGCTAATTTACTCGAATACAAAGAAGGAATTCCTCCTTATACTGAATATCCTACTGAGCATGAAAATTGCCCTAATTAATCCCTTATTCTCTGAACCTCTGTAATAGTATTGTATTTCGGGGAGAGCCGTTCTTTGACGAGCTTCCTTCTTCTCCAGTTGTCTCCATTCCAATAGCAGTTCCAGGCGTCAGGAGAGAAGCAGGTACGGCTGCAGCCAATTCTAGCAATGCTGTTTTTTGGAGGAATTTTCGTCTGGTTACGGACGGTTTCACGAGCATTTCTTCGTCGTATCCACCCTTCCATAAAAAATTACAGACTTATTATCCTCATAACTTGTTTCACTGACCCGCTCAATTCCCCTCTGCACTTTTGGTCGGAAAGTCTATATTTTTGCATTTTACCGTTTCCTAAAAAAAAGATGGCGAAGAGGACTCATTTTTACTATAATGAAAAACTGTGAAAAACGGCCCCGACTTTTCTGAAAGGGGAAAGTCACTATACTGAAAACAGAAATGAGGAACATCTTTGAACCTTCAACAACTAAAAATGGAATGGTTTTCTAACGTACGTGCTGACATGTTGGCAGGGATTACGGTTGCTCTAGCCCTGATTCCGGAAGCCATCGCTTTTTCTATTATTGCCGGTGTCGATCCAATGGTTGGCTTGTACGCTTCCTTTTGCATAGCAGTCACCATTGCGTTTGTCGGAGGAAGACCGGGTATGATTTCCGCAGCTACGGGAGCTATGGCGTTATTAATGATTACCCTGGTCAGGGAGCATGGTATCGAGTATTTATTCGCGGCGACTGTTCTGACCGGTATTTTGCAAATAGTACTGGGTGCCTGTAAAATCGGCAGGCTGATGACCTTTGTCCCGCATACCGTCGTGCTTGGCTTCGTCAATGCGTTGGCTATTCTCATCTTTATGGCTCAGCTTCCCCATTTCATTGGGGCATCCTGGGTTATGTACGTCATGCTGGCTGGAACGCTCGCCATCATTTATTTGTTGCCGCGTCTCACCAAAGCAGTTCCTTCTGCTCTCGTAGCCATCATCGTCATGACTGTCATTTCCATTTTGGCAGGTCTTGATTTGCGGACCGTTGGAGACATGGGAGAAATCACACGTCAATTGCCAATGTTCCACATTCCTAGTGTCCCGTTGAACTGGGAAACACTCATGATCATACTGCCTTACTCCTTTCCACTTGCATTGGTCGGGATTCTGGAATCATTGATGACTGCTGCCATTCTTGATGAGATGACAGATACACGAAGTAACAAAAACACGGAAGTAAAAGGCCAAGGGATCGCCAATATCATCACCGGATTCTTTGGCGGAATGGCTGGTTGTGCCATGATCGGACAGTCCGTTATCAATGTAAAATCAGGTGGGCGTGGCCGTCTGTCCACCTTGGTTGCAGGGATTTTTCTCTTGTTCTTGATCCTTGTCCTTGGAGACGTCGTCAAACAAATCCCGATGGCTGCCCTCGTCGGTGTCATGGTCATGGTATCGATCGGGACGTTTAACTGGCAGTCCATACGGGATTTGCGGAAAATTCCTTTTGGGGATGCCATTGTCATGATTACAACGGTGATCGTCGTCGTCGCTACGCATGATTTGGCAAAAGGGGTCATTTCTGGTGTGATTCTGAGTGCCGTCATTTTTGGCTGGAGGATGGCCCGCTTGCATGCCACCTCCTACGAGAGCGATACGGGCGAAAAAGTGTACGCCGTCTCGGGTCAGCTGTTCTTTGGTACTATGACACACTTCGTCGACCAGTTTTCCTTCCAGGATGATCCCGAGCAGATTATCATTGACTTTTCTCGTTCCCACGTTTGGGATCTGTCGGCTGTAACGGCTATCTCGAAAGTCGTAGAGAAATACAGGCAGTTGGACAAATTCGTTGTCATCACTGGACTTAATGATGAAAGCAAGCGATTGATTGATCGTGTGGGCATTAGCACGCCTGCCGGACATTAACCTGCTGTTTACATGGAAATCCCCGAACGGATACAAGAGCTTCCTCTCTTGTCGTGAGGGGATTTTCTTTTGTCCGAATGAAGTCAAGGTTTCCTCTTATTTCATTTTTGCAATAGTCCGATCATATTTCCGAATTGGTCAGCAGTAAATTGGAGTGCTAGAATGATCAATAACAATATTCCTGCTTTTTAACTGCAAAGGTTGTGACAGAAAGATGGAATTTTCATGGAAACGTAATTTGATTGTGTTATGGATTGGGGTATTTTTCTGTAGCACCGCCTACTCCATCTCCATCCCTTTTCTGCCCATCTTCCTCCATACTTCACTGGGGGTCAATGAGCATCTGGAAGCCTGGTCCGGCATTTCGTTTGGCATCACGTTTTTAGCAAGTGCACTCATCTCGCCATATTGGGGTTCTCTTGCGGACAAATATGGACGAAAGCCTATGTTGATTCGCTCTGGATTTAGCCTCGCTTTGCTGTACTTTTTGACTTATTTGATTACGGACCCTTATTTGTTTCTTGTGTTACGGATCTTCCAGGGCTTGCTTGCCGGCTACGTACCTGCCGCCATTGCGCTGGTAGCGACGAATACACCAGAAAAAAACGTCGGGTACGCACTCGGGATAATGGCGACTTCGGGTGCAACAGGAGGAATCATTGGTCCGTTGGTTGGCGGTGTCGTCAGTCATGTATGGGGAAACGCGGAAGCTTTCATTTTTTCAGGATTTGTCGTGCTCGTAGCCGCGATGATCGCTACTTTCTTCGTGAAGGAAACGAACTTGAACCGCTCCGGCAGCCGCTCGAGTGTACGGGAAGATTTGCGCGCTGCGCTGGCAAACCGCCCGTTGATGTCCATACTGGGTATGAGCCTGATGGTCACGATTTCCGTTATGCTTCTTGAACCTTTATTAACCGTGTATGTCATGCAATTGGGCGCTTCGCAGCAAGATGCTTCCCTCAGCTCCGGCATCATTTTTGCGGCAGTAGGAATCGCGACGGTCATTGCTGCGCCACAATGGGGAAAACTCGGGTCAAAGGTCGGCTATTCCAAAATCCTGTTCATCGGCTTAATGGGTGGAGCGATCGGAAATTTACTGCAATTTTTCTTCACCAATCTGTATGGATTTGGCATTTTGCGATTCGCGTACGGACTGTTTTTTGCCGCTGTCTATCCGTCGATTAACGCCATGATTGTAAAAGTCACAGAACCAGAATTTCGTGGCAGAGCATTTAGCTTGAACCAATCCTCGACGCAGCTCGCGACCATGATGGGGCCGATCATTGGCGGCGTTCTCGGAGGACTCATCCCGATTCGCTTCGTATTTATCATCAATGGAATCGCGCTGTTGATTACGGCCATCTTGATTCGATCCAAACAATCACAATTGGCCGGACAGCCGTTGAAGCAGCAGACAACCGAGCGTCAGCTAGCGACGAAGTAACGAGAGTAGCACGATCACAAACGAAAACTCCCTCTCCAGCGTACAGGTGATAACCTGGCGATGACAGAAGGGAGTTTTTTCACGTTATCCCGCCTTTTCTTCCACGATCGTATTCGCTACAATAGTAGGTACTAAGAGGGTGAACAGAAGATTCTGACAACCACAAAGTCAAATTACATACGCCATGGAACGACCCGCTTTGTCCGATTTGACGAGACCACTCATGTTGTTTAGGGAAGGGGGAGCACGTTCATGTCGGGGAAAACAGTGATTTTGCTTATTCTGATCATTATTGGGCTGATCTGTGTCAATCTGTTTGTCTCCAACGGTTTCATTCGACTGCTTGCCATCGTAGGAATCTTAGGGATTACCTTTGTTCTGCAGGGGGCCGTGATTCGAAAGAGGTGAAGCGGGGTGTACCAGCGAAGGCGATTTACACCGTCACGCTGGCTTTTTCATGAAAACAGCAGCGGGTTCGGTTGAAAATTCAAGTCCTAGCCCGCCGCTGATACATTCTCGCAACTTGCTCGTGCTCTGTCTCCCCTCATGAATGGGCGAGCACAATCTTACCACGCACTCTACCCGTTTGGCTGGAGAGATGCGCATCTCGAACACCTTCAATGGTCAATGGATATATCTCTGTCAAGAAAGGCTTTACGTGTTTGGCTTCCACTAGCTCACGGATATGATTCATGTTTGCCCCATCTGGACGCGTAAACACAAAAGTAACATCCAGCTCTCGTTCCTTCTCAGCCGCTTCAGCGAACGAAGGTTTCTTGGCATCGCGCTCGCTGATAATGGTTGCCACTCTTCCTTGTCGCTTCATAAATGGTAAAGCTTCACCGTATGCTTCTCCACCCAGCGTGTCCAGCATGAATGCAAATTCTGTAGAGGTTTGAAGTGGTCCCCGATCATACACGATGACTTCATCTGCTCCCAGCTCACGGACATAATCGCTGTTTTTGGAGCTGGTTGTCGTCGCCACGTAGGCACCTAGCGCTTTTGCTAGCTGGATCGCCATGGAACCGATCCCGCCGCTTCCCCCCAACACCAGGACTTTTTCTCCCGCTTGCACCTTCCCTACCTCCACCAATGCCTGCCAAACCGTTAATCCGACCAACGGAAGTGAAGCCGCTTCGGCGTATGATAAACCACGTGGCATCGGGGCTACGATATTCGCCGGAACGACAATTTCATCTGCGTATGTCCCTTCCCTTTCCAGTTCCGGACGAAAGAAGACATCATCACCGATTTGAAAATCCTGCACATTCGTACCGACAGCTGTTACCGTGCCCGCCGCATCCCACCCTAAAATAAGTGGCAGTTCAAAAGGAAAATCTGCTTGCAACAGTCCTTCCCGCACCTTCCAATCCACGGGATTTACCCCACTCGCTTTGATCGAAATGAGCAAATCGTCCGGCCCGATCGGCTTTGTTGGCCATTCAATTTCTGTTAACTGTTGAATGCCGCCGTATTGCTTGATGCCAATTCCTCTCATCGAACTTCCCCTTTTCATTCGACTATTTTTCGTAATTCGTTTTCGATGTGCCTTTCTCCCCATTCACACATGACATCGAGGACCTTCGACAGGGTCTTGCCGTACTCAGTTAAATCATACTCGACTCGTGGGGGAACCTGCTGATAAACATGGCGGGTGATAATATTGTCCGCTTCCAATTCTCGCAGTTGCTGCGTTAACATTTTTTGCGTAATGGCAGGCATTGCGCGTTTCAATTCGCTTGTCCGCTTCGTCCCTTTTGCCAACAAGCAGAGGATCACTACTTTCCATTTCCCTCCAATGACTTCCAATGTTGCCTCTACAGGGATATTGTATTTTTCCATGTCCTCCCCTCCTCATATGAAGGTGTATTCAAAACTGCTCCGGCATATCGATATGGGCCGGGAAATAAGGCAATACTTCTTGTCCTAGCTCATCGATGACCTCGTCAATGGGACGCTGGCTAGGGAATAGGGCGAAGAATAAATGATTGACGCCGACCTCTTGATACATGGCCAGCAGTTCTAAAAGCATTTTTCTTCCGACTCGGTACCCTAATCGAATCGGCGTGACCGACTCATCCGGATTTTCCGCTAGGTCCAAGTGAAGGGGCTGAATAAACGGCTTGAATACACCTGGCTGGTATTTCTGGACAAGCTCTCTCCATTCTTGGATGGCATGTGCTTGGTTGAATGGATCACGCGGGTAATAAATCCAGCCATCTCCGTTTTGCGCAAACCAGTCCATCGTTTGTTGGCTGTACCCCGTGATAAAGGTAGGAATGGGAGCAGTCGATTTTGGCACCAGATTCGCTCCATCAATCATGCCGTATGGCGAGTTGATTTTCGGGAAATGCTCTGCCATGACCTTCTGCAAGTATTCGTAGCCATCCCGAAACAACTCCGCACGCTCTTCATGTGGCACATTCAATCCAAGAAAATCAGCCCGTCTGTCGCCGGAAGAAATACCCATCATCAAACGCTGGGGAAACAAATTTTCGATGGTCGCTGTCTCTTTTGCCACTCGTAGCGGATGCCGCAGTGGAAGTACGATACTCGAGGTACCAAAAGCGATTTTTTTCGTTTGCGCAGCCAAATAGGTTAAATAAATCATCATGTCATAAATTTGCCCGGTTGCAGGGTCACCAAATGCGGGGTCCTGCAAAATCACATCGCGCAGCCAGATTCCGGTAAAGCCATAGTCTTCTGCCGCTTGGACGAGTTCAACCTGGCGCTCCATTGTCGGTGCATCCCATTCGTATGCCTCTAGCGGAATGTGAAATCCTAACGTCATCTTATCTTCTTGGAACATTCGCTGAAAACCGTAATGACCGTCAAATTTGCTCATAGATGTTCTCTCCTCACGTGACGTATATCGAAATCAACGGCGGACACATGCTTTGATCCGTATCCGCCGTCTTCGTACGATTAACGACGAGTTTTTTCCAGCTTGCTGCTGATTGCCGTGAGTAATGCTGCACCTAGCACCATCACTCCGCCGACCCATGGTGTATGAATCAGTCCGATGGTATCGACGATGATTCCTCCCACGAAGGCTCCAATCGCAATGCCGAGATTGAATGCCGCAATGTTAATGGCAGATGCTACATCAACAGCACTTGGCACGTATTTTTCAGCCAGCTGAACGACATATACCTGTAAGCCCGGTACGTTCATAAAAGCCAAGAGGCCCATCAGGATAATCGTGAGGGTTCCCACCCATTTGAACGGAGCGGTAAATGTTAAAATGATCAGGATGATCGCCTGAATGATGAACATCCAGCGCAGTGCTTTTATCGGATTCTTGTCAGCTGCTTTTCCTCCTACCGTATTTCCAATGGCTACCGCAATCCCATAGACGAGAAGAATCAGACTGACGGCACTTGCCTGATAACCTGTGATTTCTTCGAGAATCGGACCCAAGAACGTAAAGGTTACGAAGGTACCGCCGTAGCCCAGTGCCGTAATCCCAAAGACAAGCAACAGTGGTAAGTTTGTAATTATTTTCACTTGGTCTTTAATGGAAGCAGGCTTGGATTTTTTCAAATGACTTGGCACCAGAATCGCTGTCGAAATAAGTGCAATCACTCCAAGAATGGCAACTCCCCAAAAAGTCGCTCTCCATCCAAACATTTGTCCAATAAACGTTCCCAAAGGTACGCCTGTAACGGTTGCAACAGTCAGACCTGTAAACATCGTTGCAATCGCGCTGGCACGCTTGTTTTCTGGCACCAGATCGGCTGCAATCGTAGAACCGATGGAGAAAAATACCCCATGAGAAAACGCGGTAAAGAAACGGGCAATGATTAAAAGCGTAAAACTGCTCGACAGGGCTGCCGCACTGTTTCCGACAACAAAGACAATCATCAAAAGCATGAGCAGCATTTTCCGTGGAATTCGACTTGTGAGTGCTGTTATAATCGGTGCTCCAATAGCTACCCCTAATGCATATCCAGAAATAAGAAGTCCTGCTAAGGTTATGGTTACTTTCAAATCCTGTGCGACTGTCGACAACAAACCGACGATAACAAATTCAGTAGTCCCGATACCAAATGCGCTGATTGCGAGAGCAAGTAAAGCAAGAGTGGAGTTTTTCGTACCAGTTGCTTGCTGCTTCACGTTGGATGTAATCGTGCTCATCTGAGGTGTATCCTCCCTTAATTTTTCTTGCCATTCACAAAGCAGGGCCCTTACTTATCATGATTGGCGAATATGTTGGATCTGAATGCTATTATGTCTCATGCCTAACTTGATAGGAAGTACGTACTTTCAAGTATCATAGGCACTAAAAAGTACCTTATAGCCATAATCAAGCAACAAAAAAGCCGGGAAGACTGTCTTCCCGACTCATAATTTATCTCTCTTGCAGTGCTATTTTTAATCCCAATAAGATATAAACAGAACCTACGATCTTGCCACTCCAGCGGCCCAGCCAGGAAATTCGCTTCAACAGATGCCCCAATGGTCTGATGCTGATCGCAATCATCGCGGTGTAAAAGAACCCCAATATGGCGAAAATCAGTCCCAGGACAAGGAATTGAAAAATGGCTCCTCCACGCTCCGGATGCACGAATTGCGGCAGAAACGCCAGAAAGAACAACGCCGTCTTCGGATTCAGTACTTCTGCTAGGATGGCTTGCCCATACGATTGCAACGGTGGCAACGGTGTTACTTTTGGCACCTCTGGGTCAACCGGTTTTTCAAGCATGGCCCGAACCCCTAAATAGACCAAGTAAGCCGCTCCTGCATATTTTACGAGATTGAACGCCCATGCAGATGTCATCAATATCGCGGATAAACCGACCGCAGCAAAAATCGTATGAATGAAGTCGCCGGTGGCAATACCGAGCCCTGCCATGATCCCTGCTTTACGCCCCCCCTGTACGGTACGCGTCGCGGTTAACAGGACAGCGGGTCCCGGAATTAAAAAGAGGCCGATCACAACAGCCAAAAATGCCCCCATGGTAGTCCAATCAAACATGTGCTCTCCCTCTTTGTATCGAATATTCAAATTCTCTTCTTATCATAAACGATGTACAGCCAGAACGATACGGTATAGGCTTACTTTTCGCCTTCATGAGCTTGTGGCGGAAACAAAATTGTGATGGTCGTTCCCTCCCCCACTCTGCTATCCAACGAGATGATTCCCTTGTGTGCCTCCACGATCCCTTTCACAATCGTCAACCCCAATCCTGCTCCACCGCGTTCCCTTGCTCGCGAGCGATCTCCCCGATAAAAACGCTCAAAGACGTACGGGAGGTCCTTTTGATCGATGCCTGTGCCGCTGTCCTTCACCTGCAAACGGACCATTGTACTCGGTTTGTCTACCGTGACTACGACTTCTCCTCCCGCTGGCGTATGCTTGCAGGCATTCGTCAACAAATTGGCCACGATTTGCGCCAGTCTCTGCCTGTCCCCTTTGATCCAGACAGCGTGATCTCCTTTGAAATGAAAATTCACCTGCGCACGGGCAAACGTAGCGCTCATCGACTCGGTGACT
Organism: Brevibacillus brevis; assembly: GCF_900637055.1. Classification (NCBI taxonomy): domain Bacteria; kingdom Bacillati; phylum Bacillota; class Bacilli; order Caryophanales; family Paenibacillaceae; genus Brevibacillus; species Brevibacillus brevis. The sequence continues at coordinate 3,467,287 of NZ_LR134338.1, forward strand.
TCTTTGACAACCTCACGCAGTTCCACCTCTTCACTGCGCATTTGCAAGGAGCCCGACTCCACCTGGATCACCTGATCTAAATCGCGGACGAGACGGCTCAAACGCAGTACCTCAGACCTTGTGTTTTCGAGATTTTTGGGAGTTGCTTCCCATATGCCGTCGATCATTCCCTCTACCTGCGCCAGCAAGGTGTTCAGTGGTGTTCGCAATTCATGGGCAATATCGGAGGTCAGTCGCTTGCGCAGCTCCTCTTGGTGCTCAAGACTTTGGACCAAGTTATTAAAAGCAGCGACCAATGAAGTAACTTCATCCTTTCCACGAGGCTCCGGTACGCGTATGGACAGATTGCCCCGCGCGACTCGTTGCGCTGCTGTACTCACTTGGACGACTGGGCGCACCATGGTTCGGGCAAGCGGAATGCTGATGATCATGACCAGAATGAGCAGCACAGCCATCGTCCACAACGTCGTGTTTTTATGCGCCCATTGAAAATGGCTTTCCAAAGTCATATATGCACTCCGGTCATCGTGACGAATCACCAGTTGCCCGATCATGACACCCTTACTGACAAGGGGAATCTTGTCGATACTGTAATTGCTCGTATGGATTGACCGCTTGCCCCACTCTTTTTTCACTTGTCGCTGTTGATCGAGGAGTGTGATATGCAATCCCAAGACCTCGGAAACCGCTTCAATCTTATGATAGGCTTCCGCTCCCCAGCCTTGATGGTCCTGATACGCCTGAAGTGCAACACGCGATATTTCTTGGTTATGCTGATTTCTCACTTCATTGGCATACATGGAAAAATGAACATCCATTTCCTTTACGGACAACAACGAGGAAAAAAGAACAGCGCAAGCGCCGACTGTCATGATCACAAAGGCGAGCTTTACCCATATATGCTTCATCTTGGCCTCACTTCTTCATGGGATCGTCAAAGCGATAGCCCAATCCATACACTGTCTTGATATATTCCGGGTGCTTCGGGTCTGCCTCTATCTTTTGGCGAAGATTTTTGATATGCGTATCAATGGTTCGGTCGTATCCTTCGAAATCAAAGCCCATGACCTCACGCACGAGCTCCTCCCTGCCCCACGTTCTCCCCGGATAACGGACAAGTGTTGTAAGCAAGCGGTATTCATTTGGCGTAACCTCCAAAACCACTCCATTTTTCGTGACTCTCTTCTCATTCATCGATATGGTCAAGTCTCCCACTTCGATAAAATCGGAGAGTGTTGAATAATCGCCTGCACGACGCATGACGGCTCGAACACGTGCTACGAGTTCTCTCGGGCTAAAAGGCTTGATCAAATAGTCATCCGCGCCAATCGTAAGCCCGCGAATCCGATCCGCCTCTCCACTTTTCGCCGTTAACATCAAGATCGGGACACGCGACTCTTTGCGAATTTGGACGCAGACTTCTTCCCCGCTCAAATCGGGAAGCATCAGATCCAAAATGATACAGGTCAATGAAATCGTCGTGGCCATTTCCACTGCTTCCTTGCCTGTTTGGGCTGTCAGAACATGATAGCCTTCCTTTTGCAGATAGGAGGACAATATTTCTAAGATTTGCGGCTCATCATCGACTAGCAAAATGGTAGACATGTGAATCCTCCCTACTCCTCTTATGTTTGATCCTTTCCTTTTTTCCAGAAAAGCAAAAAGACGAGAGCGCCTGCCAACAAGGCAAAGAGCAAGCGAAACTTGTTTTCACTGAAAGTAATCAGATCATGACCGACGAATGTTTCAAATACCATCGACGGCACTTTTCCAAGCAGGGTCGCTACTAAAAATTGCACGAAGGTGATATTCGTCAAAGCCGCGCCCAAATTGACTACACCGGAAGGCATCATCGGATTCAACCGGAGCAAAACGATGGCAAGACATTTGCGAAAACTCGTCGTTCCGTTGATCGCATGTACCCATTTGAATGATTTCAGTTTTTCGCGCCGATCTGCTTTTTTGATCGTGTAGCGATAAAGGAAAAAGGCGATGCAAGCACCCGCCACCTCTCCCGTTAAGGAAATCAAGAACCCTCCGTACAAGCCAAACACTACTGCATTCGCACCCGATAAAAAAATGGACGGCAATACACCTGCCACACTGATCACGATGTTCAATAATATACTGCCGATAATCCCCAGCATCCCCAAAGAGCGAATCCATTCCGCCAGGGCTTCTATATTCGTTATCCAATCCATCCGTCTGTATGACTCCCCTCTGCCACTCTCTTTCTAGAGTAAACGAAACTTGTGAAGAAATCATGGAAAAAAGCAAAACAGTCGTAGCCTGATCGACTACGACTGCTTGTATGATTTGCTGCACCATTATTCTTCAGCGATCGCGATGTACAAATCGACTTGCGCGTTGTTGGGATCAGCGCAGCGCACTCCGTCATATCGTTCGAAATCTCCGGTAAATGTCCGCTTGTTCCCCGGTTGATAGGACCACTCCCACACCTTCGCCCACGCTTCCATCACAACCTCTACCATCGGGCCTACGCGAGTCGTAAATACGGCATAGGTAGAAGCGGGCAGAGTCTTGACCGTGAGCTCAACAGGCAGCTCCCCGGTATTTTCGACGACGGTTCCTACTAACATGGAGTACTCACCGGTCTCATCACTTTCGTAATCGGAGTACACCCCCAGAACAACACCCGGCTCTTTTTGATGGGGAGTTTTGAAAGGATGCTCTTCTTGATAATAGCGCTGCCACAGTCCCCCAATTTTCCCATTCGGTCCGCATTCCGCCTCATTCGTTGTCCGAATTTGCAAGCCAGCTACACGCATTTCATCCAGTTTGATAATCGTTGGGTTCATCATTAACCACGCTCCTGTAAGAGTTTGTTTACATGACTTAGTATAACGACCATACCCTGACAACTATCTGTCAACGTTTACGCATTTATTCATAAAGTTTCGCCATTCTTTTTACCGTATCCCCCATTCTCTGCCTCACATGCGCAGGCTCATGTACACACAGGGCATCGCCAAAGCTAAGCAGCATACCATTTAACCACTCATCGTCTGTCATTTTCGTTCGTACCAGCAACGAGCCATCCTGCATGGTCTCTATCGCTTCTGGCCCAAACATATCCCGCACCCTTACATGTACACGCGGCGCAAATTCGAGGACAAGAGAAATGCGCTCTGCTGTATCCCATTCTTCGAGCCATTCCAGTTTATCAACATGATATGGGCGAGGCGAAAACTCTTCTGTCAGCACAGACATGTCTGCAATCCGTGACAAGCGAAACAGACGATCCTCCTGGCGCTGTAAACAATAGCCATACACGTACCACACATACCCCTTGATAATCAGTGTTATGGGCTCAATGGTGCGTTCTGTCGCTTCGCCTTGTATTTTCGTGTAGGTGATCCGTACACGAAGTCTTTTCTCGATGGCTTCTCGCAGCTTATTTACCTTTTCGGCGATTGCCGGTGTACTGCCCCATGGATTGAAGTCATAAACAACAGGATGTGCACTTCCTTGCAAAGAGGATGGTGCAGTGGTGAGCAACGCTTTTATTTTTTCCAGAAGCTGTCCGATTTGCTTATCGTCTGTGGAGGAATGAACCCCTTTTAGCGCAGCAATAACCGCGACCAGCTCGTCCAAGGATAAGTATTGCCGATCGATCGTAAAATTCTCCATGATCTCGTATCCGCCGCTTGCCCCAGGGTACGCTACGATCGGAATTCCGGCTGCGTTAATGGTTTCCAAATCCCGATAGACTGTACGCAGGGAGACTTCGAAGTGGTCGGAAAGTTCACGAGCGCTCACACGGCGCTTATTCAAAAGCATGATGACAATAGCGAGTAGCCGTTCTACCTTCATGATCTCTCCACCTTTCTGATGGAAGTTAGAAAGACCTAAGAGGTCCTTCTGGTTTGAGTCAACATGGTGGAGGAGAAAAAAAAGCACAGTTCTCTTCGACTCTGACACGCCAACAGGGGTGATTGACTGTCCGTCTCCACTCCCAAAAGGGGACCGTCGATCCAAAGCCACCCTACGGGCGGAAGTTTCTCAAGGATGAAGTGTTCGACAACCGGGTCCCCTTTTGGAAGTTCCGACTGGGTGGGCGTTGTCAAGGTCTACGAGCCCTGTGCTTTTTCTTCTCACCAGCTTTGTTGGTTCATCGATACATTTAAAAACTAAAAGAGATCATCCGTAAAAACGGAAGGTGATCTCCAAAAAGTACAATCCTTTAACGTGATTGTTATACTTTCAGGTAATGCAAAAAAGAGAACCTGCAGCCTAAACTGGCTGCACATTCCCTTTTTGCCTTGCTTCAATCGAAGCTATACGCCCATACGTCTGCGTTGATTGTTTGGTTTTTTGGTGAGCTGGCTTTTCATCGTTTGGTTTTTTGCCTTTTGATTCAGTGGGTTATTAGCCTGTGCTTGCGCTTGTTTTTTCTCCGCCAATTTGCGCTTCATCGCCTCTTGCAGGCTGATCTTCCCAGGCTTTTGCTCAGTGGTTTCTTTTTCGTTTTGGTTTGGCTCCGTCATGCGTAGCAACTCCTCATAGAAATTGGTTATCTTCTATGTATTCTAGTGCAAGACAGGAGGAAGCGCCAGTGGGAATCTACCCGTTAATCGCCCGAAGCTGTGATAATTTTACACCACTCGCCTGGTACTTCAAAATTTCCTCCAAAAGCTCTGCAAGGTAAGCACCTGCCTCGATCGGTAGCGTGCCACCCTTATGAATATTAGAAATAACCGTACGATCCGATTCTACCGTATTCGCATCCGGTTTGTAAATCATGTAAGCACTGAGACTTTCTGCCGTCGCAAGCCCTGGTCGCTCCCCGATCAAGGAAATGACGACCTTGCAATTGACGATGGACGCGACCTGGTCCTGAATCCAGACGCGACCTTTGTGAATAAACACTGGTTTCCCGACACTGATGTTACGCATGGACAGACCCTGCATCAATGCAGGCAAGAGGTCTGGAATGGTCGCCTCACATGCGGAGGTGCTCAGCCCGTCCGAGATGACGATTTGCACGTCTTTGTTTTTATCCCCATTCTGCTCCAGCCAGCGAGCGGACTCATCCGATAGCATCCGTCCCGAGTCCAGGTTCATTAAATACTCCTCCATGCTCGTCGCTCTTGAATGGAGGACAGGGAGCTGCAGGCTCTCGATCAGCTGCGGGCTGATCGTTTTCATGACCGCATCTCGTGCTGCTGCCTGATCAATACGAAATTGGAGGTAGCTTCCCGTCTTCATTCGGGTACCCGCCCGCCCGATTCCGATTCGAGCTGGCGTTCGTTTCATCGCTAGCTCCAATGCTTCTGGATTGTTGGGGTTCTTGACTCCGCATTGCTTTTGCTCAGGAAAATGAATAACTCCTTGACCTTTTTTGGACAGCTCATCGATTACGCGCTGAACCAAGTCGTCCATATTGATCTGTTTCATATTGCTTCCCTCCCCACTCGTTAGTCAAAAATGGTTAAATCGCCTGCACGCTCTGTCAAACGACCATTTTCCATAATGCCCATTTTTTCCAACCATTTCTCGAATTCTCGGAGAGGTCGCAGTCCCAAGAGCTCGCGGTAGCTGGCGTCATCGTGGTAGCTCGTGTCCTGGTAACTGAGCATGACATCGTCCCCACCCGGAACACCCATATAAAAATTCGCCCCTGCCAAGGTCGTCAGCATCCCTGCAATCTCTTGGTCATTCTGATCCGCATACATGTGATTCGTATAAGTCGGAGCAATTCCCATCGGCAAACCATGCAGCTTGCCCATGAACAAGTCCTCCAGATCGGCACGAATCATCTGTCTGCCATCATAGAGTGTTTCTGGTCCGATAAAGCCTGAGACATTATTGACCATGAACGGCTTCCAGTGACGGCAAAAACCGTACGTACGCGCTTCCAGCGTCTGCATATCGACGCCTTCATGGGAGTCCAGCGATACTTCAGAGCCTTGGCCTGTCTCAAAATACATGACGTTTGGTCCAGACGCTGTGCCTTTTCGGAGCATCAAATCCATTGCCTCATCCAAAATCTCTTTGTTTACACCAAACGCATCATTCGCGCGTTGTGAACCTGCCAGACTTTGGAACATCAGGGAAATGGGCGCTCCGCCGCGAAGAGCCTGCATCTGTGTCGTGATATGAGCCAGTACGCAGTTTTGCGTCGGGATTTCCCACTTTTGCATGAAATCATGTGTCATTTTCAAGAGCTTGGTAACGCTTTCAACAGAGTCATTATTGGGGTTAATTCCAATGACAGCGTCGCCTGATCCATATGACAAGCCTTCCTTCATCGAAGCCAAAATGCCATCGGGATCATCGATTGGGTGATTCGGCTGACAGCGGAACGCCAGTCTTCCCGGCTCGCCAATCAATGTGTTGCAATAGGCTTGATGCTTCATTTTTTGCGAAGCCATGACTAGGTCGATGCTGGACATCAGCTTGGCAGTAGCGGAAATCATCTCGCTTGTGAGTCCACGGCTAATTCTTGTCAGCTCAGGCATTCCTGTGGAAAACGACAAGATGTACTCCCGTAGCTCCCCTACTGTCCAATTTTTAATCTCATTGTAAATGGAGAGATTGATATCATCATAAATGATCCGTGTCACTTCGTCTTTTTCGTACGGAATGACTGGATTTTCATATATATCACGAAGTTGCATTTCGCTTAATACGACTTTGGCCGCCATCCGCTCCAGTGCGGAATTGGCTGCTAGTTTACTCATGTGATCGCCAGACTTTTCTTCACTCGCTTTTGCCAATACATCACGAACCGAAGTAAACTGGTAATGCTGTTTACGTACAACGCAAGCCAATTTCATCTCTAGCCTCACTCACTTTCTTTTCAACTTTCCTGACCTCTATCTCATGGAACGAAAAAAAGCGCTTCGAAACATAAGACGAAATGCTCGCCTTGATCCAAGCGCCGTTGCTCTTCGTACGATTCACTTTTTTGCGTTCATTGTTTGCTCGTAAGCACGAACTCCACTGCCGGTAGCAGTTCTTCCTCCATGACGGGTTTGACCAGATAGGCACATATCCCTTTTGCTTTGGCTTGCATGACCATGTCCTTTTGACTGTAAGCAGTCAAAAGAAGGATAGCCGCATCCGAATGCTCTCGGATAATCCCAGTCGCTGTCAAACCGTCCATAATTGGCATTTTGACATCCATAATAATGAGATGAGGATTCCACATTTGCGTCAATCGAACGGCCTCTTTGCCGTTTTTTCCTTCAGCTACGACGTTATATCCCTGCTCTTGCAACATCTCGACCAGGTCCATGCGTGTTATGGGGTCGTCGTCTATGATGATGACTCGATAATGCTGACGCAATACTCCACCTCCCGATCACCAGTGAACGGATGTGCCAACTGCTCATCATTTCCATACGCAACCGACGCCGTTGTCGGTTTATCGCATATTTCTGAATACGTTTATTATATCTATATTTTCAGGCTAATTCCAGCTTAAATCCAGTCCATTATCCTCGTTACTTACGATTGAAGGAACGAGAAAAAATCAATGTACGATTTTCGGCTGCATCCATTTTAGGTGAGCGATAAAATGAAAATAGAAAAATAGAGGGGGAAAACGAATGATAACGGCCGAGATGAAGTCTGAGTATTATCAGGCGTTACTGGATAAAAATTCAGAATATGAAGGTGTCTTTTTCGTTGGAGTCAAGACAACTGGCGTATTCTGTCGCCCGACATGTCCAGCAAGAAAACCTAAGTTTATTAATTGTGAGTTTTTTGATCATGCCAAACAAGCACTTCTGGCCTCATTCCGGCCCTGCCAGCGCTGCCGTCCGCTTTCACATCCCAATCATGTTTCAGAGCTTGTGCGTCTGCTAGTAAACGCTGTAGAAGAAAACCCCGAGCAACGTTGGACGGAAAAAGACTTTCAAAGATTATCCGTGGACGCTGCAACAGCGCGCCGCCAATTCAAAAAGCGTTTTGGCATGACGTTCGTTGAATATGCAAGGGCGCGACGTATGGGGATTGCGCTGAAAGAAATCAGAGAAGGAAAAGCAATCATCGATGCTCAACTAACCACAGGGTACGAGTCCAGCAGTGGTTTTCGAGACGCATTTTCACGAATTATGGGGGCAGCTCCTACTCGTCTTGGAGATCATCATGTCTTAAAGGCATCGTGGCTGGATACGCGACTCGGTCCCATGATAGCTATAGCAGATGAAGAAGCGCTATATCTACTTGAATTCATTGATCGCCGCGGCTTGGAACGAGAAGTTGAACGTCTTAGACTAAGAACGAAGTCAGCGATTATCCCTGGTTCTACAGCACCAATCCGTTCGATTGAACGTGAGTTAGAGGAGTATTTTGACGGAAAGTTAACAGAATTTGCAACGCCATTGTTTTTGTGCGGATCGCCTTTTCAAAGAATGGTCTGGGAGCATTTACAAATGATCCCCCCGGTCAAACTTCATCCTATTCCGATGTTGCAGCAGCAATTGGGAAACCAAGCGCCTTTCGTGCCGTCGCTCAAGCAAATGGTGCGAATCAGTTAGCAATTGTCATTCCTTGTCACCGTGTCATCAACTCCAATGGTGATTTGGGTGGTTACGGAGGAGGACTTTCACGCAAACGCTGGCTGCTTCATCATGAAAAGGAAACACCCGCCCCATTTGACTCGGATTCGAGAAAAATCCAGCAAGTGGATCATGGATGAATAAGCAAAGGAGTGTACAAATTGACACCCGTACAATCGAATAAATGGGCTGTTTTATCTGTGGTCACGCTTGTTTCGTTCATTACCAACTTAGACGCGACGATTGTGGTTATCGGTCTTCCTTCTATCATGGAAGATTTGCGTATTCCGATCAACATTGGTATGTGGACGATTACCGCGTTCTACATCATGAGCACATTATTTTTGCTTCCAGCTGGGCGTTGGTCGGATATGCTCGGAACCAAGCGCATTTTTATATGGGGACTCGCCTTGTTCACGATTTCCACTGCGCTTTGCGGTCTTGCGATCTCAGGCGCAACATTGATCGGTGCACGACTCCTTCAGGGGACTGGTGCTGCAATGGCAATGGCATCAGCAACACCAATCCTCATACGGACATTCCCACCCAATCAGCTCGGAATCGCTCTCGGAATAAACAACATATCATGGGTGACTGGATCACTCATCGGTCCGGTGATCGGAGGCGCGCTTATCGGTGGTTTCGGCTGGCGATCCATCTTTTTTGTAGCTGTCCCCGTTGGAGTCATTGGCTTGATCGCTGGCCTCCTGGTTCTCAAAAACACGCCACCAATCGAAAAGGGCAAGACTGACTGGCCGGGAATTTTGACCTTTGGATCAGGGTTAGTCGCTCTGCTTGTCGCACTATCTGAGGGGCATTCTTGGGGTTGGACATCGGTACACACACTTAGCCTCTTTGCAACCGCTCTACTTTTTTGGATAGCATTCGTACTCATCGAGCTACGTGTCAGGCATCCACTTTTTCCTCTAAGCCTTTTCACCTATCGAAACTATTCGATTGGTCTTGGAATCACGATGAGTTATTGCATTGGTTATTTCGCCGTCACCATTCTCCTGATGCTATATCTGCAAGGGGCACATCGCTTAAGCCCGTTGGAAGCGGGATTGTTATTGATCCCATTATCTATTCCCCAACTCTTCACGGCCCCCTTTGGCGGTAAACTTGCCGACCGTTTTGGCCCCGGTCGCATGATTCTGTTAGGATCATTTCTAATAGGCTCAGCCCTACTGCTACTTGGACAACTTGGTTCTCAGTTATCGAGCATGGCTGTGATTATCCCGCTTCTTATCATATCCGCCGCCACTGGTCTGTCCTGGCCGTCGCTCGCGAAAGCAGTCCTATCTGCTGCTCCGCAAGAGCGCGCTGGCTCTGCTTCTGGCATGTTCTGGACCGTCTACGAAATGTGTCGGGCAATAAGTCAAGCTCTTTCATTGGTAGTCGTTCAGCTAAGCGTCAAGTCTTCATCCGTCTTGCCGCTATTTTCCGAAACGGGAGCTGGAGAGATCGCACAATCGAAGAGTGACTTGATCTATGCAACGAACAACGGTTTCCGATTCTTCGCCATCTTCTTCGCTATCGCAATCGTGTTAGGATTTTTTCTCATGAGGCCACAATGGAAGAAAGACAGCTGGAAGGAGAAAAAAATAGCCCGCCAGTCCGGATGAGATGTGCAAGCATTATTACTGGCACTCCTTCCTCGCAAAAATGCCCTCGCATACGCAAGGGCATTTTTGTTCTTACTGCGCTTTTTCGGTTATTTTTTGACGTAGGTTATCTACGAGCTCGGACATTTTCACTCCTCCCAAAATCTCCTCCATAGCATGCTGCGCACGAGTCAAAATCAACTCCAGCACAAACTGTATATTCGCTCCCACTGGACAATCGGGATTCGGTTGCTCATGGATGTGAAAAAGTTGCCCTTCTTCCACAACATCGACTGCACGGTAAATCTCAAGAAGCGTGATTTGATCCAGTTCCTTGGCGAGAGAAGCGCCGCCAGCTCCGGCACGTACGTTCACGAGCCCAGCCTTCTTCAACAGCCCCAGCACACGTCGGATCACGACCGGATTCGTATTCACACTACCTGCGATCCATTCGGAAGTGCAATGCGAATTAGAATCAATGGAAAGCAGTGATAAGATGTGAACCGCAATAGAGAACCGGCTGCTGATTTTCATACGTTGTCACCCTTTCGTTGTAATGATTATAGTTACACCACAGACGAGAAGTCAAGTTAACCATACCGTCACATTTCGTCACGTCGAACTTTTATTCATTCTACTATAATGACTGTGTCAAGTGTTCCCGTAATCTGGAAGGAGTGTTGACAAAAATGATACTTCCACAAATTGAAGTTACGCCTGCAACAGCCTTAATAGATGTTCCTGTCCATATCACGCTGAGCGGGTTTGTCCCCAATCAGTTAATCACCCTTCATGCCACCCTGAAAAATGGGTTGCCTGGAGGAGATTTGACTGCATCATCACATGCCATCTTTCAAGCGGACGAGAATGGTTCAGTCGATTTGGTTTCCCAAGCCCCCCTGTTTGGTACCTATGAGGGGATTGATCCGATGGGGCTTTTCTGGTCTATGAATGTTCAAACCATGCGTTTCTATCATGCCTATTCGCTGGACGACTTTCAGTTCACTCCACGCTCCACCGAAATAGAATTGACAGCAGAAGTTCACGATAAACCTGTAGCAAAAGCAGTCGTGAAACGTATTTTTGTCTCCCGCGACGTATCGATACAGAAAGTGTTCGACCATGGTCTGATCGGCCTGTATTTTTCAAAACCCCACACAGAGCAAAGACCCGCCATTGTCGTACTAGGTGGAAGCGAAGGCGGAATTGGTTCCTGCTCACAATTCGCTGCTTTGTTCGCCTCTCACGGCTATCCGGCGCTAGCACTCGCTTACTTCCAATGCAATGATCTTCCTGACGATATTCGTCAAATCCCGATCGAATATGTTCAACGCGCCATTCATTGGCTACAGCAGCAGACTTCTGTACATCCTGATAAAATTACGTTATTTGGACGTTCAAAAGGAGCAGAATTGGCATTAGTCACAGCATCGATCGATCAACACGTACATGCTGTTATTGCTTCAAGTCCCAGCTCTACTGTTACTATCGGGACGGATAAGGCATTCGCTGGATCAGACACGTTCTCTCCGCAATCCTCTTGGTCGTTTCAAGGAGAGCCTCTCCCTTTCGTGCCATGGACAGAGGAACAGACAAAAGTCTCACAGGAGCGACTCGACGCAGGTCAACGTATCGATCACATCCATGCCGAAGCCTGGGCTGCTTGTGAGTGGGTAGAAGATGCCGCAATCCCGGTGGAAAAAATCAATGGCCCGATCCTCTTCCTCTCCTCGGATGATGATCACTGGTGGCCTGCGACAGAGCATTGCGAGCAAATGGTCGAGCGGTTAAAGGATCATCAGTTTGCTCATCCGGTAGTGCATTTGCGGTACGCAGATACAGGACATGGGATCCGCTTTCCTTACATCCCGACTACCCGTACACAGCTCAATGGGGGTACGCCCAAAAACAACGCCTACGCATCCGAACACTCTTGGCGTGAGGTTCTTCAGTTTTTGGAACGGACTTTTCCAGAGTAAAAACAGGGAAAGCCTACTCGCATGACGAAGTAGGCATTACCATCTATCATTTTAGAAAGGATGTAGAACCCTATGGACTGCCTATTTTGCAAAATTGTAAACGGAGACATTCCGTCCAAAAAAGTGTATGAGGATGAGCATGTATTGGCTTTTCACGACATTAATCCTGTTGCCCCTGTACACGTCCTGATGATTCCAAAAAAGCATATTCAATCCGTTTTGGCTATCGAGCCTGAGGACAAGGAGCTAATCGGCCATCTCCATTTATCGCTGCAAAAAGTAGCAGAAACAATGGGTGTAAACGAGGATGGCTTCCGTATCGTAACCAACATTGGCAAACACGGCCAGCAAACCGTCTTCCATCTGCACTACCACCTCATCGGAGGCAGACAATTGGAGTGGCAGTTCTAATCCTTAGCAACTACTGCTCCCTATGAGAGGCAATGTGGCGGGCGATACCTTCACCGTGAAACCTTCCATTTTCAATAAAAATGGCGTTTGCGTGATGGCCCGCCGCAATGACTCCCGCAATATAGAGACCTGGGATGTTCGTCTCCATCGTCTCTGGATGATGCGCCGGGATTCCCGTTTCCTCGTCAATCATAACCCCTAACGAATGAAGGAAGGTACGATCCGGACGGTATCCAATCAAAGAAAACACATGGTCATTGGCAAGTGTAATGACTTCCTCCCCTGTTTTCACCCTGATGGAACGCTCCTCGATGTTCTCGACAGTTGCACCGAACAGCAGTTGGATGCGTCCCTTTTTGACCAGACTCTCAAAAACAGGTCTTGTCCATGCCTTGACCTTGTCGGAAAGCTCCGTTCGGCGGCAAATCACCGTTACTTTTGCTCCTGCGCGCTCCAGCTCCATCGCCGCGTCTACGGCAGAGTTGTTTCCTCCTACTACCGCTACTGCAAGCCCAGTATACGGATGTGCTTCCTTGTAGAAGGACGAAACCTTCGGCAACTCCTCGCCCGGTACCTGCAGCCGATTCGGATTGTCAAAGTACCCTGTGGCGATCACCAAGTTTTTCGCTTCATACGTATGTGTTTTGGCAAATCGGTCCGTTGTCGTGACTTGAAAGCCAGCTGGCGTCTTCTTCGCTTCCGTTACCGTTTCATATACGTTCACGCGCAATTTTTCTCTCGCTGCTACCAGTCGGTAGTAATTGAGTGCCTCCTGTCTGGTCGGCTTGTCGTTCGCCGTTGCAAATGGTAAGCCCCCAATCTCCAGTAAATCAGGTGTGCTATGAAAAATCATATAGGTCGGGTAGCGATAAATCGAATGGACGAGCGACCCTTTTTCAATAATGATGGGATCAAGTCCAGCTCGCTTGCAGGCAATTGCCGCTGCCAGTCCACAAGGCCCACCGCCTACAATCAGTACGTCTTCCATTTCTCTCCGCCTCGCTTCATTCTCTCTATTCTTATTCCTCCATCATATCATATCGAGATTCCAACAAAAGAGTTCGGGCACACTGCAAGGTTTCTACCAAAATCTGACCAATGAAAGATTGGTTCTCTCTCCTTATACTGGATGTATGATGAAAAAACAAAACATACATATCTGGTTCGTTTCCTTGGCTTTTCTGGTGTATGGTCTCTCTTTTGCAATGGGAGTTCCTGCATCCACAGCATCGACGAAAAATTTAAAAGATATCGCAAACAGCTATGCGATAGAGCAAATCCGCTCGCTACATGCAGCAGGTGTCATCGCCGGGGATGAAAACGGGTATTTTCACCCGACTCGCCCGGTTACGCGTGCTGAGTTTGTCGCGATGCTCACACGAACGCTCGGCATTAAGCCGGTAGTCAGCAACGTCGCAGCCTACTCGGATGTCCCGAAAAACTCTTGGGCATACGGGTACGTCCAAGCTGCAGCTGGACTTAACATCGCAAATGGCATCGGTCCTACTACTTTTGCTCCGAAGCGGACGATTTCTCGCGAAGAGGCCGCTGCGTTTCTCGTGCGCGCACTGGAACAGAGCATTTCGCCTTCTTACCAGCTTTCCGTGAAGGATGCCAATGCGATTTCGAGCTGGGCGCGCGCCTCAGTCAGCCACGCCATGCAGAAAAAGTGGTTGGTTGGCTATAACGGCTACTTCCGTCCAACACAAGCGCTGTCTCGCGAAGAAACGGCCGTTGTTCTGCATCGAATTCTGGAGAATCTAAAGAAGCAAAACGTTACAGCAAAGCCGCTTGTCTCTCTCGGATGGCAATACCAGTCCACGACAGAGGAGTTCATTGCACATGTCAAGAAAAGCGGAGTCAACACACTGTCACCTCGCTGGTATTTCCTGCAAAAAGACGGAACCATTAGCGACTTTACGGATGCTTCACTCGTCCATTGGGCACATGCAAATGGCAAGCAGGTGTGGCCGCTGTTCGGGAATAAATTCGATACCGCTGCCACCCACGCCATGCTGTCTGATGCCAAAAAACGAAAAGCGGCGGTTCAAAAGCTGGCTTCCTTCATTGACAAGTACCAGCTGGATGGAATCAATGTCGATTTTGAAGGGTTCTCCCCTGCAGATCGTAACAACTTCACCTTGTTCATTCAGGAGCTCGCGACTGCCCTTCACGCAAAAGGAGCGGTGCTGTCTGTAGATATTCCGCCCGATGGTCTAGCAGACTGGAGTGCTCCATTTGATTTTGCCAAATTAGCAAAACATGCGGATTATTTAGTAGTAATGGCCTATGATGAGCATTGGGCAGGCGGGCCAAAAGCAGGCTCCGTGTCATCCTTGCCATGGTTGAAAAAAGTCATCACCAACTTGCTCGACGACGTTCCAACCCAAAAGCTGATTGTGGGCATGCCTCTGTACACACGAGATTGGCACCAATCAAAGGGAGCGCTGAAATCAACGGACCTCAGCATCCCTCAGTCCTACCAACTGCTCTCTCAATATAGAGCCAAGACGGTTTGGGACGATAAAATTGGGCAATACCGCTCGACGTATCAAAAACAAGGCGTCTCACATACTATCTGGCTGGAAGAAAGTCGCTCCATGGGACTCAAGGTCCAGGCCAGCCTGCAATGGAATATTGGTGGACTGGCGTACTGGTACGTAGGTTCTGAATCAACTGATATGTGGACAGCCATTGCCAATTCGATTACCCTTAAGCATGCACGTGAAAAACTGTAAGAATATGAAAAGAAGCACCCTCCGTCCGGCTACAGCCGTGGCAGAGGTGCTTCTTTTTGTTAGGCTAGGCAATACTCAATACGTCCCAGATGAGCCTGCTCCACCAGGATGTTTAGGTGCCTCGACGACTTCATCCTTCGACGCTTTTCGGGTTTCAAATAAATCCGTGCTTCCTGCTGCGTGCGTCCCCAGTACTTTCAATTCTTTATTTTCCACTTCCTGATTGTTTTGTTCAGACAATTGTGATCCCTCCAGGATGCAAGTTACCAGTAGTTTGTCTCGTTTATGCGATTATTAGACGATTATGGGACGATACGTTCTACCCAATAATCTCCTATTGTTGCAACATGAAAAGTTCGGTATATTGAAATGCTACCCCCCAATTTACTGCCCAAGACAATATCTGAATTTCATTTTATATACTTCGATGAATGAAGGAGGAATCAGCTGTGAAGATGGAAATTTCAGATAACCGCATCATTTCAATCTTTGTGCCGGAGAGTGAACTGGCAGAGCGCGGTTACGATCAAAATAATCACGAAGCCGCTCTTTCGCTCCTTAACCATTTGATCGACGAAGCGCTTTTGTTTGCGGAATCTACGCAAGATTTTCCGGCAATGGATATGCCGTCACGTACGGAGGTAGCTTTCATTCCTTCTCAAGGGATGTATATCACTATTACCTTACTAGAAAGCCAAGAAGAAAAAACAGATGGGAAACAGACTGTAATTCTGGAGCAGGAGGCCTCATTTTTTGTCTTCCCTGACTTTGAAGATCTGACGCTATGTGCAGCGAAAATGCCCGAGCGTTTGCGTAAAAGTGGAAAGCTGTATGTATACAACGCTTCCTATGTGCTCCATCTTCCGAAATCCGATTTTTCCACCGAGGATGATCATCAGCTCGCAGCCTCTATTGTTGCTGAATATGCGACAAGACAGGTTGATACGACATCTGCGGTCGTGAATGAGTACGGAAAAGTCCTGTTTGAAAAAGAAGCTTTTCTTGAGATAGCACGCTTGTTTCCTTGTTAAATAGACAGCAACTTCTTGTCATAAACTGCAAAAAGGCCAACCCTTGATATTATCCCCTTTGAGTAGACAGTGTAAAAAGCCCGCTCACCTAACGGTGGGTGGTACACTCTACTTGGAGGGGATTTTCTCATGGCTAAAAAAGGTCAAACATTCAAGCGTTATTCCGAGGAGTTTAAGCTGAGGGCAGTAAACATGTATCAACAGGGAGAGATGGGTTCTAAAGCAATAGCTAAGGAATTAGGGATACCTAGTAAAACACAAGTTCTACAATGGGTCCGAAAGAAGAATAAAGGCGAAGGTTTTGTGGATCAAAGAGGAAAGAATGGTTCTAGTGACACCCCATTTGTTGGTCGTCCAAGAACCAAGTTTGCTACTGTGGAAGAAGAAAGGGACTATCTAAAGGCGCAGGTAGAATACCTAAAAAAGCGCAATCCCAATCTGCATCTGGGGGGAAGGTATGGAAAATAACTCGCTTTACGATCATAGACGAGCTGCGTAAAAAATATCCACTAACGTGGTTGGTAGAAATTGCGCAAGTGTCACGGTCGGGTTTTTACAAATGGCTTAGCACCAAAGGAAAGCCGTCAGCAAGAAATGAGTTAGATCAGATTCTGAAAAAGCATATGATGGCGATTCATTTGGAGCATCCATACTATGGTTATCCACGAATGCAGGTAGCATTAAAGAAGAAGGGATTGAATGCGAATCATAAGCGAATATACCGCCTGATGAAAGAATTAAACCTCCAATCCATCATCAGGAGGAAGCGCCGCTATTTTGGTAAAGCACCTTCGATTGTATATCCCAACTTACTTAACCGTAAGTTTAGAGCGGACAAGCCCAATGAGGTATTTGTAACAGATATTACGTATGTTGCACTTCATAACCGTTACTATTACCTTTCGGTCATTCAGGACCTTTTTAACAACGAAGTTGTTGCCTGGAAAGTTTCCAAGCGAAATGATTTACAACTTGTGTTAGACACTGTGGGGCAGCTAAACGAAGAAAGAGACGTGCTGAAAGCAACCCTACATTCAGATCAGGGCTTCCAATACACGTCTCGACAGTACAATAAGCGAATAAAGGAACTTGGCATAAGTGGCAGCCACTCTCGCAAAGGAAACTGCCTTGATAACGCCTGCATCGAATCCTTTTTCTCGCACCTCAAAACTGAGACATTGTACTTTACTGAGTGTAAGACAGAAGAAGATCTCTTTCAAGCCATTGAAAAATACATTTGGTTTTATAACCATGAACGGTTCCAGAAAAAATTAAACCAGTGTGCCCCGGTTGAATACCGAAACACACTGGCTGCTTAGGCTTTTTTTATTGTGTCTACTTGACAGGGGTAAGACCACCCTCACAGTTGGCTTTTTTGGCTACATACTGCCATTGTATACGTCGGCGCTTTGAAATGAATGCAGTACGATTCCGTCAGCGTCTCCCTTTTCCTCCGGGTTCACAAAAAATGCATTTGTCTCCTCGAAAAAACGTTTCTGATATTCGCCATGGATTCTATACGTAAAAGCTCAGCATGAATATCTTGGTGTTCTGCATGGGATTACCCTCCTTTATTCATACTGAAAGGGAGTAAAAGGAGGAAAGGTTCTTGCCGGATATTTTGATGAGCCCTGAATTAAAAAGAAAAACAGAGGAAGCTATCCAAGGTCTCACATTTACGAAAAATTTCCGTTCTGCAACAGCCGAGGAATGGTATCTGTTTTTGCCGGGATACCAAGATCCGCAGACAGAAGGGGCTTGCGGGAAAGTAATCATTCATTACGACTTGATTGGAAATCGGGATGTGTTCATCAACACCACCGTGATTTTCGATGACCCCAAACTGTATGACCCTGCTCTGCATCCGCTGGTCTACGCAGTGGTAGATGAGACCATCAATCGTTTGGTCGGCTATGCAAATACGTTGCTCTCGGTACATGCAGGCTTCAATTCGTACTCAGCTGAATACGTGAGTTAGCACCACTTTGCAAAATGTCTGTTGGATAATCTTGCAACTTCAGGAGGGAACACGATGAAAAACAACGATGAAGATTTGCTTCAGGCAGCCGAGGAGGTCGCCGACAAAATGTACGACCCATCCTTTTATAAAAGTGAATCGTTGACGGAGCAAGGGCTCGCCATTACACACGAGCAAGTCAGCGACAATTACATGGAAGGTACAAACGACGGAAAAATCGATGAAAATGCTGGACAGAAAAATATCGAGATACCTCGAACCGGCTACGAAAACATGTTTTGAAGCCAAGTTGATATCCCATGCTAATCATTTCTCCATTTTTCCCCTGAATATCCATCGATTCTATACAAACACTATCAAAGGTTGACAGTAACCCAATTCGATTACAGGAGGCCATTATGCAACGATTTGCCGCTCATGAGTTTTTGGAAACACAAGAAGCACTCCGCTCCAAGCACGCCGCGATTGAAATGCACGGAGTACTTGCCGAGATGGCACAAGACCCTCAATTAACAGGTATCATTAACAGACATCAACAAATGATCATGAACGCATACCAGCAAGGAATTAGCCTCTTGCAGGGAAAAGGCATCAACATCGCACCAGCTCCTATTCAATTGCGTGTAGCACAACCTACGGCAGTTGGTCTTAATAACCCGCAGATGGCTGCTCCCAACCCACATCCTACCCGCTTGTCAGATATGACGATTGCTACCCTGATGCTGAACTGGCATAAAGCGGGTTCGGCAATCGGCATGCTCTGGGCGGCTGAGTGCGTAGATCCAGGTATCCGTCAATATCATGTAAATGGCGCAAATGCTTGCCAGCAAATGGCTTATGAAACCTGGCAATACATGAATGCCAAGGGCTACTACCAAGCTCCGCAGCTTGCCGATCACACGATGAACACGATGATTAACGCCTACCAGCCTCAACAACAAATGTTCATGTAAGCCAAAAAACCGTCCTTGTTTGGACGGTTTTCATTTTATGCTAGGCATGGCATCGTGGAATAAGAAAAACCTTCCCGCTTCTGGAAGGTTTTGTTTGTTACAATGTGTCAGCGATCTCGAACAGTCTCGGTATTAGTTGACCAGCCCCAGCTTTCTATTGGTTGTTCCTCATTACCACTGTCTTTAGTAGCTTGTAAATTTTGGATGTCTTGTCCTTCTTCGTCTTGCCTCGAATGGTTGCCCTGCAATTTTTTTGGCAAGTCCATGGCTCTTCCCCTCTCTTTTCGTTTGCTTTTGCTCGCTACTCTGGAGAATACCCCTCAGATTCATTCAGCAAGCCCTCATACTGGGTAATGGCTGAAATCAAATCTGGATGGGAGTCTCGGTTTGCCTCAGCCAGCTTTTTCAGATCGAAATACACTTCTGATAATCGAAAGAGAGGGTCGTTACGCTCAGAAACACCACTTGTTGCAGATTGTGTCACTACCCCATTCGATTGCAAATAGAAGGTTTCTGCCGGGACACTTTCAATATCCTGCTTCACCTCTTTTAACACAGCCTGCAACCGTTCTGGCATCATATCGTTGTGTTTCTCGAATTTTCCAATAATCGTAAGGATGTAATCCTTTTTGCTCATCGCTCTCGTTCATCCTTTCCTTCAAGCATGCTTTGTTAATGTGCCCGTACAACGGCAAAGGCATTCAAAAGTCTTGTTTAGCATGTAATTAGACAAAAAACTGCCACCTCTCTCGCATCACGCACAAGTAGAAGTGGCAGTTTTTCTTTTCCCTATTCGTTTATCCGACTTGCTGGAGCAACTTTCCCCGCAGTTTTGCGAGCATGTCCTCAGTCATTTTGTCCAAGTCGTACTCTGCTTTGAAGCCCCACTCTTGCATGGCAGCCGTCGCATCAATGGAGTTCGGCCAGCTGTCAGCAATCGCCTGACGCACAGGGTCAACCTCATAAGAGAGCGTAAACTCAGGAATGTGCTTACGGATCGCTGCTGCTACATCTTCTGGCTCAATGCTCATCGCAGTCACGTTGAATGCATTGCGGTGAATGAGCTTGGAGGCATCTGCTTCCATCAGGGAAACAATGGCATTCAGCGCATCAGGCATATACATCATATCCATGTACGTACCTTTGCCGATGTAGGACGTATACGATCCATGCTGGATCGCCTTGTAGTAAATGTCTACTGCATAGTCCGTCGTACCACCACCCGGAGGTGCTACATACGAGATCAGACCTGGGAAGCGCACACCGCGCGTATCTACCCCAAATTTTTGATAATAGTAATCGCAGAGCAACTCACCGGATACCTTATTTACACCATACATGGTCGTAGGGCGTTGAATTGTGTCCTGCGGCGTGTTGTCCTTCGGTGTAGTCGGACCAAATGCACCAATCGAGCTCGGCGTAAAGAACTGGCAGTTCAACTCACGTGCTGCTTCCAGAGCGTTTACCAGCCCGCCCATGTTCAGGTTCCATGCCAAGAGAGGCTTCGCTTCTGCTGTTGCAGACAACAAGGCAGCCAAATGCATGATCGTATCCACGCCATGTTTCTTCGCCAGCTCAAACATCCGGTTCCCGTCGGTGACATCAAGAACTTCGAATGGACCCGATTGCACGACAGGATCGTCTTCGTTTTTCCGGATATCTGTGGCGATGACTTGATCCGCTCCGTAAATATCGCGTAATTTCATGATGAGCTCGGAACCAATTTGTCCTAACGCCCCGGTTACCAGAATTTTTTTCATTTCAGGATCCCCATTTCTTTCCCAACTTTTTCGTAGATGCTAAGGGCACGATCCAACATTTCCTTGCTATGTGCCGCTGTTGGCATATTCCGTACACGGCCGGTTCCTTTTGGTACAGTAGGGAACACGATCGCTTTCGCGTACACGCCCTCTTCATACAGTCGCTTGCTGAACTCTTGGGTCTGCTGTTCGTCTCCGATAATGCAAGGAGTGATAGGCGTTTCGCTCTCCCCAATATTGAAGCCGAGTTCTTTCAAGCCTTTTTTGAGGTAGTGTCCGTTATCCCACAACTTGTCGTGCAGCTCGGTGCTGTTCATCAAAATATCGATAGCAGCAATGGAAGCAGCCACATCCGCAGGGGTCAGCGAAGTTGAGAACAGGAACGGTCTGCTGCGTACTTTGAGCCAGTCGATCAGCTCTTGGCGTCCCGCTACATAACCGCCGACTACCCCAATTGCTTTGGAAAGTGTGCCGATTTGGAAGTCGATCTTATTAGACAGCCCAAAATGCTTAACCGTTCCTGCCCCTTTGCCGAGAACACCAGAGCCGTGGGCATCGTCTACATACGTAATCAAGTCAAATTGTTCGGCTACCTCTACGATTTCCGGCAGCTTGGCAACATCGCCATCCATCGAAAATACGCCGTCAGTAATGACCATCAGCTTTTTATATTTGCCGGATTCTTTCGCTTCCTTCGCTTTCGCACGCAAATCATCGATATCGGAGTGATTCACACGGATAATTTGTGCACGAGACAGGCGGCATCCATCAATAATGGAAGCGTGGTTCAACTCGTCAGAAAGAATCGCATCGTCCTTGTCCATGACAGCAGAGATCGCAGCCATGTTGCAGTTAAAACCAGATTGGTAAGCAATAGCGGCTTCCGTGTGCTTGAAGGCAGCGAGCTTTTCTTCCAGCTTCACATGCAAGTCCAAGGTACCATTAATTGTACGTACAGCCCCTGCCCCTACGCCGTATTTGCTCGCTGCTGCAATCGCAGCGTCCACAAGGCGTTGATCAGTAGCCAAGCCCAGATAGTTATTGGAGGAGAGGTTGATTAATTCTTTCCCTGCAATCGTAATGACCGGACCGTTCGCGCTTTGCAATGGGTCAATGACGTTGTACAGTCCCTTGCTCTTCAAATCTGCCAGATTTTCATGTAAAAAATGTTCAAGTGTTTTGCTCGCCAACGAGAATCCCTCCATTAATCATCCATCGATTAGTAAGTTCCACAAAAACAATTGTTCACGCTGTATGGACATATCATTGTGATAAAATTCGCATAAAATCAACTTAATCTACAGACATTTTACCACCATTTACTTAAAACGTCCACATCACAAAGACACATTGTTAACGCTTTCAATCATTTTCCTTTTGCTATTGTCATCTTTCCTACTTTTTCCTTTTGTCGTAATTGGTAGACTCCTAGAAATGAAAAAACCACTATCCTGCTACTTGTGAGCAGATCGTGGCCTTTTCCTCATTTTTTTGCCTTTTGTGATTTTAAGATACCAGGCTTGGTGTCTATCGTGCGCACAAAACCGTTCGTTTCGAAGCGATGTGTCATCAAGGCCTCTACTGGTCTGCCGTTTTGAAAATGCTCTTCCACCAACATCTGGGCATCTTCTGGCGTCACGTTTTCATACCAGATTCCCTCGGGGTACACGATCATCACGCATGCGTCCTCACATCGTCCGTTGCAACGCGTGCGGGTTGTATGTACATAGTCATCCAAACCTGCGTCGGTAATCGCTTCGCGTATCGCTACCGTAACCTCTTCGCCACCTTTGCGCATACAGCTTCCACCATTACAGATCAGTACATGATGTTTGGTCTGAGATAAGTCCCATGTTGCCACTACAAATCCTCTCCGTTCTTGTCCAACATCCATCCACACTCCCCATCATGACGGTTTCTTGTTCAATTTGCAATTCCCAGAACGTTTGGTTTTTGATAGAATATATGTTCGTATACGATTTACAAATAGATTTTGGTGGTGAAAGCATGTCCGTTACCAAACAGCGCGATGCCTTGCAGCTTTTGCAAATAGTGGGCTCCTACCCCTGGTATGTCGAAAAGTTTATTGAGCATAAAAAATCAAAAAAGAATTCCCCCTCCACCTTGCTTGGATACCTTCGCGATTTCTCTTTTTTCTTTCGCTGGATGATGACAGAAGGATTGAGTACCGCGGCGGATATGAAGGACATTCCGTTAAGCGATTTGAATGACTTGAAGAAAGAAACGGTAGAAAGCTACATATTATACTTGCAGGAGTCGCATCTATATGAGCGATCCGCTTTGCTCTCGAACCCTACCAAAAGCGCGAAGAAAGAGTACAGCGACCGCACCATCAGCAGAAAAATATCAAGCCTGAAATCACTTTTTCATTACTTGTCTGCCCTCGCTGAGGATGAGAATGGGGAATCGTATTTGACGCGGAATGTACTCGCCAAAATCGAGCTGGAGATCACGGAGCTGACTCCCCTCGCACGCGCCCACGCCATTCGGGCAAAAATCCTGATTGACGACGAAATCTACCAGTTCGTCGATTTTGTCTACAACGGATATTTGGCCCATTGTGATACGGAAAAAAAGAAGCAGTATCACATGCAAAACCGTGACCGGGATACCGCCTTGATCGCGATGATTCTATCCGGCGGCTTCCGTGTGTCAGAGATCGTCAGTCTCGATCTATCCGACATTATTATGGAAAAAAACCAGTTGAAATTGATCCGCAAAGGAAAGAAAGAGGACGCTCCTTTTTTCAGTGACTGGGGCAAGGAATACTTAGCCAAATACTTGCAGCTTCGTGACAAATACAATCCCGAACCGCAAGAAGACGCTGTTTTTCTCGCTGTTTCCCCGACCAATCCGAATGGGCATCGGATTGAAGTGCGGTCTGTCCAAAAGCTGGTCAAAAAGTACGCCAAAGCATTCGGCATCCCCGATTTGTCCGTCCATAAGCTTCGTCACAGCTTTGCTACACAGTTTCTTCGCTTGAACCCTGACCCCCATCAACTCCAAGCACAACTGGGGCACTCCAAAATCGAAACGACCATGCAGTATGCCCATGTACTCGAGGATGCGCTCGGCAAGGCGGTGAATCGAACTACTTAAGCGATACGACAACAAAAACAAGTGACCAAATCTGCAAGCACACGTGTGCCACTGCCGACTGGTCACTTTTTTTCGATCATGATTTTTCTCCTTCACTCTACATCCCCGCTGACCTTTGCAAGTGTTCCGAGATTGATTTTCATAAAGTCTTCCGGTGATACACCTGACGCAAATTCTTCTGAAAGTTCGTCTAAGTCCGGAATAAGGCCGCCATCCGGGACGCCTTGATGACCTCCGCTGTTCCCCGATCAGGCAACGGGCCGCGCCAAATGCCTGCTTGATCTGTTCCATAGCAAATATCCCCTGCCATTTAGACAGGGGATTCCATCACATTCGATTATTTCGCTGCTCGTTTGGCAGTAGGAACAACGTATATCTGCTCGTTCTTTGCCAATGTACTCTCGCTTTGATCGATCACTTCCAATTCATTCATCCGGTTCAGCACAACCGCTTGCCGTTGTTTAGCCCGCTCCCAGTTCTTTACCGGTGAATAACGCTCTGGTCCTTTCGGTAAGGAAGCCAGCATTGCCGCTTCTCCCAGTGTTACCGCTCGATCGCCTGGTTCTGTTGCTTTTTTTCCGAAGTAAAAGGGAACAGCCTCGCCAATCCCGTATTTTCCGTGCCCGAAATAAATGACGTTGAGGTACATTTCGAGCAGTTCCTTTTTGCTGTATCTCTGCTCCAATTGCAAAGCGATCGCGATTTCCTTCACTTTTCTGGTCATCGTTTTGTCGTTCGTGAGAAACAGGTTCCGCGCCAACTGCATGGTGATTGTACTTCCGCCCTGCACGTAGGCACCTTCCTTAATATCGACCCAGATCGCTCGGCTCAATCCAATTGGGTCAACCCCTGGATGCTGCATAAACCGATGATCCTCTATCGCAACGAACGCCTTCCACACATGATCAGGCATTTCGTCCAGCTTTGCATAGCTGCTGGATTGCTGTATAGCAGCCAGCTTTTTTTCATCTATCCATATATTCCCTGTCCACGCAAGCACAATCGGCGCCAGGATGGCTGCCATCATGATCACGAGAAAACTGATACGCAGTCGTTTTTTCCAACGAACACCGAGTTTCTTCATGCTCTTGGGCATGCTCGCCGCTTCATACAAGTCGGTGTTTCTTCCTAATGGGATTGGAAGGTGGTTCATGCTGCATTCCCCCTTGCCTTGCTTCTACTCACATTGTAGGGGATGCGCGCATTTCGTCCCATCGAATCCACTTACAGCAATCTTACAATTTCGTAAGACAAACGATTGCCTACGAATGCTGATTTTGCTGTACCTCCAGCTGCCGCAGCTCGATCCGTCTGATTTTACCGGAGGTCGTCTTCGGCAGCTCCAGTACAAATTCGATTTTGCGCGGGTATTTATACGGCGCGGTTAATTGCTTGACATGGTTTTGCAATTCGACGATCAACTCTTCGGACGGCTCATTCCCTTTTTTCAAGATCACAAAGGCTTTTACCACATGCCCACGCTCTGGATCTGGACTGGCAACCGCCGCACATTCCGCTACTGCCGCGTGCTTCACCAAGGCATCCTCGACCTCAAACGGACCAATCGTATATCCGCCTGAGATGATAATGTCGTCCGAACGTCCCTCGAACCAGATGTAGCCATCTTCGTCCATGCGGCCTTGATCACCCGTCACGTACCAGTCGCCGCGAAACGCTCTGGCAGTGCGCTCGGGATCATCCAGATAGCCTTTGAACAGCGCTACCATATGGCGATCAATAGCAATATCGCCTACCTTGCCTACTGGCAGTTCCGCTCCTTCTTCGTCAATAATGGCGATCCTCACAACAGGTGAGGGCTTGCCCATTGAACCTGGCCTTGGCTCCATGCCGACAAAGGTACCTACCAGCAACGTGTTCTCTGTCTGTCCGTATCCATCTCGCACGGTCAACTGGAAGACGCGGCGGAATGTGTCGATCACTTCCCGATTGAGTGGCTCACCAGCCGAACATGCGGAGCGCAAGGCGGACAGCTTGTATTGATCCAGATCCGTTACTTTTGCCATGATTCTGTACTCGGTTGGCGTCGCACACAAGACAGAAACCGGATATTTTTGCAGAATCGTCAAATAATTCTCCGCGGAAAACTTTCCTTTATAGACAAACGCGGTCGCTCCCAGCCCCAACGTAGAGACAAACGGGCTCCAGATCCACTTGGCCCAACCAGGCCCAGCCGTTGCCCAAACCACGTCACCTTCGCGAACGTCCAGCTACTGTGTAGCCGCCACAGCCAAATGCGCAAACGGCCAACCATGAACGTGCATAACCCCTTTTGGTCCCCCAGTCGTTCCTGACGTATAAGACAGGAAAGCCAGCTCATCCGACTTCGTGTTTACTACCTCAAATTCTGTGTCCTGCCCCTCGAACAACCCATTAAGCGAAATCCAACCTTCTTTCTCTTCGCCCGTCGTGATGTAGTGTTGCAGAGTAGAACAGTTGCCTCTCGTCAGATCAACCTCACTCATGGCTCCCGCGAAGCTGATCACAGCCTTGACTTTTGCATGATTGATCCGGTACTCGATATCTTTATAACGCAGCATCTCAGACCCTGGCAAAATCACTGCCCCCAGCTTTAGCAGTGCCAAATAGAGACCATAGGCCAACGTCCCTCGGGAAACCAGGACAAGTACCCGATCCCCATGCTCGATTCCAATGGACTCTAGACCATTCGCTATTTTGTTTGAATATTGGCGCAAATCTTCGTACGTAAGGATATGTTCTTGACCTTGTTCATCTAGCTCCCAAACCGCTCGTCTCTCCGGATGTTTTCTCGCCCATTCGTCTACTTGGGCAGCGAAGTTATAATTTTCTGGAAAGTTCAATTCCATAAGTACATCTCCACCTTTTCAAAGATTGATGAATAATAATTCGACATAACTATAATTCTCACCTTTTTCTTTCGAGAAAAATGGGACAAAAAAAGGCCAACCTTTTGCATGGGTTGACCTCCTCTCTTTCATTTCGATCCCTCTACTTGCTCTGTGATCGTTGCAGCCTGTACGGAACGCTGTTTTCTTTTTTCCCTCCATTCTTGAAAGCTGCCGACAATACCGCTCGGAAAGCAGAGAACGACCAATATATAGAGCAAGCCAAGGAAGATGACCCATCTCTCGAATATCGGGTGAAGCTTCGCCAACTCAGTCAGCCCGTGATGCGCCAGCTCTACGATCCCCGACCCCAAAATGGAGCCAAATAGCGTTCCCAGTCCACCGATCATGCTCATTAAGAGCGCATCCAGCGTCGTTTCAATTGAAAACACTTGGGTGTTTACGAATCGCAGCATAACCGCGTACAAGCCTCCACTAATCGCAGCTACCACTCCAGCAACGATGCTGACGATTACCTTATAATGAAGAATTTGATAGCCTAACGCTTCCGCACGTTGTTCATTTTGTCCGATGGCTTTGAGTACCTTACCCAGTGGAGAGCGCGTAAACGCCCGCAAGATGACAAACAGCATGACCATTAGGATCAGGCATACATAGTAAAAGGACAAACGATCACGAAACAGCTCCGGCACAGGGAAGGTGAAGCCATCCCCACCCATCGTCAGCGAGCGCCACTTTTCTGCCAATACGAATAGCAGCTGGGAAATCGCCAAGGTCAGCATCGCATAAAAATGACTTTTCAAACGCAAGGACAGCATCCCAATCACGTAGCTGAGAATGCCGGAGAGAACGATCGCAACGAGTACCCCGAGCAAGAAATAACCGATCGTCGCATCAAAGTTTTTCAGGAATAACGAAACGGAGTACGCCCCAATTCCGAAAAACATACAGTGCCCGAACGAGACGATCCCCGTATAGCCGAGCAACAAGTCAAAGCTCATGGCAAAAATCGCAAAGATAAAGATTTGGGTGAACAAGATGTACATGCTTCGCGAATCTGAAAGAAACGGCAAAACCGCCAAGGACAAAAACACAAACAGAATAAATCGATGGTTCAACAATCCGGATGTAGTCAACGCATGATCACCCCTTCGCTCCAAACAGGCCGGATGGTTTGATAAGCAGCACTGCCAGCATCAGCAGCATGTTCACTGCCAGTGAAAGCTCTGGAACGAAGTAAGCCATAAACGAGCCAAGCACCCCTACTAAAAGCGCCGCAACAATAGAGCCTTGAACACTTCCCATCCCACCGACAATGACGACGATGAATGCCAGAATCGCATACTGCATACCCATTTCCGCAAAAATAACCCCAGAATACGGTGCCAGCAGACTTCCTCCTAGCGCAGCCATGCCTGCCCCCAGCAAAAAGACGAAAGTAAACACTTGTTTAATATTGATGCCGAGTGCCTGCACCATTTCCTTATCGATGACGCCCGCTCGGACGATCAAGCCTAGTCTCGTTCTCGTCAACAACAGATGCAACCCGACGTACACAACTACTCCCACTGCGATGACAAACAAGCGATAAGTGATCAATATGATGTCGCCAAACTCGATGCTTCCTTGCAAATAATCTGGCAATACGGCCCGAATGGGATTGGGGCTCCAAAACACCTTGAGCAATTCACTGATCACGAGCATCCCGCCCAATGTCACGAGCAGTTGCTGAATGTGATCACCGTACACGGGACGGATCAGTACGCGCTCTAACACGAAACCGAGCAGCATCCCGATGACGACAGCACCGGCGATGGCCAGAAGAAAACTATCCGTCAATCCGAAAAGCCATACACCAGCAAAGGCTCCCCAAGCAAACAATCCACCGTGGGCAAAGTTCAACACACTCATTAAGCCAAAGATCAGCGTGAGCCCGGAAGCGAGCAAGAAAATGAGTATGCCTGTCGCCAGTCCATTTACAAGCAAATTAATCGCGACATCCATTTCATCCTCCCCCTCCCTGTTATACCCTCAGGCAATGCCCAAATATTTTTGTCGCGTATCTGCATCATCCTTCAACTCCTGCATCGCGCCACCGCGGACAATTTTCCCTTCATCCATCAAGTAGTACTGCTCGCCGATCATGCTGGCCATCATAAAGTTTTGCTCGACTAAAAGCACGGTCGTTTTCTGCTTCATCGATTCGATGTGAAACATGAGCTTTTCAACCATGATGGGCGCCAGCCCCTTGCTCGGCTCGTCAATTAACAAAAGTCCGCTACTGTTCACATAAGCTCGTGCAATCGCCAGCATTTGCTTTTGACCTCCGCTTAAGTGCCCACTTTTCTTTTTCCAGTAGTGACGCAGGTCAGGGAATAAATCCAGCATCCAAGCGAGCTTTTCTTTTTGTTCGTCGTCATTTTTTTGCATGGCGAGCCGGAACGTCTCTTCTACCGTAAAATCATGAAAAATCCCTTGATTCTCCGGTACATAGCCAATTCCCTTACGCGCGATGGAATAGGTCGGCAGATGTCCGATTTCTTCTCCTCGATAG
This sequence comes from Brevibacillus brevis, assembly GCF_900637055.1. NCBI lineage: Bacteria > Bacillati > Bacillota > Bacilli > Caryophanales > Paenibacillaceae > Brevibacillus > Brevibacillus brevis. The sequence continues at coordinate 3,496,789 of NZ_LR134338.1, forward strand.
CGAATTTGGCCATGACGGATCGGGGCAAGCCCCATGATGGAACGTAGCGTCGTTGTTTTGCCCGCGCCGTTTCGTCCAAACAAAACGGTAATACTGCCTACTTGCACAGACAGCGAGACACCCTGCAAGATGTGAAACTGGTCGAGGTACGTTTCGATGTGATCAAGTTGCAGCATCATGCTTATACAACCCTCCCAAGTAGGCAGACTGCACCTGTTCATTTCGCATCATGTCAGTCGGTGTCCCCTCAGCCAATAGCTCTCCATGAAACAGAACGACCATGTGATCGGAGAGTGATTTGACCATGTCCATCTTGTGTTCGATTAGGATGATCGTGCAGGTATTGCTTTCCTTAATCGATTCGATCACTTTCAATACAGCTGGGACTTCCTCCAACGAAATCCCCGCCGTCGGTTCGTCGAGCAAGAGAACATCTGGACGCAGTCCGAGGAGCATGGCTAGCTCCAGCTTTCGTTTCTCCCCGTGCGCCAATAGGCTTGCCAGCACATTCGCCTTTTTCTCCAGCAAAACCTGATGCAGCAATCGCTCCACTTCCTCTGCCTGTCGCATCTGATCTGCCTGGGAAATCCATAAGCGAAACCGAATGCCCTGTGCCGCTTGAACAGCCAAGCGAATATTTTCCCGCACCGTGAGCTTGGGAAACAGGTTCGTCAATTGAAACGATCGGCCAATCCCCAATCTCGTTCGTGCTGCTGGGGGCAAGTGTGTAATGTCCTGACCCTTGTATTTGATTTTTCCTTGCGAAGGAATAAGCTGCCCGCTTAACAAGTTAAACAACGTCGTCTTTCCGGCTCCATTCGGTCCGATGATCGAAGTAAATCGCTGCTTTGGTATGCTTAGCGATACCTTGTTTATGACTGTTTGCTCCCCGAATGCTACGCTGAGGTCAACCGTTTCCAACAAGTAACTCATCACACACCTCCTCTACTTCTGGTTCCTGACAGGTGGTGCTGTTTCTTCCATCGTCATCTCCCGGACGAGTACAGGCACAGGGTGATCGACTCCGTCTTTTTTCTCCAGCTTGATCGCGTACAACGTTTGCAGTGCCTGATGATCCTCCGCCCGGAACTGCATCTGGCCCTTCGGCGTATCAAAGGTCATGCCTTCCATCGCAGCAATCAGCTTCTCCGAATCCGTATCGGCGTTCGTCTTTTTCAGTGCTTCCACAATCGCTACGGCTGCCGTCATCCCGCCTGCCGTAAACAAATCTGGAATCTCGCCGTTAAAACGCTTTTTGTGCTCATCGATGAGCCAGTCGTTCATTTTCGTTTTCGGGAGCGAATGGTAATACACCGAGAAGCCTTCCATCCCGATCATTGCCTCCATCGTTTTCAATGCAGCGATATCAGGCGCTCCCGTAGACACCTTGATGCCTTTTTGCTGGACCTGCATATCTTGAAGCTGTTTCCACGGGGAGTTCGAGCCTGCCCACGTGATGAACACGTATTCGGGTTTGGCGCTGATGATTTTTTGGATGTTGGCTGTAAAATCAGTCGTGTTTGTGTCCACGTATTGTTCTTCGATAATGACAGCCCCTAATTTTTCAGCAGCGGTCTTAAAGGCTTCAATCCCTTCTCGACCGTAGGCGCTGTCTTGAGCCATCGTCGCGATCTTCGTTCCTTTGGAAGCAATCGCCGCAGCACCAGCAACTGCGTCCTGCGAGGAATTTCGCCCCGTGCGGAAAATGTATTTGTTCCAGTTTTTCCCGGTGATACTATCGGCTACAGCCGGTTCTACGACCATGATTTTTTTGTACTCTTCTGCCAGGGGAAGGACAGCTAGCGTATCGCCTGAACTCGAGGAGCCTACGAGAAAATCTACCTTGTCTGTCTCCATGAGCTTCGTCGCTTTTTGGACGGCGACATCTGGTTTCGTCTCCGTATCCTCCACGACAAACTCGATCTTTTTGCCAGCAATCTCTCTCTTGCCCTCTGTTGCATAATCGAGTCCGAGCTCAAAACCTCTTGCCGTCTGCTTGCCGTAGCTCTCCAATGGTCCCGTGAGCGAAGCGAGTACGCCTACCTTGATCGTATTGCCCCCACCAGATGAAGCGCTTTCATTTTGGCTGCAACCAACAGCAAGCACGACAGACATCACTAGCGGGAGCAACATTTTCCATCCTCTTTTTTTCACGCCAGTCCCTCCTCGAAAGTCAAAATGTTCATTGCGATTCGGCTAACCATTCCAGTACGGTTGCAGCCCACGTATACCCAGTTCCAGCACTGACAGCTACGACAATATCCCCTGGGGCAAGACGTCCCTCTTGCTGTGCGACATGCAGTCCAATACACGGATCGAGTGCAGACAAATGCCCGTAATGATCGAGATAGACGGCCTGCTCCTCGCTCAGCTGCAAACGTTCCAGCAGCTCCATGAACATCGAACGCTTTGTGTGCAAAGGAAGCAGCAGTTTCAAATCCCCCAAGGAACGATTGCTTTTTGCCAATGCCTGCTCTACCACATGGACAAAGTTCGGTATCGAGATGGGATCCAGTCGTTCTTTCATGTCGCTCGGATTCGGTACATCGATGAAGTGGAGTCTGTTTTCCACTGTTTCATGACTAGGTTTGTGCTTCGAGCCGCCTGCGGGTACCCTTATATCATCGTGAAAAGAACCATCGGTAATGACACAGCTGTGGAGAATTCTGCTCTTTGTAGCACCACGCTTTACGAGAGCTGCTGTCCCCCCATCTGCAAAATTAAACATGAAGCGCGAGCGAGGATTATCGTAATCGACGATTTGTGATTCTTTACAGCCAGCAACCAGCAGGATGTTTTCAATGGATGCATCTGCCGTCAGCATATCTTTTGCGACCTTCAAGGCGATTGGAAAGCACGAGCTGACATTCATCATCTCGAATCCGTATGCGTTTGTCGCTTTTAGTTCGTATGTAATCTTCGGTGCGCTGGACCATACATAGTAATCTTTGTGCGGACTGCCGAAGTAAATAATGACGTCAATCTCAGATGGATCGATCACTGAGCTGGTCAGCTGTTGGGCAGCGAGCACAGCGAGGTCTGATGCATGAAGGGTGTCATCTGCGACATGCTTTTGATATAGACCGAATTTTTCGATAATAACTCGCGTGGGGATTCCAGTCTTTTCAGCCAATCGTTCAGCTGTTTCTATTCCCTCTGGAAAAAAAACGGATGTCGCTTCCACTCCGATGGTCTGTTCGTGGATCGTATTCGCTTCAAGATGATTCATACTTTCGCTCCTTCCTTCGGTACGAGCATCGTCGCTGTTCCAGTCAGAACTACTTTTCCATGCTGATTCGTGCATTCCGTAAGCAAGCGGATGATGCCCCGCTCTTCCTGATATTCCAGTACGGTGGCGGTTGCAGTGATCGTGTCTCCGATCAGTACCGGAGCCGTAAACTGAATGGTCTGGTCTTTGTAAATGGAACCGATGCCAGGCAGCTGCATCCCGAGCAATCTGGATAACATGCTCGCCGTCAACAGTCCATGTGAGATACGTTGGCCGAACCGCGTGTCTTTTGCGTACTGCTGGTCGATGTGCACGGGATTGTAATCCCCACTCATTCCCGCAAACAGGACGATATCTGTTTCGGTAATGGTTCTGCTAAATGATGCTTGCTCCCCAATTGCAAATCTGCCCATGCGAATCACCTCATTGTGTAATGGAATCGGTCTTCAATCTGGTCAATGCTTGCTTGACGATTTTGCCTGTTGCATTGCGTGGCAGCTCGGTCAGAAATACGAATGACTTCGGGATTTTATACTTCGCCAATCTTTGCTCACAGTGGGCTTTGATGTATGCCTCCGTGAGGACTGCTCCTGCTTTGGGCACGATAAAAGCCTTCGCGACTTCTCCCCATTTTTCATCGGGTACACCGACGACTGCGGCTTCCTGAACGCCATCCAGCTCGCCGATGACCTGTTCCAGCTCCAGCGGATAAATGTTCTCTCCGCCTGAGATAATCATGTCTTTGCGCCTTCCTACGATATAGGCGAACCCTTCTTCATCAAAACGAGCCAAATCCCCTGTGTACAACCACCCTTCCCGGATGGTCTTGGCTGTTTCTTCTGGTCTGTTCCAGTATTCCTTCATCACATTGGGACCTTTGACGAGCAGTTCTCCGATTTCGCCTTGACCCACATCTTTTCCGTCATCCGAGATCAGGCGGACTTCACAAAACATGACGGGCTTGCCGATTGAGCCTGCTTTTCTTTTTGCATCTTCCTTCGCAATCATAAACACGGTGGGGGATGTTTCTGTCAGGCCGTATCCTTGTCCAAAAGGGAGGCCCCGCTCCTGAAAATGCTGGATGAGTTCCATGGGGCATGGAGCGCCGCCGTTGTAAAACCAACGGACGGAATTGAATGATGTGGTAGCAAACAAGGGACTTTGACGAATGGCTTCATGGATGGCGGGCACACCCATCACAATGGTGACTTGGTGTGCTTCGATTAGTTGAATCGCTTTATCAGGTTCGAACTTCCCGGCGACAACGACACGCCCGCCAGCAAGCCATGTAGGGAAGGCAAACAGTCCGATTCCCCCGATATGAAAGAGTGGCAACAAGACAATCGAGCAGTCTTCTGAGGTGAGATCAAGCGCGGCTACATTGTGTACGGAGTTCCAGAACATATTTTCTTGAGTGAGCACTGCTCCCTTAGGCTTTCCTGTCGTTCCTGATGTATAGCAAATGATGTATGGATCTTCTCCACTGCCATCATCTGCTCCGTTCCTACTGTGCTGGGATGACTCGTTCGGACCATACTGGCTCCAAGGGAGTTCGCCCGGTTCCAGCCATATTATATGCTCAACACTGGCCTTCCCTTTGATTAGCTCAATGGTGGCAGCGAACTCGGGCTGGGCACATAACACGCGGATACCACTATCCTCAAACTGATAGTCTAATTCTGCAGGGGTCAACCGAATATTAAAGGGGACGGCAATCGCACCGAGTTTGGCGATGGCAAACAGCAAGAGCACATACTCCAAACTGTTTTGGGACAAAATGCCGATCCGGTCCCCCTTTTTGACCTGCAGCTCATGTCGTAAATAGTTGGCAAGACGTTGGAGCTGTTCATTCATTTGCTGATAAGTAAGTGATTGATCGTTGGCAATCACTGCGATCCGCGTCGGAGTGATTCGGGCTCGCTTTTCAATCCAATAAGCAATTCCGTGCATGAACTCTACTCCTTTGCCTATAAAATGGATCGGTTACGGCTTGGCAGCAATCCCTTTCATAATCATCGACATGGCTGTTTCTAACACCTCATCAGGAACGTCTTCATTTTCCCAGTACACCCACCGCATCCCGATGAATTGTCCGATCGACATGAGACAGTAAGCCAGCGTCTCATGATCCATCTCTCGAAACGCCCCTTCGTTCATGGCTTTCTTCAGACTTCGTACGTACCCCGCTGCCAGTTTGGCGTAATACCAGCGATACAGCTCCTGATCGACGAGTGCAGCCTGTTGAATAATGCTGTACATGTTGCGATGATGCTTGATCCAACGAAAAAAGGCCAGAAATCCCAGTCGCAAATTCTCTTCTTGCGTGGGTGCTCCCATGATCGCTTCTTTGATCGTCGAACGTAGCTCTCTACTCAGCTGCCTGATCAATTCATCATAAATCGCTTTCTTGGACTCGAAATAATTGTAAAACGTTCCTTGGGACACCTGTGCATGCTGCGTGATCAAGACGATAGATGCATCATAATAACCCAGCTCGCCAAACACATGCTCTGCGGCATCCAGTATTTTTTTGCGGGTTTCCTGTCCTTTTTTGGTCAAAACAGGGGTAGGCAGACTATTTTCTGACACCTGAATCACCTCTCAGTTTTATTATATGTATAATTCTAAATATTACAACATATTTTACTCCCTATTTTTCTGCGAGAGGATTATTGCCAATAATTGACGCGAAACGATTTGAACGAACAAGCGTCTCTATTCATACAGAAGCTACATACAAAAAAGCTCCCATGCGAACGCACGAGAGCTAAATAAACCATATAGAGCTTGTCTGATTAAAGAACGCGCTTGGCTTTTACCACACGCTTTTCCCAGTTTGTCCCATCATACTTGGAGTAAGTCACGCCCGGACTGCCATACGTGTGCAAAATTTTCCCGTTACCCACGTAAATCGCAACGTGTGTGATTCGGTCAGAAGAGCTGTTGACAGATGCCTTCATGAAAACCAGATCGCCTTTTTGCAGATCATTTTTGGAAACGGTTTTCCCTACAGTAGATTGCTGGCGGGAATCGCGCGGCAGTGTAATGCCCGCTTCTTTAAACACACGTTGTGTAAAGGAAGAGCAGTCGAACGTTTTGGTTGTGCTGCTGCTGGAACCGTATTTGTACTTTGTGCCCAAATACTTTTCGCCATTTTTGATCACTTGGTCGGCAATATTGCTTACTGGCGGTTCTGGCTTGCTAGGAGAAGTCTCGGAAGAGTCTGTTTCCTCAATAATACGACGAGCCCCTACAAATTTGTTACTGTACTCCGAATATGTTTTTAAAACTACCTCGTCTTCCCCTTGCGAAGAATAGACGAATTGGTCACCGCCTATGTATATTCCCATAAAAGTTGGGCTGCCGCTTCCGCTGGAGGCAAAGAACACCAAATCCCCTGGCTCCACGCTTTTTTCGGATACTTTCTTCCCAGTCTTGTACAGGCTAGAGATTGTGCTCCCAATGGAAATCCCTACTTGTTTGTACGCATACGTAGCCAGCTCCGCAGATCCGAATTGCTTCGGTCCCTTTGCTTTGTACTGGTAATCCTTCCCAATCAAAGAAGTAGCAACATTTGCAATCTCTGACTGTTTTGAATCTTGTGTCTTAGCGGCCACTTCTCCAACTTGACCACCCATTAACAGGGACGTACTCAGCATGACTGCTACTGTTGACTTCATTACCCAATCTCGTTTCGTCACTTTCTTTTCCTCCTTGTCATGTTGTGGCACCCGTCTTGGGTACATGGACAGAATAGCGCAGGAGGAAACGGGAGGATAAGACCGTAAAATTTTCCAATAGTGGAATTGGTAGCATGGGACTAGTCAGAAAACGGGGTGCAAAGTAGACGGTTGCTACTTCTTAGTTCCATGGAACCATAAAGGTTACAAAACGGTTTCAAAGATAGTTTTCTTCGCGGAAAAACGGCATTTCACACGGCTTCCCGCATAATTGTTACTCGTTGAATGCATGCCCTGGCCCCAAACAAAAACCATCTTCTGCTTGTTTCTGTCAGAAGATGGTCCTTGATTCGTACTTATTTCATTTTAGCCGTAAACTGCCCCCAAGTCTCTTCTCCCCACTTGAGAGTGAGGACATCTCCATCCGTAACAGGTCCAACCCCCGCTGGCGTACCTGTGTAAATGATATCCCCTTGATCTAGTCCGAGATGCTCGGAAATATAGGCAATCATCGTTTCCAAATCAAATATCACATCACGCAAATTGCCGCGTTGTACTTGCTCTCCATTTTTCAACAAGGAGAAATCAGTTTGGTAGAGCTCATGAATACCAGGGAAAGGATGAAAAGACGTCAAAATAGCTGAATTTTTAAACCCTTTTGCCAACAACCATGGATGCCCAGCTTTCTTCAGCTCGCTCTGAACATCCCGTAAAGTAAAGTCGATCCCGAGTGCTATTTTATCAATCATCTCATCAAGTGTAGCTCCAGCCTCATACGGTCTCGCGATGTGAATCACAAGCTCCGCCTCATAATGGAGCTCTCCACGAGATGCCGGAAGCTCAATGGCCTCTCCATTTGCCAATGCAAGCGCATGTGTTGGCTTATCAAAAATCATTGGCTTGGTTGGCACATCGTTCCCCAACTCCGCGGCATGCAATCGATAGTTGCGACCGATACAGTAAATATTTTTGACTGACTCCATTTTGTCCTCTCCTTTGGTGGCTGTCTCTTTTTTCACTATATCATGGCTGCACGGCGTATTACAGCTTGTCTTGTTCATCCTCTTCCATGCAGTTTCCATAGCCAGGCCAAAGGCGGGCATTCCCTCGCGCTTCTACTTCAATCACGGTATCACATATGGATTCCAGCGCACTCTCCAGATCCATCTCTTGCTCAGAGCTCCAGGAAAATTCGTAATGAAAAATCACTTGCTGCTCTGTCGCTTCAGAGAGGACAAAGGCAAACTGCTGCTGTTGTTCCACGACATGCTTTCTGGCTTCAACCGTTGCCTGTACCGAGAACAAACCATCCCATTCAGCAACCATATATGTAGAAGTGACATCAATCCACAGGGAGGGAGTATCATTCGTTCGCCGAAAAATAACAGAGTCCTCCCGATAAAACCCGTAGCCAGAGGGCAGCGCACCCGAGAGCTTAAATGGGATTCCTACCGGCAAATCATTTGGCTTCAATGCGTGGACAAGTCTCCCAGGCAATAGATAACAACCATCCTGCTGGCGATCTAACCGTTCTCCCATGACGAGAACCTCTTGATTGTGTGAATCCCCTGTCACCTGAACGAACATCACGGCACCTCCCTCTAGAACAGTATGGTCAGGAATGCATGACTCAAAACCAAAAGACCATCCATTTTTTTCCTGACGAAATACCGAAAAAAACAGGGTTCATCCATAGGATGCCCCCTTTATTCCTTCTAAGCTACGCACGTATAATCGCAATTACAACATGTTCGTCATCATATGATTTTGCTTTGATTTTCACAGGGAAATCATTCAGGTTGGTAAATTTAAAATCCATATAGCCATACGCTACTGTGGCATCTTGCCCCACTGGCACGTATCCCACAGATTTGCTGTGGTTATGTCGCTCCACCATGGTCATGCCCGCTTCCGCAGCTGCATTGTAAAGCGTACTGGAAACCTGACAAATCCCGCCTCCATAGTCATCGACGAGCTGGCCGTTCTGAATAACCCCGGCCTTTTGCCAACCATCCTCTGGCAAGTTCGAATTGCCCACTACCTCATTGAATGAGAAAACCTCTTGCGGCTTGATTTTTTCATTATGAATCTTGCTCAATGCTTGCTTGATATTATGCTTACGCGCATCTGTGCTATCTTTCATCGATGAGTAATAAAAGCCGAGAACCTCCTCTTCCTTGAGGTCCATCTTGTCCACATACTTTTCCTGTAGCTTTTCCTGCAACTCGATAGCAGGAGATAACGGATCCACTTGTAATGCCATTGCACGCTCAGGCGCGTAGTTCATACCGAGCGAGAACACGAGAGCCACTGTTGCCATACTGATCGGCCAATGCCGAACTTTTTTCATTTCTGCTTCCTCTCCCACATTTGTTGATCGATTTACTGACGCTACACCTTGACTCTAACAATGTACCGTATGGGAAAAGCGCCTATCAACCTGCAAATGTTGGGCTTTTTGTCCTACATTAGGTTCTACTCGTCATCCTCATCGATAACCCCGAGGGCTTTATTCTTTTCTTTAAAGCGCTGGTTATGGGACGAAACGTACGCCATCCGATCTGCTACCGGGTCTATATGCAATTTCGCACTATTTACGGCCACAGCCGCATCTGTGAATGCTCCGGCAATCAGCGTAATCTTGCTGTCAAAGCTCGCAAAATCTCCCGCCGCAAAAATCCCTGGCAGATTCGTTGCCAGACGAGGACTAACAAACACGTTCCACTCATCCATGTCCAAGCCCCACTCTTTAATCCCGGTGAAGTCGGCCTTCAATCCGTGATTGACGATGATGGCGTCTACATCGATTTGTTCCGTCTCGTCTGTCTCCAGATGACGTATCGTCACTTTATCAATGGTTTCTTTGTCTGAGCTTTGCAATTGCGTGACCGCATACGGGGTGCGAACGATCGCAGAGGACTCTTTCATGCGCTTCACATTCCGCTCATGTCCACCAAATACATCACGGCGATGCACAACGGTTACGGACGCTGCGATTTGCACCAGTTCATTTGCCCAATCGACCGCGGAGTCGCCGCCCCCTGAGATGAGAACGCGCTTACCACGGAATGGCTCCAGTTCCTGCACTGTATAATGAAGATTTGTCACCTCGTAGCGCTCGGCTCCTTCGATCTCCAGCTTTGCCATTTTCAAAATACCTCGACCCAAAGCCAGTATGATCGTGCGGGTCCAATGCCGTCTCCCCGATTTTGCAACGAGTATGTACGTTCCATCTTCTTGTGGCTCTAGTCCAATGATCGCCTCGCCCAGGACGATGGTGGGATCAAATGTCTTCGCTTGCGCCACCAGATTGGCAATCAGCTTTTCGCATAGCTGTGGTGGCACACCGCCTACATCCCAGATCATTTTTTCTGGATAGATCAACATTCGTCCACCGAGCTCTTCTTTCGCTTCAATGAGTTTCGTCTTCATATCACGCATTCCGCTATAAAAGGCAGCGTACATCCCTGCAGGACCACCGCCAATAATGGTTACATCAAACAGCTCCAACTGTTCTCCCACAACTACCCCTCCACTGTCTTTCATGTTTGTTTATGAATCATCAATCATATTATTGAAAATGAGATTCATTATCACAATGTGATTGTAATGGAAAATGGAGGAGGATTCAACATTCAAGAAAAAATAAAAAGGTTCGTAAATAGCTTCTTCAGCCAATTTACGAACCTGTTGTTTGCCATATGGTGCGGTCGAGAGGACTTGAACCTCCACGGTGTTGCCACCACTAGAACCTGAATCTAGCGCGTCTGCCAATTCCGCCACGACCGCATAAAAATGGTGCCGGCAATAGGACTTGAACCCACAACCCCCTGATTACAAGTCAGGTGCTCTACCAATTGAGCTATACCGGCACATTTCGTGAAACTATGTAATTCGCACATTCTAGAGATAGAATGGCGGAGCTGACGGGACTCGAACCCGCGACCTCCGGTGTGACAGACCGGCGTGAACTCCAACTTCACCACAGCTCCATGTGGTTTTTGTCTCCAGCTCGTGGCGACTTCTGTAATATAGCACGATCCTATCTCCTGATGCAATAGTTTTTAAAAAAATAGTGAAAGATTATTTTTTTCATAGATTTACCAACCAAAATCCGATAGAATTTTAGCTAGATATGCAGATTTTAGTAGATTGGTGGAGACGATGACATGAAAAAGACTTCGAGGCTACTCACCTTCCTCGCCCTCTTCACTCTGCTGCCTACTGCTGCCCATGCTTCCTCATCGGCATATGTGGTATCAGCAGGTGATACGTTGAGCAAGATCGCACGCGAGCATCAGGTAACAGTGGATCAAATCATTCAATGGAACGAATTGAATGATGACAGATTGTCGATTGGACAGACTTTGTCTATTCATGGGGCAAACACTTCTGACTCTGTTGCGCCTGACATTCCTTCCGATGTAGCTGTCGATCAGAATGATAACGCTACCACTGAGCCTAAAGAACTAACGGCTGGAGAAAAAGCCCGCGTCTCTGGCGACGTGCTGAATGTGCGTAAAAAACCATCGACTGACGCAAAAGTTTTAGGCAAGCTAAGATTCGGTTCCATTGTAGAAGTCGTAGAAACGGGTAGTGAATGGACGAAAATCGAATTCGAAGATCGTGAAGCATACGTTGCTACAGAGTTCCTAAGTCCAAATCTCACTTCTACCGTTTCGCTGCCTGCCGAAGTAAATGCAGAAGATCTGGGTCGAATGAAGGACATTTTTGAGCCATTGCTCAATACACCATACGTCTTAGGCGGAACTACTCCGAATGGCTTTGATTGTAGTGGCTTTACTTCATACGTTTTTGAACAGCTTGGGGTTACACTTCCACGCACTTCTGAAGATCAATTCCGTGGCGGTCAAGAAGTATCACTGGATCAAGCACAGCCTGGTGACCTCTTGTTCTACGATTCGCTTGGAAAAGGACGCGTGTCCCACGTAGCGATCTATTTGGGTAATGGAACGATCGTGCATGCGAATGGCGAAGATGTTCGCTATGGCAAAGTCGAGTACATGCACAAACTCTACCCGTTTTACGGCGTGAAGCGTTACGCTAATTTCCAGTAAGCTTTCCTACACAGAAAAGCAAACAAACAGCCCTATCTGCTTTTTGCAGCAGTTCGAGGGCTGTTTGTCGTTCCTTCACTTAGTGCATTTCGGTATTATGGGCCTGATTTTGTTGTTGTTGCCCTCCGATTTCGATTTTGCCCAATGCTTGCTTCATTTTGTCGAGCTGAAGCTGATAATCACGAACGACAACGGTAAGAACACTGACAGACTCCTTGAAATCTGGCTCGCTGCTTACTCTGTCGATGGCTCTATGTAAATGCAGCATCTTGTTCTCCGTTTCCCGTAATAGGTCGAGTAACTGCAATCCGTTTACCACGTAATCACCTCATCTGTTTTTTCTTACTTTCTCCTTCCCCTCTGTTCCCTATGCGCACAAAAACGCTTTGCATCATGAATAAAAAACGTCCGCTAATGACATAGCGGACGTTCTTCCTATTTAGTTCAGGCGAGCAGACGCGAGCTCAACGAATTTGTCGATATCTTTTGCAACCAACGAGAGTGAATTCCGCCAGAAATCGACTGAGCGTACATCAACATCCATGATGGCTGCTACATCTGCAACGCTCATTTTGCCCGTTACAGATAAGAGCTTGTCGTACTGGTCAACAAAAGCTTCCCCGCGCTTAAGATACTCTGCGTACAAGCCTTTCGCGAACAGAAGTCCAAAAGCATACGGGAAGTTGTAGAAATTGTAATCCGCGCTATAATAGTGCGGTTTGCATACCCACATGTAAGGGTGTAGAGCTGCCGGATCCAAACCATCTCCGTAAGCATCCTTTTGTGCTTGCAGCATCAGTTCATTCAGAGTGGAAACAGACAAGGCACCTTCTGTTCTGCGCTCAAATACAGCAGTCTCGAACAAGTAACGGCTATAAATATCGACGATCACCTGACTTGCTCCGCTGATATCATTTTCCAAAATCGCAAATGCCTCCTCGGAGGTCGCTTGTTCAAGTGCTGCATTGGCAATGATGGTTTCGCACAAAATGGATGCGGTTTCGGCGATTGGCATCGGGTATTCGCTGTTCAAGAATGCTTCGTCTACGAGACATTCTCCGTGATAGCCATGTCCCAATTCATGTGCCATTGTACTTACATCGCTGTAGCTGCCTGTGTAATTGGACATAATTCTGCTCTCCCCTACGATATGCAGGTTGTAGCAGAATGCCCCTCCTCGTTTGCCTTCGCGAATCTCAGCATCAATCCACTGATTATCATAAGCTCGTGCTGCATAGTTGGCGAGCTTTTCGCTAAAGCTACCAAAGTGCTTCACGATGAAGTCGCGGGATTCCTCATAAGAGAACCGCATGTCTGCCTCGCCTACTGGCGCAAACAAATCATAAAACGGCAACTGAGCGCTCTCATGGCCGAGGAGCTTCGCCTTTGTACGGAAGTATTTATGGAAGGATGGCAAGCTCTCACGCATTGCCTGAAGCATTGCTTCGAGCGTCTCGCGGTCCATGCGGGAGTCTTGCAACGTCTTATCAAGCGGCGATTCATAGCCTCTGAGCTTCGCTACGGTAATAACCTCGCCCTTAATTCCATTCAAGCTGGCAGCAGCAGCTTCCACGATTTTTTTGTAAGCGGCAAGCTCCGCCTCGTAGGCCGTTTTGCGAAGCTGCGGATCTTTTTCGTTCGCCATGTTCCGCACCACTGGCAATGGAAGCTGTTTATGCTCCCCATCGACTGTAATGTCTACAAGCAACGTCGAAGTCAGCATTTCATGGAGCTTTGTCCATGCATTTGACCCTGTATTTTTCATTTTTGCCAGGATGATTTCTTCTTTTTCGCTCAGCATGTATTTGCTCTTGTCTGACATTTCTGTCAACATAAAGCGATGTGTTTCTAACAGCTCCGATTGGCTAATCAATTCGTCCAGGTTGTTCAACGTTCCTAGCCACTTTTGGAATTGCACGCCTGGTTCAACCAATTCAACAGCCTGATTCTGTACTTTTTCAATCGCGAGCAGTGCTGTTTCATTCTTGGCATCGACGCTGGCAGTCAGCTCTCCGTAGGCATACAAGCGGAATTGCGTTTGCAGGACAGAAGTCATCATCGTGATGTATGTCTCCATCTTCGCTACTGCATCTTCTGAAGATTGCAAGTTTTGCGCTGCCCAGCTTTTGATCTCTTCTGTTTCACGAACTAACTTCTCCCAATCTTGTTTCCATTCTGGTGCATCAAACGAGGAATACAAGACGTCCAATTTCCAGCGCATATTCATGGGCACGCGCCTCCTTTTCGCTTATGTAACAAGCCTATTGTAAAAAAATTTAGATGGATTCTGCAAGTTTTTACTAAGAAAACTTCTTTTGCAGGCGATCAAGCTCGTACTGGCTGCGTCAAAAACGTTAATGCAGACAAGGCAAAAAGCTGGGTGGATTCCACCAATTGGTCAATAGCTACGTACTCATCTGCATGGTGAGGGATGTGGCGATCACCTGCGCCTGTCGTCAAAATCGGAATGCCGGCCTTGTGCAGGAAGGTTCCATCTGTCGCACCTGGGACGCCATTATATACGGGTTCTTTTTTCGTGATTTCCCGATAGGCGCTCGCAACGGCAGTCACGACTTCTTCCTTCATGCCAGTCAACGTCCAAGGACGCTCTTCGATTACTTCCAAGGTGGCTTTGAAATTGTCATCTTCTTTGCTTAATCCTTCTAATATGGCACTGATTTCTTTGTACAGCTCTTGGTGGTCCTGCCCCGGTACCGTGCGAATATCAAGAGTCGTCATGCATTGATCAGGAACGACATTGATTTGGGCGTCTCCTTTGACAGGGGCCTGCAAAATCGTCGGAGTGATACTCGGCCACCCCAACATCGGGTGCTCTCCCAGACGAGCCATTTCCTTGCGCTCCAGCTCCTCTAACGCCACTATGGCGCGTGCCATCCTTGTGTTCGGATTGATTCCCGTCAGTGGCATGGCACCATGCGCCATCTTGCCAAACGTACGAAGAATGGCTCGCATGGCTCCTTTTTGCGTAATGCAGAGCTGATTTTCTTCCGGTTCGCAGATAATCGCCGCATCGACGTTGTTAGCCCAACCGCGACGGATGAAATCTTTGATCCCGATCATCATGCTCTCCTCATCGCAAGGGATGCACAGGAGGATTTTGCCTGTAAAAGACTGTTTGGATCGTTGGATAGCTTTGACGGCACATATCGCGGCAGCCAGATTTCCTTTTGTGTCACAGGAGCCACGCCCGTAGATACGCCCACCAGATATTGTCCCGCCAAAAGGGTCGTAGCTCCAAGCATCCCGATCCCCTTCTGTTACGACATCTGTATGGGCTTCGAACAAAAGCGTTTTGCCAGGCCTGCCCGAATCGTAAAAAGCGATGACATTCGGTCTGCCTGGAACAACCTCCTCATAGAAGACCTGCAAACCCATATTGCGAAGATAATCGGCGACAAATAGCGCGACCCGCTCTTCATTCGCTCCTGCCTGATCGGGACGAAACACACTCGGAATTCTAACTAGCTCCTGCGTAAGGCGCACAACTTCCTGCTCGTCAACAAAGGATATCACCTGATTCATCCGACAATCCTCTCCTCTGCATCCAATTATGTTACACCTATTCCTGGAAGTAACTGCGATAAGATGGCAGTCCCCCTGCTTCCTCTGCGTGCTTAACTGCTTGTATGACGGCTTCTGCCAGCACATCTGCGGACAACGCGCCCACCAAGTCTACACTCGCCTCTACTTCGCCTGTTGCTACAGCAAAAATCGTATCGCCATCGTACATGGTGTGAATGGGACGGATCGTACGGGCAAGCCCGTCGTGGGCCATTTGCGCTACTTTGTTTGCTTCTGCTTTGGACAAGCGGGCATTGCTCGCGACTACGGCAATCGTCGTGTTCGTGCCTGGAGGAATCGGGGCAAAAGCTTGCTGGCGCATCATCTCCACGCTATCCCGAATGGCTCCCTGCTCATCTCTCGGCCCGGCGAGGATCGTCCCTGACTGTGGATCTACGACATGACCGACCGCATTTACAGCGACGAGGGCGCCTACGACGAGTCCATTAGGCAAAGTCATGGAAGCTGTGCCCAACCCGCTCTTCATCGCGTTCCCAAATCCATTCAGCTTGCCTACTGACGCACCTGTACCAGCACCGGCATTTCCTTGCGCCATTGTCTCACGGCTTGCTGCCTGTGCTGCCTCATAGCCCATTTGACGATCCGGGCGAACCCGATAGTCGCCTACAGCCAGGTCGAACAAAACTGCTGCAGGAACGATAGGAACGACGCCATAGCCAACATCCAGTCCGATGCCTCTTTCCTCCAAATACTGCATGACACCTGTAGCAGCATCCAAACCGTATGCACTGCCACCCGAAAGGCAAATCGCATGGACGACACTCACCAGATTGACAGGGTCCAAGAGATCTGTCTCGCGGGTGCCCGGGGCAGAACCCCGGACATCTACGCCGCAGACAGACGGCTTTTCCAGCACAATCACACTGCATCCCGTTAATGTTTCTTCGTTTTGTGCATGCCCGACAAGTACGCCGGGTACGTCAACAATCGTTCCGGTCATTATAAGTCTCCTGAAATTTTTGATTTTTGCCTGCCTGCTGAGCCCAATTTCTTCCAAGCTGCAACGACAGCCAATGTAACAATGACAGAAACAATTGCTTCTGGCAAGCCGCTCGTGATTGCGACTGTGGTCGCCACACCGAGCGTCATGTATCCTCGAATAACAGCCATGCCCAGTACCAGAATCGTGTTTGTCATCGCCCCAATAAAGCCAGCGGCACCAATCGCCAAGTACTGATTGACGTTTTTCAAACCGACATAGGTCAAGTAAGCAGTCACACCGATGAACAAACGTGGCAGGATGGCTACAAGAGGGTCTTTAAAAAGCGGAACGGTGGCATTTAAGAAAGAAGAGACTCCAAATATAAGGCCAATGATCATACCAACGCCCCAGCCCTCCATTATGCCCCCGATGACAGCCGGGATGTGCATAATAGTGGCATTGCCCGCTGCTGTCGGAACCGGAATGTAGCCAAGACGTGTCACCCCGAGCAAAATCGCTATCGCGCCAAGAACGCCTGCAATGACAATCTTGCGAACGGTCAAGCCTTTTTCCATGCATACTCCTCCTTTTACGAGTTTTATGTGGAATGCCCTACTCAGGCGAGTTCCCGCTAGTCTCCCTTACCAAGGTATGGCGAGCATGACGGCAGAAATGACAATGCTTGCGATCAGCGCGACATAATCTTTGCCTACTGCCTTGTATTGGGTGTATCTGGTCCGTGCAGCACCTGGTGTGTAGCATCTGGCTTCCATTGCCAAAATCAAATCTTCTGCTCTGGAGAGCGCCACATTAAACAGCGGGATGATGATGGGAAACATGTCTTTTGTTCGCTGGATGATCCGCCACCATTCTCCTGTACCGAAATCTGCACCACGGGATGCTTGAGCTTTCATCATTTTCTCCATTTCCATCGCGAAAGTAGGTACAAAGCGCACGGCTATCGTGATGATCAACGCAAAGGCATGAACCGGAAACTTTACTTTTTCCAACGGCCCCAGCAGTCGCTCCATTCCGTGCGTGAGTTCCGTAGTAGAAGTGCTGAGCGTGAGGACACTCGATAAGAAGATCACTTCTACAAAGCGCATGGCAGACACGATGACGAGACGTACGCTCTCACTCGTGATCGTGATGAAGCCGTATTTCAAATAAACGGTACCGCCATTGACAACTTCGCCGTAAAAAAGCAACTGCATGATCGCCAATATAATGATAAAGGGGATAGCGGGCTTAATCCCGGATATGCCGTAATGCAGGGGGATTTTCGAGATTTGAAACATCCAGATACAAATGGCTAAAGCAAACAGGTTGCCCACGTATGTATCGCAGATGGCGATGGCTAAGATGAGGATGACGAAAGCACCAAGCTTGAAACGAGGATCGAGACGATGAACGACCGAAGCAGTGGGTAAATATTGACCGATGGTAATATTGCGCGTCAATTCAAATTCTGCTGACATGTGGACCCCCTCCTTAGCGGTTCATCAGTTTCAAAATTTCCATCGCTGTCTCTTCGGGTAAAAAAGCGCTAGGATCGATGCTGTAGCCCTGCTCACGGAGTCTGTATAAAATATCAACCGATTCGGGTGTGCCGATGTGATGCTGCCGCAGCAATTCCTGATTGCCAAAAATTTGTCGTGGCGTCCCTTCGCAGACTGATTTGCCGTTTGCCATGACGTAGACACGATCAGCAAGCCTGGCGACCTCTTCCATATTGTGTGAGACGAAAATAACCGTTAGCTTTTCTTCACGATTGAGACGGCGTATGCGATCCAATAGCTCAAGACGAGAGCGCGGGTCCAGCCCAGCTGTCGGCTCGTCAAGCACGAGAACCTTGGGTTGCAAGGAAAGGACACCCGCCAATGCCACCTTGCGCTTCTGTCCGCCACTTAAGGCAAAAGTCGGACGGTCTTTCATCTCCTGAAACGAGAGGCCGACCAAGTCCATCGCCCACTGAACGCGTCGCCTTACTTCCTCTAAAGGCAGCCCCATCCGAAAAGGGCCGTAGGCTACATCATCACCGACCAGTTTTTCGAACAGTTGATCCTCCGGGTTTTGAAAAACCAGCCCTACTTGTCTGCGCAACGTACGAATATCGATCTTGGGTGAAGATACATCCATTCCATTAATGATGACCGTACCGGACTGCGGGCGAATCAGGCCGTTAAAATGCTGGATTAACGTCGATTTTCCCGATCCGGTATGACCGATAATCGCCAAGCATTCTCCTTCTGCCACCTGGATGCTTACCTGGTCGAGAGCCCGATGTTCGAGGGGTGTTCCCTGCATGTAGACATGAGAAAGATTTTGTACGTTTACGATCGGTTGCGTCATGAACCACTCGCCTCCGCTTGTCTGACGTGTAGACGATTAACCTCCGCGACAACTTCCTCATTGTGGATGAGATCAGGTGTAAACTCGCTATATTCGGAGTGGACGAGATGAGCAATTCGGCTCGCGTCTGGAACATCCAGATGAAGCTCGCGAAGTCTTTCCTGATGGGAAAATACTTCTCGCGGAGTGCCCTCCAATACGATCTTGCCGCCCTCCATCACGATGACGCGATCTGCTTCTGCTACTTCTGACATGTGATGGGTCACCGTGACGATCGTCATTCCTTCGCGATGCAGCTTGCGAACGACTGCCAAAATATCCTGTCTGCCATAGCTGTCCAGCATGCTCGTCGCTTCGTCCATGACAAGGACTTGCGGCTTCATCGCCAATATCCCCGCAATGGCGATCCGCTGCTTTTGTCCACCAGACAAATGATGAGGCGGTCGATGGCGAAAGGCACTCATTCCTACTGCCTCTAGGGCAAAGTCCACTCGTATTTTCATCTCTTCTGCAGATGTCCCGATGTTCTCCAATCCGAAAGCCACATCGTCCTCTACAATCGTGGCGACAATCTGATTGTCCGGATGCTGAAAAACCATCCCGACACGGCTCCTCACTTCATGAATGCGCTGTTTTTCACGCGTGTTGATTCCGTTCACGATGACATCGCCTTCCTTTGGAGTCAAAATTCCATTGAGATGCTTGGACAGCGTTGACTTTCCGGACCCATTATGACCAATGATGGCGACATACTCTCCAGGAAACACTTCCAGGGAGACATTTTGCAAGACAGGAATTTGTTGCTCTTGGTTAACCTGATAGGCAAACGAGACATTTTCTACACGAATAATCGGTTGTGGTGTCATGCTCTCCCCTCGCCTCTTCGTAAAAGTCGGATGTGTTGTGTCCTCCATAATTAAGCAACTACCATGCCAAATGAATATGTTTTTAATTTTCTGTAAATTAAACAATTAACGGAGCCACTCTGTTGCAAATATGCATCGCTGATGTTGCAATTGCATCAATTTCTACAACCTTTCGTAGCGCTTCATTTTTCTCCACAGCGTGGACCGATCCATTCCCAAAATTTTCGCCGCCTCTCCCTTGTTTCCCTTCGTTTCCGCCAAAACCTTTCGGATGACTTCTGCTTCTCTCTCTTCTTGATCTCGGAAAGATTGTCGCTGATACAGCTTCTTGGCAAAAAAAGCCGTGTCCTCCTTGCCAAGAGCGTCCTTCTTGCAAAGCAAGACCATTCTTTCCACCACATTGCGCAGCTCTCTTACATTGCCTGGCCAGTCGTATTGTTTGAGAACGTGGAAAACGGCTTCTTCTACTTTCAGATGCCTTTTATTTTCCCGTTCCTTGATTTCTCCAATGATCGATGCCACCAAAAGTGGAATATCATCAATTCGCTCTCGCAAAGCAGGCAACTCTAGCGTCAACACATTCAATCGGAAGTACAGGTCTGAGCGAAACTGCTTTTCCTCTACCAGTCGTTCCAAATCCCGATTCGTCGCCGCGATGATTCTCACATCGACAGGGACAATGCGCTCCCCGCTGATTCTGCGGACTTTTTTCTCCTGCAAAATACGCAAGAGCAGCGCTTGGATCGGGATCGACATCTCTCCGATTTCATCGAGAAATAGCGTACCTCCGTGTGCCAATTCAAACAGCCCGGGCTTTCCGCCTTTTCGCGCGCCAGTAAAAGCGCCCTCCTCGTATCCGAACAACTCGCTCTCCAATAAATTGCCGGGGAGAGCCGCACAGTTAACCGGGATGAACGGCCCTGTTGCACGCTGGCTGCTCAAATGAATCCCTTGGGCAAACAACTCCTTGCCAGTTCCAGTCTCCCCCTGTATGAGAACCGTCGCATCTGTCCGTGCAAAAGTTTCCGCCCATTCCTTCGCTTCCCGGATGGCAAAAGATTCTCCAACGATATCCTCCAGACGGAATTTGGCTTCCAAGCCGCTCTCCATGCTCTGCTTGCGAATGCGCATCTCCATTTTTTGAATGTCGGTGATTTCTTTAAAAGTGGACACGGCCCCAACGATTTCACCCTCTATGACAATCGGCAAACGGTTGATGATAATTTGTCGATTCAGGATCGTTGCGATGTCTCCTATCTCTTTTTTTCCTGTTGCCAAAATTCTCAACATATCTGAATTGGGAATATAACGGGTGATTTTTTGTCCAACGATATTGCCTGGCAAACCGAGTATTTCCATCGCGTTTTTATTGACCCCGATAATAATGGAATCCCGATCGACCGCGATGATCCCGTCGTGAGAAGCGTCCAGAATCGCCTGCATGTGGATGTCATGGATCATTTGCCTGGCTCTCCTTCCTCGGCATGCTCAAGCATGACTGCTACTTCCGGTGCTGGCCTTCTTGCCCGACGCTTTTTTCGTTTCTTTTTCCGTAAAATGAAAATGGACAGGAGCATAAGCGCAAGGATGGCGAGCTCGATCGGTTGTGCCAGCTTTGCAGAAGTCCAGCCACTCATGCCCAGCAAGTGAAAGATGACGGCTATGTAAAGGAAGATCGATGCTAGATTTTGAGCTTTCACCTGTTTCACCTCTGTTTTTTCTCGTTAGGGAAAGACTGCGGCAATCACTTTATCGTTGATCCCACTCTTGGAGTAATAATGAACCGGCTTTCCTTGTTCTTTTGCATACGCAATTTCCTTGCTTGTACTGCTTCCGATATAGCCCTCTACATCGATGACGAAAATCTCGTCGGACAAATCGATTTTTCGAAAGTGAATGTTTGCAAGAAGTTCCGCTTGCTCCTGTGATATCTCAAAGCCCTCGCTTTGTTCGAAAAAGGCTACACTCATCACAATGTTTCCTTGGAGCGTCCAATACGTATTGGCCTGCTCAAATTCCTTTTTGAATTTTGTTGACCCGCATAGTGTGATAACTTTCATTTTGAATCCCTCTTCATACGGCTTATATATTTTTCGCAATAATCTGACTTGCCCGCTACGAAAAACTCCCATGGAGCCGTGAACATAGCTCCACAGGAGAGTTGGTCTTGTTGTCTTTCGATTAGATAGGGAGCAGCTCCACTGTTTCTTTGCTCTCCAAGTCTTTTACCATGTCGAGCCATGCCTGTGGCTTCTGTGGAAGCACGGCGTAATAACGCTTCAAGAACGTGACGATCAGATCCGCTTCGAGCGTCGTTTGCTCTTCGTTTGTCGGCATAAAGCCCAGATCGAGTCCGGATACCGCTTCGCCGTCATTTTGCCAAGATGGATGCACATACGTAAAGTTCGTACGTTTGTAGCCCAGATGAGAGAGTACTTCACGGCGTACAAATGGGTCCATTGGCTTGATCCCGCCAAAGTTGTGTTCTTCCACACGGTACGGGTCGTAGATTTCTGCAAACATCCCGTACAGCTCCTTGCCGTTTTCAGCAGCCAGAGAGAGCAGGTCCTTTTGACGCTCTCTGGCGAGGAATCGGCCCACTCCGAGTCCTTCTCGACCGATGATCGTGAAGTCTGTCATGGCTACGTTCATGTCTGTGTAGTAACGGTATTCGGTAGCGCCCACAACTTCTCCTTCGTGTACAGCTACAAATACACGAATGCCCGGATCTTCCAGCGGTTCTTTCCACAAATCGTACTCCAAAACTTCCTCAGGCGGGAAAACCTCTTGCATCAAACGGTGCATCTTCGCAAATAGCGGATTGTCAATATGTTGAATGCGTACGAACTCCATCAGTCAAATCCCCTCTCGATCGATTATGTCAGAGAAATACCCTACAAATGCTGCTGAAATGGATTTTTCCATTCCATGAGTGTCGCGTAGTTGCGGGATTCCTCATCTTCCAAATAATCCGCCACGACCTGAACAGGCGTGCGACCGCAGCGCATGAGAAATGTAATCACCGGGTCTCTTGCTTCCCCTGTCAGAACACGCTCCAAATACTGCTCAGGTGTCCATTGGTCTGCATAACGTCCATATCCTGGCATGCGACCTCCCCCAAGCAATCTGCGCAGTCCTTTTTGTACCACCAGCTCATACATCGCTTGCATCATCTGTTGACCCAATCCCAGCTTGCGGAAGCTCGGACGAATGCAAATGTCTACGATGTACAGCGTGTCCCCTTTGGGATCATGATTGCGGATATAACCGCTATCCGTGACATCCTCCCACTTATGCTCAGGATGAGCCGGATCAAACTTCACGAGCAGTCCTGTCATCGAACCTGCCAAAACGCCGTCCACTTCTACACAAATGGCTCCTTCGGGGAACAGCGTAATATGGTTCGTCAGCTGCTCCTGGTTCCACCATAGCTCGGACGGGAACGGCGGGGGAAAGCTCTCCGCCTGTATTTGGATCAGCTCGAAGAAGTCTGCGCGATTGTAGTTGCGTATAACGGCTTTGCGTGGCTTGTTCCCTTCAAATACATACAGCTCTTTTCTGTACATATTCATCCTCCTGCTGTCCAGATCACGATGGAATGCTTACTTCCAGTCTGTATACAAATCAGTGCGGCGGTCGCGCCACGTTGTTACGGAGCCTTTTTCCCTCACATCGTATAGTAGTTGAATATCCAGGTCAGCGGTTACCATCATGTCGTGGTTGATTTCCCCTTCAGCAAGAACGCCTCGCGGAGGGAACGGAACATCGTTTGGCGTCAAGATCGCCGCTTGTCCGAAGTTCGCACGCATGAAATCAACTGTCGGCAGTGAGCCTACTGTTCCAGTCAGCACGACATACACCTGGTTTTCAATCGTCCGGGCATGACTGGTATAACGTACGCGGTGGAAGGCATGGCGATCATCCGTGCAGGATGGGCAGAAAATGACGTCTGCGCCCCGTGCTTTGGCGATGCGCACCCACTCAGGGAACTCGATGTCGTAGCAAATAATCATCGCGACCTTCCCTTTGTCGGTCTCAAAGATTTGCAACGAGTCGCCAGCCCCCATGTTCCAGCCTTTTACTTCCCATGGCGTGATATGGATTTTTTTCTGCTGTCCTACACGTCCATCCGGGTAAAATAGAAATGCCGTATTGTAAAGCTTGCCGTTTTCCTCGATGATGTGCGTTCCACCAATCAGATACATCTCATATTGGGCAGCAAGGGAACGAAACAGCTCGACATATCGATCTGTGAAGGACGGCAATGCTGTAATCGGCAGCGCATTGCCCTGCTCGTCTCCGATCGACATGAGTTGAGTCGTGAACAGCTCCGGAAAAAGGAGAAATTCTGTGTCGTACTCTTGCGCGTTTTTCACGTAGTGCTCAACTTGATTGGCGAAGTCTTCAAAGCTATGTATGGTATGCAGATGGTACTGCACAGCGGAAACACGCATTTTCATGCCATTCTTCCTTCCTCAGACGTGATAAGAACCTCTAAGAATAAAATATATCAAAAACAGTCTGTAAAGTCTCGTCATTGGCTGTATGAAAAAAGTCGCCTATCCGCTTAGACGGGCGACTCTCTCTATTATTGGGTGGTGCTCATCCGCAAAACGGTTTTGTAGAGCAGCTCTGTGCCCAGTGCAATGTCTTCATAGGCTGCGTATTCTTGCGGATTATGACTGATACCATCCTTACAGCGGACAAAAATCATCCCGTAATCACAAACGTACGAGAGCGCCAAAGCGTCATGGAAAGGACCACTCATCAGCTCGCGCACAGAGGCACCGAGCTTGCTGCTCTCCTCATGCATGATTGCCTTTATCCAGTCGGCACAGTAACGCGGGTCACTATTCGTATCTTCCGTAATGCTATATTGCAATCCACCTTCTACAGCGGCTAGCTCAATCGCCTCGCGCAACGCTTGTTCGCGCTCATCGCGACGCTTCAAATCGATGTCCCGCAAATCAATCGAAAAACGCACCCGCTCGGGAATGATGTTGCGCGAATCCGGGAACACCTCCAAGTGACCGACTGTACCGACTGTTGGTGCTTGTGGATCGAGCTTTGCCAGCTCATTCACTGCCAGTATTACTTTTGCCGCTCCGACTAGTGCATCCTTTCTCATCGGCATCGGTACGGAACCAGCGTGCCCGGCAAAGCCAGTCAGCTCGACCGTCCACCACAAAGGCCCTGATATCGCAGACACGATTCCAATCGCTTCTTTCGCATCATCGAGAATCGGCCCCTGCTCAATATGCAGCTCCAGATAAGCACCGATGCTGCCTTTGGGATAAATAGACGCTTCCAGGCGATCAGGGTCGCAGCCAAAATCAATCAATGCCTGCCTGCGTGTGATCCCGTTTTTGTCCGTCCTCTCCAAGTCCGTCGGGTCCAGCATCCCGAGAATGCCTTTGGAACCAAACAGTCCTTTTTGAAACCGGCATCCTTCTTCGTCACAAAACGCAACGACCTCAATAGGCTGGGCAGGCATGATCCCTTGTTCATTCAACGTCTGGACGACCTCTAGCCCCCCCAATACCCCGATCACCCCATCGTACTGACCGCCGTATGGCTGCGAATCGATATGCGAGCCAATCATCAAGAGCGGAGCTTGCTCATCCTTCCCCGCCATCCGACCAATCAAATTGCCAAAGTCATCGATCCGCGTCTGAAGGCCGGCTTCTTCCATCCAGCTACGCACCAGCTCTACGCCTGCCCGATCTTCAGCGGACAAAGCGAGTCGACATACACCCGTTTCGCCTATTTTCCCGATTTGCGCCAATTGCTCGATTCGTTTTTGCAACCGTTCTTCATTGATCGCAAGCTTTCTCGCTTTTACGTTCATGCTTGCAGAACCTCCTCATCTTGGCGTTGATAGACGAACTCCCCATCTATCATCGTTTTGTCTACGCGCAGCTCTTTGATGCGATCTGTAGAGGTTGCCAAAATATCGCCGTCCAGCACCACGAGATCAGCCAGCTTCCCGACTTCAATACTCCCTTTGATCCCCTCCTCAAAACTGGCGTACGCTCCGTTCCAGGTAAACATACGGATTGCCTCCATAATGCTGACCCTTTGATTGATCCCCACATCCTGACCTGTTTTACTCAACCGATTAACGGCAGCATGAATCCCGATCAGCGGATTGAAATCAGTCACGGGACTATCCGACGCTCCTGCTGCAATGATCCCCGCGTCGAACTGATCCCTAGCCGGAAACATATGCTCGACACGCTCTCCGATGTTGTTCACATACGAATCTCCGTAATCGTAGATAAAAGCAGGATTCGGGATGGGTACGACACCTAGCCGAGCCATTCTCGCCAACAGATCTGGCGCAGATACACCCGCATGTTCAATTCGATGTCGGTGGTTCTCGCGCGGATGTGCTTCTAGTGCCGTTTCAAAGCATGTCAGCAGCATGTCAATCGCTCGATCTCCCTGGGCATGAGCGGTAATTTGAAAACCTCTTGCATGTGCCTCTCCCAAAATGGTATTCAACTCGTCCTGTTCATAGTAGAGAATTCCGTAATCATCTGGTCGGCTGGTGAACGGTTCACGCATGGCCATCGTGGGCGCAATGCTTGCCCCATCTGTAAAAACTTTCGCGGGTCCGATACGGAAGCGAGCATTCCCTGTACCCGTTACCATTCCGGCATCGATCATCTTTCGGACAAAATCATCGGATTGATTCAGCGCACAAACCATTGCATAGATGCGAACTTTCACATCACCTTCCTGTACCGCTTTTTGCATCGCCCGATAGTTCTCCGGACCGTATCCTCCCGCATCGTGGACACTAGTAATACCCGCAGCAACAAAGTCTTCCGAAGCCAATTGTAGGCCTTGAATATACTCGGTTTCTGTAAAGGCAGCTTTTTCAAACATGTTCATATGTGCCGTTTCGATGAGGAATCCGGTTAGCTCACCATCTGCATCACGATCAATACGTCCACCTTGGGGATCGGCTGTGTTTCGGTCATAACCCGCAATGGCAAGCGCTCTGCTGTTTACGACAGAATGATGAGCGCACGTCCTCATGACAAAAACAGGATGCGCTGTCGTCACTTCATCCAGCTCGGCAAGCGTCGGATAACGCTGCTCGACCATGAGATTTTCATCGAAACCACATGCCCTTACCCATTCCCCTCTGGGTGTTTTTTCCGCTTGTTCTCTCAGTGCAGTGAGCAGGTCAGCAATCGACCGGATCTTTCTCGCTTTGCAATCGACCCCCAGCTTGTTCGTACCGTAAATCGTAATATGCAGGTGGGCATCGATAAAGCCGGGCAACAGACTCTTCCCTTGCAAATCAATGACGTTTGTATGTGATTGAATCAACTGTTTCACATCTTCACTAGACCCGACAGCAAGGATGCGATTCCCTCTGACTGCCACTGCCTCTGCCACCCGATTTTCTTGATCTACCGTGATCACCTGTCCATTGAGAAAAACAGTATCTGCCATATGACTGCCTCCTTTAGGAATAAGTATTAAAGAGTTGATGTGCCTTCTGTGTTTGCTGCATGACGATTGAGTGCAAAAAGATGCTTCGTCACAAATGTCACAGCAAACATCACGACGAGATTGACTAGCAATGCCACGACACCAATGTTCAAGTCTTTGACAACGGCTGGCCAATTTGGAAACATGGTTGCAATCGTCACTTGGAAAATGGTCACATACGCAACGGTAGACACGCCGCATATAATCCCGGCAAACGCACCGTATTTATTCACCCATGGCTTGGCAGGGAGACTGAAAAGCAATGCCGGGAATAACTGTGTGACCAAGCTGTAGCCCATTAATAACAGCGTAACGAGCGTATCTCCCCCACTCAGTGCAAAATAAAGCGAGACCAACGAGATGACAGGCACCAACCATTTGGCAATCCGGGCGATTTGTGCATCAGACGTGTGCGGAGCCATGACTTTGTACACATTTTTCGCCAAGAGTGTCGCCCCGGTCATCAATAGCATCGAGCCTGGTACGAGTGCCGTTAGCAAGCCTGCCGCTCCAATAATCCCGACTACCCACGGATCGAATGTTTGCAACGACAGACGGAGCAAGGACAAATCGCCGTCCGCCCCTTTTAAACCAGGTACTTGCAGAATCGCGGTAAAGCCGACAAAGAACACAAACAGCAGCATCAAGGTATAGAGCGGCAGCATGATCGTATTTTTGCGGAACACATTTTCATTTTTCGCTGAAAACACAGAGCCGAACGTATGCGGCCACATGTAAAAGCCAAACACTGTGACCAGCACCGTAGAAATGTACCAGGAAATGCTTAATCCCTCTTCGGGGAAAGTCAAGAAACCAGGATTGGAGGCTTGTACGGCTTCAAACATTGGCTGGATGCCCCCGTAGTAATGAAACGGAAGGTAAAGCCCAAGGAAAACGACGACAAAGAAAATCATGATGTCTTTGATCGCAGCCGTCCAAGCCGAACCGTGAATTCCCGAGATCATGACGTAAATGGTAACAGCGATGACCCCGATCCATATCGCAGCAGCAGGCGAAATCGAGCCATAGGAAGCTTCCGATACAATGATCCCAAGGCCTTTGAATTGGAGGACGAGATACGGGATAATCGCAATAACTCCGACTGCGGCGACCAAAATGCCAAGTATCGGGCTATTGTATTTGCTCACAAAAAAATCGGATTGGGAGACGAGCTTGTGCTCTTTGGCATACCGCCAAATTGGCGGCAAGAGCCAATAGGAAATGACATAGGCGAGGGAAATGTAAGAGAGAACGTAATAAGATGGTGCCCCTTTGGAGTACGCCCAACCGCTGCCCCCCAAAAAGGTGAATGTCGTATAAATCTCGCCTGCTACCAGCAAGAAAATAAAGATCGAACCAAAACCTCTACCGCCAACGGTCCATTGTTCCATATTCATGTCTTTCCCTTTTTGCGCACGAATACCGGAGTAGAAGGACAGCAATAAAAAGGAAAAAATAATGATCAAGGCAATATTCATTGGCCGTCCTCCTTCGTAGCAGGGTCGATTTTGTTGAGGAATGCCATGATGACGGAAGTTAAGACAACCCAGAGAACGATCCAAAATAGGACAAACGGCATGCCTAAAACATAAGGCTCAACCCGATTCACAAACGGAATTCCTCCCAGCATCCCAATGAACGGCAGTACCCCTAGCCAATCTCTCGCTTTCATGCAACTCCCCCCAGTTTGCTCGATTTGTCCCATTGCCTGTACACATCCTGGACATGTACATTAGTATTATCGAAAAATTCAAATATCTCCTTTGTTCACATGGCTAGAAAACGGAACAGGGTTTTGTGCAAGTAGCTAAAAGATGATGAAGGCATGGTGAGCGTAATGATTACTGTCCGTGAGCTCATACAAGTTGGTGGCTTTGATGAATCGTCAGTGCTTGCAGGCGCGGACTCTTTAGAAAATGAACTGCTAGGTGTCACTTCGTTTGATTCTCCCGATGGCCATAGGTGGCTGCGGGCTGGTGAATTCGTTCTGACGACAGGCTTTCCATTTCTCTCTCAGCAAAAAACATGTACGAAACGGCTGATCACGCTCATCGATGAGCTAGTCGCCATCGGCACCCCCGGGCTTGCCATCAAATTAGGTCGATACATGGAGGACCTTCCTGAAGCCGTTCTCTCCCACGCTACGAAAAAGGCTTTTCCCATTCTGTCCTTTCCGATGGATAAAGCTTGGTCGGATGTCATCGTGCCAGTTGTTCAATGCATCAATGACAAACAGCGCATCGAGCTGGATAGAACCCATGCTATTTATGAACGATTTCATCACTATTTAACGGGTGGAGCTCCGGTTTCTACTTTGACAGATTTACTGTCCGATATCCTTGATGCTCCTGTCTCCATCCATGTCCCCCAGCATAAATGGAAATGGGATTCTTCTCTTGCTCCGCTCCCACTCGATCATTCTTTGGACAAGCTTTACGGTCAGCGCGCTCCGATTCGACTCACGCAAGAGCCTCTTAGCAGACAAAAAGAGGGAATCCATGTCCGGTGGCTTCTCCACGACCAAATCGTGCAGGGAACCATCATCATTGGACAGCGGGAACGTGATCTATACGCGTGGGAAAAAGTCGCCATCGAGCAAAGTGCTGCCCTCTTGTCACTTGAAATGCAGCGCCAACGAGCCATCCAGGAAACATTCCAGCGTTTTCGCAATGATTTCTTGCAACAACTCGTCAGTGGCCAGATCGTCTCACACGAAATGCTCATGCGAAAAGCCGATGAAGTCGGCTGGGAGTTGTCCGATCACTATATTGCGATGATCCTAAGCTCCTCCCCCCACGACAAGACCGGCATGGAACTTTGGCAAGAAAACCATCATCTTCTGAATGCGTTGCACAGCTTTTTTTCCTCAAATGAAGCGATTCTGTATGGATTGGATCAGGAAAATCGTGTCCTCTTGCTCGTACCGTTGTCTATTCATGTCGCTATGGAATCGCTTTCGCAATGGTTGCAGGAACAGTGCTTGAAGACGGTCACCAAGCAACTGGATCAACCCGTTTTTGCAGGAATTGGACGATATCATCCTGAACGGGAAGGCATCGTTCGTAGTTACAGGGAAGCGTTGATCAGCTTGCGAACCGCTCTACATTCTGCAAACCCAGCCAACGTCTCTTCTCTTAGCGTCAAAAGCTACCACGACTTAGGACTCGAGCGAATCATGTACGCAGACGATCCTGCGACAGAAGCACAAGCGTTTGCAGAAGAATGTCTGGGCAAAATTCAAAGCTATGATCGTGAAAAGAACGGACAGCTCTTGCAAACTTTGCAAGTGTTTTTGCAAACGGATGGCAATTACGCAGAAGCCGCGCGTCGTTTGTATGTCCATAAAAATACAATCAAATACCGCATCCAGCTCATCCGGGAGTGGACCGGATTGAATGCGGAAAACGGACACGATCAAATGCTGCTGCGCATTGCCATGACTGCACATGTCATTGGGCATCGCCTTTAATCTTGGTATAATGAATGGGAAAGTCAGGTAGGAGGAGCATCAGATGAACGAATGGTTGAATAAACCCGTGAAGACGATACAGAGACCAAAGAAACGAGGCACGGTAGAATACATCGATGACCAGTATATCGTGGTGTTCTTTACTTCCCCGCGAAAAGAGCGCGTTATTTTCTCGAGCAAGGAAGCGTTCCTTAACAAAATCGAGTTCGTGGAAGACCCCGCAACATGAGAAAAAGCCCCTGACTTCGGCACGATTTGTGCGAAGCCAAGGGCTTTTTATATGTGCGTAGGCAGCTTACGCGTAATGCTCGTCACGCAGGCGTTTGATTTCATCGCTCTCGAGGTACTCGTCGTACGTCATCATTTTATCAATGACACCCTTCGGCGTGAACTCAATGATCCGGTTCGCAATCGTTTGGACGAACTGGTGGTCATGAGATACGAACAGAAGTGTACCGTCGAACTCAATCAAGCCGTTGTTCAATGCAGTAATGGATTCCAAATCCAAGTGGTTCGTCGGTTCGTCCATGATCAGTACGTTGGCACTCGCCAGCATCATCTTGGACAGCATGCAACGAACTTTTTCTCCCCCGGACAATACGTTCGCCTTTTTCAGCGCTTCATCTCCAGAGAACAGCATGCGACCGAGGAATCCACGAATGAATGTCTCGTCTTGATCTTTGGAGTATTGGCGCAGCCAGTCAACCAGGCTTAAATCGGAGTTAAAGTACTCCGCATTGTCTTTTGGGA
Organism: Brevibacillus brevis; assembly: GCF_900637055.1. Taxonomy (NCBI): domain Bacteria; kingdom Bacillati; phylum Bacillota; class Bacilli; order Caryophanales; family Paenibacillaceae; genus Brevibacillus; species Brevibacillus brevis. The sequence continues at coordinate 3,528,244 of NZ_LR134338.1, forward strand.
AGTACGCTTGGGAAGTCGTAACGCCCCATTCGAAAGAACCGCTATCAGGCTGAACTTCACCCATCAAAATTTGGAAGAAGGTTGTTTTCGCCAGCTCATTTGGTCCGACAAACGCAACTTTATCCCCTTTGTTAATGGTGAGGTGAAGGTTTTCAAACAGCTTTTCGCCTTCAATCGTCTTGCTCAAGCCTTCGATGGCTACGAGGTTTTTACCTGCTTCACGCTCTGGCTTGAAGTTAATGAACGGATACTTACGGCTGGAAGGACGAATGTCTTCCAACGTAATTTTCTCCAACAGCTTTTTACGCGAAGTCGCCTGCTTGGACTTGGAAGCATTCGCAGAGAAACGCGCAATAAACTCTTGCAGTTCCTTCATTTTTTCTTCTTTCTTCTTATTCTGATCACGAACCATTTTCAGCGCCAATTGGCTGGATTCGTACCAGAAGTCGTAGTTACCCACGTACATTTGGATTTTGCCAAAGTCAATATCCGCAATGTGCGTACACACCTTGTTCAGGAAGTGACGGTCATGGGATACAACGATGACGGTGTTTTCATAATCCGCCAGGAAGTTTTCCAACCAACGAATCGACTCGATGTCCAAGTGGTTCGTCGGCTCATCCAAGAGCAGGATGTGTGGATTACCAAACAGTGCTTGTGCCAACAGAACGCGTACCTTCTCCGTACCAGAGAGGTCCTTCATTTGCTTGTCGTGCAGGTCTGTCGGGATACCGAGGCCGATCAGCAAGCTAGCTGCATCTGCTTCGGCCATCCAGCCGTTCAGCTCTTCGAATTCTCCCTCCAATTGGGACGCGCGATTGCCGTCTTCCTCGGAGAAATCTTCTTTCATGTAAAGAGCGGTCTTCTCTTCCATGATCTCGAACAGGCGCTTGTGGCCCATAATAACCGTTTTTAACACTTCGTACTCGTCGAATTCAAAGTGGTTCTGCTTTAATACAGCGATACGCTCGCCCGGTGTCACCGAAACGTGACCGCTCGTCGGCTCGATCTCTCCGGAGAGGATCTTCACGAAGGTAGACTTCCCTGCACCGTTCGCACCGATGAGGCCGTAACAGTTACCTGGGGTAAACTTAATGGATACATCTTCAAACAGTGCGCGCTTGCCGTAGCGCAGCGTCACGTTCTGAGTGCTTATCATCGTCGCAATACCTGCCTTTTTTGAATCGTTCAAACACTTATCTTACCAGAGATGACCTCATTTTGCAAAAGATAAACGATTTCGAGCACAGCAAAAAATACCTGACTCATGAAATTGCCTGTGGCAGGGAAAACTACCATGGCAATCCAGTGGGAAGGAGGCAAAGAAATGTCCAAGCACAATGGTGTCAAAAATGAGATGGGAAAGAAAGAAAACCCTTCGCAAACCCGTACATCGAACACAATTAGCAAAGAACAGACTCGCTCCAAGCAACGTGGCGAGTAGCGAGTGCCTCCATCAAAAACCGGCCTGCGGCATATGCAGACCGGTTTATTTGCAATCAATCGGATCAAACACTGGCCTGCAACGGAACGAGAGCAGGGCGATGTGTCTGCAAAGGCTGTGAATCCACGTAGATCGATACATTGTGCAACGTAACGTACACAATGCTCTCCTCTTCTACGTTCAACTCCATAAAGCGCTGCCTGCTCATTTCGGCTTCAAACACCTCATCCGTGTCCAAACGCTTCAAGTCAAGACGAACGATCGGACCCAAGAGGGAAATATGGTTAATCTCGGCCTGAACAGATCTGGCAGACTTCCCCTCTGGCGGACGCAACGAAATCTCTACATCATGTGGGCGCATGTATCCGACAGCGGGAGCCTCCACCGCTTTATCTTTCCAATCTGTCTCGAACTCTGCTTCGCCGAGCTTGATTTTGCCATTTTGGATTCGTCCGTGAAACAGATTGACCCGCCCGAGAAAGCTGTACACGAACGGATTCGCCGGATGATGATAAATTTCTTCGGGCGATCCTACCTGCTCTACTCGCCCTTCATTCATCACAACTACCTGATCCGCCAATTCCATCGCTTCCTCCTGATCGTGTGTGACGAACAGAATCGTCAGCCCGAGCTTCCCGTGCAGATGACGGAGCCAGCGACGCAGCTCCTGTCTCACTTTCGTATCCAAAGCGCCAAACGGTTCATCCAGCAGCAAAAATTTTGGTTCCACTGCCAACGCCCTCGCCAATGCAACACGCTGGCGCTGACCACCGGATAGCTGTGAGGGATAGCGATGTGCGAGACCATCTAGCTGCACGAGCTTTAACAGAGAATGAACCTTTTCACTGATTTCTTCCTTGCTCGGTCGGGTTTTGCGGGAGCGAACTGACAATCCAAACGCAATGTTGTCAAAGATGTTCATATGCCGAAACAAGGCGTAATGCTGAAAAACAAATCCAACCTGCCGCTCGCGTACGTCACGGTTCGTATTATCCTCTCCGTTAAAGAGGATGCTCCCCTCCTGTGGTTGCTCCAGTCCAGCGATGAGACGCAAAAGCGTCGTCTTTCCCGATCCGGAAGGCCCGAGAAGCGCTACGAGTTCGCCTTCCGGGATATGCAGATTTACATTTTTCAGCGCCGTAAAGCTTTTATATGACTTCGTAATGTTCACTACCTCGATACTCATCCGGCTCTCTCTCCTGTCACGTCGTAGTGTTGTTCCTCATCCAGCTTTGCCTGCCGCTCGGTTTTCCACTCGATCAAGCTTTTCAGAATAAGCGTCACCAAGGCTAAGGCAGCAAGCAAGGTGGCTACCGCAAAGGCAGCAGCGAATTGATATTCGTTGTAGAGAATCTCCACATGCAACGGGAGCGTATTGGTCATGCCGCGAATATGACCGGAAACGACGGATACTGCCCCGAATTCACCCATGGCGCGGGCATTGCACAGTATGACCCCGTACAGGAGTCCCCATTTTACGTTTGGCAGCGTGACGCGTAAAAATGTTTGCCAGCCGCTTGCTCCGAGCGAGACTGCTGCTTCCTCCTCGTCTCTTCCCTGTGCTTCCATGACCGGAATCAGTTCACGAGCGACGAACGGAAAGGTAACAAAGGTCGTCGCGAGCACGATACCTGGAACCGCAAATATGATTTTGAAATCCCACGCCTCAAGCAAGGGCGCAGCCACACCTTGACTCCCAAACAAGAGGACAAAGATCAGACCCGCAATGACTGGAGACACGGCAAAAGGCAAATCTATCAACGTAAGCAACACATTTTTACCCGGGAACGAAAACTTGGCGATTGCCCATGCAGCAGCGATCCCGAACGTCACATTCAGCGGAACGCTAATGGCAGCCACAAGCAAGGTGAGCTTGACAGCGGATAACGTTTCCTCATCTGTAATGGACGCAACGAACACCTCCGCCCCTTGCCGAAACGCTTCTGTAAAAACAGCAACAAGCGGAAGAATCAAAAACAAGCCGAGGAAGAGCAAGGCCACGATAATCAATGTCCATCGGATATAGGCCGGCTCCGTCAAATGCTTCATACGTGATACCTCCTAACGGGCCGCATCGAATTTATTGATTCTCCATTGCAAGTAGTTGATGATCAAAAGCATGATAAAGGAAATCACTAGCATGACTGTTGCAATTGCCGTGGCGCCTGCATAGTCAAACTGTTCCAGCTTGGTCATAATCAAGAGGGGCACAATCTCTGTTTTCAACGGCATGTTCCCGGAGATGAAAACGACGGAGCCGTACTCCCCCAATGCTCTGGCAAAGGCGAGCGCAAAACCCGTAATGATCGCCGGTAACAGATGCGGCAAAACCACCCGCCAAAATGTATTCCATCGCGTAGCGCCCAACGTAGCCGCCGCTTCCTCCATTTGCAAATCCCAATCCTGCAAAACAGGCTGGACGGTTCTGACGACAAAAGGAAGACCGATGAATGTTAGTGCAACCCATATACCGATGGGGGTGTACGCTACCTTAATCCCCCATTCCGCCAGATACTGCCCGATCCAGCCATTTTCAGCGTAGATAGAAGTCAGGGCAATCCCGCCTACAGCGGTAGGTAAAGCAAATGGCAGATCAACCATGCCGTCGATGATCCGCTTCCCCGCAAACTGATAGCGAACCAATACCCATGCCACTAAGACACCGAACACTGCATTGAGACAAGCCGCGAAGAAGGAAGTCATAATACTCACACGAATAGAGGCAAGGACGCGCGTATCCATGATCGTCCCTATGAATTGCTCCCAGCTTATCGTCGAAGCTTTTAAAAACAAGACAGACAGAGGGATCAGCACCAGAAGACTCAGGTAGACGATTGTATAGCCCATGGTCATGCCAAAGCCTGGCAAAAAACCTCTGTTGCGCAGTGATTTTCTCATGAAGGTAACTCCTCTGAGGAAAGTGTAGGTCTATGGTTTATAAAGTTGATCGAAGACGCCTTGATCTGCAAAATGAGTCTTTTGTGCTTTCGTCCAGCCACCAAACAACTCATCGATGGTAAACAATTTGATTTCGGGGAATCCGGGTGTATGTGCTTGGAGCACTTCCTGCGAACGAGGGCGGTAGAAATGCTTGGCTGCGATCTCTTGGCCTTTTTTGGTATACAGGAACTGGAGGTATGCTTCTGCTACTTCTTTTGTCTTGTGCTTGTCAGCGTATTTGTCAACGATGGTGACAGGCGGTTCAGCCAAGATGCTCAAGGACGGATTCACAATCTCAAACTTGTCTTTCCCTAGTTCATTGACAGCGAGATACGCTTCGTTTTCCCAAGCAATCAGCACATCCCCAATGCCACGCTCGACAAAAGTAGTGGTCGAACCACGTGCCCCAGAATCGAGGACGGGTACATTCTTAAACAATTGTGACACGAATTCTTGTGCCTTCGCTTCATCTCCCCCATTTGTCTTCAGGGCATATCCCCAGGCAGCCAAGTAATTCCATCTGGCTCCCCCAGACGTTTTCGGGTTCGGGGTGATCACGGAGATACCAGGCTTGATCAAATCATCCCAATCTTTGATTTGCTTCGGATTGCCTTTGCGCACGAGAAACACAATCGTGGAGGTGTAAGGCGAGCTGTTGTCCGAGAGCTTCTTTTGCCAATCGGCAGGAATCAGACCGCGTTCAGCAATCGCGTCAATATCATAAGCGAGGGCAAGGGTGATTACATCTGCTTCCAAACCATCGATGACGGAGCGGGATTGCTTGCCTGAACCGCCATGTGATTGCTTGATCGTCACTGTTTGACCTGTCTTTTGTTGCCACTCTGAGGCAAACTCCTTGTTGATGTCTTGGTAAAACTCGCGTGTCGGATCATAGGAAACATTGAGCAGCTCTACCGTAGAGTTGCTGCCCCCCGCTCCATTCCCTGTTTCTGCTGGTGCAGCAGCTGAGCAGCCTGCCATAGCAGCCGCCAAAGCAACGATTCCTACGCGTTGCAGGATCGTCTGGACCTTGCCTTTCGTGGTTTTCATACAGCGTACCTTCACTCCTCTTTTAATATATAGTATTTTACTCGGAATACTCTGTTATTGAAGATTATACCTGCCTTTTTATTCCTGTCAACGATATTTCCATCTACCCTATGCTAGGCAGGTAGGCCACGTTCAAATGTTACTTGCCTATCCAGCAAATTTGGGCCCGCCCGTTCTGTCATTTTCAAAAAAATAAGCCTTCCCGTTGAATGGGAAAGCTTTTCCGATCAGACTTTGGCACTGGCATATTTCATCCGGTCAAAAGCAAAAAGATCGGCGTCCGAATGACTTCCTTTTGTAATCAGATCACTGATGATTTGCGCGCCGATAGTCGAATAAACGGTTCCATTCCCCCCATACCCTAGCGTGAACAAGCAATGGGGATACCCCTCCTGCTCCCCAAACAGCGGGAGTCCGTCATGCGTTCCGACAAAAGTAGCTCCCCAATAATATTCGGCTCGCATGGGAATCTGCGGAAATAACTCTTGAATCTTTGCGAGCAATTGATCACGCTTCTTAAGGCTAGAAGCATCCCTCTTTTGCAAGTCGTTCAATGGCTCATCAAGTCCTCCGACAATGATTCTCCCATCTGGACAAGTGCGGATATACAAATAGGGACGGGCTGTTTCCCAGATTAAACATGCATGCGGCCAACCCGTAAGCGCTTCGACTTGATTAGTCACGATGGAAAACGAGCTGGAAATGACAGCATTGGCATTACGCTTCATGGATTGTGCCTCGTAGCCAGTTGCAAACACAGCACGCCTGCACTTGATTGTGTGCCCACTTTTGGTATAGACCAAAAGCCCTCCGTCCTGTACTTTTTGATGCACGACTTCCGTGTTTTCGTATACGCGCGTCCCTTTTTTTACAGAGTGGGCGATCACACCGTTGGTAAATTTGTACGGATTGAGCTCCGCATCTCCCTTGGAATAAATAGCCCCTGCCTTTGAAAAGGAGAATCGCTTCTCTATATCTGGTCGGTCAAAATACGTGACTGGGAAGCCATACTTCTTCAATAACTGGTACTCTGTACGCAAGCTCTCCGCATCGGCTGGTTCGCTGGCATAGTACAGGCTGTCACGCCTTATGTAATCTGGAGATTGGTCTAGCTGCCCAGAAATTTTTTCTAATTCATCAACCGCCTGCCGCGTCAGCTCGTAAAAACGAACTCCTTTTTGCTCACCGAAAGAATGGATACAGGCTGTCAACGTTTTGTCGTTGCATATTTGCAGCAAACCGGTGTTAGCGCTGCTGCTGCCCCCACTTACCCGCCGTTTATCCACGAGGATGACATCCACATCATGCTGCTTCAGATAATAGGAAACGAGTGCTCCTGCCTCACCGCCACCAATGATCAGGACATCACACTTCACGTCCTCGGTCAGAGCAGGATATAGGGGTGGCGCTGGCAATGTTTCTGGCCAATACAGTTTTCCGGTCACGAGTATCATCAGCATGTCCCCTCAGGCTGAAAGTATCAATACGGACGTTACTTCAATTCTCAACCATAGGATAACCAACACGCCAACAGGCATCCGCTCTCCTATCGCAAAATTCATTGGTTATACGTTATGATGGGTGTCAGAAGGAGTGATTGCGCTTGACTACGGTATACGTAAAGCTTCCGCATGAACATGCAGTTGTTCGAGAAATCGATGGGACGGATGAACTACAGGAGCTGGTGGGTGGTGATTATGAGGTAGTAGATGATGACCATCTGGAGGGTATCACCCTCATTGTGAATGAAGATGCTCGCGGGGTACAAGCGAACAATTTCCCCATCACATCAGACGGATTTTTAGACTGGGTCTATGGACCTTGCGTATTCGTCAAAGCAGATGGACGTTCGTTGACAGCTGACGATCTTTCGAGAATTGACCAGTTTTTATCCGCCAAAGGATGAGGATTTGATCAAAGCAAAGACCCCTGACGTATCAGCTCACGCCCATTTACACGGCTGATAATCAGGGGTCTTGTATTTTTACTCGATTGAACTAGCTCTTGAGACCGCTGCTGCCGAAGCCGCCCGCTCCTCTTTCTGTCTCATCCAGCTCATCGACTACTTCGAACTGCGCGACTGGAACGATTGCAATGACACCCTGTGCAATCCGGTCCCCTTTTTTGATTAAGTAGCTATGTGCATCGACTTCTTGTTCAACAGTTACTTCGTTTTCGCCAGCGCCCAGACATACCTTGCCACTTTTTCCGGATGCGATCCGAATGTTATCGATCAGCACGCATACTTCACCGCGATAGCCTGCATCAACAGTCCCCGGTGCATTGGACAAGCGCAGCTTTGTTTTAGCACTGATCCCGGAGCGAGGGCGCACTTGCAATTCAAATCCTTCCGGAAGCGCGAACGCCAAGCCAGTTGGAACTTTTGCAGATTGGCCAGGGGCAATCAATGTATCCTCTACCGCGACCAGATCAAAGCCCGCGTCCATTGCTCTCGCGTACGCTGGGATCACGGCGTCTTGGTGGAGCTTTTTAATTTTCACCTGCGTAACCAGGCGCTCATTTGTCATGTTCATGTAATCGTCTCTCCTCTGTAGCCTGTCAGCTGAATACCATTCATAGTGTACAGGATGCGTCCACTTCCAGCAAGAAGCACGGAATTTCATAAAAACCTCACAAATCCCTTTCTTTTTCAGCGCTTTTAACAATGGAATGTGGTATAATCACCGTTGCATCTAAAATCACAATTGAAAAGAAAGGTGGAATTGTACCTTGCAAGTACAAAAACCATATCGCATTTTGTTGTATTACAAGTATACTCCTATTGAAAATTATGAGGAGTACGCAGCCGAGCACTTGCAATTTTGCAAGGATAACGGTCTGAAAGGGCGGATTATCGTAGCTCCGGAGGGCATTAATGGAACCGTATCCGGTACGATTGAACAAACCGACGCCTACATGGAATATGTGCGAAAAGATCCACGTTTTAGTGATATGTGGTTTAAAATAGATGAGTCGGAAGAACATGCGTTCAAAAAAATGTTTGTGCGTCCGAAAAAAGAGTTGGTAACCTGGCGTTTGGAGGAGGATGTTGATCCGAATAAACTAGTCGGCACCTATCTGAAACCAAAAGAATGGTACGAAATGATGCAGGAAGAGGATGTCGTGATCCTCGACGGTCGCAACTACTACGAATACGATTTGGGACATTTCCGTGGTGCGATTCGCCCTGAAGTGGATTCCTCCCGTGAATTCCCTGAATGGATTCGTGAAAACATGAGCCAGTTCAAGGATAAAAAAGTCCTCACCTACTGCACAGGCGGTATTCGTTGCGAAAAGCTGACAGGTATATTGCTGCAACAAGGCTTTGAAAATGTTTACCATCTTGAGGGCGGAATTGTCACGTATGGAAAAGATCCAGAAGTCCAAGGACGTCTGTGGGATGGAAAATGCTACGTGTTTGACGAACGCATCTCTGTGCCGATCAACCATACCGAAGAAGACGTTGTCATTGGCCGTTGCCATTACTGCGGTACGGTGGAAGACCGCTATGTAAACTGCGCGAACCCATTCTGCAACAAGCAGCACTTCTGCTGCACAGAATGCGAGACAAAATTCAAGCGCTCTTGCTCCGATGAATGCCGCGAGCACCCTCGCAACCGTTATGTAGAAGCGGAAGAAAAAGCGAAGCTGCAAGCTGCTGGATCAAACGCATAATTTGATAGGAACACATGCAAGCTGATTCTCTCGTAGAGTCAGCTTGTTTTTTATAGACAAAAGGTTCACACTCCCCTCTCTTTCCCTTTACCTGAATTTGGTACTATAATAAATAATTAAATCATTCGCAAAAGGGGATACATTATGTCATTGATTCATGAAACAAGCATTCTCGAATGGCAAGCTGCAATGACAGCCGGAACCACGACTTCCCGGGAACTGACCCTCGCCTTTTTAGAGCGGATTGCCACATACAACAAACAAGGCATCCGAATCAATGCTATTTGTGAGCTAAACCCAGATGCACTGGCGATTGCAGAGTCACTGGATCGGGAACGAGCAGTGTCAGGCAGTCGCGGGCCGCTTCACGGAATCCCTGTACTCATCAAGGATAACATTGCGACATCTGACAAAATGCACACGACGGCTGGAGCTCTAGCTTTAGCAGATTCGTTTGCCTCTGCGGATGCATTTGTTGTGTCAAGGCTCCGAGAGGCGGGCGCCGTCCTTTTAGGGAAAACAAATCTTACGGAATGGGCTAACTATATCTCCAATGACATGCCAGATGGCTATAGCTCGCGCGGTGGACAAGTATTGAACCCATACGGTCCTGGTGTACTCGAAGTCGGCGGGTCTAGCTCGGGTTCAGCTGCTGCGATTGCCGCAGGATTTGCCGTAGTGGCAATCGGTACGGAGACTTCTGGGTCCATTCTCCACCCAGCGGAGCACAATTCGCTCGTGGGAATCAAGCCTACGGTTGGCTTAATCAGCCGTTCGGGTATCATTCCGATTTCCCATAGCCAAGACACAGCCGGACCGATGGCGAGAACTGTGACAGATGCAGCAATTTTGCTTGGCGCGCTTACTGGGATAGATGAAAATGATCCGGTGACTGGAAAAAGCGAGGGTCTAGCACATACCGATTACCTCCCCTTCCTCGATGCAGACGGTTTGCGGGGTGCGCGCATCGGCGTTGTACGCTCCAGGTTTTTGGCTGAGTGTGATGACGAAGAAATCGCCTTGTATGAAGCAGCTATTGAAAAGCTCAAAGAGGCTGGTGCAACTGTCATAGATGCGGTCACCATTCCGACAGAAAATGCCAAGTGGGATAGACAAGTTCTGGTGCATGAATTCAAGGTAGGCGTCAATGCGTACTTAAAAACCTTACCAGCCCCCTACCCGATCCGCTCCTTGCGGGATGTCATTGCCTTTAATCGGGCACATGAGGAACAAGCCCTGCTTTACGGGCAAGAGCTGCTGGAAGAATCCGAGCAAACAAGTGGTACGTTGACAGAGCCGGAGTATCTGGCGAATCGCCTGTTCGATTTGGAAATGACACAGAAGCAAGGCCTTGATGCTGTCATGAAGGAGCACGAACTCGATGCCCTCTTGTACCCCGGCAGTACGGGTTATGCTATCCCGGCCAAAGCCGGTTACCCTTCGATTACGGTTCCAGCTGGCTATACTTCCGCGGGCAAGCCATTCGGCATCATGCTAACTGGATTGGCATTCCAGGAACCTACCCTGCTTCGCCTGGCCTACGCTTATGAGCAAGCAACTCGACTGCGTATAGCTCCGAGTATGACTACCGTGTAAAGGAAGCACAGAATGAACCACAGAATGAACCGATATTACGGACTTTTTATTGGCACAGCAATCCCTTTCAAGCATCTGAAGAAAATCATTCGCAAATTCAACTATGATTACTATGGCAAAGCCAGCCCAGAACGACAGCAGCACTTTATCGAAATAATTCCAGAATTCCACATCAGTCACTCTCATAATCCACACCATTGGCTAGCGTGTATCATGGTGGAACCTGCGTATTTGAACAGATTTTTAGAAATCGTAAACAACCTAGATTTCACTTTCATCCTTTGCCAGTATCGTCACGGTCATTTTCAAACGATAATGAATGAAATCGAGTATAGTGTTACGAGCTATCGCTCCTTGGAAGATGTCGTCTATCTGCTATTCGAAGATGAAGATGATATCGAAGGGAAATTCGCTAAAAAACTGCGCACGCTCCCACTCGAAAAACAATTTGCCTCAGCCCCTGGAATCAAAACGAGCGAAGAATATCAATATCTGCTAGATACATGGGTAAAGGAAGTACTCGCCTATCCAGCAAAAAACGCATGAGACCCTTTTGGCCCCATGCGTTTTTCCCATTCTACATTGTCTTGCTTTCTTGCTCCGCTTTACCGAGTCGGTCCTGGAACAGCTTGCTCAATTGACCGATATTTACTTCCCATTCCTCATCCTTGTAATAGACAGTCGCTTTGTTTTCGCCCTTTTTGCCTACGATGCGAATACTCGTTGTCTTCACTTCATAGGTGCCATCTTCCTTGAAGGAAATATCGGCATCCTTAAGCTCTTTGTCCAAGACTGGTGTAATCGTCTTATCGACGACTTCCTGTGTAGCTACGGCTGCTTGACGTCCCATTTGAATCACTTCTTCAGGACTGAATTGGAAAAACAACACGAGCACAACACCAATAATAGCAGCGAGCGAAATAATTCGAATGATACTTCGCACCACCCATTGGGCAGCCATGATGATGAGTATGATAGCTAGCGCAATCGGCCAGTAATCTTTGATCAGCTGAAGTATTTGGTCCACGTCTATCCCTCCTTCGATTTCAGTCTCGCCAAAAAATATCGAAACCAAATCTTCTTACAGAAAAAAACCGTCTCAGCAAAGCGGACGGAATCGCGAAAATGGGTTGTCTCTCACTAATTCTCGTAAAAAATGCAAACTCCTGCTCTCATTTTCAATCGTTTTAAACGAATTTTGCCATTATATTCATCTTTAATAAAATAGAAACAGGTGATATAGGATGAAACAAAATCTGTATGATCAACTGGATTTTTATCAGGACTATCAAAAGCTCCGTCTGTCCGGTGAATCGGAGAATGATATAATCGAACAGCCTGCTTTTCGCGGTTGTCTCCCCTCCCTGAAAGGATTGCGTGTACTCGACCTCGGATGTGGTGGCGGACAGTTCGCCAAGTACTGTGTGGAGCAAGGAGCAAGTGAAGTGATCGGTGTTGATCTCTCTCACAACATGCTGGAGTATGCCCGAACGAACAACAGTCATGAGAACATTCACTATCTACATGGCTCCCTGGAGGACATTGCGCTTGCCGATCATGACTACGATCTCATTACGAGCTCTCTTGTCATGGACTATGTTCGTGACTATGAGCACGTGATCAACAAAGTAAGCCGCGCCTTGCGCAACGGAGGCCATTTCGTTTACTCTACACTCCATCCGCATATTACTGCTCGCAAAAAGGTCGAGGGTTGGGTACGCGACGAAGAAGGGCAGAAGCATTTCTGGCCCTTGGATAACTACTTGGAAGATGGAGAGCGTGAAATGCACATGATGAACGGCAGAAAGGCCCTTTTTTACCACCGCTCCATGTCCACTGCCGTCAATACGTTAATCCAAGCGGGGCTTACCCTGCAAGAGATCATCGAGCCAACCTGCACACCAGAAGGACTCCTTTTGCAGCCGCATCAGATTTCAGAAGTAAGAAGACCGACGTTTATTATATTCAAGACGCAGAAGACTTTTTGAAATGAATGGTTAAAAGCCCGGAAGAATGCATCCGGGCTTCACGAAAATTGTTTACATAATAACTATTATGTATCTTTAATATCATACTTTTCTTATTTTTTTCCATTCCCATCCAGAGCTTTGGCATAATACTCTTCCTGAATATACTCCGGCACCATACTCCCACCAGTCACCCATACGATGTGGGTCGCCTTTTTCATTTTCTCCGTTAGACCTTGCTTCTCCAAATACATCCGCCCTGTCTCCTGCTGAAACAATCTAACAGGTCCTGGCATGCCAGCCAATGCAGACGGCTCCAATCGAATGGACTCATGATCGCGCAAGGCTCGCAACAAGGCATATAGCTCCTCGTCGTCCACGGTAAACACGCCACTCAGCAGGTCCTCCATCATTTTTCCTACCAATCGGGAAGGTCGACCAACTGCCAGACCATCTGCCTCTGTCTTGTTGTCTATCCCGAAATCTTGAACGGAAACTTTGTCATGGAGCCCTGTCATTAAACCTAGCAGCATGCAAGGAGAATGAGTCGGTTCCGCAAAAAAGCAATGAACATGGTCACCATAATTAAGCTTTAACCCGTATGCTACACCACCAGGACCACCACCAACTCCACACGGAAGGTAGACGAACAGCGGGTGATCACGATCTACTTTTATTTGTTGTTCCTCTAGCTGCCTTTTCAATCGTTCGGCTGCTACTGCATAGCCGAGGAATAATCGCTTGGAGTTCTCATCATCGATGAAGTAGCAGTTCGGATCGGCTTCAGCCTGCTTCCTGCCCTCTTCCACGGCTTTTCCGTAATCCGATGCGTACTCCACAACCTGGACCCCTTTTGCCCGCAGCAATTCCTTTTTCCATGCTTTAGCGTCCGCTGACATGTGTACAGTGACTTGAAAACCGAGCTTCGCGCTGATGATCCCGATGCTCAAACCGAGATTCCCTGTCGAGCCTACCGCAATGGAATAACGGGAAAACAGTTCCCGGAACGCATCCGAGGCCAAAATAGCATAATCCTTGTCCGGTTGCAGCATCTGATGCTTTTGGGCCAATTCTTCTGCATGTGCCAGCACCTCGTAGATGCCGCCCCGTGCTTTGATCGAACCTGCAATAGGCAAATGGCTGTCGCATTTTAACCAGAGATTCCCTTGTATATTCGTCGCAAAGCGAGACTCCAGGTGCTTTTTCATCTCTTTTATCGGAACGAGTGGGGACTCGATCAGTCCACCAGCTTCTCTTGTCTCAGGAAAAGCCACTTGAATGAACGAGCTAAAACGCCGCAAGCGTTCTTCTGCATCATGGACTTCCTCTGGCCGAACGGAGAGAGCTGCTTTTGCGATCTCGTCATAGCTAGGGTTCGTCCAGAACACTTCCTCCGTCGCCATCATGTTATGGAGAAGCGGATATTTCGTTTTCCACTCCTCTATTGTCAGCCCTTCCACCTTTTCGTTGTTTCCCATCTTGAACGAGCCCCCTATTCTTTCCATCTTCTTTGTTATTATAACGAAATATTACAAAACTTCTTTTGGAAAACCAAATAAAAATTACTGATGAATCCACTCATTTGATACAATGGTCGTGATAAAGAAGTCGACTGTACCAAAAAGGAAAGTGATAACATGTATCGCTATACCATATGCTTTCTCAAACATAGAAATGGGATACTCATGCTAAATCGCAACAAATCACCGTTGATGGGGCTATGGAATGGCGTAGGCGGTAAGCTAGAGCACGGAGAGACTCCACTGGACAGTGTCCTTCGCGAGGTTCGGGAAGAGACGGGCATTTTGCTAGAAACCGCTTGCTACAAAGGAATTGTCTCTTGGCTAGTCGATGGAATGGAAACGGGCGGTATGTATGCATTTCTCGCTCATCTTCCGGAAGACTACGAGCGCACCCAAACCCCACAGCTCGTAGAAGAAGGCATACTTGACTGGAAAGAGCTAGCGTGGATTTTGGACCCGGACAATGCTGGCGTCCCAGAAAACCTTCCCATGTTTTTACCATACATGTTGGAAGAGGCTGAACCTTGTCAACATTTCTTTACGTACGAAAATAACCTAATTGTCAACTACGAAACAGCTCCATTGCCAAAGCCGGTAACAACCTGAATCGGAGGAGAAACACGGATGGAAATTCGCAAGCTTGCAGCACAGGAACAACCACCAATGGATTTACTCTTATTGGCTGACCCTTCAAGCAGATTGGTAAAAGATTATTTACAACGAGGTCAGTGCTATGTCGCTCTTCTGGAGGAGAGCATCGTAGGCGTCTACGTCTTGATTCCAACCAGACCGGACACGATTGAACTCGTGAATGTTGCCGTCGATGAGGCCCACCAAGGCAAGGGTATTGGCAAAAATCTCGTTCTTCATTCCATTGAAGCAGCAAAATCTCTCGGTTATAAGACGATCGAGGTCGGCACAGGGAATTCTAGTGTGGGTCAGCTTGCCCTTTATCAAAAGTGCGGATTTCGGATGAATTGGATCGATCGGGACTTCTTCTTGCGGCATTATGAGGAAGAGATTTACGAAAACGGGATTCAGGTGGTAGATATGATTCGCCTCTCTCAAGATATTTGAGAAGATTGTCTAGAAACAGTGTGAACCGAATGAGTATACATAATTTATATTATGTTATCTTAATGTACGTTATCTTTTTATAGGAAAAGGTGATGCCAGTGATCACGCATTTTTCTAAATTAACCTTACAAACTGTGTCCATCCAAGGGGTACATCAGGTTTACGCAGACCGTCTCGGCTTTCCGATTTCATCTCAATCAGACAAACAGATTACGTTTCAAGTCACTCCTGATTTTCGTTTAACCTTTCAAGAAGTGTATGAGCCGATTTCCCCCGCCCATATTGCGTTTCAAGTGCCTTATTCTCTCTTTCATGAATCAGCGAAAAAGATCAAAGAATCTGGTCTTTTGATTGTTCGATGGGAGGATGGGCATGACATTGATCAGGAAAAACAACGGATGAACTTGTATTTCCGCGATGGAGACGGGAATCTTCTTGAAATTATCGCCCACGAGTATGTGTCAGAAGAGGTCGTCAAGCCGTCCACTCCCCTGCACATTATATATTTACGGGAAGTGGGCTGTCCTGTGGAAAGCGTGCCTGTCTTTACCCAATGGCTAAAATCGAATATAAGCCTGAAAACATACGAGGATGGTGAAATTTTTAACTTCGTCATCGGGGGCACGGCACATATCGTAGCCACATGGAAAAACAGGCCTTGGATTCCCATTGCGATGAAAGCGTTACCACCAAAAA
The DNA here is from genome assembly GCF_900637055.1 of Brevibacillus brevis. Classification (NCBI taxonomy): domain Bacteria; kingdom Bacillati; phylum Bacillota; class Bacilli; order Caryophanales; family Paenibacillaceae; genus Brevibacillus; species Brevibacillus brevis. The sequence goes on from NZ_LR134338.1 coordinate 3,544,212, forward strand.
TGCACGTCACTTTTGGAACACCTGACCAAACGTTCCTGCAAAAAGTACGGAGGCGCTTTGAAAAAAGTAATGTCCTATTCCATTCGGATGCCCATGAGCTTACGTTCGTCCGGGAAGGATACTCTTTTTCTGTTATCCATACACCCGATTTCGCCCCTGACATCCCGAGTAAATTGCAATTACCTCTTTCTATCTCCACCTAGCAAATACAGCGGCAGACGAGGACTTCAGACGTTGTCCTTGACTACCGCTGTTCTGCTTTCACGCTATCCTCTAGCGACCTTTCTCTTCAAAAGTGGCTCGCGACCTTCGCGTCCTTGTGTTTTCGCAAGGTAGATGGCATATTCAAGCGGGCGAGTAATGGCATTCTTGTACTGCTCCATTGCCCCCATCTCCCGGAAAATTTCCCGAGCTGGTTTGGGATTCACTTCGATCAGCCACGCACGACCCTCTACATCGATGCCAATATCCAGTCCAAATTCAACCATCCGTCCAAAATGATCCTCGAGTGTTTCTGCTGTTTGAAAAGCGAGCTGTTCGCAATCACGTACGATCTGCGCAGTGCGCTCCTCCCCAAATCTCGGTCGGAGAAATACCGAAACAGGGATAGCTTTTCCACCGCCATGCAGATTAGAGGTGGCACTGCGTTCTGGACCCACGCGAATCCCATGACCTGTAATACTCCATTCACCCTGCCCATTCTTTTGAATCAAGAGGCGCATGTCTACTGCACGCGAAGGAACCAGCTGCAAACGAAGCCCTTGCTGAACGATGTATTTCTCCTGTCTCGTCCAACGATCTACCCATCTCTGGGCAGCGGCTTTGTCTCTTACTACTGTGGACACTTTCGCCCTTTGCTTATTACGTCCGAGCAGTCTCAGTTCGTCGCCACGCTTTTCAATGGACAAGATGTTTCGACCCCCTGTTCCATTGAGTGGCTTTACGTAGAGCAATGGATGCTTGCCTAACATGTTTACGAGGCTTTGACGGTTATAGAGGTAGGTCTCCGGAAGCCAGCGATGCATTCTGGAGTCCCGATGCAGCACCTCATGTACTCGCCATTTGTTAGCCAATCGATTGTTTGCGTACAAAAAATTACTCGTCCGCCGAAAGGCCACGTAGTTCTTAAACGCCTGTGTCGGTGTATAACGGTACCGGTCGAATACAGCGTCTGGACGATCAAATATCCTTGCTTGCCAGCCGCCACTCTTCCCCGGGACATACCCTCTCACCTGCTTGCCTGATCCCAACACGTCGTTAGGTGAAAACAAGAAAACGGTACAGCCCAGTTCTTGTCCAGCCTTGAGCAGTCGCCGAAAATAGGTTGGCTCTGCAAAACGTGTGCCTTCCCGCCAAGTCAAGATGCCGATTATGGGTCGTTTCAAAAGACCACCCTCTCTCGTTTCCTCCTTGGCAGTTTATTCAGTCTGTAGTCAAATGGCGATTATCTCAGCTTCTTTTCCAAGTGAAACAGATCGAGTGGCAACGGAGCCGTGACTTCGATAACTTCTCCACCGAATGGATGCTCAAATTTGAGTACGGCGGCGTGCAGCGCTTGTCGCTTAATGAGTTCGCGCTTGCCACCATACAGTTCATCCCCCAAAAGCGGATGCCCAATATGACTGAAATGAACGCGAATTTGATGGGTTCGCCCCGTCTCCAATTGACATTCTACTTTCGTAGCTGTTTGAAAGCGTTCTTTCACCTGGTAATGCGTAATCGCTGGATCTCCGTTAGGTGTGACCCTTCTGCGCGTCCCATGATTCCGATCTTTTCCGATGGGTTCATTGATTTTCCCGCGCTCTTTGGGCATTTGTCCCGAAACATACGCGACATAAGTACGCTTGATTGTGCGCTCACGCAGCATTTCATCTAAAAGTGCAGAAGCCCACGCATGCTTCGCGTACAGAACGACGCCTGACGTATCCTGATCCAGCCGATGGACATGGCGGACTTTTGCTTCCAAACCCGTACGAAAAAAGTGCCCCGACACGAGATGATCCAACGTCACATGATGATAGCGTTCGGTTGGATGCAACAGAAGTCCAACCGGCTTATTTACGATGAGCAAATGATCATCCTCGTACAAAATCTCGGGAACTTCACTAGCCGGATCAAGCCCCAAAGGCTCAGGCTTGCACATTCGCAGCCGAATTTCCTGCCCTGCTTTTCCCACAACATGCTGAGCAACAGGTGCACCGTCCAGCAATACTTCTTTGTGTTGGAATAAAAGATGGACCTGCTTGCGAGGCAGCTTCCACTCTTCGCGCAGCAGGTTCCCAATCGGAATGGCATCATCTTTGTCTCGTAAGTGAGCAACAAGCCATTCCCCTTCTTTTTTCATGTTTAACATTTCTGTCTATCTCCCTGTTCTATGTTCATGCCATTACGCTTGCTCGAGTCCTTTACCCACTTGAATGGCACGGTCTAAGAAATGCTCGATCTCCTCACGACTTTTTCCGAGCTTGCTGACGAAGCGAACCAGTTCTTTACCATTTTGGAACGCAATAAAGCTCGGGATTCCGAAGACATCGTACTTTTCGGACAGGTCCGGGAGAGTATCACGGTTGACTTCGATCATATCCAGCTGTTCTTTGTATTTTTCCTCCACGGCAGGCATGAAAGGATCAATGCGATGGCAATCTGGGCACCAATCCGTGAAGAATTTGACGATGACTGGCTTGGTTGCTGCGATTACTTGCTCGAACTCTGCTTCTGTCTTAATTTCTCTCATGTTATGTTCCTCCCCAGAATGATTTGGAAATAGTGTACCACAGGCGTGGGAAATCACTCTATATTTTTCCACCCTGCTCGATGAGACATTGCACAAACGCTTCAGCCGGGCGCGACAATGGCTTATCCTTTCGATACGCCACGACGAGTGTGCGAGAAGGTTTTGTTTTGATCCGCACATAAGTTGGCGGCTCGATCGTTCCGGGTGCGAGCGTAATCATTTTCGGCGCAAACGACAACCCCATGCCTGCTGCAACAAGTGACTGAGCCGTCTGGATGTTCGAGCTCTCAAACACGATTCGCGGTCGGAATCCCGCCTGCTCACAGAGCCGAAGCGAAATCGTGCGGAAGCCTTGTCCTTCTTTTAATAGAATAAAAGGCTGATCGGCTACCTCTGCGAGATCGACTTCTTTACGTTTCGCGAGCGGATGATTGGCTGGTACCGCCAAAAAGATTTCTTCGTTGATCGCGGGGATGATTTCCAAAGACGGATCACTGATGGGCATGGTAAGCAGGCTTACATCAATTTTCCCCCGCACGAGCAGCTGCTCCAAATGACTCGACGTTTCCTCCATCAATTGCAGCTCGACACCGGGAAATTGCTGCGTAAACGTAGGCAACACCCTCGGCAGAACGTACGCCCCTGTAATCGGTAGACTTCCGACTAGCAATTTGCCGCTTTCTCCTACGGCATAAGCTCGCATTTCCCTCTCCAGCCCCTCTGACATGTCGACGAGCGTTTGCGCCACTTGTATGAAGCGCTGGCCCGCATCAGTCAGTTCAACGTGCTGTGGCAAGCGATGGAACAAGCTGACACCAAGTATTTTCTCCAGCTTCGCAATTTGTTGGCTCAACGACGGTTGGGCCAAATGTAATCGATTGGCTGCCCGGGAGAAACTGCGTTCTTCCGCAACAGCGAGTACATAACGAATTTGTCGTAACTCCATATAGACCTCCCGATAGGCAAAAACTATCCTTCTTATAATTATTATATCTTTGAACTATTCTCTTTGCCATGTTACAACCTTGTTAAGAGTTTTTGAACGAAGGAGGAAAACATGATGACAGCCCGTACGATGTTTGAAAAGATTTGGGACAATCACGTTATTCACGAAGAGGCAGGCAAGCCGAGCCTTTTGTATATCGACCTGCACCTGGTTCACGAGGTGACTTCGCCACAAGCTTTCGAAGGACTACGCTTGGCTGGCCGCAAAGTACGCCGTCCAGAGCTTACCTTCGCAACCATGGACCACAACGTACCGACTGCTGACCGTTTTAATGTCAAAGACCCGATTTCTCGTCAACAAATGGAAACCTTGACGGCGAACTGTGAGGAATTCGGGATTACACTGGCGGATTTGAACAGCCCGGATCAAGGGATCGTCCACGTCATTGGTCCTGAGCTCGGACTCACACATCCAGGCAAAACAATCGTCTGCGGTGACAGCCACACCTCCACTCACGGCGCATTCGGTGCCCTCGCTTTCGGTATTGGTACCAGTGAAGTGGAGCATGTACTCGCAACGCAATGCTTGCAGCAATCCAAACCAAAAACGATGGAAGTACGCGTAAACGGCGACCTGCCATTCGGTGTCAGTGCAAAAGATTTAATTTTGGCGATTATCGCAAAATACGGAACTGACTTTGCCACTGGCTACGTCGTAGAATACACAGGCGCTGCGATCCGCAACCTGACCATGGAAGAACGCATGACTGTGTGCAACATGACAATTGAAGGTGGTGCTCGCGCCGGCTTAATCGCTCCTGATCAGACTACTTTTGACTACTTGAAAGGCAAGCGCTATGTTCCGCAAGGGGAAGATTTCCTTGCAGCTGTCGAGGCTTGGAAAGAGCTCTGCACAGACGAAGGCGCTGCATTTGATGCCTGTGTAGAAATCGAGGCAGCCGAGATCGCACCGCAAGTGACGTGGGGAACGAGCCCTGGTATGGGTACGAACATTACGAGCACCGTTCCAAACCCTGAGTCATTCGAGACAGCCGCACAGCGCAAAGCGGCACAAGATGCTCTGGCGTACATGGACCTTGCACCTGGCACCCCTATGAGTGAAATCAAAATCGATCGTGTGTTTATCGGCTCCTGTACAAACGGTCGGATCGAGGACCTGCGCAAAGCAGCAGAAGTGGCAAAAGGACGCAAGGTCTCCCCTTCCGTACACGCGATGGTCGTTCCTGGCTCACAAGCTGTTAAGCAGCTCGCTGAGCAAGAAGGCTTGCACCTCATTTTCCAAGAGGCTGGCTTTGACTGGCGCGAATCTGGTTGCTCCATGTGTCTGGCGATGAATCCAGATATCCTGTCTGAAGGTGAGCGTTGTGCTTCTACCTCCAACCGGAACTTCGAAGGACGTCAGGGACGCGGCGGACGGACGCATCTGGTCAGCCCGGAAATGGCAGCAGCAGCAGCTATCGCAGGTCACTTCGTCGATGTACGTGAATGGAAAAGCGAGAACGCTAGCAAGGAGGTATTCCAATGAATCCATTTGTCATCCACACCGGAGTGGTAGCCCCACTCGATCGTGTAAACGTAGATACGGACGCAATTATTCCTAAGCAGTTCTTGAAGCGTATTGAGCGCAGCGGTTTTGGTCAATTCCTGTTCTACGAATGGCGCTTTACTGTCGATGGTGCGCCAATCGATTCGTTCATTCTGAATACGCCTGCGTACAAGGAGTCTACTGTCCTTCTTGCCCGCAACAATTTTGGCTGCGGCTCCTCTCGCGAGCATGCGCCATGGGCTCTCCTTGACTATGGCTTCCGCTGTGTAATTGCTCCATCCTTTGCGGACATTTTTTACAACAATTGCTTCAAAAACGGCATCCTGCCGATCACGTTGAGTGAAGAGGAAGTCGATGAGCTGTTCAATCGTGCTCAAAACAAGCCGAACTACCAGCTGACCATCGATCTGCAGGAACAAGTCGTTCGTGACAATGAAGGTCTCTCCTACCCGTTCGAGGTAGACTCCTATCGTCGTTACTGCCTCCTGAATGGTCTCGACGATATTGGAATTACGTTGCAGTATGAAGATAAGATCGCTGCATACGAGGCAAGTCGTTAATTTTTCATCTATAACGTTGTGCATAGAAAAAGCGAAGGCAGCCGCTATTGTGTGCCTTCGCTTTTTTCATGTTTTCCTATAGAAGAATATACATGTGACTCTCATCAAAGTATTGATCGCCATTTTTCAGTGCACGCTTTTCTAAACCATATGGAATAAAGCCCATTTTCTCATAGAGACGAATGGCAGCCGGATTAGTCGTGACGACAGCGAGCTGTACTGTATCGATATCTCCCCGCTCCTTTAAGTAGGCTAGCTCTGCCTGCATGAGCGCTTGTGCGACACCTGTCCCGCGATACGCTTCACGCACGTACATGGAGACGATAGAAGCTTTGTGTCTTGCTTTCACCCCTCTGTGACGGAAAAAACCGATGATGCCGGCCAGGTGTCCTTCCACAAATGCACCAAAATAGCCGCTATCACCTGAATCCCCTTGAGAAAGTCTTTGCCGCCACTCTTCCATCGATACCTGCATGGCCTCTTCATAGGTAGAGCCAAAAGCGTCTGGGTCTGTTTGCAGCCCTTCCAGTCTAATCTTTACCAATTCTTCTGCATCGTCTGGTCCCAAAAATCTAACTTCCATGCTAGGCTGCACCTCTCCTATTTTTGATTTCCACTTATCTTAATTAAGAGTTGCTCGAATGTAAAGAACTATCTAAAAAAGCGCCAGGAGCATCTCCCTAGCGCTTGAACCCTGCCTATGCAGTTCCCGTCTGGTTTGGATTGCTTTGTCCAAACAGCTGCAACGCTTGCTCCCGCAGCTTGAACTTTTGAATTTTACCGGAAGCGGTCATCGGATATTCGTCAACAAACTGTATGTAGCGAGGAATTTTGTAATGAGCAATCTTCCCTTCGCAATAGTTCCGTACCTCTTCCTCCGACAACGTCTCGTGCGGCTTTACCCGAATACACGCCAATACCTGCTCTCCGTATTTGGCATCAGGTACACCGACTATCTGGACGTCCAACACTTTTGGATGCGTATAGAGGAATTCTTCCACTTCACGTGGATAAATATTTTCCCCTCCGCGAATGATCATGTCTTTGAGCCTGCCAGTTATCCGATAGTAGCCTTCTTCATCTACGGTTGCCAAGTCTCCGGTATGTAGCCAGCCTTCGTGATCGATCGCTTTCACTGTCTCCTCTGGCATATTGTAATAGCCCTTCATGACCAAATATCCTCGGGTACACAGCTCGCCTTGCAAACCTGGCGGCAAAATGTCACCAGTTGCCGGATCAATGATTTTTGCTTCTACCTCTGCATGCAGACGACCGACAGTGGATACTTTCCGCTCGAGGGAATCCTCCGGCACGGTCTGTGTGATGACGGGAGACGCTTCGGTTTGTCCGTACGCTATCGTGATGTCACGAATTCCCATTTGATCGACGACCTTCTTCATGACCTCAATCGGGCATAAAGAACCAGCCATGATGCCTGTTCTAAGCGAGCTCAGGTCACGCTCGGCAAAAGTCGGATGGTTCAATTCGGCAATAAACATCGTGGGTACACCGTACAGTGCTGTGCAGCGTTCGGCCTCCACAACCGCAAGTACCACGCCGGGATCAAAGGCGATGACTGGAACCATCGTCGCACCTGTCGCCACACATGCCAAGGTCCCCATCACACAACCAAAGCAGTGGAAAAACGGTACCGGAATACACACCTTATCCTCTAACCCGAGCCGCTGACATTCCGCTACCTTGATGGCATTGTTGACGATATTGACATGCGACAGCATAACTCCCTTTGGAAAACCAGTCGTACCGGATGTGTACTGCATATTGATAACATCATCAGGTGAGAGTGTCGCCTGACGTGCGATCCTCTCTTCTTCCGTCACCAATGCAGCCCGTTCGAGCAAATCACTCCACAAAAACATTCCAGGTTGGCGCTCATTCCCTAGATAGATCACATTTTTTAAATGCGGAAGCCTTTCGGATTGAAGCGCTCCAGGTTCACATGTCAGTAACTCCGGGCAAATTTCTTGAATCATGGCAAGATAATTCGCATCGCGATAGGAATCCATTAAGAGAAGTGTTGTCGACTCTGATTGACGCAGCAAATATTCCAGTTCATGTACCCGATAGCTTGTATTGACCGTTACCAGAACACCACCCATTTTCGCTGTGGCAAATTGCGAAATCACCCATTCTGGCACGTTGGTTGCCCAAATCGCGATATGTTCCCCTTTTTGAATCCCAAGAGACATAAATCCCCGCGCTGCCTGATTGCATATCTCTTGAAATTCCCCAAACGTATAGCGGAGCCCTCGTTCGTGATAAACCAGCGCTTCCTTTTCCAGATACTTACTGGCTGTGTCGTCTAACATGTTGCCGATTGTGGTCATATGAATCATACAAGCACCCCCAAAACATTCAGACTATTCTGTAGGATTCTTCCTTTTCGCCACAATCCCTTCTTTTTCCGTTATCGTCCTATATCCATTCGTTCTACGGTTTGACATATCAAGAACGTTCCTTTCCTTTCCCTTCCCCACAAAAAGAAAAGCGTCCCTTTTGTGGAACGCCATCTGCTTTACTTCACGACGATTTTTTTCGTAGTCTCTACCTTGTACGGCAGATGATTGCTGTAGTTGAGCTCTACCCGAATTTCATGCTCTCCCTTGGGCAATTTTTTCAGCAAAAACTCTGGTTGATAAATCATCCCTTTTGGTTCGCCATTCAGGTATAAATGTGCGTGTCCCTCTCCAAAGACTGGGGCTTCGGCCAATTCGCCATTTTCCTGAACAAATGTGAAGTTCTCTGTTAGCAAGGAAACTTCTGCCGTCGTCCCATCCACCTTGACGTCCATGTTCAGCGCGGGCTTTTCTGCCCCTGCTGGCTGGTTCATGGGTGCCGTCGCTGTAACAGAAGTAGTCGGATCTGACGGTCGATAAGAGTCCGAGACGCTCAGAGGGTCTTTGACCAAAAGTACGATTCCCGCCACGAGTACTACAAGAAAAACAATTCCGCCCAAAATGAGATTGCGCATACTGATAATAAAGACCTTCATGTCTCTACTCTCCCTTTCGCAAGTGCTTGTCACTTATTTGTACATGCATATGCGAGAGTGAAGAGAGTTAGAAGCAAAAACTTTTCTAGTAGTCACTGCTCAAAAAGTTGGCTTTTCAGCACCGAGAAGATGGCGAGAACTGTACGAAGGAGGAGCGGAGTGTAGGCTAACTACATGAGCACCGGACTTCGGAGGTAAACGCCATATTCGATGTCGATTTCGCTTGCACGACTACTTCGTGATCAAAAGACGACTTTTTGAGCAACCTCTAGTAATCAACGGTAGTTAATAAATTGCACTTCCAATGGAAGATCAGCCTTGCGGATCGCGTTGATGATTTGCTGCAATTCGTCCTTGCTTTTTCCCGTCACGCGAATTTGATCGTCTTGAATCTGTGTTTTCACTTTGAGTCCTGTATCTTTGATGATGCTGTTGATCTTTTTCGCATTGTCTTTGTCGATCCCCTGCACCAGCTTGACACGTTGACGGACAGTACCGCCCGCTGCCGGTTCCATTTTGCCGTAGTCGAGGTTTTTAATCGGGACATCCCGTTTGACGAGCTTCCCAAGCAAAATGTCTTTTACCTGACTGAGCTTGAAGTCGTCATCGGAGACGAGGACGAGCTCTTCCTTTTCCAAGGAAATGCTGCTCTTGCTCCCTTTGAAGTCAAAGCGATTTTCTATTTCTTTTAATGCGGTCTGAATCGCATTGTTCACTTCGGACAACTCTACTTTGGACACGATATCAAATGAGCTCTCTTTACTCAAAGGAATTCCCCTCTCTTTTATTAGATCGCACGGATCAAGCCACCGTCGACGAGGAAGGATTGACCTGTCACGTAGCTGTTTGCTGGCGAAGCCAAGAACGTCACCATGCGAGCAAACTCATCAGGCTGACCGTATCTGCCCAATGGGATTTGCTTCTCCCAATTTTCCCTAACTTCATCAGTACTGATGCTCTTCGCCTCTGCGGCAAGCCCATCCAGTTGTGCCACCCGATCCGTCGCAATTCTGCCAGGCCCAATGGTGTTAATCAGAATCCCATCTGGTCCTAGTTCTGAAGAAAGCGTCTTGGAAAGGCCCAATACCCCTGTTCGAAACGTATTGGACAGAAGCAAATTCTCAATTGGCTGTTTAAAGGACGAAGAAGCGAAATTGATGATTCTTCCAAATTGGTTCGCTCGCATATGAGGCAAAACAGCACGAATGGCACGTACATAGCTGAGCAAATTTAGCTGGAAGGCTTGCATCCACTGTTCGTCGGTGAGCTGATCGAATCTGCCTGCTGCAGGCCCACCTGAATTGTTGATTAAAATATCGACGCTGCCAAAATGCTTGACCGTTTCTTCGACAACTCGTTTAATATCATCTTCCTTTGTCACATCCACGGTTACAGCAAGAGGGGATTTTCCAGTAGCCTGTTCGATCTCTGCACGTACGATTTCCAGAGCAGCTTCATCTCTACCGCATATCGTGACATTCGCTCCTTCTTGGGCGAGGCACTGCGCTGTTGCTTTCCCCAATCCTTTTGAAGAGGCGAGTACCAGAGCCGTTTTTCCTTGCAAAAATAGATCCATGTGCATGCTCCTTTCATGGTTCACTCATGTATGTATCTTGATCTCTTTATTCTACAGAACTTTCAGACGAAGGAAAAGCAAAAGAGAAGGGGGACAGCACATACTCCCCTTCTCTTGCGAATCATTATACCTCTGTCGGAGGTACGTTCTTATCTTTGTTTTGTTTCGCCTCTCGTTTTGCTTCGCGCTTCGCTTGGCGAGCCGCTTTGCGCGCCAGTCTTCTTGCCTTCGCCCCCTCAAACAGGGAGTACAGTACTGGAACGAGCACCAGCGTGACGATAGTATGGAAGATCAAGCCAGCGATTACGGCAGTTGCGAGCGGCGCTTCCAAATCAGAGCCTTCCGCCATCGCAAGTCCCATCGGAAGCATCCCGAGAATCGCCGTCAGCTTCGTCATGATAACAGGACGAATCCGTTCTTTGGTTCCTTGGATAATGGCTTCGGCTGTCTCCATTCCACGCTTGCGGAGCAAGTTGATCCGGTCGATCAGGAGAATCGCATTGGAAACGACGATACCGACCAGCATAATGATCCCAATCATCGCCATTTCACCGAATGTCCGCTGTGTAAGGACGAATCCTAACACGACACCGACCAGAGCCATTGGAATGGTCAGCATGATGATAAACGGCTGGGAAAGACGTCCGAACTGAGCAACCATGACGACATAGATCAATGCGAGTACACCGACGAAGACGAAGATCGCTTGTGTCATGTTCGTGCTTTGCTCTTTCAATTTTCCGGCGATCTCTACTTTGTAGCCCGCTGGAATCACTACACCTGGAAGCTTCTCTCCGATCTCACGACCAACTCCAGCCAAATCGCCACCTTGAAGCTCAGCAGAAACGGTGATAATCCGCTCGCCTTTTTTGTGCTGAATCGTAACAGGAGATTTGCTATAGGTCATCTCTACCAAGTCAACCAAAGGTACTGCTGCACCATTTTTCGCGCTCACCATGACGTTTTTGAGTTGATCCGGGTGCTTCAGCCAGTTATCAGGCATTTTAGCCACAACGTCCACTTCGATTCCGTCCTGCGTGATAGATGTAATTTGTTGGCTGCCAATCAGCACACTCAACTGTTGTAACAACGAACGATGATCTACATTCAGCCTTGCGAGAGCTTCTTCTTTTGGCAATAACGTGACCTTTTCCTTGCCTTCTTTAAAGTCGTTGCGAATGTTGCCAACACCGGAGATAGTAGAAAGCATTCCTTCCAAATCGGTAGCGATCTTGCTCAACTGCTCCATGTCGTCCCCGAAGATTTCCAATTGGATCGGCGCACTGCCACCCTGCTGTCCGTAAGACATAGAGACCGATTCAATTCCTGGCAATCCATTCAAAATATTGTTGATATCTTCATTCAAAGCTTCCTTATCCCGTGTTCTTTCTGTTTTCGGAATCAAGGAAATGAATAACTCTGCGCCTTCCTTGGAAGCGAAGAAGAATACATCGTTAATTTCGGGGATTTTCCGCAGAGCTTCTTCCCCGGCGACTGCTGCTTTTTGTGTCTTTTCAATTGTAGCCCCAATCGGCATGTCAATGTTGGCAAAAATGATATTTTCATTAGGATTGATCCCTTGGCCTGTTTTCATCATAGGCGTAAGGAATACAGATCCAACTAGCATCGCAATCGCCAGTAGAATCGTTTTGACGCGATGTCTAATCGCAATCTGTAAGAGACCGCTGAACGCACGGATGATAAAGTGTTCTTTCCCTTCTCCTTCTAGCGAAACATGCTTATCCTTTTGCAAGAAGCGATTGGAGAATACGGGAACAAAAAAGAATGCGGCGATGGTTGAAGCGATAATGGCAGCAGATACGGTAAACGCGATCGTTCCCAAAATCGGTTTGAGCCAGTCTTCAAAATCTGCAAGGACGAGCGGCAAGAAAACGATAATAATCGTAAGCTGTGAAGTAAACACAGGCGTCAATACTTCTCTCGTTCCTTTTACAATCGCCTGTTTGAGCTCCTCGCCTTTTTCTCGATAGTGATAAATACTCTCCAGCACCACAATCGCGGCGTCAACAATCAATCCGACTGATAAGCTCAAGGACAACAAGCTGATCATGTCAATGTTGTACCCGCCGATTTTCATTGCGATAAATGTCATAAAAGCAGAGAGTGGCAGTGTCGTTGCAATGACGAGAGTAACCCTCCAGTTACGAAGGAAAACGAACAGGATGATAATCGCGAGCGCACCACCGATCATCACATCACGACTGAGGTTGGAAACCGCATGCTTAATGAAGGAAGCTCCTTCAAACATCACTTTGATGGTATACTTGCCATTCGCTTCTGCGATTAATTCGCGAACAACTTCTTCTACCTTCGCTTGCGTGGTGATCAAATCATAGCCATCAGCTCGTGTGACGCTCAAATGAACAAAAACGGAGCTGTTCGTAAGGGCTACTGAATCTTTCACTTTTCCACGCAAGTCTTCAATGTCTGCGAGCTGATCTAGGGAAACCGCTCCCTTCGGCGTATCGATCGACAGTGCTCTCATTTCCTCCGCATTTTGGTACGAGTTGTCGATCATGACTACCGTGTCAAAACCTGTGTTCTCCAGCGTCCCAATCCCTTGTTTCCAGTTCGTATCCTGCAGTTGCGAGATAACTGCCGAAGGATTGGTTTGATACGCATTCAATCGCTCAGGCAACAGGGAAACGGCTATTTTATTTTCGAAGCTTCGGTCAGAAACAGATACTTCCTTGACACCTTCGATTTCCTCAATGCGGTCCTTGATCGATGTTTTGGCCAGACTCAGCATCGTCTTCGGATCAGCGCCTACGAGGGCGTAGTCAATCATTTGTTCGCCACCAAAGCTGCTCTGGTTGACTTCTACGGAATCAATGGCTTTCGGGAAACCGTTGCGAAGGCGGTTGACGGCATTTTGTACATCTTGCTTGACTTGCTCGCCTTTTCCTTCATTCGCAGAAATATTGATACTAACGTAGCCAGCACTCGTTGAAGAATAATAATTTTTAATATCATTAATCGATTTTAGCTCTTGTTCTACTTTTTTCGTTATTTTCTCTTCCATTTCTTCAGGAGGAAGTGACCCACCCGAAATTCGAACAAAAATGTCCGGGAAGTTCGTCTTCGGTACCAATTCAATATTAAAGCTGAACAAGGACCCCAGTCCGGCAATGACGAGCAAAAAAGTAAACAAATAGACAATCAGTTGTCTCTTAAGCAAAAAGAGAATCATCTTGTTCATGCAGCTATTCTCCCTTCGCCTCTACTTTTTGCCCTTCGACATAGAATGTAATCCCACTTCGCAGGAGCTGGTCGCCTTCTTTCACTCCGGAAACGATTTCGATGGAGTCTCCGACCATTTGACCGGTCTTCACTGGTTTTCTCACAGTCAGTCCATTCTCTACTGCCATCACATAATGGTCTGTTTGACTCACGCCGACACTTTCCAGCGGCACGAGGAAGCCATTCACTTGGCGCGGCACCTCAATCGTCGCGGCCATTCCTCCACGCCAGTAACCATCTGCATTCGGTATCGTGATCTCAACGCGGTACTTCCCTGTATCCTTGTTTACAACTGGAGATATAAATGCAATGGTTCCTTCACTTTTCTTACCATCGTCCGACAAAGCCTGCACCTTGGTTTTCTCACGGAATTGACCGATCAAATCATTGGAAACATCCAGGGTTACCTTCATTTCGGACAGGTCAACGAGTCGAATGATTTCCTGACCTGGAGACACCTGCTCACCAATTTGCAAGTTCACATCCACCACTGTTCCTGTGAATGGTGCCTGAATTTTCGCATCATCCAAGCTCTTTTTCGCACGGTCTACACCGCCGGCAGCAGCTTTAATCGATGCGTTGGCGACCATGACATCTTCTGGTTCCGCTCCTTTTTGAAGTTCATTCAAAGACAGCTGAGCATCGCGCAGGGTAATCTCTGCTTGCGTCACGGCCCGTTTACTCGCATTTATTTCGTTTTGCGAAATGGCTCCGCCAGCAAACAGCTTCTCATTTGTTACGAGGTCCTGCTTTGCTTTATCCAGACTGTCTTGCGCGCTTTTTACCTGCAAACGCTTCTGCTCAATTGCTTCTGCTGTCGCTCCCTTTAACGCCTTGATTTTCCGCGCTGCTGCTTCCTCGACCTGCCCCTGTGCCGCTGCAATTTCTTTTTGGTGGTAACGGGTATCCAATGTGGCCAATAGTTGACCTTGCGCGATTTTTGCACCTTTGGTCGCGGAGATCGCTGAGATCGTTCCCCCCGTACCAAACGACAACACCGCGTCCCGCTTGGCTTCTACCATCCCTGTAACTGCGAGCATCACTGGCTTTGTTGCTTTTTGAACCTTCACTACCTCTACTACCTTCGCCTTTGCCTCTGTCTGCTGCGGTGCCTCTGGTGCTGGCGCTGAGCAACCTGCTGCGACCAACATTACCGAAGCCAGAATAATCGATGCCCGTTTTTTCACAAGAATTCCTCCAAATTTTCACAATCATTCCTCATGGCGTAATTGTGCCAGTTTTTACCTCTGCTGCAAAACAGTCAGCGGGTGGAAATTCATCTCCGCCCCGAGACGGAGACCAACACCTCCTAGCGCATAAATAGATACGCAAAGAAAATGGGAAAGTTACCGTATTTTGGACGACTTAAAGAAAAATTTTACAAAAGGGCCATGAGAGGAGACGTTTTCCACAGAAGTGCAAAAAAGGCAGCCAAGTCTTGGACTTGAACTGCCTTTCGGATATCGTTTCTTAGTTTTGTGTGACCAGCTGTTCCAGTTCTTCGAGCAATTCCTTAAAAACACTCAATGCTTCCGCAATCGGTGTTGGCGACGTCATGTCTACGCCTGCTCCCTTGAGCAGATTGAGCGGATAATCTGAGCTGCCACCC
The DNA here is from genome assembly GCF_900637055.1 of Brevibacillus brevis. Lineage (NCBI taxonomy): Bacteria > Bacillati > Bacillota > Bacilli > Caryophanales > Paenibacillaceae > Brevibacillus > Brevibacillus brevis. The sequence goes on from NZ_LR134338.1 coordinate 3,559,477, forward strand.
TTGAGGAACTGCAAATAGCGATCCACAGCTGGCTGACCTTCCTCCAAAATCTGCTTGGAAAGAGACGTCGCGGCCGAGAAGCCAGTCGCGTACTTATACACATAGAAGCCGCGATAGAAATGAGGAATCCGCGCCCATTCCAAATCAACTTCGCTGTCTACTACCATATCTGGACCGTGATAGGCAACATTGAGCTCACGGTAAATCGTACTGAGAGATTCGGCAGTCAGCGGCTCTCCCTGCTCTTCTTTTGCATGCACAATTTTCTCAAACTCGGCAAACATGGTTTGACGGAATACCGTACCACGGAACTGCTCCAGATAATGATTAATCAAGTACATGCGCTGTTTCTTGTCTGTCGTCGTCTCGAGCAAATGATTCATCAGAAGTGCTTCGTTCAGTGTGGAGGCCACTTCTGCTACGAAAATCTTGTAATCAGCATAGGTGTAAGGCTGTGCGTGGTTGGAATAGTAGCTATGCAAAGCATGCCCCATCTCATGCGCCAGTGTAAACATGTTGTTGACATTGTCCTGATAGTTCATGAGCACAAACGGGTGTGACGTATAAGCGCCCCATGAATAGGCTCCGCTTGTCTTCCCTTCATTTTCATGCACATCGATCCAACCGTTGGAAAAGCCCTCATCCAAAATGCGACCGTACTCTTCGCCCAGTGGATGTAGTGCTTCTTTAATCGTTGAGACAGCCTGATCATACGGGATTTTCATGTCCGTCTCAGGTACGATCGGCACATACAAATCGTACATGTGCAATTCATCAACACCCAATAATTTTTTGCGCAAGGCAATGTATCGGTGCATGAGCGGAAGATGCTCATGGATCGTTGCAATCAGGTTATCGTAAACAGGAAGCTCCACATTATCGGCAAACAAAGCTGCGTACAGGGCAGACGGATATTTTCTCGTCCGTGCGTAGAAAACATCCCCTTTAATCGCAGATGTCAACGAGGCAGCAATCGTATTGCGGAACTTGCCATACGTACTGTACAGCGCTTCGAATGCTTCTTTTCGCACGCGTCGGTCTTTGCTTTCCATGAACTGCGTATAGCGTCCCTTGGTCAGCTCGACTTCCTCACCGTTTTCATCCGTGATCATCGGAAATTTCATGTCCGCGTTGTTGAGCATTCCAAAAATTTTGGAAGGAGAAGACGCAAGCTCGCTCATGTTTGCCAGCAATGCTTCTTCCTCGGAAGATAGCGTATGTGGCTTAAAGCGGGTAATCTCTTCCAACAAAATGCGGTAGTGTTCAAGACCTTCTACTTCTTTTATCCACGATTGCAAGTCTTCCGTGGGAATGGCCAAAATCTCTGGCTGTATGTACGAAATGGAACCGTATACTTGCGTGCTCAGGCTGGTCGCCCTGTCAGTCAGACCTTGATACTTGCTGTTCGCATTGTCTTCATCTCGACGCATACGTGCATAGACGTACACTTGATCAAGCGTCTTCAACAATTCATCTTGCAGAGTCAACACGGCCAGCAACTGTTTACCGGAAGTAGCTAGAGAGCCTTTCATTGCTGCGATTTTTTCTGTGAGCTGTTTTACTTTTTGTACGTCCGCTTCCCAATCATTATCAGTGGGATACATGTCCTCGAGACGCCATTTGTATTCTGCGGGGACGTCACTGCGTTTCGGCAGTGTTTTGCTTTTATTCACCGTGATCACTCCCTCGTTATTCATGTAAGATGAAATGGTCAAATCATCCATATGTGTATCCTATCGTATTATGCCTACAGGTTCAAATCAGTCAGGCACTTTCACGATTTTCCACAGAAAAAAAGCCGAGCTTTCCCGAAATGGAAAAGTCAGCTTCTCCCTACTCCGATATAGTGAAAGCCTGCTTCCTTCACCTCCTGGTTCGGCCAGGCATTTCGTCCGTCTACCAAGAGCGGCTGCGTCATGCTTTGATGAACCTGTTTCCAATCCAGTTGGACACACTGTTCCCATTCTGTGACCAATAATGCGGCGTGTGCTCCCTCGCATGCTTCTGCCGCGGATTGCGTGTATGTGACCTGCGGAAACTGCTTGCTGACACTAGGTACTCCAATCGGATCGAACGCCTTCACGGAAGCACCTCTTTGCAGGAGTGCTTCTATCAATTTGAGCGATGGCGCTTCGCGGATGTCATCCGTATCCGGTTTAAACGTCAACCCCAAAACGGCAATTTCTTTGCCTTTTAGATCAGGGAGTTGCAAGCACAACTGCTCCAAAAACCAGGCAGGCTGCGTAGCATTCACCTCTCGCACTTTATCCAAAATGCTTAAGTGAATATTGTGCTCAGCTGCGAGCTGCAATAACGCAATCGTATCCTTCGGAAAACAGGAGCCGCCATATCCTACTCCTGCCCGTAAAAATTGCGGACCGATTCGGCTGTCCAGTCCCATTCCCCGCGAGATCGTCACGATATCCGTCCCGAGCGCGGTACTTAACCGTGCTAGCTCATTCATGAAGGAAATTCGGGTGGCCAAAAATGCATTCGAAGCGTATTTGATCAGCTCTGCGTTTGCTCTGGTGGTGATTACTCGCGGTGCCATCACGCCATTGTACAGCTCCTCCATGCGCGCCGCTGCCTGAGGATTATCTACGCCAATGACGATTCGCGAAGGCTCCAATGCGTCCAATAATGCACTCCCTTCCCGTAAAAACTCCGGGTTGGACGCAACAGATACTCCTTGGCAGCCAGCCAGCATCCCCGCGACTTTTTCGCCAGTTCCGACTGGTACGGTACTCTTGATTACCACGATGCGTTCTTGCGGTGCGAGCGAATGGACCTTTTCAATGTCTGAAACAGCCCCGAGTAAATACGTTAAATCGGCTGTGCCGTCTGCTGCTTCAGGTGTCCCTACACAAATATAAAAGATCTCTGCGTCCTTTGCCTCTGTCAGATCCGTATAAAAAGCAAGCGCGCCATCATCCAGTACTTTTTTCAATGCCTCATCTAAGCCCGGCTCGTAAATCGGCGAGATCCCTTGGCGCAATTTTTCTACTTTGGATGCAACGAGGTCAATACCAGTTACCTGATGACCGTTCATGGCAAGGGAGACAGCAGTCGTCAAACCTACGTAACCGGTCCCAATAACGGCAACTTTCATTCCTTCACCTCATCATTTTTTCGAGACACGCAAATAGAGCTCTTCTAGCCTCATCCGCTGCTTATGGATATCATGGTTTTTTTCTACTTTCAGTCGAGCCTCCGTCGTGATCTGTGCCCATTCATGACTTTCTGTTAGAACACGGTTGATCATTTTCCCGAGTGCAGTCGGCGATTTCTCCGGGACAAGATATCCGGTCCTTTTGTTTTCGACCAGCTCAGGAATCCCCGCGTGATAGGTGGAAATGACAGGGCGTCCGCTAGCCATCGCTTCCATAATGACATTGGGAATTCCCTCTTGATTGCCATTTCTCGCTGTCTTGCATGCGAGGATAAACAAATGGCACTTGGCCAGTTCACGCTGGACTTCACGATGTGGCAGTGCACCTTTGAGCACGACTTGTGTGCCTAACCTGTTTTTCTTGATCAGTCGTTTGAGCTTCTTTTTTTCTTCTCCATCGCCGACGATGATTAGCTTCGCCTTGGGATGTTTTTTATGCACCTGGGTAAACGCCTTGATTAACGTATCCATCCCCTTTTTTTCAGTCAGTCTCCCTACACTTAGCAATCGGTACTCCCCATTTTCCACAGGCTGTTGCGGCAGCATCGGAAATTTGCGCAAATCAATTCCTGAACGAATAAGGGTAATTTTAGACGGGGGACAGCCCAGACGAATCAATCGCTTTCTCATGTGATTGCTGACGACTGTAAACGCCTGGCCCTTTCGAAAGAGACGCGTAAGGGACCGTCTGTACACGGGATTTTCTTTTACGCGCTTGGTCGCATCAAAGCCGTGAAAGGAAGTGATCAGGGGAAGCTTGCTTTTTTGTGCATAAGGAAGCAATTCTAATCCAGCAGGACCAAAACGGGCATGCAGGCATTTAATTTTTTTTCGTCGCAGCCAAGTGGAGAGGCCGGCCATATGCTTGCGCACATAGACCGGCGAATAAGGAAATTGTTTTCGGTTAAAGGCTCGCTGTCGGGTCAACACCACGGGTTTGACCACTTGATGTCCAAGCAATTGCTCATAAATAAATGTTTCACTCTTGGGAAGAAACTTTCTGCGATAAACGAGGACCCGATGCATGCAACTGGCCTCCTTTATGACGGGAGTTACCCCTTCGATTGCGAACGAATCTCTGCTAATTGATGGCGAAGGCCCTCTTCTAGCGTTACTTTTGGTTTGTATCCCAAGCGTTGTTGGGCAAATTGGATATCCGCACAGGTTCGCAAGGAATCACCTGCTGGCCCATTTTGATACGCAATGCGAGGGGTTAGATTCATTAACGTGCCCATGATGGATAGCACATCGATGAGCTTGATTTCCCGATCTCCACCCACATTAAAAATGTCACCAGGAACGGCATGCTGTGCAGCGAGCAGATTCGCCTCTACCGCGTCTGTTACATACGTAAAGTCTCGTGATTGCTGGCCATCTCCATAGATGATGACCTGCTCGCCTTTCATCATTTGACGAAAAAAGCGATGAAAAGCCATATCGGGACGCTGTCTGGGACCGTATACCGTAAAGTAGCGAAGCATGGTCACCGGGAGTCCATAAGCTTTCACATATACCGAGCAGATTTGCTCCATCGCTTCCTTGGTCACTCCATAGGGGGAAACTGGGCGAAGAGGCGCATTTTCATTGGTTACGGTCCCTTGCATCGTCCCGTATACCGAAGAGGAGGACGAGACTACGATGACAGGCGGCTTCGGTCTTTGCAAGCAAGCCTCCAGCAATTCTTGTGTAGCCAAAATATTATGGCTAACATAATCGGCAAAGGACTTTCCCCAGCTGTTTCTCACTCCCGGCAAGGCAGCGAGGTGGAAAACAACATCGACGTTCTCGAGCCAAATGTCCCAACGCCCAGTCTGAAGCGTTGTAGAATGGAAGGTGAAGGCAGGATGTTTTCCTATTTCGGCCAGATTACGTAGTTTCGCAGCAACATCGTAGTTATCGATGAACCCGTCTATCCCGATGACTGTCACGCCATCGTTCAACAAGCGCTGCGTCAAATGAGACCCAATAAAACCTGCACAGCCGGTGACAAGAGCTTTCTTCATCGTCTCCGACGCCTCACTTTCTTCAGCCTTCTAATGACTAAATAACCGTTTTTGTAACCATAGATGGCCTTGTACTTCTTGCCCCACCTTTTCAGATAAAATTTGAATGTTTTTTTTCGCAAATAATTTCGGCGGAACTTCATCTTGCTATCCGTGAGCTGACCTTTATGCTTCGTTCGGTTGTAAAGGATTTTGTTGATGTATCTGACCCGATACTTTTCAATTAATCGCAAAATGATTCGCCGGTCCTCCATAATCCTTCCCTCGTACCGATCCGAGGTATCCCAACCACCCACTTGATGCAGTGCATCTACGCGATAACAACGTGGAGAAACCATCCAGCGATTGTACTTCAGAAACTGGTACTTGTTATGAAATGTCTTGTGCGTCACCTTGAACGACTTGGTATACTTTCCGCGCCTAACTTTCCAGATGTTCATGTTGCCATAGAAGAGAGCTGTGCTTTTCTTGCTTTTGTGAATGTACTTTTTGAGCACCGCCAGCGTTCGTTTCGGTAACCAGTCATCGGAGTCGAGTTGTACAAGATAAGGGGTATCTACCATTGACAATGCCTGATTCATGACTTTGCCGATTCCAGAATTTTGTTCCATTCGATGATACATAATGTTTGGGTGGTACATATATTTTTCAATTTTACTTCTGGTTCGATCGGTGGACGCATCGTCAATGATCAACAGCTTCCAATCTTTTGAGGTTTGATTCAAGACGCTTTTGATGGCTTTGCGAATAAACTTGGCGCGATTGTAGGTCGGAATGACTACAGTAAAGGTCGGATTCATACGTCCTCCCTCTTAACAGCCGGAATGCAAATGGACGATTTGTCGCTTACAATGAAAACGCCCGTACTGTTAGAAGATTGACCCGTCATCATCGATGAGCGGCCAAAAACGCTGTTTGTTATTTTCCATGCAATGTCATGCAACGAGCAGTTTTCCAGCAAGATACTATTTTCGAGATACGAGCAATTTTTCAAGCTTACGCCATTTTGGATCGAGACGTACGGTCCGATTTGGCAATTTTCAATCACACAATCATCACCAATTAGTACGGGACCCGTAATCTTCGAATTTTTCACAATGGTTCCTTTGCCAATTTGATGTTGATTGCCTAGCTCCCTCGTAAGCATCCACTGGTTGGCCTCCAGCCAGCGATCGATGGTTCCCACATCCGAATACTTTCCGTTGGTGACGGAATGGGCCAATTTGAATCCGCGATTAATCATCGATTGAATCGCATCCGTTATTTCTAGTTCGCCTCTGGGAGATGGCTGCAGGGTAGCAATCGACTCAAAAATAGGTGGCGTAAACAGGTATGCGCCAATCACTGCCAGGTTGCTCTTTGGCTGACGTGGCTTTTCCTCTACAGAGATTAATCGTCCTTTTTGTACTTCTGCAATCCCATAATCCTGTGGTCTCTCCACTTGACTCAGCATCACGACACCGTCAGATTTCCCCTTCGTAAACGCTTTGGTAAGCCCGTGAAGTGAATCCATCAATAAATTATCACCTAGTAGCAAGATAAACGGTTCGTCTTGCAAAAACGGTTGCGCTAGCTGGACAGCATGGGCAATTCCCAGTCTTACCTCCTGCCTGATAAACGTAATGGTAGCCCCGAATTGACTACCATCGCCCACCATGGGAGGAATCTGTGATTGTGAAGGATGTATCACGATGCCAATGTCCTGAATGCCCACTTCACGCAGTTTGCGAATGCAATAGTGTAAGACCGGGTGATTGGCCACAGGGAGGAGGGTTTTCGGTTGCGAATAGGAAAAGGGGTGCAATCGCGACCCACGTCCAGCACACAAGATTAACCCTTTCACAAGTATCACTCCCCAGTTGTGCTCTGCGATACTTATAAGGTATGCGTATCTGGATAGCTGGACAGGGCAGACGTCCACATCGGCGAAAGAAAAGGCAACCACCTACATCATTAACATCGAATTAACCTGTTTTTAAAAGCTGTTGCTTCTCTTCTCTTCGCGTTGGAACTACGGTTTCAAATACGTTCAGATAGCCTTGCGCAGTTGCATACCAAGAAAAAAACTTTGCTCGTTGCAGAGCCTGTTTGCCCATTTCATTCCGGACGGCAGGTGAACTCCACAACAGTTCCCAGACAGCAGGCAATCCTTTTTCCCAATCTTTTGGCGGGATGATAAAGCCACTTTTCTCGTGAGCAACGACTTCACGAATGCCGCCACGTGGAGTGGAAATGACGGGCTTTCCGGAAGCCATTGCCTCTAAATTGACACGGCAAAACGCTTCTTTCCAAACGGATGGTGTCGCTACGACATCCCCAATTTGGTAGTAAAGCGGCATTTTTGCGGATGGTACGAAATTGACGAAACGCACCTTTTCACCCAAAGGCTTCGCAAGGCGCTTGAGCTCGCGAACATACGGATTCAGGCGATTGCTACCGTATCCCGTACCGCCCACAATGACGAGTCTGGCTTTCGGGTCTTGTTTGCTGACCTGGCGAAAGGCTTTGATCAGCACATGGACCCCTTTTCCGCGCATGAGTCTACCGGCATAAAACAAGATGCGATCATCTGGCTTCAATCCTAGTTCTTGACGCATTTTTTTAATCGCGATCTTTGCAACCTGATAAGGCGTGACATCGACTCCGAGGTGAACCGCATGAATTTTATTTGCAGGAATCTTGCACGTCCGAATAAAATGTTGACGTAAAAATTCACTGTTGGTAATAAAACCCGCTGCCAGTCGAACGGCACGCCGCATATTTTCCTTGCTGATAATCGGCTGTGAACCGTACACGTGAGAGTGCATATTCACAAAGACTGGGATCTTGGGAAAATGGCGTTTTAATGTGAGAACATAGATCGGTCTGTTTTCCACAAGAATGACATCTGGCTTGTTCTTCTTGATATGGTTAATAATCCGGCGCAAATATGGCTTTGGCCCTTGATACGGGACGCGAATGAACTGCCGGTTTTCTTCCACGGATGAGGTTGGATAGGTCGCACATTGACGAGTGTAGATCGTCACGTTATGCATGGGCTCGATCATCTTTGTGACCTCGTCGATATCGTGTTCGACCGAGCTTCCTTTGACCGGTGGCACAGAAAAGGGACCCGGACTAATAATTGCGATGTTCATTTCGCTCGATCTCCCACTCCTTTTTCAGTGAAAGAACTACTTGATACAAGTACTGCAATTGTTTTGTATGGTGCTCTTCAAGCTTCTCCCATCTTTCTTCCCACGAAGCAAGCGCCTCTCTCAGTTCCATCACTTCTTGCTCAAGCTTGTGAACCTGTTCCACGACTGCCTCGTCGGTCTCTCTCATAATAATTTCAAAGGTAGGCTCCAAGACCAGTTCCTTTGGCTGCTCTGCTGTTGTATTTACGACCAACTCCTGGACGTTTTCCGTTTCTTCCTCTTCCTGTTTTTTATTGGCATTTACGATTGAAATACGTTGAACGGCCTCATCTACGACATAATTTCCTGAAAATACACCTGGTGTCACCCAATGAGACAGATCCCATTTTTTCCGTTTTTCCACAAGTCATCGCCTCCTGAAGCTTGCATCTACGTAATATGTTATGACCGACAAGGAAAATGGGTACGTGTACGGTGACATAGAAAAAACCGCTTGATTTAGATGAAATCAAAGCGGTTGCCCGTGGTCTCTCATATTTGCTTGTCTGCGGAAATTCAAGCTGTAAAGACGCGCTTGTTCTACGGTTGTTATCTGTTGCTTTTGCCATTCGAGCAAGATCCTGTCGATATAGCGGATGTGGAGCTTGCCGACGGTTGCAGCCTCACGCAAAGCGGTCAAAATCAATTCTTCCTGATAGCCATCCTGTTCGGTCCACATATGGATATTCTCCAACTCAAACGGCGCTAGCGGGCGGCCAAATGCCTGCTCAAAACGAGCGTAAATGGCAACAGGTTCCGCATCCAGTGAAACGGCCACTTCCATATAAGGGTCCATGCTTCTCGGGTCTGCTTGCTGCTCCCGCCAGGTCTGGTACAGCTTTTTGTACAACGGGGTCAAATTGTATTGCTCATGACGCATGCCAGTTTGTGGGTCAATAAACTCATCTATCGTAATCCAATCTTCTTTTAATAGCTTTTGAAGAGATTGAATCAATCTCCTGCTGGTCATGGACATGCGTTCCTCCAGCTCTGTTAAGGTCGGGAATCGATTCCCTTCCTGCTGAAAGGATAGCAAATGAATCAGTAGCATCATCTCGTCATCAGTCAATGACATACGCTTATACATTTTCAAAAGAAGGTTGGAGACGGATGTTGCTCCTTCTTGCAACAATTGCAATATATGGGAGTCCATAACGCATATTCACCTCTGGGTTGGAATAACAAGGGAGTGCGTAAAACGCGCTGTCAAACAATAGGAACACCCTGCTGCCCTCTCGCAACAGGGTGTAGATCGTTCGTTCACCGATAAAGGAACTCTACGGATAGAGACGATTCAGCATGCGTGGGAATGGAATGGTTTCACGCACATGATCCAGACCGCAAATCCATGCAATGGTGCGCTCCAGACCCAAACCGAAGCCTGAGTGAGGAACTGTACCATATTTGCGCAGATCCAAATACCAGCGATAAGCCTCTTCCGAAAGCTCATGCTCAGCAAAACGTTTCTCCAAAAGTTCTGGATCATCAATCCGCTGGCTACCCCCGATGATTTCACCGTAGCCTTCCGGTGCGATCATATCCGCACACAGTACCACTTCCGGACGTTCAGGGTGTGGCTTCATGTAGAAAGCCTTGATTTCGGTAGGATAATGGGTAATGAAAACTGGCTTGTCGAAGTGGTCCGCAATCATCGTCTCATCCGGTGCTCCGAAGTCGTCTCCCCATTTGATCTCGCTACCTTTTTCCTGCAACAGTTTGATCGCATCATCATAAGAGATGCGTGGGAACGCCCCCGTTACATTTTGCAGTTTTGTTGTATCGCGCTCCAACGTTTTCAGTTCGCGCTCACAGTTTTTCAATACGGATTGTACCACATGAGAAACAAACGCTTCCTGAATACGCAGATTTTCTTCGTGATCCACGAAAGCCATCTCCGGCTCGATCATCCAGAACTCGATCAAGTGACGACGTGTCTTGGATTTCTCGGCGCGGAAAGTTGGACCGAAAGAGTAAACGCGACCTAACGCCATAGCGGCTGCTTCCATATAAAGCTGGCCGGACTGCGAGAGATACGCATCCTCCTCAAAATATTTGGTATGGAACAGATTGGTGGTACCTTCCGCAGAGGTCGGTGTCAGAATCGGTGGATCTACTTTTACGAACCCGTTCTCGTGGAAGAACTCATACATGGCGCGAATCACCTCGGAACGCACAGCCATGACTGCACGCTGACGTGGAGAACGCAACCACAGGTGGCGATGGTCCATGAGGAAGTCAACACCGTGTTCCTTCAAGGAAATCGGATATTCCTGGGCGACCTGAATAATTTCCACACCTGTTACTGTCAGTTCGTAACCGCTTGGTGCGCGGTCATCCGCACGAACTACACCGGTTATGTAAAGTGAGCTTTCTTGTGTGAGCTGCGATGCATTCTCCCACACTTCTTCCGCTACTTCCGCTTTTACTACTACACCTTGGATGAAGCCGGATCCATCGCGGAGCTGCAAAAATTGAATCTTGCCGCTGCTGCGTTTGTTGTATAACCAGCATCCCAGGCGTACTTCTTGTCCAACATGCTGCCCGATTCGGGCAATCGTCGTCAACATTGAATGATTCCCTCCATTTACCATGCCACGCAAATACAGACTAAGTATACCTAACAATTATACTATTGGGGGTCTGTAAATTCAATGAAAGTCTCCCTGCATAATGTTAACCATAAATCAATTATGTAAACTAATGTGCATTTGGGAGACCTGATCTCAACATCGGCCTCCCTGCTTCTGAATCATCCACTCGCCCCATTGTTGTTTCCTACCGAATTATTTATCGTTCTCGATATCGCTATCGTATTCTTCACTACTTTCATAATCTTGCTCGAGATCACTTTCATCCGTGTCTTCTTCATCCATGTCGTGATCCTCCGTGTCATCCTCGTCTGTGTACTCATCTTCCATGTCTTCGTCTTCCATGTCTTCATCATCCGTATCTTCGTCTTCCATGTCCTCATCTTCCACGTCTTCATCATCCGTATCTTCGTCTTCCATGTCTTCATCATCCGTATCTTCGTCTTCCGCGTCTTCATCTTCCATGTCCTCATCTTCCGTATCTTCATCATCCATGTCTTCCTCTTCAAAGTCGTGATCATCGTCACTTTGATCTTCTTCGACCTCTTCTCCCTCCAGATACCCCTTCTCTGTTGACCATTCCAAGATTTCGTGTGGGACATCTACTCCTTTTACTCCAATTCCGATCCAGTGAATCACACCAGTCGCTTCCTGCCCTTCTTGATTGCGAAATACGGTGATGATCGCTGAAGTCCTTTTCGTGTATTTGAGCGATGTATATATCCCCGGTTGATTTGTCATTGCCACCATACAATAATGGGTATCCGCATAAGGCTGTGGCAATCGAACGGTCACATCTGTAGACCTGCTTGTGGCAGAAAGTCTGAATGGGACGAAACCGTATTGTTGCAAGGTTACTCCTATGTGATTATGCGTCTCAATTACCGGAAAGGATAACTTCTCAGGACTAATTGACTCATTCGCAATGTGATGCGTAGTGACAGCTCTGGACGCAATTTTAGAACCGGTCACGGAGTCCTCTGCCAGTTTTTCCTGCGTAATGATCCGGTTTTGCAGATGCTGTTCTGTTATGCTCCTGCTAACAAGATGATTTCCTCTGAGCGTCCCTTCCTTAATGTGAGTTCCATCCAAGCTGCCCTTTATGACATGAGCACCATGAACGGAATGGCTATCCAGCTTGCTCGCATCAATGCTCTGGTCGGCTATTTTATCTCGGGTGACACTGCCGTCCTGTATTTTTTCCTTGGAAATGGAGTTTCCCTGGAGATGGTCCGCATGAATGATGTGACTGTTGAGATGTGTAGACGATATGGCTTTTTCCGCAATTTTTTCCCCCGTGACGGATGATCTGCCCAGATGGCGTGTCTTGATCGCATCTTTGGCTATTTTGGGAGCTGTGATGATGGCATCTCCCAGTTTGCTAGTCGTAATGCTTAGGTCTGAAATTTTGTCTGTGGAAACAGATTCCGGCGCCAATTTTGAGGTGGTCACCAAGTGGTCATGAAGATGCTGCGTCTGGATGATGTACTCGCGTAGATGATTGCCCCCAATGAGTCTGTCAGTCAAATGCTGTTCTTCAATCGATCTCCTTGCCAGCTTTTCTGAGCGAATGGACCCGTCAATCAGATGTCGTGAACTCACGCTCTCATCGAGTAAGTGTTGCTCTCCTACACTCCTGTTCGCCAATTTGTCTGTAGTGACAGCCTTGTCAGCTATCTTGGCTGAGGTTATCTGCTGATCTCCAATTTTTTTAGCCGTCAGCATCCCGTCTTGCAAGTGGCTCGATAGGACACTGCCAGCTTGTAAATGTGTGCTGCCGATTGATTCTTTGGCGAGCTTTTCTGCCGTGACACTGTTGTTGTCCAAATGCTCAGTCAATATTGCATATGGCCCTACTTTATCACTGGTCACTGCTTCTGGATGTAAATGCTGGCTATAAATAGCCTGAAAGGCAATGTGCTGATCCGTGATGCTGCCAACTCTAATGTTGCTGCCATCTATTAGCTCTTCCGTAAGATGATGATGGTAAATGGAGCCTTCACGAATATGCTGAGACTCAATTGAATCTTCGTCTATCTTCGTCGAAGTCACTGCTCCATCGCGTAATTTATCGCCTGTGACAGCTCCATCCTCAATCTTCACGGTGTTGATCACATAATTGGCGAGATTACTTGTTTGAATGGTCCCCATCTTTATTTTTTCCGAAGTAATCGATTGATCCTGGATCAACTCATTCGTGATCGCTTGCTCCTGAATATGCTTGCTCTGGATCGAGTGGTCGGCAAATTTCATGGAGTCGATGGTTTTATCAGCTAACTTCTCGGACGTAATGCTATGGTTGATCAATTTTTGCGCGGAAATCGAATAATCCTGCAAATGCTCTCCGCTTACGATTCCCTGCCCCAGATGATCCCTCTGTACCGCATGCGGTGCGAGTTTGGTGGAAGTTACGCTCTTGTCCGCAAGTTTACTGCTGTCTACAGCATAATCCTTCAAAATCGAATTATCCACGGCGCCTTGCTTAATCTTGGACGCGTCAATGGCACGGTTCGCAATTTTTTCTGTTGTCACCGATTGATCTGTCAAGTCGTCTGTATAGACAAATGATTGGACACGATCATCATTTCGGTCTTTGATGACCTTCGAATAAAAGTTCTGATTGGCAGTTGAGCTTTGTTTGGAGGATACGTTTTGTTTGGATGATGAATCCTGTTTGGACGGTGAATCCTGTCTGGATGGTGAATCCTGCCTGGATAGTGAATCTTGCCTGGATAGTGAATCCTGTCTGGATGGTGAATCCTGTCTGGATGATGAATCCTGTCTGAAAGACGAGTTCTGTTTGGAGGATAGGTCCTGCTTGGGTACTTTGGGAATCGGTTTTTGTTGCTCTTTCGGTGTGGCAGCAGAGATGGGTGGTATTTTCTGAGTGCTCTCCAAATTACTTTCAAGCAGATTTAATTCGAGGTCTTCCATCCACTCCCGATCGGGTGATGATGTATAAGAGAGCGGTAACTCGTGCATGGTCTGCCTAAAGGTTTTGCTCAGGCTTTTGTTTGTTTTTCGCCGGTTCACATTGGCCATAGGGTCTCCTTGCCTCCTGATTTCATTCCCGTATCACTCTTGTAGGATATTCATCCATTTCCGTATTTGGCACCGTGTCTACAAAATTGTTTCATCCTTATTGGCCTAAGTTTCCAGCAAACGCAAAAAACCTGCTTCGCCAACACTCTCATTGGCTAACAGGTTCTTTCTCTTCATTTATACAGCAACTTCTTCTTTCGTTTGTGACAAAAGCGTCCTGAATTCATCGCCTTGCAGAACTTCCGCTTCCATCAATGTGTACAAGCCCGTTTGGAATACGGAGTCATACTGTCTCAAAAGATTGCGAGTTTCTACGAGCAATCCTTCCAGCAGACGCTCAACCTCGTCATGAATACGTCTCTTATCCACATATTGCAAATGTACAATCCCCAGGTCGGACATACCGCTTTGAACAATTTCCTGTGCCATTCCCAGCGCTTGCTCGAAGTCATTCTTCGATCCAGTACTGCGCCCACCGTAGTAGATTTCCTCCGCTACGGCTCCCCCAAGGCTAACCATGATTTGCTTTTCCATCGCTTCCTTGGTATACAGATAGCGGTCTTCCATTGGATTTTGTCGGACGTATCCGAGCGCTTTTCCACGTGGACTCAGCGTGACCTGCGAGACAGAGCCTGGACGCACGACCTCACTGACAATGGCATGGCCCAATTCATGGAGAGCCACACGCTTCTTCTCTTCCTCTGATGCTTGTCGGTCTACCTTTTCACCGAGCATGACCTTGTCCACAGCATAGGCAAAATGCTTCGCAGTGATCTTTTCCTGGCGGTCACGCATGGCGTAAATGGCCGCCTCATTAGCTACACTTTCCAATTGGGCGCCAGAAAAACCGAATGTCTCCTGTGCCACTTTTTCCAGTGTGACGTCCTCGCCTAGCGGTTTATTGGCCGTATGAATGGTCAAAATCTGCTCGCGTGCTGGCTTGTCTGGAAGATCAACGCTGATATGACGGTCAAAACGACCAGGACGCAACAGCGCTGCGTCGAGCATGTCTTTCCGGTTCGTAGCTGCCATGACTAAAATCCGCGGCTTGTCGGTCGTAGCTACACCATCCATCTCCGTCAACAGTTGATTCAAGGTTTGATCGTATTCACGCTGCTGTTGACCGTCCCTTTTCCCACCGACGACATCGATCTCATCGATAAAAATAATCGCGCTGTCTTGCCCATTTTTCTCTGCTAATGCCTTCGCTTCTTGAAACAATTCACGAACGCGTTGTGCACCGACACCCACATACATCTCTACAAACTGCGAACCTGATGCCGCCACAAAGGCAGAATTTGTATAGTTCGCCGCTGCTTTCGCCATCAGTGTCTTACCCGTACCAGGAGGACCTGTCAAAAGAACACCTTTGATGGGGCGAATCCCGTACTGCTCAATTTTGTCCTTGTACACGAGAAAATCAAGCGATTCCTTCAGTTCTTTTTTGGCGCGTTCCTGTCCACCGATATCGGCAAACTGCACGTCCGATTTCGGCAGCTCATGCTTGTTTACTTTTCTTTTCCCACCGAGGGCGACATTCCCGCCTTGTCCATTTTGCTGGCGGATGACCAGAAAGTAAATCGCCCCCAGTACGGCTCCGAACACCAAGAATGGCGTAATGTTTACACCTAGAAAAACAAGAAAAATCAACAGTGCAGGTACGACGCCGATCAGTACTTCCTTACGCACGTGCCGTCACCTCTTTTTCAATCGAACGGGGTATGATGGTGTAAAAATCCTCCGTTCCTTTTTTCAAGTAAACATAAATGTTCTCGTCATCCATCAATGCAGATGCTTCGTCGAGCTGATTCCCTTTTTTCCATTGTTCCACGAGGGCCGGAATGCGGCTATATTCATGCAACTCCACCGCTTCTGTAAACACAAATTGACCGCTCTGCCAGATATCGTTCATCGTCGTCGACTGGTTGGCGATGTCAATGACCACTTCTTTTTCCCCTGCGATCTTTTGTGTTTCCGTTAGCAGATTACGATATTCTGCTGGAAAAGCGTCTGGTTTTGTAACAGTTACATCTATTTGAATTTTATCTTTGCTGATCTCCAAATTGCCCAATGTTGCGGACTGCATCTGTCCTATTTCTGCACGGATTGGCTCCTCAATCTCTATCTTTTGATACAAGAACCATCCGGCGAACAGGAGTGCCAATGTTGCCAGCAAAGATAATCCAATTGCGCTCTTTTTCAACTGCACGGCTACTCCCCCCATAAATATCGTTCTCGTTTTCTCTCTATGCAACGTCCCCAGTATATCATATGAGTATATCAATTTCTTATACAGATGTTGGATGGAATGCCAAACAGGCCTTCTCCCATAAGGAAAAGGCCTGTCGTTATGCAAGCGTATTAGGTTGGCGCGAGCACGTATGAGGTTAACAGAGCGCCAGTGAATAGATCATAGTGAATGTAGTGAAAACGACCGTCTTTATCTTTGACAGTGACTTCCCAAAATTTCTTATCGTTTTCGAGACCAGGAACCAAATGCGTGATCTCCGATTGCGGGAATGATTTGTAAACCGCCTCTTCTACATTCTTTTTTGGAACAGCAAGATCCATTCGATCGAAGCTAACTTTCTGATCGGTCATCCAAGCTACAACCGGTGTTCCCGCCTTATTTTTCCCAATGACGACCGCGTAGCTTTCTTTGCCTCGATATTCATCAATGGATTCAATCTCCGTGATCGTCGTGCGATCGTGGACCCACTGACGAACGGTCTCCTCAAATTGATTGCGCTCTCCTGCTACAGAAGCCGTCAGGTGATAGGCGAACCCAGCCCCCGTAAGTAAAATGACGGCTACAATTGATAGGATAATTCGTACTAACACAGCAAAGTAACTCCTTTACGTGGCTGACATTACAATCGGAATCGAAGCTGGTCTCTCTTCACTCCAACTGCCGTTTGTATTTGCAAATCCAGCTCCAGTTGTCGAAGCTGCCCCGTAGTTGACTCGTACCATAGTTGATAATTGACTTTCATTCCGTTCGTTACGTTCGCAGTCAAACCGTGAATAGGGAAGGATGGACCTAGCCACATCGATAATAGCGAAGTGACTTCCTCAGATGGTACCGCTATCCGATATCCACTCCATCCTTGCCCTGCAGTATCTTCAAGGCGTTCAGGACTAACCGATGGCATAACTCCCTTGAGCAATACTGCGTGCTCATATGGGGTGAACATCGCATACGGCAGTGCAGCATGATCCTGTATCTGGCCATCAATTCGCACCGATACGGGCTGCCCATCTTTTCTGGCTATTTCAAGCTGGTGGCCACCGATTTCTCCTGCGAGCTGAAATTGCTCATTTTGATATCGCCCATGCAAGGTCTGATCCTGCATGTATACCAGAAATGAGCGTTCCTCATCCTTTGTGATCTGCTCCAAAAGCTCCGCTACCGTCGTCGTTGTCTGCTCCGTACCTGCTGTTTGTCTGACCCCAGACGCAGTATCTGTGCTGCCTGTATTGGTTGATCGACTTACTATCCCCAATACAATCCCGAGGAGAAATAGACCGAGTAGGATAGGAATGAGCCACCACAGCATTTTGGGCCGGATGTACATGTCGTCCCCCCTGTCCCATTTTTGTCTTTAGCCTATGCTATACGGGAAGGTTTTAGAACGACACGGAAAAGTTGCTAATCATAGCTTAAGGTCGGGCGGTCATACTACATATACACCCCGAGGAGGTGAGCGCGTGACATCTTCGCAACAAACCACATCTCCTGACATACTTGGGTTTCTGTTACAGGAATACCGCGTCTCCTGGGCAGGATTGTCGTCTCCCTTGCGTCAATGGTCGCAAACACCCACTCTTCATTTTCGCCATCATCTCCTGACAAAAGCGGTGGCAAAAATGAACAACGGAACGTCGTAGTATCCAATTCCCCTACCTACAACTGCACTGCCTTACTCCTGTCCCCCACCTGACAGGAGCCTTTTACCGTTTTAACGTTTGGAATACGCGGTTCGCTTCGTAAATCGCGCGCTCCTCATCAATGGTCAACAGCTTGTGATTACGCATCAAGAATTTACCCGCTACAATCGTATCTTTCACGTCACGTCCATTTGCTGCGTACACCACGTGTGAAATCGGTTGGTGTGCCGGGTGGAAATGAGCTTGGTGACTATCCAGCACGATCAAGTCAGCTTGCTTGCCTACTTCAATGCTTCCGAGCGTTTCCTCTTGGAATACTCCTTCTGCGCCATAACGAGTAGCCATGCGAAGGGCTTCCTCTGCTGGTACAGCTACTGGATCGTTGTTCACACCTTTGTGCAGGATCGCAGCGAGTTTCAATTCCTCAAACAAATTCAAATTGTTGTTGCTTGCCGAGCTGTCGGTACCCAGCGATACACTGACACCTTTTGCCAACATTTTCGGAACAGGCGCAACTCCGCTTGCCAGCTTCAGGTTGCTCACTACATTATGAGAAACTCTCACGTTGTATTTTGCCAAAATGTCGATTTCTTCATCCGTTAAGTGAACAGCGTGTGCGACAAGTGTTGGGCGATTGAACATTCCCAGCTTTTCCAAATGAGCAACTGGACGCAGCCCGTAGTCCTTCTCGTTTTGACCGACTTCCCAAGCAGTTTCAGACATATGGATATGAAGCGGCAAGGACAGCTCATCTGCTTTTTCGATAATTTGGGTAATAAATTCTGGTGAGCAGGTGTACGGCGCATGCGGTGCCATCATGACGGTAATACGCCCGTCTGCCTGATTATGCCATTCTTTTGCAAAAAGAGTCGCGTCTTTCAGCTTTGTTTGACGTTCTTCTTCGGAGCACAGACCGATCATCCCTCTGCAAAGGCGGGCACGCATTCCAGCTGCATCGACTTCCTTCGCCACAACATCCATATGATCATACATATCCACAAACGTGGTGGTTCCGGTACGAATCATCTCAATAAGCGACAGTTGGGTCCCCCATTTTACTGTGTCTCCCGTAAATTGTGCCTCCAATGGCCACATTTTGTCTTCCAGCCATTGTTGCAGCGGCAAATCATCTGCATAACCGCGTAGGAGAGACATACCAGCATGTCCATGCGTGTTGATTAATCCAGGCAGTATGTAGTCTCCTTTTTGATCGATAACTTCATCGTATCCCGCTTCCGACAGGTCCTCAGGAGTTGGGCCCACATATGTAATCTTGTTGCCTTCGAATGCTACGGCACCATCGTAAATGACTTCATTCGTCTCGTTAACGGTAATAACTGTTGCGTGAATGAGGATCGTCTTTTTCATAGTATACACTCCATTCTTACGTCAAGTAGTAGGCCAAGCTTTGCAGGTTGGACGTCACATCCGCATAGTGAATGCGAACATCTTTTCCTGCGCGAATCGTCGTAGGGGCAAAATTCAAGATCCCCCTGATACCCGCTTGAGTCAACTGATCACATACGGATTGCGCTGCAGGTGCCGGTACCGTAATAATCGCCAGCTTGATTTGCTTGCTTACGATCGTTTCTTCCAGCTCTGATAAAGGCTGAATCGGTATACCTGCGACTTTTTTGCCCTGCTTCTCTGGATTATTGTCAAAGATGGCCGCAATCCGCATGTTATCTTTCAAATAAGCGTTTTAGTTACTAATGGCATGGCCCAAATGCCCAGCTCCGACCAAAGCAACACGGATTTCATCCGTTAGCTTCAGGATTTCACGTATTTTTTCCACCAGATAATCGACATCATAGCCGATTCCCTTTTTTCCAAAATCACCAAAAGCTGCAAGATCTTTTCTGATTTGGGCAGGATTCACATCAAGATTCTTGCCCATCTGTTGGGAGGAAACGGTGGTCACCTCAACTTGCTGCAAATAACTGAGGTAACGCAGATAAATCGGCAAACGACGGACGACCGCTTCTGAAATCTTTTCGTGTTTTGCCACGTTCGGTCTTTCCCCCCTAATTCTTTTGCTTCAAAATCCGATATTCTTTTCCATTCGATAAAATGGTAATGGAACCGTCGTGGCTGGTCACGTATGTCTCGGCCCATGACTCACCCAGGCGCTCCATGACTTCCGTCTGACCGTCTTTCATTTGATCCCGCGATCGGCCTGTCTGAATAATGGCGACCTGAGGATCGACCTGCGTCAGAAACGGTTGCGAAGAGCCTTGATTGCTCCCCTGACCGGCTACCTTTAGCACTTCCGCCTTCAGTCTGTCATTTTGCCGTTCCAACAGTCGCTCTTCTGCTTTTTCATTCACGGCACTCATAAATAAAAATCGCAATTGGCCGTGTGTTAATCGAAAAACGAGAGAATTGTTCTGGGGCGATAAAAATAACGGTTCTTCCGGGAGCAAAACCTCCATGGAGATTTCTTGGTCAAGAGTGAGTACTTGTCCTTGCTCTGCTTCCATCTGCTTGTGGTTGGCGCGAAGCAGCACGACATGGCGAATGGATGGTGCGATCAGCTTGGGCAAAATGACGGCATCTACAAGCACTTGCTGGCTCAATAAAGCGTAGCCCCCCATATGCTCTGGCTGGTCGTTCGTCAACACCACATAATCGAGCCGTGTGATCTTGAGCTCTGCCAAGCGTGCCGAAAGAACGGGCCAATCTTCTGCCGTACCCGTATCAATCAGCATCGTTTTGCCGCCTGGCATTCGCAAAAGCGTACTCTCGCCATGCGGAAGTGCCAAGTAGGTGACAATGAGACCCGAAAATTCCTGTTCTGTCTCCGTTTCAAACGGGTCATCTATCTTCACTGCTGCTTCTTGCAAATACAAATGGCTATCAATCGAGCATGCGCAAAGGAAAATCGCACTAAGAACTACAATCCACCAACGCCACGCTTTTTTCCATAACATTTATTTTATCACCTTAATCCCTATGAGACTATTGCTTCATTTTATGAATCTGACAGGGATTGCATACTAAGGAATGGCTCTATGCGCTCTCGAAGTGTTGGCCATGGACCGCTTTGGATTTGAAATGGCGGCAAAGATTGAAGGAATGAGCGTCCATATCTCGACTCAACTACACGCGTGTCGAGAACGATCACGACCCCTCGATCCAAGTGATGGCGAATTAATCGACCCACCCCTTGCTTAAATTGCAAAACGGCTTGTGGAAGAGACAAAGACATAAAGGCGTTTTTTCCTTCTGCCTTTAAAAGCTCTGCCCTTCCTTGATAGACAGGATGATTCGGAGGCGCAAACGGGAGGCGAACAATGACTAAACTGCTCAGCCATTCCCCCTGAATATCGACACCTTCCCAGAAGCTGCTCGTCCCAAGCAGAACACTTCTCTCCATGCTTCGGAACAGACGTACCAGCTTGCTCCGATTGTTGCTATCAATCCCGTGACCGAATAACGTATACGATTCTGGGGCCTCCGTAAGCCGTTCCTTCATCGCTTGGTAAACAAGTCGAAGCATCGAATGGGAGGTAAACAGGATCAGCGTCCTTCCTTTCGAAGCCAGTACGACATCAACGCACCCTTGAATGACCGCCTCCAAATACGTGTGGTCACTTTCTTTGCCTGGTGCGGGGAAATCAGATGGAATCAACAGTAACCCCTGCTCTTCGTAATGAAACGGCGATGGCAGTGACAAGGTACGCACTCGTTCCTCGGGCAGTTGGTCGAGACCAAACTGGCTTTTGATGTAGGAGAAGCTGTTTTTGACCGTCAGAGTGGCTGATGTCAAGATCAGACTCCGCTTCTGCACGAAAAGCGGTTCTGCCAGTGAGTCGGCAACCTTCAAAAGTGCTGCTGACAAATGAACCTGCTTGCGAGCTGTACGGGACTCTACCTCCATCCAATATACATACTCAGCATCCTGCTCAAGTAAAAAGAAGTGAAGCAGCTCCACGGCGTTTTGCCAGTCTTTGATGAGACCGAATAAATCTGTCAGTAGACTGCGTACGGCAAAAGGAGGCTTTTCCTCTTGCGGAGTGGTTCGCAAAAGCTGCTCGATGCCTGCTGCGTATGCGGTCATCCCTTCAATCACCTTTTTGGTTACTTTGCGTATCTTCTCGTGTTTGCCTACAAAGGATTCGATCCGATAACGTACCGTCTCACGTCCGGCGTCCGTCGTCTCCTCCGCACGATCTGATGCCCATGCATACAAGAGCTGTGTCCATTGCTGCGCTTTCTCACGCAAGGCAGCGGACTGTTTTCTTAGCTCCAGAAGCTTTGAGGCTACATCTTCTTGTACTGCAGGCATCCAGCTTTGCAGCTCTTCTGCGAAGCGGGCAATTGCCCCACTCTCTTCCACCGATGCACGATCTAACAAGAAAAGAAGCTGCGTGGTTGAAAACTGCTTGCCTAAATGCTGTGTCGCCGCATCCTCCAAATGATGGGCCTCATCGACGATGGCAACTTCATACGACGGGAGGATTCTGTTTTCCGCTTGCAAGTCGCTGATAAAAAGGGCGTGATTGACGATGAGTACATCGACATCGCGAGCCCGTTCCTTCGCCTGAAAATAGTAGCAGCGACTAAACCAGGGACAAGCCCGATTCAAACAAGAGCTCGTATCACTTTTTACCTGTTGCCACAGCAGTTGGCCACTCGGAGGCATGCTCAGCTCTTCCACGTCACCGGTAACGGTTTGCGTGAGCCATGTCAGCATCTGTCCTTTGACCAAGCGCATTTCTTGGCTGCTTCCTTCTACAGGCTCGTCCACGGCTTGTTCAAATTTACGCAAGCATAAGTAGTTTCCTCTGCCTTTCAGCGTCGAAGCAGTAAAAGAAAACGGCAACGACTCCTGCAAGGTAGCGATTTCCTTATGGAATAGCTGTTCCTGCAATTGAATGGTATTGGTACTGACCATCAGCTGCTGCTGATTGTGATGAGCCCAAATGATCCCCGGCAAGAGATAGGCTAATGATTTTCCCGTACCTGTCCCTGCCTCTACCAATAAATGGGCACCATCCTCCATTGCCTCATAGACGGCATGCATCATCGCTTCCTGAGCATCCCGACGTTGATACCCCGACATTTTCGCCTGCATGTGCCCGTTTTCGCCCAAAACATCCTCGAGCTGATCAGCAAACGCTTTGGTCACTGTAGCATCGATATGAGGACGCTTCAGAGACGCTGTTACTTTTTCTTCGCGCTTCCGTAGGGCCAGCTGGCGGTAAATATCCCACATGTCTGAGGAATCCGTTTCGGTTGGCGTTCCATCCAGCTCTGGCAGCTCTATAAGCTTTTCCATCTCGATCTGACGTAAAAGAACTTCGATATCAGAGCGAAACGAAGAGACGAGCATCTGCAGGCGCTGGATCGTCACGAGCGGCAGTCTCTTTAAAATATCCAGCAAGTGGAGAAACAGCTGCGCCGTTGCAAGTGCATCGCTGTCTGCTTGATGGGGATTATCGTGCTCGATTTCTAGCTCAGACGCCAGTTCTCCGAGTCTGTAGCTATTTTGCATCGGCAAAAGAACGCGGGATAGCTCCACCGTATCAAGCACGTAGCCGTCAAACGCATAATAGCCCTGGCTCAGCAGGGCTTCTTGTAAAAATTGGAGATCAAAGCTTGCATTATGTGCAACAAAAGCTCGTCCGTCCAATAAACGCAAGAAATCTGGAAACACTTCTTCCAAGGAAGGAGCATCTGCAACCATCTCATTGGTAATCCCTGTTAATTGGGTAATAAATGGGGGAATATCCTGGCCCGGATGAATCAGGGTGGAAAAACTCTCGGTAATCTGCCCGTCATCGATTGCGACGGCACCAATCTGAATGATGCTGTCACCTTGGCGCGGATGGCTTCCCGTCGTCTCAAAATCTACAACTAGTAATCGATTCAAACGTTGTCACCTCGTAACCTGGGCGGAACATTCAATCCGCACCCATTCACATTCGGCAACGATGGGAAATATTCCTGCTCTCCCGTACATTTAAGGCTGTACGAGCTCAGTCTGCATTTCTGATTGACCGAGCTTGCTTGCACACAATTGCATATAGATGGGGATTTCCCATAACTGTTCTGCGAATGGCAATGCCCGTTGAAAATATTGTTCAGCTAGGCGCCAATTTTCTTCCACAACCGCGATTCTTCCCAGATGAAAATACCCTAACGAACGTACATAAGGCTCAGCGTCTTCCAGGAAATACTTTGCCAATCGTTTTGCTTCTTGTGTATCCCCCAGCTTTTCGTATGCAGAAATCATCCCGGATTGTCCGAGGCGATTGTCTCTGTTTTTCTCCAGCATGATCCGAAACGCTTTGATCGCTTCCTCTACCCTTCCGTCAAACAACAGCATCCATCCATAACTAAAAAGAAAGTCGTCATTTTCGGGTGCAAGACTGATCGCTTTTTTGACGAGCGTCAATGCGCGTTTCGTACCCGCAATGAGCCAAGTATTCCAGGCTAAGCCATGCCATGTCCACCCATCTTTTGGGGAACGCTCCGTCAAAAAGTGATAGCAAATTTGTGCCCGGTGGTAATTGCCCACTGTTTCGTATAAAGAGGCCATTTCCTGAAGAGTATCGCTGTCCAAATCGCGTGTCGGCAGCTGCAAGCCTTTCGGCGGGCTCCATTCCACTGTCTGGTCCATCGTATGCAGTAATTTGGCAGCACGCAGCCATAGCATCTGCGCTTCCCAATCGTGCTCGTTTTTTTCTAGATACGGTTCCAATTCGTCCAAAGCTTCCTGTGCATCGCCATCTCTTAAATAGCAGAGCGCGAGGTTGTATTTGGCTTCTTCCTGTTCTGGCTTGATCTCGAGAGACGTCTTAAAAGCTTGCGCCGCCTCTAGCCATTGTTCCTCTTCCGCAAGTATGCACCCGATGGCATTAAAGCTGATAGACACAATGGTGGGTGAGCTTGCTGTCCTGCCGAGAAGACGGAACTCCCGAAAGGCTAATTCTTTCTCCTCACACAAAAGGAGACTGTAGGCGTAGTACAGGCGTCCACTTTCCCAGTCTGGCGATTTTTGGACTAATTCTCCAAAACATTTTTTCGCGTCTTGGAACATGCGCAAATGATAAAAGCCTTCCCCACGACGAAATATCGGCTCGTATGGATTCGTTTCCGGTGAATGATCTTTCTTTTTTCCGTCTGTTGTTTTTTTCGTTTCAACGGCCTTTGGTGATTCTGAGTTCACCTTTGACTGATCCGGCTTTTTCTCTTCCGCTGGAAGCTGTCCTTCCATTTCCTTGATGCTACGAATCGCATTCGATAATTTTTCTTCGAATTGCAGCCACAGGTCTACGACTGTATCACTTACTTGGCGCAATTGAAACAATTGTTCCGCGAGCTGAAGACGTTCTTGTTCAGAAGCCCCCTGCCACTTCTCTTCAATCGTCTGTGCTTTGTTCCGAAGCGTATGAAACCAGTCCTCGATTTTCACAAGAAAAGCCACCCCCTATGAGGCATGAGTACTTTCATTGTCTCACAAGGCAGGTGGCTCTATGCAGCAACAGACAGATCGCTTACAGAATCGTCGCGTGTACTTCTTCTGCGATCAATTCTTTGATCTGATTTTTTTCATCCATGATGGCGACACGTGGCTTATAAGTTCTTGCCTCTTCATCCGTCATCATCGCATAGGCAATAATAATGACGATATCGCCCTCTTGTACGAGACGTGCAGCTGCTCCGTTCAAGCAAATGACGCCACTGCCTGGAGCACCTTCGATTACATATGTTTCCAGACGCGCTCCGTTGTTGTTATTGACGATTTGTACTTTTTCATTTGGCAAAATATCCAGTGCATCCAACAAATTTTTATCGATGGTAATACTGCCAACATAGTTCAAGTTTGCTTCAGTTACCGTTGCGCGATGGATTTTTGCTTTCATCATGGTACGGAACACTAAGAATTCCTCCCTTTTCTCTACTTGATTGATGTAATCGTATTGTCGATCAGGCGTGTTTTGCCAAAACGAACAGCTAACGCGATGATGATCGTCTGACCAGCGGTTTCCTGCTCAATTGGTGTAAGCGCCGGATAGCTCAAAATTTCCACATAATCAATATCAGCCAGCGGCTTCTCGGAAATTATTTGCGTGATACGATCCTTGATTTCAGAAAGAGCCATGCCCTCACCCAGCCATTCATCTGCTTGCTTCAGGCTCTGTGATAGCACGAGTGCTTGTGCTCGCTCATCCGCTGACAAGTAGACATTCCGAGAGCTCATCGCCAGTCCATCCGCTTCGCGTACGATCGGGCATGGAACGATTTGCACCGGCATCGACAAGTCATGAACCATTTGCGTCACAACAGCTACCTGCTGGGCATCCTTTTGTCCAAAAAAAGCGTAATCGGGCTGGACAATTTGAAACAATTTATTGACGACGGTCGATACGCCATCAAAATGACCCGGACGCGAAGCTCCGCACAATGGAGTCGTCACATTTGCCACTGAAATATTGGTCAGCATCGGTGTCGGATACATCTCGCTGACTTCCGGAGTAAACAGGAGGTCCACTCCCGCTTCTTCCGCCATTTTGCTATCCCGTTCGATATCACGCGGATAGCGTTCAAAGTCCTCATTCGGTCCGAATTGTAGCGGGTTTACGAAAATGCTCATCACAACCAAATCGCATACTTCACGGGCAGCTTTCACCAAGCTGAGATGTCCTTCATGCAGAAAGCCCATGGTCGGTACCATCCCGATCGTTTTGCCTTGTCGATGTGCTTCTTTTATATGAACGCGCATCTCTGCAATGGTGGAGACTTGCTGCATCATTGTTTGCATCATGACTGCTTCACTCCTTCCCCGTACAATTCCTTGATGGTTTCTTCCGAAGCATGGAAGACATGCTCTGGCCCTGGGAAGCTTCTTGCTTCGACTTCTTTGTTATAGGTCTCAACTGCTTCACGGATTGTTTCACCGATGTTTGCGTAGCGCTTCACGAATTTCGGTGTGATATCCGATGCGTAGCCGACCATATCATGGAACACCAGCACTTGCCCATCACAAGTCGCACCCGCTCCGATTCCAATCACAGCGATGTCCAGCTTGTCTGCAATCATGCCAGCGACCTCTTCGGGAACACATTCCAGAACAATCGCGAATGCACCCGCTTCTTGAATAGCAAGAGCTTCGTCCAGCAATTTTTTAGCTGCCTCCAGATCTCTTCCTTGTACTTTGTAACCGCCTAATTGATGTACCGATTGCGGGGTAAGTCCGATATGTCCAACGACAGGGATGCCTGCTTGTACACAGCGTGTAATGATTGGGGCGAGTTCACGGCCCCCTTCCATTTTGACCGCCTTGGCCAGCCCTTCTTGCATTAGTCTGCCCGCGTTTTTCACCGCTTCTTCAACTGTTCCGTGATAGCTGAGAAAAGGCAGGTCCGCCACGACAAATGCACGCTTGGCTCCTCTCGTTACTGCTTTCGTATGGTGCAGCATGTCCTCCATCGTAACAGGGATGGTGGAGTCATAACCGAGTACGACCATTCCCAAGGAATCACCGACCAGAATCATATCAGCACCTGCTTCATCCACTAATTTGGCTGACGGATAGTCATAGGCGGTCACCATGGTAATCGGGGTTCGCGTTTCTTTTTTCTTGCGGATACTCGAAGTCGTAATAGGTCTGTCGTTTGTTGCCATTTTTCATTTCTCCTCTTTCGCTTCAAGCCCGTGGATCGTGTGAGGAATAAAAAAACCTTCTCGCGTCAATCGGGAGAAGGTTGTCCATGTCAAAAAGACATTTTGCGTTTAGCGGATTCCTTCTGTCTCGGTCCACACAGGCTCTGAGCAGATTTTTGTCCTTACACGTATTGCTTTTAGATTACACGATCTATACAAAAATACTCCGGGAGTACCGTTCACGTAGTGATACAGCCTCCAAATTGGAGTATAGCAAATGATTTAATCATTTGCACGATAATTGACATCAGCCGAATAAACTTTGTGAATCTGTCCAGTCTGATCCTCGACCTTGAGTACGCCTTCCTCATCCAAGCCAACGGCACGACCTTCCAGCTGTTGTGAAATCGTCTGGAGGCTCACCCATTTGCCAATGGTGTACGAATGATCCTCCCACTCTTGTTTCACACGATCAAAGCCAGCCTGCAAATAGTGGTCGTACTCTTCTTCAAAAATTCGGCAGAGGCGTTGGATAAACGAAACGCGCTTGAGTGGCTCGCCAGATTCAATACGAAGTGAAGTTGCAATCTGTGCCAGGTCTGACGGGAAATCAGACTCGATACTGTTGGCATTGAGCCCTATTCCGATGACTAAATAATTGACCCGATCAGATTCAGCATTGAGTTCTGTCAAAATCCCGCATACTTTTTTGTCTCCGATAAAAATATCGTTCGGCCATTTGATTTTGACAGGCAACCCAGTCTCTTCCCGGATCGTTTTCGCTACTGCAACTGCCGTTAACAACGTCATCTGAGGTGTCTTCGGTAACGGAATCGCAGGACGGATGATCAAACTCATCCAAATCCCCGTTCCTTTCGGAGAATGCCATGGTCGGCCGAGTCTGCCTTTCCCGCCTGTTTGCAGCTCTGCCAGCACAATCGTACCTTCTACTGCCCCTTTTGCCGCAGCCTCGTGTGCGAGTGGCTGTGTAGATACCACCTCATCGTAAGCGATGACATTTTGTCCGATCCGATCCGTTTCCAGTCCAGCCATGATTTCTGCTGCTGACAAGCGATCAGGGGCAACCAGCAGGCGATACCCCGATTTGCGTACCGCCTCTACCTCGTAGCCATCTCGGCGCAGCTCTTCGATATGTTTCCAGACTGCCGTCCTTGAGCAACCGCATGTTTGGCTTAATTCTTCACCAGAGATGAAACTGCCCGGCTGGTCACGGAATGCTTGAAGGATGACTTGCTTAATGTTCATCTTGTGCAACCTCTTTCTTTGCAACTTCGACGAGTGCATCTGGTGTATTTGGTAAACCGTGCAGAGCCGTTTGTCTAAGCAACGATTCCAAGACGCGGACAATCCACTCGCCTGGCTTTTTCTGTAGGGCTACTTGCAGGTCAAGCCCCGTGATCGCCAAATCCTTGATGGTTCTGACAGGCATGTTTTCGTATTGATCGAGGAGTACTTGCATCGAAAACGATTGCCTCTCGTTCCACCAACACGCTTGCAATAAAAGGAAGAACTCGTTGCACGTGTCCCAGCCGACTTCAAGCAGCAGTGGCCCCCACTCGATCGATTGAGGGATATCCCATTGCGGCTGCAATCGCGTCAGGAGTTCAACCAAGCAAAAAATTGCTTCTGTTTCGCGTTTGGACATTTTGAGGAATTGGCATACTTCACGCGATTGCACAGGTGAATAATTCGCCGCAAACAGCAGCAACGCCCACTTTTGAGTCATACTTTGCAAATGATGCAGCCGCCAAACATGCTCATTTGAGAGGACGAACAGCTTTTCTACATCAGGCGCATAAGCCATGAGCCTCGTTTCATTCAACAACTGACAACCTACCTCTGGGGCTTTGCTCTCGAGCGTTTTATTCAGCTCTTCCCTAATGCGCTCCACAGCAATATGAGCTAACAAAGGCGCAGTCTGTTTCATGGCAAGCATGGTTTGGTCTTCAATAGCAAAACCTAATTGGGAAGCAAATCGCACTCCTCGTAAAAGCCGAAGAGCATCCTCCTGAAATCTCTCTAGCGGAATGCCTACAGCCCGAACCAACCGATGCTCCATATCCTCTCGTCCACCGAACGGGTCGTGCAATACTTGATGACGATCCATCGCCATTGCATTCATCGTAAAATCTCGTCGCTCCAGATCGAGCCGAAGTTCTGAAACGAACTGAACTTCAGCGGGTCGACGGTAATCTTCATATTTTCCTTCCGTCCGAAACGTGGTTACTTCGAACATCTGCCCCTCGACTTTTACAGACACAGTACCGTGTTTCAGACCAGTCGGGACATGATCGGGAAACAATCGGATGACGTCGCCGGGATGGGCATTCGTACATATATCTATATCATGAACAGGTCGTTGTAAAAGCCAGTCGCGGACGCAACCACCCACGTAGTAAGCTTCGAAGCCGTGTTCCACCAATCTGTCGAGAACACGCTTTGCCAATTCTATCGCCAATCCAATTCCCCCCTTTCTGGTTTGCTCCGCCTGATCTACACAAGGAGGCGTTTTTTATGAGAGTTTTGTATGGATTGTTCATTTTTATATCCAAGGTACATCAGCTAGCCAAAAGCTCGATCTTACGTTCAAAAGCTTAGTTTTTCTTCGGGTTTGCTTGCCAATAGGTTGGCGTAAAGTGCTTCATACTGAGAGGCAATCGTTTCGTGACAAAACGTCTTGCAGGATCGCTCAATGCTATTCGCGGAGAATTCGCGGTATAGCTCTTCGTTTTGCAAGAGACGTATCGTTTCTTTCGCCATGCCTTCCACATCCCCAATTGGACGCAAGAAGCCGTTCACACCATCCAGGACGACTTCGGGCAAGCCTCCTGCCACTGTAGCGACGACAGGCACACCGCAAGCCATTGCTTCCAATGCGACGAGTCCGAAGCTTTCCTTTTCTGATGGAAGCAGCATGATGTCTGCCATCGACAATACCTCCGCGACGTCCTCCTGCTTGCCGAGGAAGCAAACATCGTCGTTCAGACCGAGCTCAGCGATCATCTTGCGGACCAGGCCCATTTCGGGACCTTCACCAATGAGGATTAGTCTGGAAGGCATTTCTTCACGTACGCGCGAAAATATTTCAATCACATCCGGCACTCGTTTGACAGGACGGAAATTAGATATGTGCATAAGAATTTTTTCACCATTCGGTGCAAATACCTTTTTCAGCTTCGTAACCTCTTTCGGGTAGTAACGCCGCTTGTCTACGAAGTTGTACACAGGGACAATTTCTTTTTCAGTATGCAGCAGCTCTTTCGTCTGTCTGATCAAATCATTGGATACCGCTGTGACCAAATCGCTTCGCTCAATGCCAAAGCGGATCATATCACTCAAATTCGAGTCGTAACCCAAAACCGTAATATCCGTCCCGTGCAAGGTGGTTACAATTTTCAAATGATCGCCTACCATTTGCTTGGCGAGGAACGCACACAACGCATGTGGCACAGCATAATGCACATGTAATAAGTCCAAGTTTTCATTTTTTGCCACTTGCGCCATTCGGTTCGCCAAGGTCAAATCATAGGGTGGATATTTAAAAACATCATAGTTGTTCACTTCTACTTCATGATAAAAAATGTTCGGGTGAAACGCACCTAAGCGAAATGGCATTCCACCTGTGATGAAATGGACTTGATGTCCTCGCTCGGCCAATAGCTTGCCCAGCTCTGTGGCTACAACCCCCGATCCGCCCAATGACGGATAGCAAGTAATCCCGATCTTCATAACAGTGTCACTCCTTTTCACAAGCTCTTTAATACATACGGAGCTGCACTGACAAATCCTTCTGCGTAGGCTACACCAGCCTGCTGGCCAAACAGTCGCTCTCGATACTCGACAGACTCCAGATACCCGTTGGTAAGCGGTGTTTGAACGCTGCCTTCTTCCAGCTCAAACTGACTGCGGTAGCAGCGCAGCGCCTCCATTTTTTGCGGATAGACAGCGGTGATATCCACGACAACCTGAGGCGTGACAGTGGAATTGATAAAATAGTAAAGGAATTGCGAAGGTCGATAGGCAGGCAAAGAAGGCTCCGGCAAATACTTGCGGATGCCTGCATTAAACACCGCCTCTCGAACGATCCGACTTACGCTCTCGTGATCTGGATGACGATCCGCGTAATAAGGCGCAAGCACAATGGCTGGACGAGTTTCGCGGATGAGCTTTACAACACGTTCAATCGCACTTTCTCTGACTGCTTCCAAGCCGCGATCAGGCAAACCGAAATTATAGCGAGCAGCCACTCCCATCACTTGGTCAGCTGCAGCCGCTTCTTGCTGCCTTCTTTCCACTGTTCCATTCGAAGACAATTCGGCGTAGGTCAAGTCGAGAATCCCAACGCGCTTTCCCTCTTTGGCTGCCAAGATTAGACTGCCTGCCGCGCCGATCTCGACATCGTCAGGATGAGCGCCGATCGCCAAAATATCGAGTGAACTCATGCTTCATTCTCCTTATGCACCACTTCGCGCCAATCCAGTTGTCCCAGCTCCAAAGCCTTCAGCATGATTTCTGCCGAACCGAGATTGGTGGCAAACGGTATCTTGTGCACATCACACAGTCGAAGCAGTGCGATAATATCAGGCTCATGTGGTTGAGAGGTAAGCGGATCACGCAAAAAGATAATCAAGTCCATCTCATTGCGGGCGATCATCGCACCGATTTGTTGATCGCCTCCTAATGGCCCTGACAGAAACCGGGTTAGGGACAGCGACGTAGCTTCCATGATTCGGGACCCAGTTGTTCCTGTGGCATACAGGTCATGTTTTGCCAAAATGGATTCATAGGCCATCGCTAGTTGCACAATCTGTTCTTTCATTCGATCATGGGCAATCAATGCAATTTTCAAGAAAACCTCTCCCTTTATGGCTGGGTATCGTGTGTATGTTAATCAATCGTTTAATCAATCAGATGTTCCAATCCGTAAATCAATCCGTTCATATTCATTACGGCTTTAATGGCCATATTTACCCCTGGCATGAATGATTCCCGGTTAATCGAATCATGGCGAATGGACAGCGTT
The DNA here is from genome assembly GCF_900637055.1 of Brevibacillus brevis. Lineage (NCBI taxonomy): Bacteria > Bacillati > Bacillota > Bacilli > Caryophanales > Paenibacillaceae > Brevibacillus > Brevibacillus brevis. The sequence continues at coordinate 3,591,999 of NZ_LR134338.1, forward strand.
TGGCCTGTTGCCCCAAACAAAACCTCTTGATGAGCAACCATGCCTGGCAGACGGACACTGTGAATCCGGAAGCCTTCATAATCTGCTCCGCGAGCGCCTGGAATTGTTTCTACTTCTTCAGGATGCCCTTGCTTGAGCTCTTCCCGAACAGCCGCGATCATCTCCGCGGTCTTCAAAGCAGTTCCGCTTGGCGCATCCAGCTTGCGGTCATGATGCAACTCGATAATTTCCACATGTGGCATATATTTTGCTGCCATTGCGGAAAACTTCATACATAGAATCGCGCCGATCGCAAAATTCGGGGCAATAATGGCACCCAGTCCCGCTTCTTTATAGCGCTCAGTCATTTCTTGCAGCTGCTCTGTTGTCAGTCCCGTTGTTCCGACGACCGGTCTCACACCACGAGCCAGACAGAGCTCCATATGACGATACACCGTATGCGGTGTCGTAAAGTCTACCAGAACATCCGGTTTCATTTCGTCCAATTGTTGATTGATTTCCTCTTCGCTCACCCGCGTGTCCAAATTGCCTGTAAAGACGAGCGCGGTATCCTGCCCCAGCATTTTCACTACTTCTTGCCCCATTCGACCATTTGCGCCTGCAACTGCTACACGAATTTGTTTAGTCATGCTGCTCGTTCTCCTCTATTCTTGTCCAGCGATCTTTATCGCGAGTGTTAAACTTGTGCATAATACGATCAAATGCTTCCTGCAAATCGATTCCGAGTGAGTTTGCGAAACAAATCACGATGAAGAGGACGTCACCCAGCTCTTCCTCTACTGTTTTTTCGCCTTCGTCCTTTTTCTTCGGTTTTTCTCCATAAAAATGGTTAATCTCTCTGGCTAATTCACCTACTTCTTCTGTCATTCTAGCCAGCATCGAAAGCGGAGAAAAATAGCCCTCTTTAAATTGCGATATGTATTGATCAACTTCTTGCTGCATCTCTTGCATAGTCTTTTGCCGTTCCATCCGCCCACTCCTTTTTTCACAGTCTTCTCTCTTTCACCTATCGTACTAAAAAAGGCTTCGTTTGCCAAATCACAATACTTCGTCTTTCCAGCATATGGACAATCAAACGAGCGTTCATTTATAATGGCTTTCGGATAGCCCTCAGGTAACCCAAGTATTACCTGCACATCATGTCCGGGGGGAAGCCTTTTCCTGGTCCGGCGAACAGGAGGAAATATGAAAATTCGTCTTGACAGTATCATTGCCATTATCATCGGTTCTGCCATTATGGGATTCGGTATTAACGCGTTCAACATTCCCAATCATCTAGCTGAGGGCGGTATCACTGGTATCAGTATTTTGATCAAGCTGTTAGTTCCTGTTGTGGATCAGGGAATCGTCTTCTTTGTCCTGAACGTACCGTTATTTTTCTTGGGCTGGAAAATTCTTGGACGAACTTCTTTTTTCTACACGATTTTGGGAACGGTTTCTCTCTCCGTCTTTTTATCCGTATTTGATGGTGTTCTTCCGTTGCCAATGAAAGATCGCTTGCTTGCTTCCCTCTATGCCGGGGTAGCTGTTGGTGTCGGTTTAGGGATTATTTTCCGTTACGGCGGGACGACCGGCGGTGTGGACATCATTGCCAGACTCCTTCAGAAATACATGGGTATCAGTATGGGGCGGACGTTGTTTTTCGGAGACATTTTGGTCATTGGGGCGTCCCTTGTCTATTTGAATCTGGAAAGCGCTATGTATACCCTTGTTGTCGTCTTTATCGCAGCACGAGTCATCGACTTTTTCCAGGATGGCGCCTATGCAGGAAAAGCTTTGACGATCATCTCCAACGAAGCAGATAGCATCGCCAAGCAAATTCTCGATGTAGGTCGTGGTGTGACACTCTTAGCCGGTAAAGGTGCGTACTCTGGCGAGGAAAAGAAAGTCATCTATGTCGTTGTCAGCCGAAACGAAGTCATGCGTTTTAAAACCATTGTGCAAGAAATTGATCCGCATGCTTTTGTCATCGTTAATGATGTACATGAAGTTCTCGGAGAAGGGTTCACCCTTGATGAAAATAAGAAACCGCTTCACGACTAGCACGAAGCAGCACAGAAAAACCCTTGCCTTTTTGACAGGCAAGGGTTTTTGCATCTATTAGGTCGAACGGATTTCTCCGTCATATTTCTTCCACGCCACATAAGACAAGGCCATAATCAAAGCTATCGAGATCGAGGCGAGAATAACAATAGGTGAATCTGGCCGCATCATTAAACGAGCAAACGTACTCTTCTCTTCGCCCACAAAAGCCACTTGAAAAGAGCTGTTCAATTCTCGCAATGCCTCTCGAACCAGCTGCCAATCTACTTGGGTGTTTCGCATCTCTTTGGATATGATATCGTACGCAACTGTAATCGAGGACATTTGCTCCTCTGGAAGCTGAATGCTCATCCCCGGCTTAATGGCCAAAAATAATCGGTAGTTCTCATCGAACTGTTCGCGAAACTGGCTGAAATTCCGCTCAACAGCCGATAGCTGCAAATTTTGGACCTGTGTTACGAGAGAAGAATAGTAGCTGCGCCACATCGGCTGGTGATCATGCGTCAATGCGTCTATGGCAATTCGGACACGCGTGGCATGCCACAGCAATTGCTGTTCACTTGCATTTGCGGAAGCAAAGCTTTGCTTGGCTGCCAGTATGGACTGGGTCACTGCATTCAGACTCTCAATTCGTATCGGATTGGGCAAATGCTGGTTTGGGAATCGTTCTGCTAGCTGTACGATGCGCTGCTCTGCCCCTTCAAGATCTCCCTTTTTTGCATACGTGAGTAACTCATGCGCAATTTGATCTAATGCTGCCAACTGCTTTTGTTCTATCGGTTGATTCAGCTTCGAGTACAAATTATGAATGGGCCACGACAAGAACAACCCGATCATGAGAAAGAATAATAAAAACCGGATGTTTTTCTTCAACGCAAATAACCTCCTTCCCTAGTACAGCCTATGGAAAGGAGGACAAGATTAGACCTTATTTGTCGTATACTTCATATTCACCCACCAGATCACCGAGATCGAGATCAGACTGAGAAGAACCGTAAACAAACCGACGAAGCCCTCATACGGATCCAGCACACTCGGCAGCCACGGATGGATGTCCATGACGTAATCGAGAAAATCATTATTCAGTGTCCACAGCGCAGCGATTCCCACCGGCAGAAGACTTAGCTTGTAAAAACGCGCATACAAAACAGATTCCACAGCCATGCCGGTGTGGGAAATGATCAGCATCACGTCTGTCCAACGCACTTCATTGCCCATCATCCAACCAGCCACGATAATGCAGACGGCCCAGACACCGTACTTAAAATTGGTGATGCCAGCCAAAGCTTCCAGTACAGGAATGTGGCGACCCAACAAATAGGTAAGGAGTACAAGCGAAAAAAGTCCGCTACCTGTCGGGCTGTCAGGGACAAAAGGTATCAAGTATGCTGGTGTCTCAGCCAATTGGTTACCATACCAGATGAATCCATATATGGTTCCCAAAAAGTTGACGACGAACAGCGTCCAAAGAAACCACCTTTTGCCCAAAGATTGCCGAAACCACTCCCATATCCAGATCATGTATAATCGTCTCCCGCTGTGTACGCCGCTAACGAAAAAGCTGACCGCATTACCAGCCAGCTTTTCCCCTATTAGCTTATTTCAAGCCAGCCATGTATTCAGCTAGCTTTGCGATTTCTGCATCATCTTTGATCAAACCGGCTGGCATTGCGCCTTTACCGTTCTTGATGACATCAGTAATCTTGGCTGCATCCAAAGTTGCACCGATTTTTTGGAGGTTAGGACCCATGCCACCCTCCATGTTTTTACCATGGCATCCCATACAGCTTGTTTGCGCTTTCCAAAGCGCATCCGCTGTAAAGCTGGTATCAGCAGGAGCAGGTGCAGTTGCACTAGATCCCTCTTTGCCACCAGTTCCTTTACCTTTATCTGGGTGAGCCAGATGATATTCATGGTTTGCCGCCCAAGTCAGGTAGAAAATGCCAACGAGTGCAGTCAGCATCAAGCCTGTAGCAACTGGACGCTTGCTAGGACGACGCTCTTTGCTGGTATCCAACCAAGGCGCCAACATCAGTGCACCAAATGCGATACCTGGAACGACAACGGTACCGAGTACGACCCAATCCCCTGCTGCCCAAGGATATTTCAGCATTTGATACAGGAACAAGAAGTACCAGTCTGGCAACGGAATGAATGACGTATCATTCGGGTTTGCTTTGTCAGTTAACGGCGACGGATGTGAAACCGTTAACACAAGGAAACCAACCAAGCAAACGGCTGCCACCATCCACTCTTTCAACAGGAAGTTTGGCCAAAACGGCTCGTTTTTCCCTGGAAAGTCGGAGTAGGATGGAGAAATGTTTGGGATACGCTTCGCCGATACTCGGGAATCTCCGACGAAGGTAGCATCTTTATCTTGTTTTGCCATGCTATTTCCTCCTTTTTTCGAAGACCGATTATAGTGGACCCGAAATACCTTGCGAACGGATCATAACAAAGTGAGCTCCCAACAGACCAAGCAGTGCGCCTGGCAGGAAGAACACGTGAATCGCGAAGAAACGAGTAAGCGTTTGCGCCCCTAGAATGTCTCCGCCTGTGAGCAATGTTTTTACATATGGACCGATGAAAGGTACAGAGTCAGCGATCTGCACACCTACTTTGGTCGCAAAGTATGCGGTGTTATCCCAAGGCAAGAGATAACCTGTGAAACCGAGGCCCAGCATAACGAAGAAAATCAGTACGCCGACTACCCAGTTCAATTCACGCGGCTTTTTGTATGAACCTGTAAAGAATACACGCAGAGTATGTAGGAACATCATCACGATTACCAAGCTGGCACCCCAGTGATGCATACCGCGCACGATTACCCCGAACGCTACTTCGTTCTGGAGGTACTTAACGGATTCGTAAGCATTGATAACGTCTGGTACATAGTACATCGTCAAGAACATACCAGACAAGATTTGAATAACGGTAATAAAGAACGTAAGTCCACCAAAGCAGTAAACAAAAGCGGAAAAATGATGTGCCGGGTTCACGTGCTCAGGTACTTCGTGGTCAGCCAAGTCACGCCACATCGGAGTGATGTTTAAGCGTTCGTCGACCCAATCATACATTTTTTGCATCATTTTAGCCGTTCACCCCCGGACGAGGATTTGCTTTTACTTTACCTAAATACAATTTTCCGTCTTTGACTTCTGTCTCATACTCATCAAGAGAGGCCGTCGGTGGCGTTCCCAAAATGTGCTCGCCATTGATCGTATAACGACCCATGTGGCAAGGACAGAAGTACTCATTTGGTTGTCCAGGGCCAGTTCCCCAGTCAACCGTACACCCTAAGTGCTTACAGATCGGGGACAGAGCAAGAATCTCACCCTTGTCGTTCTTGGTAACCCATGCAGTAAGTGTAGATTCTGATTCATACCAACCGTCCTTGGTATGGACCTTGAATTCAACGCGTTTTGGCACGGCACTAAACTCATCCGGACTGCCGACAGCTACTTTATCTCCACCTGCATGTCCTTGCAGAAGGGGGTCTACCGCAAAGCGAATCATTGGGGTGATCATTCCCGCAGCAAGGAATCCGCCAGTTCCCATCAGGGCGTAGTTCAAAAATGTACGCCTGGAAATTTCGCGTTTGTCTCCCATATCTTTTTTCCCTCCTTATCCTGTAAAATAGCGCTACGATGGCATTTTCATACATATACACTAGGTCAATCCCAATCATAGCTAACGCCTATAAAGATGTCAAGAATGTCCAGTGGACATGTCTTTACCCAAACGATGTGTGACAGGATATTGTTGCCAGATTGTCAAATTTAAGACCTTGCCCCACCCATTTTTCTGTAGTATTGCCGGAAACCGCTTTCTCTATTGCGTCTCTTTTATACGTCAGAGCGTTTATCCCCGCCCGTTTTGCCACAACTTGATGACCTCTTTGTACAGCACATCCACGGTCACTTCAAAACGCAAAGAAGATTCCAGATCTTCATCCCCTACCAATAAAGTCACCACGCCTTCTTCCGCTCGTTCCTGTAATTCAATCTGTTCTCCGCGAAAATGCAGCACTACTTTATAGGGGAATTCCGCCGGAGTTCTTTGTTCCAGCTGTTCTTCTCCTATTTGATAGCTTAACGGAAATAGCAGTACGCGTCCCTTCAGTCGCTGCTCAATCCCGGCCGCTACATTTAATAAGTAGTTCATGCGTACAACATGCTCTTCTACTTTTCTCTCCGAGCTGTACAAATAAAGAGGGAGCAGTGCGGTATCCACAAAGGACCGCAACTCCTCCCAGTTTTCAAAATCGTTCAAGTTCCACTGCATAGAGCCGTCTCCTCATTTCCTTGTTCATTTCTGGAAACAAGCGTACCATGAATGGTTGGAGACTCGCAATAACGCATACGATTATGTATTTAGGCTTTCTCGTAAGCCATGATTTCTTTTAATTCGTCTGTTAAGCGCAAAAACAGCTCTTTGTTTTTCGATGCAAGTGCCTCATCAATCTCCTGAATTAGCGTACGCTTGCGATATTGACGCATCTGCTCGTCGATCACCATTTCAGATAGCAAACCGGAAACCATTTGATTGTTCGTTCCGTACGCGTTGGAATAGAAATTCGGCCACTCCATACCCATCCCTCACTTCAATAAAATAGTCGTTTCGGTAAAACCATTGTATTTTCGAAGCCAAGTCTGGCTCGCATACGTTGCGGTGTATAACCACTGTTCCTGTTCGTCTTGACCGACGCGCAACAATCCAAGGTGCACCATCATCTTGCATACCCGATTCACCAAGATATCTGTAGGTGAATCGTAGTAAAACTCTTTCATCCAATGGAGCAGCGTGTCCATCAGCGATTGCTGACTTACCCATCCACCCGATGCGATCAACGGAATGAGCTGAACCAGCATCGGCAAGTTTGGGACAGCCCGCTTGTACAGCCTCATCCAGAAGCGAATGACATCATGGTACAATTGATCGGTATACGTTTGCTCCAGTCGCTCCCTCCCCGCTTCCGTTACTGCTACCTTGCCGTCCACTTCTACAATCCATCGGTGATAGTAGCAGAAATCGTAGAGCAAGGAAAAACGGTCAGGGTATAAATCAAAGTGCAAACCGTACCCAAAACGCCATTTTTGCGGCAATAGCGGCTCTTCTTTTACGTGCAAAAATTGAAAAAGCTGCTGCTGATGACGCTTGTACATGCCACCTTCTGCGGTTAGCGGTACTGGCTCCTGCTGGAGAAATTGTAAAAATTGCATGATATCATCGCAAAGTGCTGTTCCTTCATCCCTGTAAGCTTGCGGCCCCGGATGAAGGAATGCGTTTGACTCACGCCACGTTGTCAACCACGCTTGCAAGTACGGCTCACGGATGTCCAGCGGAATTTGATACTGCCCTACGGTTTTACTTTTCGCCGGAAAAATCCATCCTCGCTTCATTGCAGCTGCGACAAACTTTCGTCCTTCCTCCTGCTTTTTTTCCTTTTCACACGCCAGTGCCACCCCGGCCTTCGCCAACAAATCCTCAAGCGACATAACCGTACGCTTGTCCAGGAACAATTGGAGCAAAAAATGGGTTTCCGCACTGCTCAGCTGCTCAACTTCTTGAGAGATTGTCAACCTGTGCCTCAAGCTAGACAACAGTGACGTAATCAATTCGTTTTTGGAATGAGGGTTGCATTCGCATCCGTAATGGTTGGCAATCTGATGGAGCTGCCGGATATCGGTGTACACCAAGATCTCAGCCAAGTTCATCTGTGCATCCCTTCTTTACGATGGCTTACTTGTCTCTCATTCTTGCCAAAATGCGGAAAAATAAACAGGAAGCCACCGAAGTGACTTCCTGTTTGGCGATTTTTTATTATTCCTCTTCAGATTCATGGTCCCACAGGTCGTGAAGCTGTTGGTATTCTTTCGCTTCCTCATAGCGCCCTGCTTGAGTCAAAAGGGCAATCAGCCTGCGGATCTGATCCAAATCGAAACCTGACAACGATACATATTGCTTTAGAGCCTCAATAGCCGCTTCTGTTTTCCCCATCGAAAGATTCACATCTGCAGCTAATGGGTAAGCAGCCACATACTCATCGTCAACCGCTTGCAAACTGCTGACCAATTCTGCCGCTTCATCCAGTCGTCCAACGTGGAATGCCATCAGTGCACATCCGTAGAGGACTTCTGGGGAACGATCCATGACCAGCGCCTGACGGAATACTTGGTAAGCCTGTTCGAATTGACCGCTTTGTGCGTACGAGCGCCCCTTCGTCAAAAGCATGGACAGACTTTCATCCCCGGCTTGTTCCAGGAGCTTCATTGCTTTCTCGTCTTCTCCAATGCGGAAATACAAGTTACCTAGCGCTGCCATAATATCCTGGTTATCTGGCTCCTTCAGTCTCGCTTGCTCCAAATACTTGACCGCTACTTCATCTAAATCTTGGAGTGAATACAGATCCGCTAGCAACAAGTCAAGCTGAATGCTTTCGAAGCCAGATTCTTTGCATTCATAGAGAAGATGTTGCGCCGTCTCAAAATCACTGGAATCCAAAGCAATCTCCGCTAACAGCAGCTGGCATTCTCTGCGCAAAGAGGAATCCATTTGCGGATTTTTGGCCATGACATCTGTCAGCAATTGACTCGCCTCTTCCAAATGACCGAGTCGATACCAGACCTCTGCCAAATACATCATGACATCCGGCAAATCTTTTCCATGCTCCTGAACCTTTTGCAGAGCGGTCAACCCCAACTCTACTTCATCGTTTTCGATCCGCTTGATCGCTTCGTCTATGACATACAGCCACTTTTTCGGCATTTCTTTCACCTCATATGTATTTTGCGTGGCCTTGTTGCTCTACGCGTTTGTTGAACAACTACTCTAATAAAATAGCCACAAAAGACCGTCCGAAGACGGTCTTTTCTTTTACTCTTGATCATATACCATTATGCTCGCGTTAGCCAGCTCATTGTAAGAACAGTAATAAGGATTCCAAAAATACTAAGCACGATACTGTAATTCGGCTTGGCTAAATCAGTAGAAGTTGGCTTCCCATCGAGCGGTACGATCGAAGCAGTGGCATGTTCCAGTGAATCTCCTTGCGACGTATATGGCTGTGCTTCTACCACGTATGTACCATCGTCTGTTTGCATGGAAGAAGAAATGACTTGCGCTTTTGGCGTATTAATCTCCATGACTTCACCGTTAATAACGAGAGAATTCGCATGCTCCGTGGTACTTGTATTCACATATAAAGTGAACGAAAAGACCATGAGCAACAAAACAGCTACACTTGCAGCCATGCGTCGCATTCTCGCTGTCACACTGAAAATTTTTCTGCCTATTGGGATCGCCCACTGCTCTTCCGATAAAATACGGGCCATCACCGCATCTACAATGGAACGTGATGGAGTTACAGAATGGTATTCTTCTTTATCCATCTCCATCCACTCACCACTGTCCGACCAAATCTCATAGTCGGAACGACAGGCATAGCATGCCGCCATATGGTGATCAACCCGGCGTTGGGTCACCTCAGGCAACAGATTTTCGGCGTATTCAGGCAGTATTTCCTGAACTTCTTCACATCTCATCATCGATTCATCCCTTCAGCTTCATCCAAATGAGGGTCCAGGATGTAGTTTTCCAACTGTCCACGAATACTTTGCCGCGCTCGAAACAGTAAAGATTTCACAGAGCTCACTGTTAAATCCAGAATCGTAGCGATTTCTGTGTAATCCATTTGTTCGTACTCGCGTAATATCAATGCTGAGCGTTGCTTCTCTGGCAAGCTGTTAATTGCCAGTCTTACCATGCTCTCCCGTTCATTCCGGAGCAAAACTTGCTCAGGCAGTGTCTTGGGAGATGCCATAGGCACTTGCAACGTATCATCCAGATACACGTCAGAATTGCGGCTCTTTCGCAATTCACTGAGTACGGAGTTGCGTGCAATCGTATAGAGCCAGGTGGAGAATGTAGCTTCTACATCTCGGAAAGAATGAATGCTCTTATACGCCTTGTAAAACGTCTCCTGACATATATCCTCCGCTATATGCTCTAAATGTGCCTGACGCAAAAGATGAGTGACAAATGAGAGGATCTTTTTTTCATATCGACGAATCAGTTCAGCATAGCATTCCAGATTACCTTCTTTAATCTCTCGGATAAGCTGGGAATCGGTCATGATCAGAGATTACCTCCTTGCGATTCCGATCCCTCAGCGGCCTTTTGCATAATTAGACTGCTGGGGATGTAAAAAGTTGCGCGACCTTACGATTCTTTTTCTCGTCTGTCTGCTGGAAACCATTCACGAAAAAACCCCCAAACCGGGGTTATATGACATAAGCGTAGGGCTTCGTGTCGAATAAACACTTACCCATACCAATCAAAGGGATAAATCGCATATTTCGATATATCCATTTACCGTTCGACATAACAGATGTTGGAAGATGCATTTCACTAAAATTGAGAATAGTGGAAAGATCATACTTTGTCAACCAGTTTTCCTTTTTCAGGAAAACGATATCAGCGTCTGCGCCAGTTGTCAAGCTTCCTTTTCGCGGATACAGTCCAATTGCTTTTGCAACATTTGTCGAAGTGAGCCTGACCAGCAAGCAAAGCAATTCTTCAGGCGTACACCAGCTCTTTCGTGTATCAATCCGCACATCGTGAATTGGAGACGCTACTTGCCAGCTTCCAAACCATTGTCGATGCAATTGACGAAGACCTTGATCCGTCACTTCAGCAGGCAAACGAAAGATATGCAGGTACGGGTCATTTTCATCAAAATGAAAGGCCGCTTGAGAATCAGTGATGACTGTTCGCAACCGCCAATAACGGGTAGCCTCCAGCCAAATCTGTCGAATGTATTCCCGCTGTTCTTTTTTGAAGAACGGATCATTTTGCACCTGCATGTGCAGGATCGTATGTTTAGACGTATGAAGTTGCAAAAGCGTTTCCCATTTTATTGTGGAAATTTCTTCTGGATTTCGAATCGTGACATGAAACGAAGAATAGCCATGGTTCATCCACTCCGCTAAGCGGTCACCGTGAAGATCGGCGACATCGATTTCCACGTGCCAAACATAATCCAGCAAACTGTTGAAATGCTGGGTTTGTTGATAGTGGATTTGCGGTCTGCTCATCCAACGCTCTGGCCGGAAGACGTCCACCAGGCTTGTACAACCCGAGCTAATGAGATTTCGCATAGCTTCTATATAAACATCTACCTCTTTGATTTTATACAACGAATGTGTCGGGAGTGCGACGAAACCAGGCAAAAGATACATATCGGTAGCATCTATTTCTTCATATAAATCGTTGAAGGGGTTTTTCGTTAAGGTATCTTTAGCAATTCGGACAATTTTCCCATGACGGATCCAAATATCTGCTTCTTTCATTCCTCGTGCTGTGACAATCGTTCCCCCGCGTATGACCATCCCTTGCTCCAGCATAGCTCGTCCCCCTCCCGCTTCTCATGCACACACTACCCTTGTACGAGCATATGCACAGAAAGGGGAAAAAGTACTAATTCGAGCCAAACCGATTTTTAAACAAAAAAAGACCGCCGTTGATGTAAGCGCATTCAAACGACGGTAGCACACACGTGCTTTCTTATATTGGATAGGAGTGGAGAGAAACCATACTGTACTTTTATAATAAACGGAATGTAAGCGCTTGTCAAATCATTTTTGCTAAAATTCGGAACGCTTTGTCTTCGCACCAATAAAAGAAGCCTGCTCCCCTAAGGGCACAAGCTTCTCTTTCATTCTTTATGCTTGGCTGATTTTCACAAGCAAGTCATGAAAGCCAGGGAAAGAAACATCAATCGCATCATCATTTCCGATCGTCGTTTCACCCTCGGCAACGAGACCTGCGATCGCCATCGCCATGCCAATTCGGTGATCCCCCATGCTATCGATGACAGCCCCTGTCAATCCTGTCTTTCCTTCGATGATCATTCCGTCATCTGTAGGTGTCACCCTAGCACCGAATTTGGACAGTTGACTAACCACCGTAGCAATACGGTCCGTCTCCTTTACTTTCAGCTCTTCGGCATCACGGATTACGGTTTGTCCCTTGGCCTGTGTTGCCATGACCGCAATCACCGGAATTTCGTCAATCAGCCGTGGAATGATATCTCCGGCAATTTCAATACCGTGCAGCTCTAAATGAGTCACGAGGAGGTCTGCAACCGGCTCTTCATTTACGACTCGCTCATTCAAAAGCTCCAGGCTTCCCCCCATCGCCTTGACAACATCAATGATACCGGTGCGGCTTGGGTTGATTCCGACATTTTCAATCAGAAGAGAGCTGCCTGGTACGACCATTACGGCTGCAATCAAAAAGGCAGCGGAAGAAATGTCACCAGGAACAGAAATGGCACGGCCCTTCAGCTTTTGTCCGCCTTCTACTGAAACGGTCAAGCCATCACGCACAACTTGTACACCAAATGCTTGCAGCATACGCTCTGTATGATCGCGGGATAAATGAGGCTCTGTTACACTCGTCACGCCTTTTGCCTGCAACCCTGCCAGCATAATCGCCGATTTCACTTGTGCACTCGCAACCGGAGAGTGATACGCAATCCCTTGAAGCTCCCCGCCTCGAATGGATAGCGGTGTGTATTCGCCGTCTTTTCTTCCATCGATTTTGGCTCCCATTTGACGGAGTGGTCCGATCACACGGCGCATGGGTCTTTTGGCGATAGACTCATCGCCTTCCATCACCACGTGGAAAGGCTGTGTCGCCATGATCCCTGCCATTAAGCGAATGGTCGTACCGGAGTTCCCTACATCCAAATGTTGAGACGGTTCCTGCAAGCCGTACCAGCCTTTTCCTTGTACAGTCACGGCATCTCCTTGTTGTTCAATCTCGATCCCCATCCGACGAAAGCAGCTAATCGTGCTCAAGCAATCGGCACCCGGCAAAAATCCTTCAATGGTTGTGGTTCCTTCTGCTAGAGCTCCAAACATGACGGCACGATGGGAAATGGACTTATCTCCTGGCACGCGAACGGTACCTTTGATTTGTTTGGCTTGTTGTACGCGAAGCATTTCTTCCACTCCTTTTCTCTCTCACGCTCTCCCAGATCATCAGTCGCACTGTGAAGCGTCTTCGTTGTAAAGTGTGTTTGCATAAAAAACTTATGTGCGCTTGTATACATTGTAATCGAAAAAGCGAAGAACTTCCTCTCCCTTTTCCAACTCTTGTTGCGAATGGAACGTAATGCGTAGCACCCCATAAATGTCTTCTCGTGTCTCTCTGATTTGAAGATTCGTGATGTTGATATCTCTTGCTCCCAATAGTGTCGTAATTCGTCCGATTTCGCCTGGGTTGTCTGGGATATCGATATACAAATCGTTCAAAGGAGGCAATGCACCCGTTTTGCGCTCAGGCAAGCTGTCTCGAAATTCTCGTGCCGTTTTGAAAAAATGCTCGATTCCTTCTGGATCTCCCTGTTCTACAAGTTGAACGACCTCTTCCAATGCGTTTGCCCAATCCTTTGCGATTTTCAGGATCGGATCACGGTTTTGCAGCAAGATGTCACGCCACATCTGCGGGTTGCTCGATGCAATGCGCGTAATGTCACGAAAGCCGCCAGCAGCAAGCGTTGCATGCCAAGCATTTTCCTCGTCGTACCCTGCCACCAGATTGACCAGAGCAGAAGCGAGAATGTGCGGGAAATGGCTGACTGCACCCACGACCTGATCATGCGAAGCCGCGTCCATTTGCACGACTTTTGCGCGAGTCAGTGTAAGTAGTTCAGACAATTGCTTTACTTTTTCTTCAGATGTTCCCGGCGCTGGTGTCAAAACATAGTAGGCGTTTTCCATCAGACGGTCAGAAGCAGCTTCCACGCCGGATTTATGCGAGCCAGCCATCGGATGTCCACCAATAAATGTAACATGATTGGGAATAACATCCACCGCTTGTCTGACAATACCTGCTTTTGTACTGCCCACATCCGTAATGATCACACCCGGCTGCAGCTCCATTTCCACTAACGAGCGAATGGTTGCAACAATTTGCTCTACTGGTGATGCGAGGAAAATGACATTTGCTTCTCGAACTGCGGTCTGCAAATCAGTTGTGCCAGCATGAATGACACCAAGAGTCAGTGCTTTATCCAAACAATCCTGACGTAAATCGTAGCCGACTACCCGAATATTCGGATCACGTCGCATAGACAGCGCGATTGAGCCGCCGATCAACCCGACGCCGATTACAGTAATGGTGGTTTTTTTCATCTCCACTCTCTATCCTTCCTTCATCTCTCTTAGACAAAGATGCCGAGGCATGCCCGGCATCTTCGTCCTCTATTTCAATGCTCCAGTCACGATTTCTTGTAAGACAGAAAGAATCTTATCATTTTGCTCTTTGGTCCCGATGGTAATACGTTGAAAACCTGGGAAGCCTAGCGCATTACCAGAGCGAACGATGATGCCTTGAGAGAGCAGCTTCTTGAATACTTCATCAGAATCCCTTTTCAAATCAACCAAGATAAAGTTGGTCTGAGATGGATAGTAGGAGAGTCCCCACTCGTCAAAGGAATCGGTAAACTGCTTCATGCCTTCACGGTTACGATCGCGGCATGCTTTCACAAATTCCTGGTCTTGCAACGCCGCACGTGCTGCTACTTGGCCAAGTGTGCCTGTATTGAACGGCTCACGCACATGTTCCAGAGAGGAAATAAGCTCTTCTGACGCGATACCGTAACCGATACGAAGAGCAGCCAGACCGTAGATTTTGGAGAACGTACGCAAAATAATCAGGTTTGGATACTCAGCGAGCATCGGTACTGTTTGTGGATATTCTGGATCAACCACATACTCGTAGTAAGCCTCATCCAAAACGACCAGCACGTTTTTGGGAACCTTTTTCAGAAAAGCTTCCAACTCGGATGTTGTTACAATCGTGCCAGACGGATTGTTCGGGTTACATATCCATACGACCTTCGTTTGTTCGTTGACGGCAGCCGCCATCGCTTCGAGATCGTGAACGCCATCTTTCAACGGCACCTCAATCAAGTCTGCTCCTTCAATAATCCCATTTGAGCGATATTGCGAGAACGTTTGCGTCGCCATGACTGCGTTTGTTCCTTCGCCCAAAAAAGCACGAGAGATCATCAACAGAATTTCATCAGACCCGTTTCCGAAAAACAATTGGCCTGGTTTGACTCCGAGGAAGTCAGCAAGATCCCAGCGCAGATTAAGGCTTGCACCGTCTGGATAAAGAGCCAAATTGTCCAACTGTTCCGCAATGGCAGCTTTCGCCTTCGGTGAGGAACCAAAAGGATTTTCGTTGGACGCCAGCTTGATGACTTCGGTCAAACCAAATTCACGTTTCACGTCATCAATGGGCTTGCCAGGTTGATATACCGGGGCATTGAGTATGCGTTGTTTCGGTTGCATCCACGTTCACTCCAGTCACATTTTTCCCACTATTGTAGCGCACTGGCTAACTGATGTACAAAGGTTTTTATTTTTTCTACAGCTTGCGGCATCTGTTTCGGGTCTTTCAGCTGCTCAGCATGCTCCTCGATTTGCTGTACAATGGCACTTCCCACAATCACACCATTCGTATGGGGTGCTACTGCTCGTACCTGATCCGGCGTGGATATTCCGAAGCCTACAGCAGTAGGAACCGATGTACTGGCCTTTACTCGTTCCAGAAAATCTGCCAAATCCTCTCGCAGGTCGGTACGGGCACCCGTCACACCAAGCGACGATACACAATAAAGAAATCCGGTTGCTTGGGCGCCAATCGTATTGATTCTGGAACTGGAAGTTGGTGCCACCAGCGAAATGACATGAATGCCATGCTGTTTTGCAGCGGTTACTGCTGGACCGTTTTCCTCAATCGGCAAATCAGGAATGACAACACCGTCCGCACCATAGGCAGCGAGATCGGCAAAAAAGCGCTCGATGCCATATTGTAAAACTGGATTAAAGTAGGTGAACAGGACGATGGAAGCCTCCATACCTGATTCGCGGAGCCTTTTGACCAAATGCAAAGCATCCCCGATCGTCACGCCATTTTTCAGCGCACGCTCTGAAGCCCGTTGTATCGTTGGGCCGTCTGCCAAAGGATCGGAGTAAGGGACACCGAGCTCGATGAGATCAGCGCCTGCTTCGACCATCGCTTTTACAAGATGAAAGGTTGCTTCTATGGAAGGATCGCCTACCGTTAGAAACGGGATGAATCGTTTGCGATCACGATCCGCGAATAATTGATCGATTCTGTTAAGAGCTGTCGCCATGATTACTCTCCCCCTTCTGCTGTCAGGGCTTCTTGAATAGTCAGTACGTCCTTGTCGCCTCGACCGGACAAACAGATTACTAATATTTTGTCTGAAGACATCTCTTTCGCACGTTTTATCGCTTCAGCTATCGCATGTGCGCTCTCCAACGCTGGAATGATGCCTTCCGTTTGACAAAGTACTTGTACTGCCTCGAGTGCTTCCGCATCTGTTACCGATGTATAGGTCACTCTTCCAGTGTCTTTGAGATAGGCGTGCTCAGGTCCTACGCCCGGATAATCCAAGCCAGCCGAAATCGAATGCGCTTCTTGCACTTGGCCGCATTCATCCTGCAACAAGTAGGTCAAGGAACCGTGGATGACTCCTGGGCGTCCAAGTGTTAGTGTTGCCGCATGCTTTTCGGTATCGATTCCTTTTCCTGCCGCTTCTACCCCTCTGAGCGCAACAGACTCATCCTGTATGAACGGATAAAACATGCCAATCGCATTGCTGCCTCCCCCAACGCAAGCAACGACCTCGTCTGGAAGCCTTCTGAGCATTTGCAGGACTTGACTGCGCGTCTCTTCACCGATAATTTTTTGGAATTCGCGAACCATGTACGGGTATGGATGTGGACCAACGACAGATCCGATGACATAAAACGTTTCATCGACATGGGAAACCCAATGGCGGATCGCTTCGTTTGTCGCATCCTTAAGTGTACGTGAGCCGGAAACCGCAGGGATAACTTCGGCTCCAAGCAGCTTCATCCGAAAAACATTCAACGACTGGCGACGAATATCTTCTTCCCCCATGAACACCTTGCAGGAGAGTCCGAGCTTTGCCGCAACGGTTGCACTTGCCACTCCGTGCTGACCAGCGCCCGTTTCGGCAATAATTGATTTTTTGCCCATGCGCTTCGCAAGCAATGCTTGGCCCAATGCATTGTTCAATTTATGTGCACCTGTATGGTTGAGATCTTCTCGTTTCAAATAGATTTGGGCGCCGCCGACCGCTTTCGTCAAACGCTCTGCATAGGTGAGCGGGGTAGGGCGTCCAGCATACTCGCTGAGCAGTCCATTCAATTCTTGAACAAATGCGGGGTCACGACGTGCTTCTTCAAAAGCAATCTCGAGCTCTGTCACTGCATTCATCAAGGTTTCCGGAATAAACTTGCCTCCGAAGGCACCAAATCGTCCGTTTTCGTCAGGCACGACTCGCGTAGTTGTTTGAATGTTGTTCATGCGCCTTCACCCTTTCCACCAATGTTTTTATTTTTTCGGCGTCTTTTTCGCCATCCGTCTCTACTCCACTGGACACATCGACTATCCCTACCTGATACTGTCCCATTAATTCTCCGACATTCTCCGCATGAATCCCTCCAGCAATGATGCAGTCTGCTTCCTCGCATGCTGCTTGCAACGTAGGGATTTGCTCCCACGAAAACTTTTTCCCTGTGCCACCTGCTTGACTTGGGTCATACGTATCAAACAAAAAGGCACTGACAATACCTCGATAGGATTGGATTGCTTGCGCAGCATCCGCTTCTCCGCCCACTGCCAACGCCTTCCATACCGGAATGGCGAACCGCTCCCGAACTTGTTGGCAAAATTGTGGCGTCTCCTGTCCATGCAATTGGATCACGGCTAACGGTGCCTTGCTTAGCACTTCCTCCAACTCCTCCATCGAAGGATTCACGAACACACCAACAGCAGGAGGATGGCCCGGAACGGCTGCAAGCAAATGTCCAGCAGTCTGAGCATCAACTTTTCGCTTACTTGGGGCAAAAACAAGGCCTACATAATCGACCTCCAGCTCTTTTAACTGTGCAAGTGTTTCCGCTCGTTTAATCCCACATATTTTCAAATGAGTCATACACTCACCTCTGGTGCTGCTTCTCCCACAAGATCAATGACTGAGCGCTCTACGTCTGCTTGGCGCATGAAATGCTCTCCGACCAGCACAGCCCGGGCACCTGCACTTCTTACATTCTCTATATCCGCTGGTGTCGAAATTCCACTCTCGCTCACGATTGTCAATGACGCAGGCAGTTCTGCAATCAACTCGTGCGTAACGGCCAGGTCAGTTTGAAACGTATTTAAGTTTCGATTGTTGATCCCGAGCAATTTCGGTTCCATTGCTTGAAAAACAAGCTCGCATTCGCGTTTGTCATGGACCTCAACCAGTACATCCATGCCCAGCTCCTCGGCCGTTTGGTTCAGGTGGCGAAGCGTATCCCGATCGAGAATGGCTGCAATAAGCAATACACAATCAGCGCCTGCTGCTCTTGCTTCCACGACTTGAATTTCATCCAGTAGAAAGTCTTTTCTGAGTAACGGGCGATCAATTGCCTCGTGAATTTGTCGTAGATAGCTCAAGCTCCCTTGAAAAAAGGACTCGTCTGTCAAAACAGACAAGCATTCTGCCCGAGCGGCCTGATAAGCCTTCGCGATGCTCACTGCCTGGAAATCAGGTCGGATCAATCCTTTGGACGGGGATGCTTTTTTTACTTCGGCAATTACGCTTACAGGCCGTACACTCGTCTCCAGTGCTTGACGAAATCCGCGTGGACGTTGGACTTCCTTCGCTGCAAAAAGCAATGCTGAAACTGTTGTATCTGTATAAAGACGTGCAATCTCTTCGCGTTTCTTCTCTACGATTTTACGAAGCATGAATCATACCTCCTGCGATGTGACGAACGTGCTCGAGCTTGCGCATGACCAGTCCGCCGTCGATCAGTTCCGCTGCACGTATCACTCCTGTTTCAATCGAGCTAACTCGATCTGCGAGATAGAGGATCGCTCCCGCATTCAGCAATACGATGTCGCGGGCTGCCCCACGTGCACCGGAAAACACGTCGTGAATGATCTTGGCATTCTCATTGGCATCACCGCCGCGCAAAGCATCCTTTTCATGTCTGCGCAGACCGCACTGCTCTGGCTCGATTTCATAAGTCAAAATACGCCCATCCCGCAACTCGGCAATATGACTCGTTCCCGTAACGGTCAATTCATCCAGACCATCCGAGCCTGCAACAACTAGAGCTCTGTTCACATCGAGCTCGTGTAAGACTGCGGCTACATTTGGAAGCAGCTTGGCATCATAAACGCCCATCAGCTGATGGCTGGCACCTGCTGGATTCGTCAATGGTCCCAGCAAGTTAAACACCGTACGAATCGCCAATTCTTTTCGCGGACCAGCCGCATGCTTCATCGCTTGGTGGTACAGGGGAGCGAAGAGGAAGCAGAGATTGGTTGCACGCAGGCAGTCTGCGGCGTCCTTTGGAGATAAATTGACGGGCACTCCCAACGCTTCCAACACATCAGCACTGCCGCTTTTGCTGGAAACCGCACGATTCCCATGCTTGGCGATGCGTACACCGTCAGCTGCTGCGACAATTGCACTCGCCGTCGAAATGTTAAAGGTATGACTTCCGTCTCCGCCTGTTCCGCAAGTGTCTACCAGACCTGGCAGATCGATCGGAAAACTCATCGCCCGTGCTCTCATGGCTTTAGCAAAACCAATAATCTCTTCCACTTGCTCGCCTTTCAAGCGAAGACTCGCTAAAAATGCACCAATTTGAGCTGGAGTTGCCTTTCCGTCCATAATCTCGCCCATGGCCTCTTCTGCAACCGTCCGTGTTAAGTGCTTCCCAAGCAGAATTTGTTCCAGCGCGTATGTTAGCATGACAACTCCACCTTTCTGACAAACATCTGTTCCGCTTTTTCTAACGCAGAGAGCATCGCTGCTGCTTTGTTCACCGTCTCTTGATATTCACTCGCAGGCACCGAGTCGGCTACGATGCCTGCACCTGCCTGTACATGTGCGTAACCATCCTGAAAGAACAACGTTCGAATCGTGATACAGCTATCGAGTGAACCATCAAACGAAATGTAGCCAATTGCTCCCGCATACAGATGGCGTGCGTCAGGTTCGAGCTCTGCAATAATTTCCATCGCCCGCAGCTTGGGAGAACCAGATACTGTCCCAGCCGGAAAAGCACTCAGCAATGCATCGAATGCGTGCAGTCCCTCACGAAGCTTGCCGGTCACATGCGAAACCATATGCATCACATGGGAGTAGTTTTCAATAACCAATGCTTCTTCCACTTCCACGCTTCCGTAAGCAGAGACCTTTCCTACATCGTTGCGCCCTAGATCCAGCAGCATGTAGTGCTCGGCTCTCTCCTTTTTATCTGCCAAAAGATCAGCCGCCAACGCAGCATCTTCTTGTGGGGTCGCCCCTCTTTTTCGCGTTCCTGCAATCGGCCGCATCTCTACCTTTTCATCTTCTACACGCACGAGCAGCTCTGGTGAAGTCCCGACGACTGTCTCGCCCTCGTATTCGAGATAGTACATGTACGGTGAAGGATTGAGCGTTCGCAGCAATCGATACACCGCAAAAGGATCGACATCTGTCTTTACAGAAAAACGTTGGGACAACACGACTTGAAAAATGTCGCCGGCTGCGATGTATTCTTTCGCCTGCACGACTAGTTGCTCGTATTGCTCACGCGTCATATTTGGCTGTACGGTCAATGGCGCTGGTGTATCCGCCGCAACCTGAATGCGTTGATCCATTTCAAGCGGAGTCGAAACTTTGCTAGCCAGCTCCTCGATTCGTTCGCAGACTTGCTTGTATTTTTCGCCAATAGTGTCTGCGGTGTCACCCGGCTCGACATGGAGATTCACAATCAATTGAATTTCCTGCTTCAAATGATCAAAGGCGATCATCTCATCGACAAACAGAAAACGCATATCTGGCACTCGTACAGCTTCCTTGCGATGTGCCGGCAAATTTTCGAAATAGCGCAGCGTATTGTAGCCGAAAAAGCCCACCGCACCACCACTGAGACGAGGCAGCCCCGGTAATTTCGGGCTTTTGTAGCGATCGGTTTCTTCACGCAAAAAGGACACGGGATTACCAGTCTGGACAAGCTTTTCACCAGTTCGATAGGAAACGGTGATTTCTTCACCTTTTGCTTCCACGATCTGAAAAGGATTCATGCCAATGAACGAAAAACGTGCCCAACGCGCACCACCTTCTACGCTCTCCAGCAAAAAGGAATCACTCTTGCGAATCTTCTGATACAAGCGAATCGGTGTCTCCTGATCCGCTAACAGTTTCATGCTTACAGGGATAAGGGAATACGACGCCGAGAGGGTCTGAACCTCGGCTAGGGAAGGGAAATACATGGGCTCTCATCTCCTCAATTAGTGGGAGAGAAAAGGGAATAAGCATTCACCTTTTCTACACCCGCATCCTAGAGCGAGAGGTAGGGGGGAGAAATTTTTGTATACAAAAAAATCCAGACAAAGAGACCTGGATAGGGTGTCAATATGTACCCAGCCTTCTCTTCTCTCCTCAGCCTAACTCATCTCAACTCTGCTCAACTCATTCTCTGCTCTCAGCCGGCTTTTGCTTATTACCGGAAAAACGAGACGCTCTCGTTTCACTTATGGTAAAAGAGAGCGCCCTAATTGTCAACCGCGATTTGTCAAATCCGGGCGCAGCTTGACTGCTTCACGCAAAAAGACGTGATGAATGTCTTTTGCTGTCTTGTCTGTATTCACATGCATCATGACACGAATACACAGCGGCAAGCCACCCGGCACCGGGATTTCTCTTGCACACATGAGTGGCACATATTGCCAAGCTTCTCCTTCAAGCAGGCGGGCCGCTTGAGCAGGGAAGGTCGCACAGAGGTCCTCTGTCGTCGTGATAATAATGCTGCCAATGTCTTCGGGGTTTACTTCATTGCGGCTTACCATTTCCTCCAACAACCATTTTGTAGAGGAGACAATCTCTTCGCGCGTATCGGCTTCCACCGTAACAGCGCCTCTGATTCCTCTCATTCCCATCCTTATCCCTCCACTTCTTCTCTCATGACTCCCAGTATGAGTTCTTCTTCTATATTTTTGACGACTTCAACCTGCCCGATTGCCCTAGGCAACACCAAGGCCAGCTTTCCGCCTACCGTCTTTTTGTCTCGTTTCATGGCTTCTAGCACAGCTTCTGGCGAGAGATTGCCCGGCCACGCCGTTGGCAGATGGAACAATTCCAGCATCCGTTTCGTGCGATTGTATACACCTGTCTCGGCAAAACCAATCCGTTCTGCTACCTTGGCTGCCAAACACATCCCAATTGAGATGGCTTCCCCATGATTCAGGGTGGAGTAAGCAGACAGCGCTTCAAACGCATGACCAAACGTATGACCCAAATTAAGCAATGCACGCTGCCCTTGCTCTGTCTCGTCTTGAGAAACGATAGCCGCTTTGACTGCACAACCTTTTTCAATGGCTTTCCCTAATAATTCTGAATCGAGTTGCCATAGCAAATCAGCGTTGTCTTCCAGCCAATCTACAAAGGCAGCATCGGCGATGAGTCCGTGCTTCACAACCTCTGCAAAACCTGCTGCGACTTCACGCTTCGGTAAGCTATGCAATGCTTTCGTGTCGTAAATGACAACTTTGGGCTGATGGAAAGCACCAATGAGATTTTTTCCGAGCGGATGATTGATCGCTACTTTTCCACCAACCGAACTATCATGTGCGAGCAAGGTAGTCGGCAATTGAACGAAATCAATGCCGCGCATGTACGTAGCAGCCACAAATCCAGCCAAGTCTCCGACGACTCCACCACCGAGAGCCAATACAGCGGACTTCCTGTCCAGCCCTGCATCAATTGCCTCTGTCATCAAACGTTCGTAGACAGCCAGGCTCTTCGATTGTTCTCCAGCAGCGATGACAGCTGAGTGGACCTGGTACCCATGCTGCCGCAAAACATCGAGCAAAGGCTCTACGTAATGAACGGCTACATTCTCATCTGTAACAATCATCAGCTTGCTAGTAGAAGCAATTCCTGCCTCTACTAGCAACGCTGCTGCCTGGTGCAAAAGACCGTCGCCTATCACAATCTGGTAGGAACGCTCCCCCAGCTCAACAGTCAGCTTCTCTACACCCATTAGAATTTCTCCGTGTACGCACGGTATTGACGTACGTTTTCTTCCATGTCGTCAAGAGAATCAGACGGGAATTTTTCGCACATGGCACTCGCGATCTCCCATGCTACCACTGCCTCCGCAACCACACTTGCCGCTGGAACAGCACAACTGTCGGAACGTTCAATGCTCGCTGAGAATGGTTCTCTCGAGTCAATATCCACACTCATCAACGGTTTGTACAAGGTAGGGATCGGCTTCATGACTCCACGAACAACTACAGGCATTCCTGTCGTCATTCCGCCTTCGAGTCCACCTGCACGATTCGTTTTACGGCTGTAGCCGGTTTCTTCGTTCCAAATAATCTCGTCATGAACTTGCGAGCCTTTCAGACCGGCTGCCTCGAATCCGATACCGATTTCGACACCTTTGAAAGCCTGAATACTCATAATTGCTTGTGCAAGACGTCCATCCAGCTTGCGGTCCCATTGCACATGACTGCCCAAACCAATCGGAACGCCTTCTACGATCACTTCTACCGTACCACCGAGGGAATCCCCGTCTTCTTTTGCTTTGTCAATCGCTGCCATCATCAGTGGCTCTGCTTCTTTATCCAAGCAGCGTACTGGCGACTCTTCGGTGCGAGCAATCAGCTCGTCCAGACTAACTTCTTGTCGCTTCGCCACGATCTCATTGATCTGGAGTACCTGTCCTCCAATACGGATACCAAATTGAGCCAGCAATTGGCGGGCTACTGCACCAACAGCTACGCGGACAGTAGTCTCACGGGCGCTGGAACGTTCCAGAATATTGCGCATATCGCGTTGATGATACTTAATCGCCCCGTTTAAATCAGCATGTCCAGGGCGTGGACGGGAAACACGACGCTTTTCTTCAGCGCCTTCCTCTACAGGCTCAGCACTCATGATTCCTTGCCAATGCGTCCAATCCTTATTTTCAACGACCAGTGTGATAGGAGCTCCGGTTGTATATCCATGACGGACACCAGAAAGAATTTTCACCTGATCCTTTTCAATCTGCATTCTTCTGCCGCGGCCATGGCCTTTCTGACGACGTGCCAACTGCTCATTAATTTCCTCAATGGAAATCGGCAAGTTGCTCGGTACGCCCTCGATGATAGCTGTTAATTGCGGCCCGTGGGATTCCCCTGCTGTCAAGTAACGCATCTCTATCCTTCCTCCATCCTCCAGGCAGCCTGTATCCCCTAAAGGCACTTTTTTCGGGGTGCTGTCCTTTATCACTTTTAAGCGCTATAATATCATACCTAGTACGCCGTGGAAATACAAAAGTGGCAAACATCTGCGAAAAACCTTTTCTTCTTACAGGAAAACGCCCCTCCGTATAAGGAGAAGCGCTCTCTTTACGCTAACGCGAATGAATCAGGATTGACATACCTACACATTAAAAAAAGGATTGGGGCTCAGCGGTTTGCGAGTGTGATCCACGCGTATCAAATCATCTAGTTGTGTCCTCTCCGCCCCTAAAATCTGACCACATTCCTGCAGCGTGATCAGCCCTCGACGGTATGCTTCGATGACCTTGTGTTTATCCATCTGCTGCCTCCTCTTGCAAAGTAGGTATTCCTAGTCTTGGGAAAAAACAGCAGAGATATACCAAGGCCAACTTGAATCAACCCATTTTTCGATAGAAGAACGTATCCTCTGTCTCCAGTTGGTATTGTTGCGGCTGAAAAATTTGCTCAGTGCTGCCTACAAAGAGTACCCCGCCAGGTTTCAGTGCCCGACTAAACTTATGATACAGCTCATGCTTTGCTTCCTCGGTAAAGTAAATCATGACATTCCGGCAAATAATCAAATCAAATTGGGAATCGAATGAGTCCGCCAGCAAATTATGTTTTTTGAACGTCACTTTTCTCTTCACTTCGTCCGTGATGCGATAGCTGAGCGTATCCTTTTCAAAATACTTTGCCACGAGGTCTTTCGGACAATCTTGCAGGGAGCGGTCCGTGTATACCCCTTGCTTCGCTTTTGCCAATGCTCCTTCGTCAATATCGGAAGCGAGCACAGTTGCATCCATCTTCTTGCGTAGCAAAATCAGTGAGAGTGTGTACGGCTCCTCCCCTGTCGAGCATGCCGCACTCCAGCATTTCACCCGCGGCGATTGCTTTGCCAACCGTGGCAAAATTTTATTCTCGAGAACTTCCCACCGGCCTGGATTGCGGAAAAATTCCGATACGTTGATGGTCATCCTGTCGAGGAACTCATAGAAAAGCTCCTTGTCTTTCGCGATGGCATCGAAATACTGGGCAAATGTGTTGTACCCCCGCTTTTGTCTCAACGAGGTTAGACGGCGCTTCATCTGTGCTTCCTTGTAGAGGGCAAGATCAATTCCAGTCATTTTCTTCACACTAGCAATAAATTGGAGAAAGTCCTTATCTTCCATGCTGAATCGTACCCCCTTTGCAAACTCCCTAACTTCATTCGCTATATTTCGTCATTATCCTATCTGTTTTGACAAAGATTTTGACAAAAAAAAGAAAACCCCAATAAATGGGGTCTTCTCGATCAGTCTTAGATCCAGCGTTGGATGGTTTTCTCGAAGGAGAGAACTTCTTCAGCGGAGAACCACAGGCCGATTTCACGCTCAGCGCTCTCAGGAGAGTCAGAACCGTGGATGATGTTCATGCCAACGGAAGTAGCGAAATCGCCACGGATCGTACCGGAAGCAGCGTCTACCGGGTTTGTTTTGCCCATCATAGCGCGAGCAGTTGTGATTACGTTGTTACCTTGCCATACCATAGCGAATACTGGTCCGGAAGTGATGAAGTCTACCAGTTCACCGAAGAATGGACGCTCTTTGTGCTCTGCATAGTGTTCCTCAGCCAGTTCGCGGCTTACTGTCATCAGCTTAGCACCTACGAGTTGGTAGCCTTTTTTCTCAAAACGGGATACGATTTCCCCGATCAGGTTGCGTTGTACGCCATCTGGTTTTACCATAAGGAATGTTTTTTCCATTGTAAGTATGCCTCCATTAGAGCTATGTATTGGTGTATAGGACACCAACGAAAATTTTATCAAAACTAGAGTGGTCAAGCAACAGGCAGACCGTCAAAATATCATTAAAATTTGCGATCGATAATATAATTGGCGATACCTGTCAAGGATGTCTTAGCTTGGTTGTTCGGCAAATCTGCAAGAATGGCATGCGCACGGGCGATATAGCGTTCAGCGAGGCGCTGCGAAAAGGCAATGCCCTCATCTTCTCGCACCATACGAACCGCTTCATCCGTATGATCCCAAAACGTATTTTGCGCGATCCATTCCTGGAATTGCGCACGTGCTTTTCCATGATGAGCCGAATAAAGCGCAGGCAACGTGATGTTTCCATGCACCAAGTCGCTTCCAGCAGGCTTCCCTAACTGCTTCTCAGTCCCTGTAAAGTCCAAAATGTCGTCGGTAATTTGAAAAGCCATCCCGACATTGTAGCCGTACCAGTACATTTTACGAATCATGTCATCTGTCGCTCCGCTTGCCACTGCTCCTAATTGACAGCTAATCGCAATTAAAAGCGCAGTCTTTCGTTTGATTCTGCGCAAATACGTACGGAAGTTTTGGTCCCAGTTATTCAAATCCTTTACTTGCTCAATCTCTCCCTTGCAAACCTCGACGATTGCATTCGAGAGAATTTGGTGCAATTGCGGGATCGGGAGCTGAGAGGCGATGGCCAATGCACGCGCAAAAATATAGTCGCCGGCGTACATGGCCACTTTGTTATCCCACTTCATCCGAACTGTATCTTTCCCGCGACGCTTATCCGCATCATCAATCACATCATCATGCACCAGGGAAGCCATGTGGATCAGTTCGAGAGGAACCGCTACATGCTTCAGTTTTTTGACGTCGTAATTACCCCACTTCCCGCCAAGCAAAACAAAAACGGGACGAATCCGCTTTCCTCCTGCCTTGAGCAAGTGAGTCGAAGATAGATACAGCTCTCGAACTGGCGTATCAATTGCTTTTTCCAGTTCATCTTCTATGTATTGGACATCTTTTTTCATCTTGAAGTAAATATCGACTAGATTCATCCGTTCCACCTATCTCGTCAACGTAGTATTGGTCTGTCGGCCGCCAGCCTGCCACAGATCGACGGTTGCAGGTGCCGATAGAAGTCCCAGCTCCGCTGCGCATCGGTAATAGTACTCCAGTCCAATCCGCTGAACGTCACCGAAATCGTGCTGTAATCCTTGGAAATAGTGGATCCATTGCTCTTTCTCTCCACCGAAATGTGTGTGAACGTAGTCAATCAATGGGGCAGTATTCGCTCTTGTCTTCCTTTTGCTCTCTAAAAAAGAGGCATGGACTTCCGCGATCAACTCATGATGATCGGCAATAACCGCTCGACGAAGAGCCCAAATGGCAAAGGTCATGGAATAACCCGTAAATTGATGCCACAGCTCTCCTAAGTCATAGACATGCAGGTCTTTGGCCGTACGCTCAGCGGAAATGGCGTCATCCCCGATCAAGAGCGCTGCATCAGCATCCTCCAGCATTTCTTGCAAAATGGGTTCCTGTGTAACGTAGGAAATCTCATAATCGTAAAACTTATGGAGAATGATCTTTAATAGATTCACTGTGGTAGCCGATGTGTTGGTCAAGGCTATTTTGGCACCGTTTAATTGTTCAATCGGCTTTTTGCTGAACAAGAAAAGGGAGCCTACTCTCCCCATGGCACTGACAGACAGATCTGCCAATGCCACGTATTCGGAGGCATGCTCTGCATAGCTAAACGAAGAAATCGGTCCCATGTCAATCTCACCATTCGCCATTGCGGTGTTCAACTGGGCAGGAACTTGGCGGATGAATTCGATTCGGTCTTCGAATTTTGCCTGATCAAAATAGAAGTAAACCGGCAATACATTGGTATACAAAATTTGTCCAACACGCAAAGACTTTTGCATGCGTTTATTCCCCCCAACGCCGGAACAGCGAATGTGGTACATCAATTGCATCCAAAGTTTTCCCTACCACAAAATTGATCAGATCATCCATGGTTTGCGGTTTCTGATAGTAGCCTGGCATGGCAGGCAAAATCTTGACACCCAGACGGCTTAATTTGAGCATATTCTCGAGCTGAATCGCATTGAGTGGCGTCTCTCTCGGAACGATGACCAACCGCCGCCCTTCCTTGATCATGACATCAGCAACGCGCTCCAGTAAATTACCTGACGCGCCATGTGCGATGCCAGAAACAGTCCCCATCGAGCAAGGTACTACGATCATACCGTCACAGCGATAGGAACCACTGGCTGCGGGACAATTAAAATCTCGCAGTCCCCAATAATGTAGCTCACCCGAAAAGTCTTGTTGCAGCTTCTCCTGCAACAGAGCTTCTCTGTCATCTGTGTGCCAATCCAGTTCATCACGAAATACTTGCCAGCCTGCTTCTGTAATCATCAAGTGAACGATATGTCCAGCACGCAAAAGCTCCTGGACGACTCGAACACCATAGATAGCACCACTTGCACCCGTTATCCCGACAGCCCACTTTTGCTTGTTCATGCAATCACCAAATCAATCATCGTAAAGGTAAACATCACGACACTCAAGATGCCGTTCATATTGAAAAATGCCATATCCAGCTTGGACAGGTCCGTTGGCTTCACCAGCGTGTGTTCATAGATCAAAATCGCACCAGAAATGAGCACACCTACCAGGAACCAGATAGACAAGTCCGCAACTACATACAACGACATCAGACCAACGAAAGTAAGAACATGGCATACGCGGGCAATCAGCAGCGCATTGGCAATTCCAAAGCGGCTCGGCATGGAATAAAGTCCTTCTTTTCGGTCAAAATCGGCGTCCTGGCACGCATAAATGATATCAAATCCTGCTGTCCAGAACATAACGGATGCAAACAATAGAAGGCCAATGCCATCTACTTGACCCGTTGTCGCTACCCAGCCACCCAACGGACCAAACCCGATGGCAACCCCGAGTACAAAGTGGCAAAGCCAAGTAAAGCGTTTCGTATAAGAATAAAGCACAAGGACAAACACAGCGAGCGGCAACAATTTCACAGCCAAATCATTTAACTGGAATGCAGCAATGAACAACACTGCAAAGGACACCACGATAAACAAAATGACTTCCACAATCGAAATAAGGCCAGCAGGAATCGCTCGTGTGACCGTCCGAGGATTTTTCGCATCAATCACCCGGTCGATGACACGGTTTAAGGACATCGCTGCACTGCGAGCGCCCACCATCGCTACTGTCACCCAAAAAATTTCCGACCAGGTAGGCCATGCATTCTCTACCACAATGCTTCCCAAAACAGCTCCCATAAAAGCAAAAGGCAAGGCAAAAAGGGAGTGCTCGAATTTAATCATTTCCAAGATGATTTTCAATTTACGTAGACCCATCTATGACACTTCCTATCTAGTGAAGAAATACCGGTTTACTCCCCATATTATGGCTTTGTGCCAATATGCAAGGCTGATACGCCGCCCATAAACAATTTGACCTGAACCGGGTCCAAGCCTGCTTTCTGAAACATGCTTGCCAGTTCGCGACTGTCCGGGAAATTGGTCAGGGATTGTGGCAGCCATGCATATTCTTCGTACTTGTTGACTGTCAGCTTCGCAATAAATGGCAAGATTTTGTAGAAATATAAGTAAAATAGCTTTCGGTAAGGAATGAATGGGGGCTTGGACACTTCCAGAGAAACGACTTTACCGCCTGGCTTCACAACACGCGCCATTTCATTCAAGACCTGCTGAACATCCGGTACATTCCGCAGGGCAAACCCGATTGTCACGAAGTCAAATGTATGATCCTCGTAGGGCAGATTCATTGCATCTGCGTTCACTAGCTTTACGTTGTTGCCAACACCTGCGTTCGCCACTTTATATGCCCCTACATCCAGCATATTCTGACTGAAATCAAGGCCAACAACACTGCCTTCTTTTCCAACAGCCTTGGCCAATGCAATGGTCCAGTCTGCGGTACCACAAGCAACATCCAACGCCGTATGCCCTGGCTGGATATTCATCTGCTTCATCGTGTAATTACGCCAAGCAATATGACTGCCAAAGCTGATTACATTATTCATTTTATCGTAATCGTTTGCAATGCTCTCGAAAACGGAGTGAACGTACTCTGCTTTCTCATTCATCTGTGTCTGGTTCACTTGGCTACATCTCCTCAATTACCTTCTTCAAGCGACTGATCCGATGGGAGTACCGTGCCGTAATGGATGCAAGAATGTTCCGCGTCTCTGCAGGATGCAGCGTACGCACCATTTGCTCACACAAACCGATTAATTCGATGGCTTTCCCCTCAACGCCAGACAAAACTTGCGCGAGTGTAGCCCCGGGTTTTTGCAGCAAAAAACGGGCAAAACCAAAAGGGACTTGTTCTTGCCATTTGAGCTGCTCCCACTCTCCGATCACACTCTCTACCTTGGCTGTTTCCTTCATCAGATCGCTCCAGAAACGACGGCGATCAGCTGAATCGGCATACTCCTCTACAACAGCCACGTATAAGCCCGTATCAATCGTATTTCGCAGTTCCCAGTACTCTTCATCTGATAAAATCTTGCTATCTCGCCCAGCGATGTAGAGTCTCATTTTCGCTTCGTTCACTCGCTGAATGGCTGCCGACAACACTTGAATCGCTTGGATTTCACCTGCTGAAGCCAGAAGGTGATAATAGCGACTGCTGTAATAATCACCCGCAAGTACGGTCAGCTGTCGGTTTCGCTCCGCGCTCTGTGAGGAGTCGTACTCATTTTTTACGAGCTCATGCGTGTCCAGTCCCAATTGGACAAGCCCTGTTGCTGTACATAGCACCGAAGCCTTTTCCTTCGGCATACCTTGTTCCAGCAAAAAAAGGTACAACAGCTCTAGACGATTTTCCGCCATGGAAGGAACGTCAACATATTGTTCTACATAGGAATGGGTGATTCTCTTGTAGATTTGTTCGATAATGGACCGAACCTCTTCTACATTCGGGGAAAGTTCTTTGCTCATGCGTCCTCCTCCACAAGCTGCACAACCTAAAGATGTCTGCCTGTTCCGTACTGTTCCTTACTCTTCGGTCTTCCTCTGCCGTCCGGTCAAAAGGCCGTCTCTACTATCATACCATACTTCTTCCATCAGGGACTAATTCGCTCATAAAAATACGACTCGATTCGAATAGGAAATGTACTGCTTACAAAGGTCTGGATATCCGAAGGGTCGGTCAAAGGTTTGTCATGTCCTGCGAGATTTCCAGTTGTCGATTGTATGGCAATCAATAATCTCGATTCTTTTGGTGGATCCGTCTCCTCCAACAAGCGATAGTACACGGGCCCGACATTGTCTGCATAGGTACGCAAGTCGTATGTCAAACGGTAAAAATCTTGATAGACGGTGTTTAACTCTACTTTTTCGGCAGGTTTCACCACAAAATCGACATAGATCGATGGGTTTTCCCATTTTATACGCTTAATATTATAATGTGTCGACATCCTTGTAAATAAATCAAGGGCATTTTGCTCGCTTAAGTGAATGGCACGTGCTGACTGAAATGTCGGTATATCCGATTGCAGCCACTGATTCGTAGGAACGAGTGACAGCATGAGAGCCAAGAAAGTGGAAACAGCAATCGCCATCAGCAATTGGCGCGGCATAGACATCCCTCCTCTCCTCCATTGTACAAACAAAAAAAGCAGGCTATGCCTGCTTCTTAGCAAAACGACTTGCTCTTTTATTCGGTCGTATCTACGACGCCATGCTGCGAGTAAATCACTGCTTTTCCTCGCACCTTAATCGCAGAGGTGTGCTCCGTAAATTGAAAAATCATGACTTCGCCTTTATCGAGCTTCTCTGTATGATGAAAACGCGTATCAGAGCCTCTTGTTAAACCGATCACATGAACGCCATTTTCCTTCGCTTTGACTACGAAATAATCCTGATTAAATCCCGATGGTTGTGCCAATATGTTTCCTCCTGACCAATACGGTATGCGCGTACGTCTAGTATGATGCCCCTTCTGACTCCAGTCGGCTCATGATCTTGTCTACATAGCGCTGTGTCTCTTGCGGCAATTGGTCAAACTTCGCTTCTAGCTCGTCATCAGTGCTGATTCCCAGACGACTCATCCGGCCTGGACCAGCATTATAAGCAGCAAGTGCTACTTTCACATCCCCATCATACCGATCCAACAGCGACTTCAAATATTTTGTTCCACCTGCAAGGTTTTCATCAGGGTCGTATACATTGCGGACTTGCATGGCTTTTGCCGTATTGTCCATCAGCTGCATCAAGCCCTTCGCCCCTGCGTGAGATTCTACGTTCGGATTGAAATTGGATTCGGCCCTGACGACCTCTCTCACCAGATCAGCGTCCACTCCGATCGATTTCGCTGTCTGATCAATCTTGTCCAAGATTTCCGGGGTAGGAACAGATGGTCCTTTTGCAAAAGACAGGGACTGTTCATTTTGAATATGGGTAGGAATCTTCCAGTTTCTAGAACCATCTAACTTGGCCAAAATCTCCTGCGAACTAATAACCCGCTGGCCGGTTGTTGCTAACTGGGACTGCAGGATGTCCGAGAAGAGCCCCTCGTCTCCATTCGAAAGCGAAGAGGCGTCATAGGTTTGCGGCAATGTTTGCAAATATGGTTGAAGTGATACAGGCACCTTCATAGCATTGAACAACCCTTCCCTAGCTTGTCTACCTATCATTATAAAAAAGAAAGATCAGGAAGCCAATAGCAAAATGGCACTACTTGGGAGAGTAGCCATTTTACATAAAAAAGAAGCCTTTGCTCAAGGCTTCTGATCGTTATATGCAGATGGTCGGAATGCAGGGATTCGAACCCTGGACCTCACCCACCCCAAGGGTGCGCGCTACCGGGCTGCGCCACATCCCGACTGTACATCCGTACTATACAATATTTTACCTATAGAGTCAATATAATTTCCTTATTTTTGCATTCTTATGAGCGAATCAAGCTAAATACTTCTGCACGGGCAGCCGCATCTTTCTCAAACATCCCGCGAACAGCAGAAGTGATCGTTTTCGAGCCTGGCTTTTTCACACCACGCATCGTCATGCACATATGCTCTGCTTCTACAACCACGACCACACCATGTGGATCGAGCTTGCGCATAATTGCATCAGCTACTGTTGCTGTGATTCGTTCCTGGAGCTGCGGACGTTTTGCCACGGTATCAACCGCACGTGCCAGCTTGCTCAGTCCTACTACACGCCCCCCGCGTGGTACGTAAGCGACATGCGCTTTTCCGAAGAAGGGAACCAAGTGATGCTCACACATGGAGTAAAAGGGAATGTCCTTCACCAAAACCATTTCCTCATGATCTTCGCTAAAGACAGTCTCGAAATACTGCTCTTCGTCTATATGCATGCCCTCAAATACTTCGGCGTACATTTTCGCAACTCGCTTAGGGGTATCCAGCACTCCTTCACGATCAGGATCGTCCCCCACTGCTTCTAAGATCATGCGAACAGCTTGCTGTATTTTATCTAAGTCGACGTTCATCATTGTACCTCCTATGTAACGGCATACGCCTTGTTTCTCATCACTAAGGACTGTTTGCTCCATATCAGCGTCAGACTTAGTGCCTGCTCGCGATCAAAGCCAATCTTACCATATCGTTTAAAAAAAGACAAAAAGATATACCAGTATTTTCATAGGCAAACTGTATGTATACAGAAAAAAACCCACATTTTATCAATGTGGATTTTTTATGTAAGTGCTTCGTTCTCAAAAGAAACAACTACTTGATGGAGTCTTTGAGTTGTTTACCTGGTTTAAACGCAGGTACTTTGCTGGAAGCGATTTCGATCTCTTCACCAGTTTGTGGGTTACGGCCTTTACGAGCCGCACGTTCACGAACTTCGAAGTTACCAAAGCCGATCAGTTGGACTTTATCACCAGTTTTCAATGCATCTGCAATTGCGTCAAGAACTGCATCAACTGCTTTTGTTGCATCTTTCTTGGTGAGCTCTGTGGTTTCAGCCACTTTTGCAATCAGTTCTGTTTTGTTCATTTTATTCACCTCCCCTCAAAGAACACCAAGTCCTAGCTATTATTTTTCTTAACCGAAACGAAGCGTTTTATACACGAATGGTTGTTTTTACCGATCTGACAAGCTTATAGTAATACACCGATTTCTTAAATTCAAGCCCCTCCTGTCGAAATTGAACGAAATACAAGAAAAAAAGGCATCTCGTCATGTCAGATGCCTTCCCTATATTTATTGTTTATAGGACTTTAGAACTATTTATTAGAGTATGATCGCAATCAGGCCACCCGATCCCTCGTTGATGATTCGACCCAATGTCTCCTGCAATTTGTATCTGGCGTTGTCTGGCATCATGGTAATTTTTGCCTGAATACCTTCTCTTACGATGGAATGGAGCGAGCGTCCAAAAATATCGGAGTTCCAGATGGATAGCGGATCTTTGTCAAAATCCTGCATGAGATAGCGGACAAGCTCCTCACTCTGCTTCTCGGTTCCGATAATCGGAGCGAATTCAGACTCGACATCCACCCGAATCATGTGAATAGACGGTGCTGTTGCTTTGAGTCTAACTCCAAAGCGCGGTCCCTGGCGGATCAATTCAGGTTCGTCCAAGGTCATTTCATGCAACGACGGGGCTGCTATACCGTAGCCCGTACTTCGGACCATGTGCAACGCTTCCGCTACCTGATCAAACTCGCGCTTGGCATGTGCGAATTCCTGCATGATTTTCAGCAAGTGATCCTTGCCATTTATCTCTACACCGACAATTTCCATCAAGATGCGGTCATACAGCTCATCTGGCGCGTAGAGGTCAATCTCTGCGATCCCTTGCCCCATGTGCATACCAGCAAGGGAGGCTTTCTCTACGAAGTCATAATCATTGAAGAAGCCGACGACACGGTCCACATCGCGTAACCGGCGGATGTCCTGCACGGTCTCACGTACAGCTTCCTCGTAGTTCTGACGCAGCCAGTGCCCGTTCTCCAGCACCATTACCCAGCTCGGCAGATTGACATTTACTTCATGAACTGGGAATTCAAACAGGACTTCTCTCATGAGAAGCAAGATTTCCTGCTCTGTCATATGATCAACCGACAAGGCCACGACTGGTACATCGTATTTTTCCTGGAGCTGTACGCGAAGGTTTTGTGCTTCGTCGGAGCGCGGACGCGTCGAGTTCACAACAATCACGAACGGTTTTCCGACTTCCTTCAGTTCGTTTACAACCCGCTCCTCTGCATCGATGTATCCTACACGCGGTATTTCCGCGATGCTGCCATCCGTTGTCACAACGATCCCGATGGTTGAGTGCTCCTGGATAACCTTGCGTGTCCCGACTTCGGCCGCTTCCTCAAATGGTACAGGCTCTTCATACCAAGGTGTATTTACCATTCGTGGGCCATTGTCGTCTTCAAAGCCTTTTGCCCCTTGCACCGTATAACCAACGCAGTCAACGAGGCGGACATTGATGCTGAGTCCTTCTGTCACATGTACGTTAACGGCTTGATTCGGAACAAATTTGGGTTCGGTTGTCATGATTGTTCGTCCTGAAGCGCTCTGCGGCAACTCGTCTGTCGCTCGTATCCGCTCCGCTTCAGAGTTGATATTCGGGATTACAACTTGCTCCATAAACCGCTTGATAAAGGTAGACTTTCCCGTACGAACAGGGCCTACCACTCCGAGGTAGATGTCTCCGCCCGTCCGTTCGGCAATGTCTTTAAAGATGTCGACTCGTTCCACCATCGATGACCTCCTTCTATTTGTCTATTTTTACACTATGACCGATTTTCCGAATTATCCCTGACCGCCAGTATTTTCGTAGGGAATCTCGTACTAGTTTTGTGGACAGTACAAATATATGTATTTTTGCGTTAACTAGAACAAAAAAAACGACCCTGAGCAGAGTCGTTTTTCGCGAAGTTAATTTAGTTTGAGAAGCTTTGGTTCACCATCGACCATTTCATATGGAAACGATTTCGCGGGTACGAACATGGAATTGCGTGCAAGCACGTACCTCGGGTCTGTTTTTTCCGGCACGGTTACTTTTGTATCCCGAAGCAATTGCGCGATATCCGCAGCATAATCAATCCCGACTTGTCCTTCAGCGTTCATGACCAGTGGCAATAAGTAAGTGCCCATCGTAGACGGCACCTGCCACGCTTTTAACCCGAGCCGGTCATGATCGATGGAATAGTATCCATTCCCCAAGTCAGCCAGTACAGGCAGCTTTTCGAAATGTCCCTTGTAACGGTCTACTTCGCTCTGTACATCCGCTACTGTACTGACAGCGGTCAAATGAATGAGCTTCACTGTCGGCTTTGTATCCACGTCAATCAGTACGTACTTGTATACGCCGCCTTTTTCAAATGCGTTTCCAGGTACATCCGGCATGTATTTGGGGATCATCTTGCGGAAATCAATCTCGTATTTTTCAAAAATAGGAGTATCGAGGGATTTCGTTACGATTGGCAACACTGCTGTGTCTTTTTGGAATTGCTCAATCGCTTTTTGTGTTGCTTCTACAAAAAAGGTACTGGGAATTTGGTTCTCTGCTCTGCGCTCATCCGGATATAAGCATCCGGATAAAAGGGAAGACAGAATCGTCAAACTGATCACAAGCCTGAACGATTTTCGCCACGATTGCCACATCTTATGTACACACCTCTTACATTCCATCTTCATTTTCTTTACGTTGACGCTCGAGTGCAGCCGCTACCACTGATTTCAGCTTGCTTTCTGGAATCCTGACCGTACAATCCTTTTCCGTCGTTTTAGCCTGACAGGCCAAACGAATCCCATTCGCGAGATCCTTTTCTGGCAGCTTGCGCTTTTCTAGCACCGTTGGCGGGCACAAGAGGCCATTCTCAACGACCACGCGACACATCAGACAAGATGCGTGCCCTCCGCATCTCTGCGGGATTACGACGCGAGCTGACGAAGCGATACCGACCAAGGTTTGCCCAGTACGCGCCTTCACACTCTTCTTGCTCGGGAGAAAGGTTACTTTCCCCATTCCGTCACTTCCTTTACTAATACGGCCGATGAGCTACCTTGACTGTTCCTGATGAAACAATCTTCGTCTGGCAGCCTAATCTGTAGCCTTCTGCTCTTTCTGCTTTGCGCAATCGCAATTTTTCTTCTGGTGTCACTTCGTTTAAGAACTCTGCCCCTTCTACAACAAGTGTACGGCATTGTGCACATACCCCTCTTTGGCAAGCATGGCCCCACACGACGTTGTTCTTTTTCGCAAGAGCAACAATCGATTGATTCAACTCGATCGAGACTTCATGACTGCCTGCACGAGTAAGTAGTGTGATCGTCGACATCGATAATCCTCCCTAGACAAAAATCACAATCAATATCATGACAAGCACGACGAGTAATAGTAAGAATGCGAAGGCCTTCACAAGGAACCGCAAAAACCCATTGGTTATTTTTCTGGCAAAGATCATAACTAAATTGCAGACGAACATGAGCCCAATGGCGATTAAGGAAATGTTCATCTTTGTCATAGGATCAATATACATCGGGACTGCAGCATCCTTTGCATTTTTTGCTTTATTATACCATAAATCCCCCTCTTCGTCTGACGCTTGCGAACCTAATACTAGACATTCGCATAGACTATCGTGATGAATTCGCCCATTGGAGGGATGAAACGTTGAGTAATAAAGTAAATAATCGAAAATGGCGGAATCCATACGCGCCTATACCCAGCAAAAAATTAAGCGACCAAGTCGAAAATGTCTCCCTTTCCATCACACCAAAAAGAATCCTGCCCGCGGTTGATTTGCGCACCTCTGTTTCGAAAATGCGCCATAACATCAAAGGGATCGGCAGCACGATTCGGCAGGTAGAAGACACGATGGATTCGTTGTACGGGGCGATGGAGATGATTGAGAACCTCGGAAAACGCACGCCTGAGCCTGAAGTCGTTGCCGAAAAGCCTGCAGGCAAACGCAAAGCTGCTCCAGAGCCGCAAAAGGCAGCAGAAACACCGCAGGAATCAGGCTTAGGCAACCTTTTAGCCAATATAGATATCGGGCAATTACTAGGTCTCCTGCAATCCCCTTTGGTCCAGAACCTAATTACACAGGTAAGCAGCAACTCCAAGGAAAGAAAAAAAGAGGGATAAGATCCCTCTTTTTTTCTTGCAATCTGTAGGTCAGCCATGTCCCTGTAGAGCCATGATTGTTCCTAGTCTTACTGTATGACGGTTTTGGTTGCAGGTAACGGGCATAATCGCCCATTTCTCTTATTTGAGCAGCTTGGTCAAAGAGGACATGTCACCCAGATTGATTTCCTGATTGCGAAACATTTCAATGACCTTATCCTCCTTTTCAGGAGTTAATTGCTTGCCACTAAGGGTAGCGAGCGTGCGAATGATTTGACGCAGCTTGGTTTCGTCTTCAAAATCACTGCGCTTGACCTGACCGGCTAATGAGCGAAGCTTTTCTTCATCGACATTTTCCGTTGCTTTCCCTTGCAAGCGATCAAAAAGTCGTTTCGACATATTATTCATATGAAATCTCCTCCTGCACATGGGCTTTCACCCTATCGTATGTGCAGAAGCCTAAATCGGTGATACTTCATTCATGACTTATTCCGCATCGGGATTGAGGTACGCCATCTCAAAGGTTTTTCCGCGCCCCATCAGTTCTTCCACGCCTTGACGCGCTTCTTTTCCTTCAAACAGCATACCATACAGGACAGAAGTGATTGGCATTTCAACTTGCTCGCGTTGCGATAAGGAAAAGGCTGCATTTGTCGTGCGAACACCTTCAACGACCATACCCATCTGTGCGAGTACGTCATCGAGTTTTTTTCCTTGTCCGAGCATATAGCCTGCACGCCAGTTTCGGCTGTGTTTACTCGTACATGTGGCAATCAAATCGCCAACACCAGCCAAGCCTGAGAACGTAAGCGGCTTAGCACCAAGTTTGATGCCCAGACGGCTAATTTCCGCCAAACCACGGGTCAACAAGGCTGCTTTGGCGTTGTCTCCATACCCTAAGCCATCAGACATGCCTGCACCAAGTGCAATGATGTTCTTCAACGCTCCGGCGATCTCAGCGCCAATCAAATCCGGGTTGGTATACACACGAAAATTCGTATTCATCAGCAAATCCTGCGAGCGCAGCATGCTTTCTTCCGATTCAGACGCCATCACAATTGTCGTTGGTTGCCGTTTGACTACTTCCTCGGCATGGCTTGGTCCTGACAACACAGCCAATCTGGACGCAATCTCACCTGGCACCTCTTCTGCAATGACTTCTGACATTCGCTTCAGACTTTCCAGTTCAAAGCCTTTTGTCGCATGAATCAAAAGGACATCCGGTTCTAGGTATGGAGCCAGTTGCTGACAAATTTGGCGCATGGCATGGGAAGGAACGACCAGCAGAACAATGCGCTTGCCTACTACAGCCTCTTGAATGTTGGCCGTCGCCACAATGTTAGCTGAAAGCTTTTCACCCGGCAGGTATTTTTCATTCACATGCTTGCTGTTTATTTCTTCTGCCAGCTTGGTATCCCGAACCCAAAGCGTAACCTGATGCCCGTTGTCCGCCAAAACTGTAGCAAGTGCCGTTCCCCAGCTTCCGGCCCCAATCACCGTAACATTTTGAATCAATACGTCCCCCTCCACTTTTCTCATGTCCGTTCGTACATTATCCCAGCTTCCGGTTGGACTTATCTCCTAGTTTCCGTTCGTTTCCTGAAAGAAGATTGCGGATATTATTATAATGACGAATGTAAGCAAAGATTGCGATCGCCAAGCTCGCCCAAATAAAGGAAACAGGTTTGTCCAACAAGTAAAGGGTAAATGGAATAACCGTTACGATAACCAATGATCCTAATGAAACAAATCGAGTGATCGCAATGACGATGACAGCCAACACGGCAGCGATCAAAAATGCCAAGGGAGAAAACCCTAACACGACACCCAGCGTGGTCGCAATGCCTTTTCCCCCCCGGAATCCAAAAAAGATCGGCCAATTGTGACCGGCGATAACAAACAAGCCTGCCACTGCATACGCTGCCGGGTCCCCTGTCATCAGGTGAGTCAGTCCCATCGCAGCTATTCCTTTTAATGCATCAAGAAGGAGAACGGCAATGCCGGGGCCTTTTCCTAACACCCTTAGGGTATTGGTTGCACCGGCATTTCCGCTGCCATGAGAACGTATGTCAATTCCTGCGACTTTTTTGGCGATAAGATAGCTAAAGCTAATAGAACCGATTAAATAGCTAAGCACCCAGGATAATAACACCATGGCGTTTTTCTCTCCCTACGTTTTTTTCCGTGTCCAGATTCTAACTGGTGTGCCTTCAAATACAAAGGCTTCACGGATCTTGTTCTCTATGTAACGTTCATAGGAGAAGTGCATAAGTTCCGGATCGTTCACAAACAGAATGAACGTCGGTGGTTTCACTGTTGCCTGTGTCGCGTAGTTGATCTTCAAGCGTTTGCCGCGATCAGATGGTGGAGGTGTACGGATCGTCGCATCTGTTACCAAATCATTGAGAACCGCGGTAGGAATGCGCATCGCATGTGCTTGAGCTACTTCATTGACCTTCGGTAGAATTGTATGGACACGTTGCTTCGATTTTGCAGACACATACATGATCGGAGCGTAATCCAGGTATTTAAATTCTTCGCGGATCAATTCTGTGAAGCGTTGCATCGTTTTGTCGTCTTTTTCAATAGCATCCCATTTGTTCACGATAATAATGACCCCACGGCCAGCCTCATGTGCATAACCCGCGATCTTCTTATCCTGCTCGATAATGCCCTCTTCCCCGTTAATGACAACAAGAACGACATCGGAATCTTCAATGGAACGCATCGCACGCATCACACTGTATTTTTCCGTTGTTTCATACACTTTTCCACGCTTGCGCATACCTGCCGTATCTACGAGAACGTAGCTTTGGCCATCACGCTCAAATGGCGTGTCGATCGCATCACGGGTCGTTCCGGCAACATCACTGACAATGACTCGCTCTTCACCGAGAATCGCATTCGTCAAGGAAGACTTCCCGACGTTTGGACGACCGATGATGGATACACGAATAACATCGTCTCTTTTCTCTTCGTCATCCTCTGCTGGGAAATGCTGAACCACTTCCTCCAGCATATCGCCCAGGCCAAGGCCATGGCTACCAGAAACAGGGAATGGCTCGCCCAGACCCAAGGAATAAAAATCGTAAATATCCGCACGCATTTCCGGATTATCCGCTTTGTTCACCGCGAGTACGACAGGTTTTCCTGTCCGATTCAGCATCCGTGACAGTTCAACGTCCGCATCTGTCACACCTGTGCGGCTATCTGCAATCATAATGATGACATCTGCTTCGTCAATCGCGAGCTCTGCCTGGTAACGCATCTGTGTAAGAATCTCGTCGGTCTCGCCAAACTCAATTCCACCGGTATCAATCACATGGAAAGTATGCGTTAACCATTCACCTTTCCCGTACAGGCGGTCACGGGTTACTCCCGGCATATCCTCCACGATCGCGACTCGTTCGCCAATCAATCTGTTAAAAATCGTGGACTTCCCCACGTTGGGTCTCCCCACAATGGCTACCACTGGTAATCCCATAATCAACAACACTCTCTCTCATTTACGTTTTGACTAGCTAATCATACCATACACTACTTATGCCGAACAATGATAAGGGTATCGTCGCTCACTTCATGCACCATCGCGTCCAGTATCTTTTCCAGCGTGAAAGCTGTTTGTTGCATCTTCTCCGTAGTAGACTCGATAAAAATCGGGACACCACCCGCAATCCTGTCTTTGTTCGTCGTAATCACCGCCAAGATGGATCCTGTCATGGCCTACAGCTCCTTTTTCACGATTCTAGTCTTCGTTGGCATTCGGAAGACGCTTTCGAGAATCGGGACTGCACGAATGACGGACGTTGCGCGTTCCAAATTTTTTTCTTGCGGCAATAAAAATACACCCAGTCTCCCTGACTGTATATCACGTTTTACCAGCGGTGTTAGTGATGGCTCTCCCGTATCTGTATAAACGCCAAGCTGCGTCGCGACATCGTGCAAAATCGCTTGCCGCTGTCCTGGGTGGGCAATTGTGACTTTGGCATTGGCATCCCTCGGCGTCAAAATAAAGCCTACACCTTGCTCACGTATGATCTCTTGGGCATCTGCCAACCCGACGTTCATGATGTAAATATCGTTGACATACAAGTCTTTTCCATCCACTCTCACTTCGCCCGGCTCGATCTCTGCAATCAGCGACAGTGTTTTTCCAGAGCGCAGCTTGCGAGAGATCATCAGGGCGATGACACCCGCAATGACACCCCCCCACCAATGAAAAAGGATGGTAGCCGTCGTTGTCACCAAAGAGGTAAACATGACCATGTAATTGCGTCCCTCAAACACCATTGCGATTCCTTCGATATAAGGGCCACCACGGGGCACCAGCTCTTGCTTATCAATCTCCGTGAGCGTAGTGCGTTCCATGTTCCTGACATCGCGAAATTGTTGAGCCGCCACCGTCAAAAATGTCACTGCCGTGTAATTCTCCTTGAGCAGCGCAGGAATCGCTAACGCTCCGAGCGCGGATGCGATAACCCCAAGTGAAACGTGAATAATTTTTCCGTGAGGATAGGTTGGATATTGTCGATAATCTGTTCGCAAAAGATGAATCCGGCACATAATGCCGAACAGGAAGCCCAGAACTAAAGGAAAAACATATTCATAAGCTAGCAATTCCTTCAACACCCTAGCGTCACCTGCCCGTATCGGAATGGGAAGACTCTGTTTCTGTTCTGCCAAGGATACGACGAATCGCAGACCAGACTAAGCTGACGAGAGCCCATAGTGATAGGCTACTCCACAGCAGATCTTGTGCATACTCCGATCCCCAGTGACAGGAACCTGACATTTTCCAAAAATACAGCGAATGAATCGCATCTGCGAGCGGCATGGAGAGCGTGAGCTGAAACAGCTGTCCCAGATAGGTTCTGCTCATCAAAAAAATCGTACTGACTCCAACAGCGGGTACGATGATCCTCTCATCCCAAAACAGCAAGATCGGATCGGTAAAAAACAGCCAGCGCAGCCAAAATAGCAAAAGGGCCGTTGCCAGCGCACTCAGCAAGTACAATCTGCGTATTTTGGACGTGAGCTTAGTGTAAAGGATGATGCTTGCGATCAGTGGCAATATCGTTCCACTTAGACTAACTTGAATCGGGGCAAAATAGATTTCCCAGCTAACAAACGTACAAATTAAAAATGCGCTGATCACTGCGAGCACTCGTCTGCGTTCCATCTTCATGTTTCGCAGCTGCAAGTCAAAGCTTCCCATCCAGACAAGACAAAGCAAAGACCACTGGATAAGGATCGCAACGGTTCCCTCGTTCATGTTCATCTCCTCAAAATGATGGTTGTCTCCCCCAAAAGTATGCCTCAACCAAGGAAATTTCATGAATCGAATGCTCGTCCACTACCTAACGTTGCGCCAGTCTCTCCAATTGCATGTGACGAAGCCTGGCTCTCTCTGCTGTTTTTCCCGTGATCATAACAGGAGTACAAACGGCGTCATCCAACCCTTTCATTCCTAGCACCGTCATCGCCACACGTATCTGATGATGCCATCTGTCGACGGTAGACAAGCATTCTTCCAGAGATTCGCGTTGAACCAGACGCAGCATTGCCCCTGCCATCCCGACAGCGGAGGCGCCTAAAGAAGCGGCTTTGACTACATCTAGTCCATGACGAACACCGCCTGTTGCTATATACGACATTCCCGGATGACCGACAGCATTCGCTTCCAGCAAGCTTTCCACCGTCGTGAATCCCCAATCCTCGAACATGACGTGAGGATGTTCACTTCGCATATTTTCGACTTGAGCAAAATTTGTTCCGCCTCTTCCACCCACATCGATTGTTCTGATCCCGATTTCTATGAGCTTCTCGATTGATTCCTTCGCCATGCCAAAACCGACTTCTTTGACAATAACCGGCACATCCAGGCTCTCCCTGATCGCTTGAATCCTGTCGAGATAGCCGCGAAAATCCCGATCCCCCTCAGGCAT
The DNA here is from genome assembly GCF_900637055.1 of Brevibacillus brevis. Lineage (NCBI taxonomy): Bacteria > Bacillati > Bacillota > Bacilli > Caryophanales > Paenibacillaceae > Brevibacillus > Brevibacillus brevis. The sequence continues at coordinate 3,636,248 of NZ_LR134338.1, forward strand.
CAACAGCTCTTGCATGACATTCAGATGGATTTGCAGTCCGTTCGCTTCTATCATCTCCACTGCTGCTATTGCCTGCTCCACTGTCGCCTCCGCCCCCACATTTGCAAATAAAATCCCCTGTGGATGTTCCCTTCTGACAATCCGATAACTATCCGTAACATCTGGATCACGCAGAGCTGCCATTTGGGAGCCGACAGCCATAGCCAGATTGCGTTCCCTCGCAATGATCGCCAGTTTTTGATTGATCTGCGTAGTCCCACCAGCCCCACCTGTCATCGCATTAATCATGATCGGTGAGGAGAGTCGCAAGGATGCGATCTCGGTGTCCAGTGAGGTTTCAGCAAACGCTGCATTCGGCAAGCTGTTCGGAACAAAGCTGACATCATCAAAGCTATTCGCACCGTCTTCCCCAGTGACAAGGGCATTTCGAATATGGTCCAGTTTTCTAATCGAACGACGATCCATTGTACCCCTCCTAGACTTTCACTCCCAGAAAAAAGGGATACGCCAGAGCGTATCCCCATGAATCCTACTTTTCTCTTACTTGAACTTGTCTTTCAGATCACCGAACAACTCGCCCAATGTCACGCCCATTGGTTGGTTGTTTTCTTGTGTGAATTGTTGCTGTTCACGCTTGCTCGCACGTTCTGCCTGCTCCACACGATCTTCTTCTACTGCACGGATGCTGAGGCTAATGCGCTGTTCTTGCGGAACAACATCCAAAACTTTCACCTGTACTTCTTGGCCCTCTTTCAACACCTCACTCGGTGTATTCACCCGGCGGTTTGCAATTTGGGAGATGTGTACGAGGCCTTCGATTCCAGGAGCCAGCTCAATAAATGCACCGAAGGACACCAAACGTTTTACCGTTCCATTCAAAATAGAGCCCGCTTTGAAATCTTCTGCAACGTTCGCCCAAGGTCCTGCTTGCGTTTCCTTGATGCTAAGGCCAATGCGTTCGTTTTCACGGTCAATTTTGAGGACCTTCACTTGTACTTTGTCGCCTTCTTTCACGACATCGGACGGCTTATCTACACGGTTCCAAGCAAGTTCAGATACGTGAACCAATCCATCAACACCACCGATATCCACGAATACGCCGAAATCGGTCATGCGCTGAACCGTTCCTTCCAATACTTGACCCACTTGGATCTTATCCATAATGGATTGCTTTTGCACTTTTGCTTCGTCTTCCAAAACCGCTTTGTGGGAAAGGATGACTTTATTCTTTTCCTTATCCATTTCTACTACTTTCAAAGCCAACGTCTTGCCTTTGTAATCGGAGAAATCTTCAACGAAATGACGCTCTACCATGGAAGCCGGAATGAAGCCGCGAACGCCTACATCAACAACCAGTCCGCCCTTCACTACTTCTTTCACGGTCGCTTCGATGATTTCACCCGCTTGCATTTTTTGCTCAAGATCAGACCAAGAGGATTCCATCGCTACGGCTTTCTTGGAAACAACGAGTTCTTCTTTCTCGTCGTTTAGCTTGATGACTTTCACTTCGAAAGTATCACCAACCGCTACTACATCAGATACCTTTTCAACATGCAGTGGAGACAGTTCGCTGATAGGAATCAGACCATCGTACTTGTAGCCTAGATCTACAAGCGCTTGTTTGTCCTCAACTTTTGTTACGGTCGCTTTTACGACATCTCCTACGGAAATGGTTGTTGCATCCGTCAAGCTTACGTTCGTTTCTTCCATCATTCAAAAGACCTCCTTAATACCATCCAGTCCCAAACGTCTATGTACAGGTTGTGTACAACCTTACTACACGAAGCGGGAGCATGTATATTTTTAACTGTCGCCTGAAGGCTGGCAGTTAGTACTGATGAAGCCAGTAAGTTCCAGCAAATTTAGTATTCGTCCCTTTCGCAATTCTATACCGTTTGCTAAGAGAGATGCTGGTTCCGTAATTGCTTGATGTGCTCCATAATCAGATCGCTCGCTTCCTTCAACGTATCAGCGCTTGCTTTGGCCTCGCGCAGTTGAGTCAGATCGATCGGTTTACCGTAAACGATCATAATGGAACGAAACGGTCGATATGGCCCGATAATGGCTACCGGAATGACCGCGGCTTCTGACTTGAGAGCAAACATCGCCACACCCGGCATTGCTTCCCCTGGTTCCCCTGTTTTGCTACGGGTTCCCTCTGGAAAGATTCCAAAGATTTTTCCATCTTCCAGCAATTTGAGAGTCGTGCGAATGGCCGCACGATCTCCTGCACCCCGTTTGACCGGAAATGCACCAAATTTGGTAATCAAAAAGGATAAGACCGGAATTTTGAAAAGCTCTTCTTTGGCCATGAAATGAACCTGACGCTCGATACCACTCCCGAGAAGGGGTGGATCCCACAAAGAAATATGGTTGGCACAAAGGATCACTGGGCCTTCCTTAGGTATATGTTCACGCCCGATCACTTGCCAACGAAAGACAAGCGAAAAAATGATGCGGAAAAAACCTCTGAATAAACGATAGTAACTCAATGGGTTGACTCTCCCGTTCGCTCGCAGATTTGCAAGATGCGATCGACCACCTGATCAATGGTCATTCCTGTTGTGTCTACCAAAACGGCATCTTCCGCCTGGCGCAACGGTGCTACTTCTCTCTGCATGTCCCGTCGATCTCGCTCTTCGATTTCTTTTTCCAGCTCAGCCAAGTCGGTCTGGGTACCTTTTGCGAGTAGTTCCTTCCAGCGGCGTTCTGCACGCTCTTGGATGGAGGCCGTCAGAAATATCTTCACATCTGCATCTGGCAAAACATGCGTACCGATATCTCTCCCGTCCATGACGACATTGCCTTGAGTAGCCAATCGTCGCTGGAGCACAAGCATTTGTTCACGTACGGAACCGTAGCTCGCAACAATGGAGGCGTACTGGCTCACTTCTGTGGAACGTATCCAGCTTGTGACATCGATTTCATTCCAGTATACATGTTGCTGTCCGTTTTCCCGAATCAGGTGAATCTTGTTTTTTTGCAAAAGTTCGGAAACTGCAGACTCATCGTTGATAGGGAGCTGATGATGGTGGACTGCCCAAGCGAGGGCACGATACATGGCACCCGTGTCAATGTACACGTATTCCAGTTGTCCCGCTACTTTTTGGGCGACAGTACTTTTGCCTGCTCCCGCTGGTCCATCAATGGCAATGTTCATTACTTCTCACCTGCTATGTACGTTAGTTCGGATGGGAATAAAACAAGAAAAGCTTCTGTCGAAGCCCTTTCCCATTCTTTGTGTGATGAAAAACGATATGGCGTTTTTCGAATTTGGCTGTGACCACTAGCGGTCTAAAAAACGATCCAAGACCGTTTTCTATGTTATCTATAATAGTACCATAGTATGGAAGCATGCGCAAACCCTTAGGGCTCTCTGGACACGCCTTCCAAGCGCTCTGTTTCGATTAATACGAGTCTTGCGGGTACGTACTGAATGAGGACTTCGCCTATAGTCAGTACAATCGCACATACGACAATTCCAATCATGATGCCTTTTTCTACGCGTTTGGAAATGCTGCGAAAACGATCGTTGTACTGACTGGTCAATAGGGTCACTTCCTCTGATGAAGCGTCAATCCACAACGCCTTTTTTGCGAAGCTCTAGCTGTCTCTCGTAACACGCTCTAACCACTTTTGCCCGATCTTGCTCACTGATTTGGGTGAACTTACCCGAAATCCATTGGTGCAAACCTTTTTCTTCTGCCGGTTTTTGTCTGACGATTTCCATCACAACAAAAGCGTGTTGAACCTGTCCACTTTTACTTGGAAGGGAAATCCAAACGTGCAAGTTGTCTTTTTCCTTCAAATGATAGCTTTCCTCACAGCTAAAAGACAGACCACCACCGCTGATATCCAGCGTTCGTGCCAGAAAATGATAGCGTCGAATCGGATCATCCAGTTTGACTGCGATGTCTACCGTGGTGTCAATTCTCAAGTAGTTTCGTCGCTGTGTGCGCACAATCTCCTCTTTGACCGGCAGTTGCAAAAGCAGTACAGGAATGTGATTGCTTTGCCTGCCGACAATCGCAGTGCGGAATTCATAGCGTGAACCATCCTCGCCAACATACCAAACCAAGCATTCCGTCCCTGGTTGAAATATCCCAGTCCGTCCAGTGTTTTCGCAGGTTGGCAGCTCAATGGAAGCTACATCATCCTTCAAATCAGCCACACGGCTTTTGAAAGTTTGCAGTTCCGTTTCTTCTGAGGAACTCGTGAAGTTTAGTCTTATTGTTTGTCCAATTCGTGGAAGCATCATAAAGTAAATGTTCCTCCCCTTCCCTATCACCCTTTCCATTATATACCCTTTTGTTTCGAATCAGCAAATAGGGAAAGCCGCTAAAAAACTAGCTTTCCCCATGTTTTTTTAAACACTATTGTCCTTCGTTCTGTCCTGATCCCGTTTCCATTTTCACAACTTCTTCTTCTTCTCCATTCATTGCGTTGATATAGACCATGTACGAATTTCCTTCAAAGCTGCCTGTCATCTCCCACGTCAATACTTCTTTCCCATCGTTTTTCCCTTCGATAAGGGCAAGTCGCTGATCCGTCACTTTTACGCTTGGATTGACTTTTTTCCTTGCTTCTTCTTTGGAGAGACGGGGCTGTGAGAGAATTCTTTTTTTGTGATTAAACAGATACTCCGTCGAGTTATAGGCAGTAACCTCTCCATTGTCCAACGCAATCTCGACGACCACCCCGTCCGGATAAATTCTGACGCCATCCTGAACAGGAACAAACGTAAAGAGTGCGTTGCGATCGTAGCTGTCAATCTCAGAAACCTGCATATTGTCAAATCCATGGTTGTGCAAGAACACGCGACCTTTTTCTTCCGCCTGCTTCATGTCCAGCTTTTCCTCGCCGACGTCACGCTCGTTCATCATCCACACAACTTTTCCACCGCGTTTGGTGACATCGAGGTTAATGGATGTCTTGTGCCCGTTTGGCGTGACACGTACGCTATACGCCGAGTATTCCTGGCCCTTGCCGTTCTCGTTTATTTCTACTTTCGCATCTCCTGGCTTCAACCCGAGAAACGCCAGTGCGTTCTTCTCTGCTTCCTCTTTGGTGGCGGGCTTGCCATCGATCCCTTTGATTCGCTGCTGCTTTTTCTTATCGAGACTCTGTATCCCGACGCCCCAGTCTAAATCAGGATATTCCTGCACTTTTTTCTCAATGGTTTGGAATCCGTCGATGATGGTATTGTCCTCATGGTTATCATTATTCGCTAATGCCGTCTCGACATCCATCCACCTCAATTGTTTGTCCATCGCGAGGGTTTGCACCTTGCGCAGCTCATCCTGGATATCCTTTGCTTGGGTATGCAGGCTCTTCAATGTCTTGTATTCACTTTGACTCAATGGCTGCTTGTCCAGATCACGAACAGCGACACGATAGGAAAAATCTGCGACTCTTGATAGCATTTCTTCGGTTTTACTAAACGCCATCAATGTCAATGGGAGTTGTCCGACATCCGCTTGTGCTGCATAGGCAAGCCGCCAAACATTCGTCAAGATTGGGGTCATTTGTTTGCGAGAGTTGACCACCAGTGATTTGCCAAGCTCATCGTGCAGCTTGTCCACATGATAAGTGAGATCGTGAAAAGCTCGTTGGTATGAGTTCTCCGCTTTGATCAGGACCGAGTTCTTCTCATTGTGCTCCTGATATCCCCACACACCAGCGCCTATTAAGGCAACCAGGGCAACGGGAAATAACACGCGTGCTGTTGCTCCATATACCATCCCTTGCCACTCCTCCTTTGATTACGCATCCATCATCTGCAGAAGATGTGTTTCCCGATCTTTTTGACTTGCGGCCTGGTCCATATCCAACCGGATGTTGCTGTATCCGGGTTAAAATAGTACGTGCAGCCTCCCGTCGGGTCCCAGCCGTTTAGTGCATTCTTCACTGCTTTTGTCGCACTTTCATTCGGTGTAAGCCATATTTGACCATCAGCAACTGCTGTAAAAGCGCGGGGTTCGAATATCACAGCCGAGGGCGTATCAGGAAACGAAGGGCTCTTGACGCGGTTCAAAATAACGGCTGCGACAGCTACTTGCCCTTCAAACGGCTCTCCTCTTGACTCCCCGTAAACAGCATTCGCCATGATTTTCAAATCATTGTCAGAGACCCGAGAAGGATGAAAGCTGGCTTTGGTTTTGGCCGTTTGTTTCTTTGCAGCAGGTGCAGCCATCTGCTCTTTTTGTACGGCAGCTACATTCTTTTCCTTCCAGACAACCTTGTATCCACTCAAGCCCGCTGCTACCAACATCACCAACACACCTGCGATCCAGATTGTACGCACGGCTGAATCCTCCTTGGCATGTATTGAAATCTTTGCATAGTGTTGGTGGAGGAAGATTGGATTATGCATGCAAATCTGGATATAGAAAAAGACCGATGCTATTTGCATCGGCCCACATAGTTTTGTCGCGCTTTTTTCAATTGGGAATGGAAAAGATCAGGACTCGTCAATCCGAAAATGCTTGTCGTTGTCACATAGGCACTGTTTGAACCCTGTTTCTATTTGCCCTCCAGGTTCTCGATGACCACGCAGTGTAAACTTTTCTCCACATACATTGCATTGAATTGTCACTTTTGCTCGTTCGGTTTTTAGCACGCACGTCTCCTCCTTACCGTCTATTGTGGACGTGAAGAGAGATTTTTAGAACCGAAATCGTGTGCTCTTTGTACCTTTTTTAAGCCCTGCCACCATAAAACGAGCATGAATGGGACAATCACTACCAACCAATTTTGCACTGCCAAAAAGATCACGTTGTACAGGGCATGCAAGCAGATCGGCAAGGTAATCGACATCCATAAAAAAAGCCGCTCATGTTTGGCGTCCTTGGAAAACTTGGCCCGTCCGAGATAATAGCCCATCCACACCGCAAACAACGCATGGCTGGATACCGGCAGAAAGGCACGCCAGATGGCGATGTTCGTTCCATTGATAACGAGGTAGAACAAATTCTCCAACGTAGCAAAACCAAGTGACACCGCAACCGCATAAACAATTCCATCGTATGGCTCATCAAATTCCAAATGTTTATAAACCGTAAAATAGATGACCATCCATTTAAAAAATTCTTCCACGACTGCGGATTGGAAAATTTCCGCGACTATGCCATCCCGCCAGTTCCATTCATTCTGCATGATGTACTGGAGCACCATAATCGGTACAACCAGCAGCATACCAAAGATAAACGACCGGATCACCATTGAAATCGGCTCCGGTTCGAGACTGTCACGCAGGTAAAAGTAACTTAAGATGGCGATACCGGGGGCAACTGCCGCGCCGATCAAAGCAATCATCTTTTATTACTCCTTTACACAAGACTATTGTTCATCGTACCATGAATACTGGTTGATGAAAACCCGCTACAGGAGAGAGATCATGTCAAAAAAAATTTTGGTAGTGAACACAGGCGGTACGATTGCCATGTCTGTCGATGACTCAGAAGGCGTAAAGCCATTGGATGATCAAGCAGTCAACAAAATCCTTCCTTTTTTAGAAAAACACGCGGATGTCACCATGAAAAATGTACTCAACCTTCCTAGCCCTCATATGACTCCTGCCATCATGAATCAGCTGCGGCTCGATATTGAGGAAGCCTTTCAACATGATCACTATGATGGCATTGTCATTACCCATGGGACTGATACGTTGGAAGAGACCGCATACTTCCTGGATCTGACATTGTCGGTTAACGTCCCGATTGTCGTGACTGGAGCCATGCGCAGCAGTAATGAGCTCGGTGCTGACGGTCCCGTTAATCTCATTTCTTCCGTTCGAGCAGCCGCAGACTCTGACAGTTTGAACAAAGGCGTAATCGTTGTTTTTAATGACGAAATTCACGCAGCACGTCACGTAACCAAAACACACACGAGCAATGTCGCTACCTTTCAGTCGCCACAATATGGACCGATTGGAACCATTGCGAAAAAAAGCGTACAATACCACCATGCTCCACTGGATCGAGAGCATTATGCCATTACCCATGCAGATGCGAATGTGCCGCTGATCAAAGCAGTTGCTGGCATGGAGCCTTCCTGGCTTCAATTTTTGTTGGAGCAATCCATTGACGGACTTGTTGTAGAGGCGTTCGGATTAGGGAATCTCCCTCCCGCCATCATTCCTACCCTCCAGCAATTACTGGACAAAGGCGTGCCAATTGTGCTCGTCTCGCGTTGCTATAATGGCCAGGTGCAGGACATCTATGACTATGAAGGCGGAGGCCGCAAACTCAAAGAGATGGGGATCATCTTCTCCAATGGTTTGAATGGGCAAAAGGCACGTCTCAAGTTAATTGTAACGCTGCAAAAAACACGGACTTTCAAAGAACTGCAGCTGTTGTTCGACCAGTAAAGTATATGACAGTGACCTCCTGGCTCTTCAGGAGGTTTTTTGTCCTTTAAAACATAACTTGAACGGTGCTGTTGTGGCGTGGAGGAAACAGGAGAAAACGCTCAGCTTCTAGGGCCACCCCCTGTGGGTTAGACTGCCCGCCTCCATGCAAAAAGCGAAACCGCGGCCAAAGTGGTCCTCTCAGGATGTGTTTTCAGAGGTGGCCGCTTAAGGGCGTGTTTCGCTTTTTGCATTCCGTCTCGGTCGGTGTCCCTAAGATCTTCGCTGTTTTCTCCTGTTTCCTCTACGAGCTTTCCACTGGTTTTTAGTTGCCTTAAAAAGATTGAAGAATGTGATCAGTTACGCCAGAGAAGAATATTTCCAGGCGTAGCGACTTGTGGAGTCCTACCAAGCGGAGAAGGGATTCGCGGGCAAAAGAAACGCAACGTGCCCGCGCTACGAAGCAGCTACCACTTTTGCGTTTCCCCGCGAATCACTTCGGAGCGGGCAGTCTTAACCCCCAGCAGGACGGAGCCTGGAGCCTAGACTGGAAATATTCTTCTCTCCACTACAGCCACATCACACGCCCTCAATAAAAAAGGCCCCGCCATAACGGCGAAGCCATGTTTTCTCAATATATGGAGGGTTGTTTGAAAAATTATACCCAACCGCGGAAGCGAGACGCCTCAGCCATCTTGCGGGCACCAACCATGTAAGCAGACAGACGCATATCAACGCGACGTGTTTGAGACATGTTGTATACACTTTCAAACGAACGAACCATTACTTTTTCCAACTTCTCTTCTACTTCTTCCTCAGACCAGTAGTAGCCTTGGTTGTTTTGTACCCACTCGAAGTAGGAAACAGTCACACCACCGGCACTTGCCAGTACGTCTGGAACCAGAAGAATTCCACGCTCAGTCAAAATCTTGGTCGCTTCCAGTGTAGTTGGGCCGTTTGCCGCTTCTACTACGATTTGTGCCTTGATGTTGTGAGCGTTTGCAGCTGTGATTTGGTTTTCGATCGCTGCCGGAACCAAAATGTCGCATTCCAGTTCAAGAAGCTCTTTGTTGGTAATCGTGTTGTTGAACAGTTTAGTAACTGTACCAAAGGAATCACGACGATCCAGCAAGTAGTCGATATCCAAACCGTTCGGATCATGCAGCGCACCGTATGCATCAGAGATACCTACGACTTTAGCGCCTGCATCATGCATGAATTTAGCCAAGTAGCTACCAGCGTTACCAAAGCCTTGTACTACTACGCGAGCACCTTTTACGTCAATGTTGCGACGTTTCGCTGCTTCACGGATGCAAATCGTTACACCTTTCGCAGTAGCTGTTTCGCGGCCATGGGAACCACCCAGCGCAATTGGTTTACCCGTAATGAAACCAGGGGAGTCAAATTCACGGATACGGCTATATTCGTCCATCATCCACGCCATGATCTGTGAGTTCGTAAAGACGTCCGGTGCTGGAATGTCTTTAGTAGGGCCCACAAGCTGGCTGATTGCGCGAACGTAACCGCGGCTCAGTCTTTCCAGTTCGCGGAAGGACATTTCACGCGGGTCGCAAATGATACCGCCTTTACCACCGCCATATGGCAGATCGACGATACCTGCTTTGAGGCTCATCCAGATAGAAAGTGCTTTAACTTCATCCTCAGTAACTTCCGGGTGGAAACGAATGCCCCCCTTGGTCGGACCTACTGCATCGTTGTGCTGTGCACGATAGCCCGTAAACACCTTTACTTCGCCATTATCCATGCGAACCGGAATACGTACAGTCAAAACGTGTAGCGGTTCCTTCAAGAGTTCAAACATCGATTCTTGGTAACCTAGTTTCTCCAGTGCTTCCTTGATCACCGTTTGAGTTGAATGGAGCAAGTTCAATGATTCTTGCTTTTCTTTCCCTTCGGTGCTTTCGGTTACCACGTCTTGATTACCCATTACTTACCACCTCAAAAATGTTTTCGGTCAATGCCGCCTTTAGTATACACGCTTGTATCATTTATGAGAAGCTTAAAAATGTTTTTTTTCCATTTCGAAAACGTTTTCGTGCCTTGTTTTGCATAATCATTCAATTATTTCCCATCCATTTTGAAATCGCTTTTACAGACTGCATTTTGTACAAACAGCTTCAAACTCACGTCAGTCATGCTTGTATTGTCCCCAAACTTGTTTCTTTCATTACAGGATTAGTGGATTTATGCCATAATGGAAAAAGTAATAGTGGAAGTTTATTCACGGAGGTGTTTTTATGAAAAAAAAGTCTATTTTGTTTGTTTTTGCCCATCCCGATGACGAAACGTTTGCTTGTGGGATTTCCATTTCCAAATATAGTGAAACCAAAATGGCCAGCACTCATCTATTGTGTGCAACAAAAGGGCAAGCAGGGAAAGCTGGTGAACCACCGTTATGCACACCGGAAGAACTCCCCCGCTTTCGTGAGCAAGAGCTTCGCGACGCTTGTGCCATACTCGGGTTCGATCAGGTAGACGTCTGGGAATATCAGGATAAGTTCCTAAACACAGTGCCCGTAGATGAGCTCGTTACTCGTATCCACCAGGCTATTCACCAGATCCAACCGGAAATCGTCGTCACGTTTGCACCACATGGCATCTCCGGACATCCTGACCATTTGGCGATTAGTCATGCTACTACCCAGGCTGTCATTTCTTTAGGCCCAGATACGAGTGTGCGAAAGCTTTATTATGCGACTCGCTCATCCGAGGAAGGATTTGGTACGATTAAGCCTCCCTTCACGGATCCAATCGAGAGCATTACGACGATCATTTACGCCCCTGAATATATGCCAAAAGTAGCAGATGCCTTGCGGGCGCACAGAACACAGCACCTATCGGTAGAACGCGTTTTCCCAGGTGTAACAAAAGGCGAGCACCATTCTGTTCCGCCAAACAATCATTACATCTTGGCTTGGCACAGTCTTCCGAACTATACCATTCAAGGTAAAGAGGCTGATTTTTTTGACGGCCTAGCATAATCTGTACAGACAGCAACAGCACCTAGTTGGTTGACTAGGTGCTGTTTTATATTCCCAGACATTTCTTTTTTGATTACGTGAAATGCCTGCATATTTCTTTTACAGCATCGTCGGCAACGATCACTTTCCCGTATTCTTCCAACACATAAATCGTTATCGGCGTCGCTTCTCCGTACTCAGAGAGGATCGCAATTAGCTTGTGATAACGCTCTTGATCCAAGTCGACTTCCTCCAGTACCAGATGATATTTCCCCTGGTAGAAGTAGGCAGCTCCGCCATTGGTCAAAAGGGCGTTAATGCGATGGGCGGCTTCGACCATATGCTCAAAGTCCCGGAAGGCATACATGATCAAATCGCTTTCTTCCAATGTGACCTCTAGCTCGTATACATCCTCGTCTTCGAATTCTTCTTCTTTTCCGTCCTTTGAGCCCGTCTTGCCTCGCGTTACGATTACGACCATTCCCTGAGCTGGCAAGGCGAACACTTCAACTGCAACAGGCCCTGATACCTCAAACCCTAATTCGTGATAAGCCTGTTCCATCATGTCGTTGAACAGTTCATGAACTTTAGGAATGTCACGCCACATGTCTTCTTTTTCTATCCCGCGCTCTGAGAGGTCGTCAAAAGTTAAAAAGATTCGTATTTTATCTTGACCAAGGCGTTCAACACGCATGACTGTCCCTCCTCGCCATCCAGTCGTACTACAAAATATGATGGTAAGCCTGTAAGAGTTCTCCACATTCTCCGGCGAATACCTGTTGGCATTCATCCATTTTTTGATGGACTGGAAAATACGGGGTAGTCCTATCATATCACATTTAGTTACTGGAACAAAGCTACCATGACACCTACACTGCATTCGCCTATCGATGTCGAATCTACTCACAGAAAAAGAAACTTTGTTGTTACCTGTCATTTCCTGCGCTTTCCCAGGAAAAGTTCCCCTTCATGTTCTTCTTATGTATTTATATTTGGCTCTGCTAGTTCGGGTTCCTTCTCATTCATAAAGGTTTGTACATGAAAAAACGCCCAGAATCGGCGTTTTTCTACGTCTCATATTCACGCAGCCGTTTTTGAATCCAAATGGCCGCCTGTGTTCCATCGCCCATGGCAATCGATACTTGTTGAGAATGCTCATTGATATCTCCAACAGCCCATATGTTGGGATGATCGGTTTCTTTGGTTCGTGGATTCGTATGGATGTGGCCCTTTTCATGAATTTGCACGGAAAAACCACGTAAAAGCTCTGTCAAAGCATGAGCACCAGGAAAGGCAAGAAATGCTCTCTCTACAGACAAGCGTTCACCTGAAGTGAGTACGATTTCTTGCAATTGCCCCGCCGTATGATGAAGAGCACATACTTTTTCCTCTCGATACATAATCCCTCGATGGCTCAGTCCAAAGAGAGCCTGCGTATCCACGTGCACTTTTGCATGGTTAATGACTGTTAACCTGTTTGTATAATAAATAAGTTCCTCTGCCATCGAAACAGCGTGTAGGCCTGCTCCTATGATGGCCGTGTCTTTCTCAACTGTTTCATAGCCGTCACAGTCGGGACACAAGAAAATCGATATCCCTATACAATCAGAGAAGCCGGGGATCGTTGGAAACGGATCACGAATGCCAGTTGCCAAAACCAACGTTCGCGAAGTAAGCGTATGTATGCCATTTTTCGTACCTATCGAAAATAAGCCGCTTGCGTCAGTAGCAAGCTTTGTTACCTCATCTGTAATAAAGATTGCACCGTATTTTTGTGCTTGCTCCCTCCCCACTTGACGCAAAAAATCGCCACTAACCCCCTCCGAAAATCCGAGAATGTTTCGGTAGGCTTTGGCGATTGTTGATCGACCACCCGGCATGTCAATGACTGCAACGCGTCGAAGGCATCTTGCAAGTTGAATTGCGGTTTGAAGCCCTGCAATCCCGCCGCCGACAATGACCGTATCATACTCCACTTGCATCCACCTGCTTATCCTTTTCCCGATAGCATTGCCAGTGGAGCATAATCTCATTACTGAACGAGGGGAACCAAAACAATTTTTCCTTCGACGAGCCCTGCTTCTGATTGAAGCCCGTTGTATTTTGCGATTCGTCCTACATTCGAATTATTTCCATAGTACTTTCGTGACAGCATAAACAACGTTTCACCCTTCTTCACCACATGCTTGACGACCTTCGACTTTGTTGTAGACGGTGTTGAAGCTTTTTTTCCCGGTGTAGCTACTTTGCTAGTAGAAGTACTCGCGATCTGATTTGCCTTGTTTACTGGCGTAGCAGTCGAAGTTTGGGCTGGGACTGGGCTTGCAGCAGGTGTCTGTACGCTTGAGGTCGTCTTCACTGCAGCCTCAACTGGTTTTGATTCGGGCGTTTTCGCTTTGGCAGGTGAATTGGTCACGCTTGCGTTGGGATCAGCCGTATCAGGAAGAATGACGGATACAGGCTCCTTTTCACCTGCCTTGCTTCCTTGCGAAGTGGCACTCGCTTTGCTTACATCTTTCACTTCAACACTACCAGAAGCCGCGGACTCATGTGGGACATTGGCCCTGTACAACTCGAGACCAATCAACCCGAAAAAGACGAATCCAAACAAGTACAATCCCGGTTGAATCCACTTTTTAAACGAGAACGACGCTTTAGGGCGAGTATGACGGGAGCGTCGGGGTGGTAATGGATTATGCTCGAGATTCACTCTTCCTCCCCCTTTTTCTTGATCGTTTTTTGTAAATAAAAAGCTAACATGACGTCAATAAGGATATGAGCCACAATCGAGGGCCAAAGGGACTGATAGTGGGAAAACAAGAGTCCCAATATCCAGCTTGTACCAAATACACTTATGATCATGAGCGGTTTTTTCAAATAACGCACGTGGATCAGTGTAAAAATAAGACTGCTCCAAAAATTCCCGGTAAGCGATTGAATGACCCCACGGAATAGCCATTCCTCTCCCACTCCTACTACCATACAGACGAGAATCGTGGTAGATGGTAACATGGCGCCAAAAACTTTTTCATTGATACTGCCATCATCTTGCCATCGCTTAGGCAAGTAACGATCCATGAAAATACTCGCAATGATAATACCTACGGCTACAAACACGGCCCACAGCACGGCATTCCAGCCTGGCAAAGTAAACAAGGTCAGAGTAGCATCCCAGCCCAGCACCAATAAGCTACCGGAAGCAGCCACTCCCATCACGATTCCTTGTGTCAACCATAGATTCAGCCGAAGAGTGGCTTCATCCACCTCTAGCCGATCTTCCCTCACTCGATGTTTCTCTCCTTTATTTGTTCGGCAAAAGAGTGTCTAACGCCTGCCGCAAATTCCATTTGATTTGTTCATTCTTTACGCTTGCATTGTCATTCGTTTGGAAATACGCATCCTTCGTTAGACCGCATTTCTTACAGCAGTACAGATCAAATTGATGATCATTTTCTTTAAAATACGTATTGATGCTCGAACGCAAACAGTTTTCTCCTCTTACGTAAGACACCATTTCTGCCAGCTTTTTTTGCTTAAAGCCTTTTCTTTTTTCCGTTTCCTGCCAAATGATTTGAGCCTTCGGATACGTCTCTCCCGCAGCAGCGGCTTCGTATGATGCCAGTACTCTTTCCTTATAAAAGGCAAGAAGCGCCCCCATTTCTTCGGATATATCCATCATCGCCAAGGCCTCATTCGTCAAGGGTACTCCGGCGTTGCATAACTGCTCGTATTTTTGAACTTGCGCTTGTGTCGGGTACTCCTTCTCCAGCATGTGCTGATGAATCTGCAAATCGTCCCACGAAAATAAAAGCAACGCATACCCTGGCTTGCCGTCTCGGCCGATCCGCCCGATTTCTTGTGCGTATGCCTCCAAACTGGCTGGCATTTGATAATGGATGACGTAGCGAATATCTGGCTTGTCGATTCCCATACCAAATGCATTGGTTGCAATAATAACATCCAGCTCTCCCGCGAGAAATTGGGACTGGATCAGCATTCGTTCCATGCTGTTCATGCCCCCGTGGTAACCGTGAACGCGTTTTTTCCCATCGAGTTGATAAGAGGCTGCCAACACATCTACCGCTTGTCGCGTGCTGCAGTAAACGATCCCAGGGCCTTGCAATCGATCTATCTGATCAAATACATACGAACGCCTGTCTCTTTCCTCTGAAACTTCAACCAGATCATAGGCGATATTCGCCCGATTAAGGGACTGCAACACGACGTCTTCCTTTTCAATGGAAAACAAGCTGCAAATTTCCTCACGAACAGTCGCTGTCGCAGTTGCCGTTACAGCCAGAACAGGAGGTGCTCCCAATTGTTTCACGACTTCCGGCAATCGCAAGTAATCTGTACGAAAGTCATGCCCCCATTGCGAGATGCAATGCGCTTCATCAATGGCCATCAGAGACACCCTCGCCCGCTTTAACACTTGTTGGACATAGGACTGTTGAAGTTTTTCTGGAGAAATATACAACAACTTGTACGCGCCTTCTGAGAGCCCTTTTAAGACTTCGCGGGACTCTGTCGGATCCTGCATGCTGTTCAAATAGGTAGCCGGAATTTTTTTTCGCGCGCGAAGCTGCTGAACTTGATCGACCATCAAGGAGATCAACGGGGAAACCACGACGGTCAGACCCGGCAAAAGCATTGCTGGCAGCTGATACGTCACTGATTTCCCGCCACCTGTTGCTAATAACCCGAGAACGCTTCTTCCATGCAGTAGACGCTCAATAATGGACTCCTGACCGGGGCGGAACGAGTCGTATCCAAAATGCAGCTTTAATCTGTCGTACATGAGCTGTTTATTCATTTTGCCCCCCTTGTCGCTCGTGCCAGTGCCAATCGGATTTGCAAATACGTTACTGTCGCTTCCAATTGATCCTTGATGAGCCGGAGTCTGCTTGTATCGAGGCGCTCACTCGTCTCCACGATCTCTTTTGCCAACTCATTCGGCAAATACGTTGTCAAATCCCATTCCGGACAGCGCAGGGCAATCTCTACCAAATGATCTTCTATTGTACTCTCTTTCATTTGTCGTTTCTTCGCTATGTCTTTTTTGTCACAGCCAGTCTGAAGCAGTGCGTACGTTCGAGCAGCACTTTCAGTCAAACGTGGATCAAGCTTGTGCGATTCTGTGACAAGCTTTGATAAAAGAGGAAAATGATTGCTCTCTGCAAGCAGCGTCTGAATCGACGCGGCAAGTCCGTAACGAAATTGCAGCATGAGATAGCTACGACTCGTTTGGCGAATATCTGCTATTTGCCTCATGGTCTTGCCCACTTGTCCTGCTCCTGACAGTTGACAAAACAAAAGCTCCTGCACACCCTCATCCAAGGGCTCCCACAGTCGATAGAGCTCGTCAGACAGTTTCTGTTTCCAAGCATTTCGCATTGCCCCATCAGCCAATTGGTTTTTAACCCAGCGCTGTGTCGTCTTGTCCGTAACGACCGGAATGAAGCCCAGATCACCATGATGCATTTGTGAGATCGTCTGCACCATAAGATGAAGCCTGCTCCAAAATGGCTCGATTCGCTCCGCCAAATCGGACTGTGTAAAAGGTGCGAACCATACATCAAACCGATATTTTTGGTACGTATGTTTGGCATGCTGCAATCCTGTATCAGAAAAGGTAAATGTCGGCTTCGAGTTCGTTCCAATTGCATCAACAGGTAAAATCCAGCCCGACTGAAATAAAGTTGAAACTATTTTCTCCCAATCCTCTCTTGGAAAACGAGAAAACATCCGATAATACGGATAAAGGGTATACAAATGCACATCTTGCAGTGTCTGATTGGCTTTTCTGCCACGCAGTATGTAGTAGGCTGATTGCAGCGTTCGTTCATTGGCCAGAGGTAACATGGCATTCAAGGCGACCGCACATAAAAGGTCCTGCTCCTCTGCCGCACTGTTCCGACTGTTCATTGGTACTCCTTACATCATTCTATATTTTTCAAAGCGAAGGTAAGCGAAGTAAACTGCATCATGGATTTGGAGGATAGTATGACAAAACGATTGAAAAGAACTGAATTTATGATGGCGTACATGATCATCATAACACTTGCATGCACAGTTGGTGGATTTTTTTTCGGGGCCCATTATATGAAGACACAATTGGAATCGGAACAAGCCGCCGTACTCGAAGCTGAGAAAAAGGAAGCCGAAAAAGAAAAACTGCTGCGTGAGCAAAAGCTTTACAACGAACAGGACTTTATCCGATTTTACTATGCCGTTTATGCACCGATGCTTGATCTGAAGCAAGCACATTTTGATACGATGGATAAATGGAATCAAATGAACGAAACTGAACGGACGGATGGCTTGAAACAGCTCAGCAAATTAGCTGACCAGACAAGGAAAGAGCTGGAGAAGAACGTTCCCTTGCCGACATCCCCCATGCTGAGACAAGCTCACACCACTTTTACGAACAGTGTACGGGCGTATTTGGATAGTATGGAGCAGATTCGTTCCGATCAAAATAATGCTACGCCTGCTTCCATTGGAGCTAGCCTGACGCTTTTCCAAAATAATTGGCTAACCGCACAGGAAATGGTGTATCACTCCATCGCATCTTGGGAATCGGCTTATGTGGTGAAACAAGCCATGCCGAAGCAAGTACCTGAAGCCGTTAACACCGCGCAGTGGAAGCAGTATCCGTTCCATTACCGCACCTATCTCGCAGCTGTCGCCATGTCAGCAAGCAATCAATGGAGCAGCTATAATCCTGAGGACCTGACTGCAAGACTTGATCTGCTCATCGCTTCTAATGAAGTTCAAGCGCTAGGAATCAAGGATTTAGCCGCTGCCGTAAAGATTTTGAACGCGACGGATGCAGTATCTGCGGGAGATTTTAAACGTTTGAATACTCAGCTCTACTCTGTGCTGAAGGCGCCTGAAATCCCTCTTTATAAGTAGTCGTACATTTTTAGACTGATTCAATCTTGAAATCTTGTCACCAAGAGCATACAATGATCTATGATAGTGGACGTACCACTTCGGTATGGGAGGTGAAACCACGATGACTACATGGGTAGATAAAGATACTTGTATTGCTTGCGGTGCTTGTGGCGCCACGGCTCCTGACGTCTTTGATTACGACGATGAGGGCCTTGCGTTCAACAAGTTGGATGACAACTCTAACAGTGTTGAAATCCCGGATATCCTGCATGACGATGTTCGTGATGCTGCTGAAGGATGCCCGACCGACTCTATTAAAGTGGAATAGTATTCCATCTACTAATGGAAGAGACCTCTTACGTACTTCGGTATGTAAGAGGTTTTTCATTTTTCCCTCCTCTCCTCCACTGAACGAATGATCGACAACTTCCCGTTCCTTCTTTTGTGATTTTTCGGTAAGATAAAAGCAACAGCAAAAACCGAACATTAAAATGCGTTTTTTCCATTTTTTGTGATGTCAATATCTTAATGTTCGTGTTTTGGTCATTTTCATGTCGTTTCAAGCATCAAATTGAGTATTATTCACGAACGATAACCGATATAAAATAATTAATGTTCATTTTTTCTCGTTTTTCTTCTTGACGGTGTTATTTTGACGTGATATCGTAAGTACAAATCTTACGAAACACCTTATAAAACAACAGCGATGACGAAGAAACGCTGTGATTGAGAAATCCCCAGAGAGCCGATGGTTGCTGCGAATCGGCGGTTTCTCCCACGGTTAAGCACTTCTGAGCTGCTGCGTTGAAAATGGACTCACCATCCCAGTAGACGCAAACGGTAGATCCGTTATCTCTTTTAGGTCATGTACCTACCAAGGCTCTTTTTTGAGAAAAAAGGAGCGAATGAGGGTGGCACCGCGAAGCAAAGCCTCTCGTCCCTCACTGTTCTGTAATAGGAGCAGTGTGAGAACGGGAGGTTTTTTTGATATGCACATATTTAGGAGGAGAGAACCATGTTTGCAGACAAAATGATTTTGAGAATCCCTGGCCCTACCCCCATTCCACCACGTGTCCAAACGGCGATGAGCCAACCGATGATTGGACACCGCAGCGGTAAATTTTCCGCTCTTTTCGCTCGTACTGCTGAAAGACTGAAGCCTTACTTTGGCACCAAGCAGGACGTATACATCTTGGCCGGTAGCGGAACGAGTGCTCTGGAGATGGGCGTCGTAAACACGCTCCAACCAGGCGATGAAGCTGCCATCCTCGTCAGCGGTGCATTTGGTGAGCGCTTTGCAAAAATTTGCGAGCGTTACGGTGTAATCGCCCATCGGTTGGAAGTACCTTGGGGAAAAGCAGTAACACCTGAATTGGTTGAAACATTCCTGCAAAAAAAGCCGCAAGTAAAAGCCGTATTCGCTACCTACTGTGAAACATCCACTGGCGTAGAAAATCCGATTGCTGACTTGGCGAAGGCAATCCGCACTCATTCGGACGCCCTCTTCATTGTGGATGCGGTAAGCAACCTCGGTGCGGTTCCATGCGAGATGGACGCTTGGGGTGTCGATATTGTGGTAACTGGCTCGCAAAAAGCTTTCATGCTGCCAACAGGTCTTGCCTTCCTCGCTGCGAGTGAACGCGCATGGCAAGTAATTGAGCAAAACAAATCGCTCGCCTTCTATCTGGACCTGAAAGCATACCGCAAGAGCTTGGCAGAGCAAACAACACCGTATACACCTGCTGTATCCCTCATTTTCGGTCTCGCCGAGGTATTGGATATGATGGAGGAAGAAGGCCTGCCAGCTATCGTAAAGCGCCATGAGCTGATGAGAGACATGACTCGCGCAGCGATGAAAGCATTAAACATCAAACTGATGGCGGAAGATCAGTACGCATCGACGACCGTTACTTCTTGCGATCCTGAGGGTGTCTTTCATGCAGAAGCTCTCCGCAAAATGTTGACTCAGCAATTCAACATCACGATTGCTGGCGGCCAGCAGCACTTGAAAGGAAAGATCTTCCGCATCGGGCACATGGGTTATTGCGAGCCATTGGATGTCCTGCAAGTCATTTCTGCCATCGAATTGTCGCTTCACCAAATCGGTGCCCCGGTTGAGCTGGGTGCTGGTGTAAAAGCTGCTCAGGAGGTGCTCATTGCACATGTATAAAGTACTCATTACAGACCCACTTAGCGAATTTGGAATTCAACAGCTCTTGGACGCTTCTGATGTAGAAGTTGTTCGTCAAACAAACCTCTCTCCTGCCGAACTGATCGATGTGATTGGCGACTACGATGCACTCCTCGTACGCAGCCAAACTCAAGTAACAGCTGAAGTACTCGCTGCCGGCAAAAAGCTGAAGGCAGTCGGTCGTGCCGGTGTTGGGGTCGATAACATTGATATCAACGCTGCCACCCAAGCAGGTATTCCAGTCATCAACGCTCCAGACGGCAACACCATCTCTACTGCAGAGCATTCGTTTGCCATGCTGATGGCTGTCGCTCGCAACATCCCTCAAGCTCACAAGAAGCTGGTAGACGGTACGTGGGATCGCAAAAGCTTCCAAGGGGTTGAGTTGAACAACAAAGTACTGGGAGTCATCGGTATGGGCCGTATCGGTTCAGAGGTTGCGAAGCGTGCGAAAGCATTTGGCATGACCGTCATGGGCTTTGATCCTTTCATGACCGAGGAACGTGCACAAAAGATGGGTGTAACCAACGCAACTGTGGATGAAATTTGCCGCAAAGCAGATTTCATTACCGTCCATACTCCGCTGACAAAAGAAACCCGCCATATCATCAGCACGCGTGAATTCGCGAAAATGAAAGATGGCGTTCGCTTGATCAACTGCGCTCGCGGGGGAATCATTGACGAGAAGGCTCTCTACGAAGCGATTACCACAGGAAAAGTCGCGGGGGCAGCTCTGGACGTTTACGAAGAAGAACCACCTGTAGACAACCCTCTCGTCGGTCTGCCACAAGTGGTAACGACTCCACATCTAGGAGCTTCGACGATTGAAGCACAAGAAAACGTGGCCGTAGACGTATCGGAAGAAATCCTGAAGGTTCTTCGTGACCAGCCATTTAAAAACGCCGTGAATTTGCCTTCGATCCCTGCGCACGTTATGGAAAAAGTCCAACCGTACTTTACGTTGGGTGAAAAGCTTGGCCATTTCCTTGCCCAAGTGACAGTAGGTTCTATTTCGGAGATTTCGATCAAATATAGCGGTGAGTTGACGGATGTAGACACGTCCCCGCTGACTCGCACAGTCCTCAAAGGTGTACTGTCCTTCCGTCTAGGCGAGGAAGTCAACTATGTGAACGCCCCGATTCTGGCAAAAGTGCGTGACATCACCGTAACGGAGCAAAAGGCAGCCCAAAACAAAGGCTTTACGAACTTACTGACCGTTAGCTTAAAAACGACGCAAGAGACACGCACAGTGGCTGGAACGCGACTCAATGGTTACGGTGCGCGTATTGTAAAAATTGACGACTTTGCGATTGACGTAGCGCCTGAGGGCTACCTCCTCTACATCCACCATAATGACCGTCCAGGTGTGATTGGTCGTGTCGGCTCTATCTTGGGTGAAAACAGCGTGAACATCGCAACGATGCAGGTAGGACGCCGTGATATTGGTGGAGACGCGATCATGATGCTGTCTGTTGACAAACCATTGACGCCAGAGCTTCTCGACACGATGGGTGAACTGGCGGAAGTAAAAAGCGTTACACAAATCGAGCTGTAGGCCTCTATCCAAACCGAGAGAACAGACCTGGCTAAATGCCGGGTCTTTTTCTTTACCCTTATTTTGGTTAGAGCTATAATGGGACAAGATAATTCTACACACCAAGGAAGGAGCTTCTTATGACGAACCAGGCATTATTCGCTATTGGTATCTTTTTAGTTACCTATGCATTTATTATTAGCGAAAAGTTACATCGAACCATCGTCGCCATGTCTGGCGGAATTCTCATGGTCTTGTTCGGGATCGTTACACAGGAACAAGCGATTCACCATATCGACTTTAACACGCTCGGCCTACTCATCGGGATGATGATTTTGGTTGCCATTACAGCACAAACCGGCGTATTCAAGTATATGGCCATCCGCGCGGCAAAACTGGCAAAAGGAAAACCGATCCGCATTCTCGTCTACCTGAGCTTGATCACGGCCGTTGCTTCCGCCTTTCTGGACAACGTCACCACCGTTCTTCTCATCGTTCCCGTGACGTTTAGCATCGCACGCCAGCTTGAGCTTAATCCGATACCGTTTTTGATTAGTGAGATCATCGCCTCGAACACCGGCGGGACCGCTACGTTGATCGGTGACCCGCCGAATATCATGATCGGCAGCTCTGTTCCCGAGCTCGACTTTATGAAGTTTCTCGTGAATTTGAGCCCCGTTATCATCGTGATTATGGCTGTAACCGTTGTTTGCTTGGTCCTGATCTATCGGAAGCAGCTAGTTACTTCGCCTGAGTTGAGTGCAAAAATCATGCAGTTAAATGAACGCGATGAAATTACTGACACCCGTTTACTGAAAAAATCCTTAACCGTCATGGCGCTGACGATTCTCGGCTTCATGCTGCATGGAGCCCTTCATTTAGAATCAGCCACGATCGCTCTGACAGGTGCATTTCTGTTACTTCTGCTCACAGGAGAGCACTATCTGGAAGATGCAATCAGCAAAGTGGAATGGAATACGATCTTTTTCTTCATCGGTCTGTTTGTCCTCGTCTCCGGTTTAGTTGAGACAGGTGTGATCGCAAAACTCGCCGATGAAGCGATGAAACTAACGGGTGGAGATTCACTGAAGACCTCCCTGTTGATCCTCTGGTTGAGTGCGATCGCCTCTGCCTTTGTTGACAACATTCCGTTTGTTGCTACCATGATTCCGATGATCAAGGAAATGGGAGCCCTCGGGATTACCAACCTGGAGCCTCTTTGGTGGAGCCTTGCACTTGGAGCGTGTTTAGGAGGGAACGGTACCTTGATTGGGGCTAGTGCCAACGTGATTGTTGCTGGCTTGGCTGCAAAAGAAGGACATCATATCGGCTTTTTCAGCTTTATGAAGGTCGCCTTCCCGCTAATGATCATGTCTATCTTGATTGCTCATGTCTACGTTTACCTGCGCTATTTTATTTGGTGAGGAGGAATCCCTATTGTTCCATTACACCTTTAATGAAGAGGAAATCGAGATCAAGGAACAAATTTCGCAGCAAGATGCTACCTACCACATTGTCGTTAAATCTGAGTCCATGCGAGCACGTGTCAAAGAGGTACGGCGTTATTTTGAGGGGAACAAAGACTACACGGATGTCCTGTTTTTTTCACGAGAGGATGGTTCTTTCGAAGTTATCGTTAGGGCTAACATGATTGAATCCTTTTTGATTCATGCCTTTCGCTTCAAATGCTTGAAATCGATTTGTTGGGAATAAAAAAACTCCGCCGTTTCTACATACGGCGGAGTTTCTTTATTTACAGAATGGAAAGGATATCGCGAACATCATCGAGAATAAAATCTGCTTTTTCCTCTTCAAACTTGCTGCGCGCGTCTTGACCAGACAGACCAGTCAATGTCGCTGCAAACTTGCAACCGATCGAGCGAGCCGCTAGAAAGTCTGCGAGTGAATCGCCGACAATCAGCACTTCCTCTCCATTTTCGATTGGCAACGAAAAATGGACAGCATCGCTTATCGGGGCATCGAGTCCAAGCAACCCTTTTACATAGGAATAAGGGTGTGGCTTGGACATCGGCGCAAAGCTAGGAAATGCTTCTTCCGCATCGAGTACGTGAGAGGCAGTTACGACACGGTTTGGGTCGAACCATTCCAGTATGTTCATCTCACTGAGGGGAACATGCGTTTCGATGGTCGGGCGCCCTGTTCCAATCCCCAATGTATATCCTTTTTCTTTTAACGTACGGAACAACTCGACCATTTCTGCTGGTGGTACAATCGGAATCTCGTCAGTCAAGAAGCCCTTCTTGCCCGGCTGCATGGTTTCGCGGCCAATCGATGCCGCCACGCGCTCATCACCGAGATACCATTCTTGAAACGTCTTTTGAATCAACTGCCATAGATCACTATTGCGTGAGAACATTTCTGTTGAAATGCCGCAACGCTCTTTTGCAATTTGATTCAAGTAGAGCAGCATTTCTGCTTTTTGTGCGGAACCTTTGGCAAAATCAGCGGTGAACGCTGCGTAGTCTACTTGGAAATCAGGAGCATAAGTGGCAGCCCACTCTTTCACTTTTGCCAGTTGCGGTCGATCAATTTGTTCGACAAGAAGGCTAGTTGCTTCTGGAACTTGCGTTTTAACCGCTTCAATCAACCGAATCAACTGATAGGAAAACGCGAGGAAAACCATGTCCCAGTTAGAGTTGATTCCACGTGACTTGATGAAGTTCAGCACTTCATCACGAGCGAAAACTTGCTCGCGCACTCGTCTGATTTGCGCTTCTTCTGGAGCAGGTGTGAATTCCTCGCCTGCAAGACCCACATACTGCGGGCTGTACAAAAATTCCCACACTGTCAATGCAGAAGCATCAAAGTAACGCTCTTCACTCAACATAACCCCGTCAACATCAAATAAGATCGTTTTGATCATTTCTCTCTACACTCCTATTTGTTTTTATGTAGCATCAAGGCGATTGTAAAAGTCGTTCCCTCACCCAGTTTACTTTGCACACTGATGGTGCCCCCGTGTGCCTCGACAAGGTTTTTCGCGATGGCTAGTCCAAGACCAGTTCCACCTAGTCGTCCACGTGTACGAGCCTTGTCAGCTTTATAGAATCGTTCAAAAACAAACGGCAAATCTTCTTGCGGAATGCCACTTCCTGTATCACTTATCTCAACCAGCAACGTTTTATCCCCGCGAGCCCGAATGGTGACGCTTCCCCCACTTGGCGTATGTCGCAGCGCATTGTCGATCAAGTTCGTTAGCACTTGCTCCATCCGATCAGGATCAATGAGCACATGCGTGTGCGTCGTGGATATTTCGAGGAAGAGATGGATTTCGCGTTCTCTCGCCAAATTCGTGAATTTACGCTGAATGCGCTCCAAATACGGACGCAGTTCCATCGTCTCCTGGAACAATTCAACATGCCCCGCTTCCATCCGCGCCAAGCTGAGTAATTCATTCACCAGCTTGGTCATACGCGCTGACTCGTCATAGATGATCTGTGCCAATTCTTTATGCTCTTCCGGTGTAGATACGATATCGTCCACAATCGCTTCACTGTACCCTTGCAACATGGATAAAGGTGTTCGCAGCTCATGGGATACGTTAGCTACGAAATCATTACGCATCTTATCCAGCTTGCGCTCCTGCGTGATGTCCCGAAGAACTGCGACAGCTCCACGGATTTGATCCCGATCATTCAAAGGTACCATGACAACGGACCATATCCGTCCTTGAACAGGGATATCCTCTGTCACTTCCTGTCCGGTTTGCAAAACCTGCTGATAGAACGAGAACAGCGGCACAGGCTCATCCAAATGCTCGAAATTCCAATCTCGCAAAAATCGTTCTGCTGGCGGATTCGTTACGGCCAGCTTGCCGTTCGCATCTATCATCACAACACCATCTACCATGCTTCTAAGAACGCTCGCCAGCTGCTCTTTCTCTTTGGACAGTGCATCAACTAACTGATTGAGCTTGCTTGCCATCGTGTTAAAAGAAGCCGCCAGCTCACCAGTCTCGTCTTGGGTCTTAATCGGGATTTCAGCATGAAAGTCCCCTTCCGCAATGCGATGGGCCGTTTCTTTCATCTGACGTAATGGAATCGTAAGACGTGATGAGAGGAAAAAGGCAAATACAGTGGTAGAGACAAATCCGATGACACCAACCACAAAGATTAAAAATCTGACTTCACTAACCGTATCATCAAAATCTTCAATCGCCTGATACATGACCACTGCTCCCGTTTTCCCTGCTGCCATTTCTAAAGGCACGGTGACCGCAAGCAGCTCATGCTTGTTGTTCGTGTGATCAGCGGAATTCTCCACATCAATATAAATCGTTTTGGGAGCAGGATGCTTACCTGCCAGCGCCTCTGGCAAACCCAATGCTGGATTTTGGAGCAATTGCGCTACTGGAATACGAGGGAGCCCAGCCCCCTCGCTCATACCGACTTGCTTGCCTTTTTCATCTAGAATGACCATACCCGTATGATGGACCAAGCCAAACCTGGAAGCCATCTCCATAGCTGCTGTCATATCCGGACTCTGCGCCAAACCGATTGCGATACCGTCTGCCAGATCGTGCAAATTCTTGGACTGTCGATTGCTATAAAAGCTGTCAAAGGATTGAACGAGCAACAAACTAAAGATCGTCAAGACCAGAGCAAATAAGGCAATAATGGTCATCCATAGCTTTCCGACTACACTGCGAAAAATAACGTCCACTTTACTTAGGCACCTCTAGCTTGTATCCGACGCCCCAAACCGTGGCGATCATATTGGCAGCTTGCGGAGAAACACGGTTCAATTTTTCGCGAAGACGCTTGATATGTGTGTCCACCGTGCGCAAATCGCCAAAGAACTCGTAGTGCCACACATCTTTTAACAGTTCTTCACGCGTAAACACTTTATCCGGTGACAATGCCAGATAGTGCAACAGCTCATACTCTTTTGGAGTCAGGCTCACTTCCTGGCCGCTTGCAATGACTTTGTGTGCATCGTGGTCAATGGTCAATTCCGGGAAAACAAGAACAGAATGACTGTTGAATGTCTCTGTCTTCAAATAAGCTGTTGCGGAAGAGCGACGAAGAATCGCTTTTACCCGGTACATGACCTCACGTGGGCTGAACGGTTTCACGACATAATCGTCCACCCCTGCCTCAAACCCGTGAACGCGGTTTGTTTCTTCCCCTTTTGCGGTCAGCATAATAATAGGGGTTGCCTTGAATTCACGAACACGCTGGCATACCTCAATCCCGTCCATTCCTGGCAGCATCAAGTCGAGCAAAATGATATCATAGTCACTTCCCACAGCCATTTCGACTGCTTGCTCTCCATTATCTGCTTCATCAATGAGGAAGTTTTCTCTTTCCAAATACATTTTCAGAAGTCTGCGAATGCGCTCTTCATCGTCCACTACGAGAATACGTGCCATTTTTTCCATCTGGAACACCTCTTGCTCTCATAATATCGTAAAACCGTTAGAAGATAGTCCAAAAAGCTGGTGGTAAAACCAGCTTTTCGAGGAAATTCTACACCCCAGCGTAAGAGTGCAAACCAGCAATGACCAAGTTGACCACGACCAGTGTAATCAAAATAATGACAAACCCGATGACGGACATCCATGCTGATTTTGCACCGATCCATCCTCTGGATAGACGCAAGTGCAAGTAGGCACTGTAGAAGAGCCAAACAATTAACGCCCATACTTCCTTCGGGTCCCAGCCCCAGAATCGTCCCCATGCCTCTTCTGCCCAAATCATCGCAAAGATAAGGGCCCCAAGGGTAAACACCGGATATCCGATACTGATCGCTCGATAGCTAATCTCATCCAGTAGATCAGGATCGACACTCTCGACGGAAGGCTTGATAGCAGCCCCTAACCGTTTGCGGAAAATCAAGCGCATACCGCCGTAAATAACCACACCTGCAATAACTGACCACAGCATCGTGTTCAATTTACGTGCAGCGTCTTTTCCTTCCATCCAGGTAGGTGCCTCAAAGAGTGGTGACATCGGCCCTTCCTTGATGATGGTTGAATCAGCAGGTGCAACAATTGCAGGCAGGATATACTCTACTTTCGGTTTTACCATCTGTCCTGCTGCATTCATTTCTTCTTTCTTCATCTCGAATACCGTCTTTTGATCCATACGAGCAAACGTAGAATCCATCAAAATGAATCCAACGAGCATCAGGACCACAGCCAGCACGATCTCCAGCCATTTCGTACTTTTCGTGGAAATATGCTGTGGAACGGTACGGATCAAATACATCAGACCCGCTGCAAAACCAACCGCCAAAATCCCTTCACCCAGTGCAGCAGTCGTCACGTGAATATGCAGCCAGTAGCTCTGCAAAGACGGAATTAATGGGGTGATTTCCTTCGGGAACACGTACGAATACGCGAGCATGATAACCCCAAGCGGAAGGACGAACGCTCCAATCGAGGTCAGCTTGTAGATCCGGTAAATAATTAAGTAGGCCAAGATAATACAGTAATCCAAGAATGCCATAAACTCAAACATGTTACTCGTCGGGCTATGGCCGCCGGCTATCCAGCGAGCAATCACATACCCTGTTTGCGCCACAAAACCGATAACGGCTAACCAATACGCAATCCGTCCATAGCGCTCTTCATGTTGTTTGGGATCACGCCCTGCCCAGTTTTTACCCGTCACGGCTACAGCGAAGACGATAGACGAGATGACGTAGAGCAGGAACGCGATATCCAGTAACCAGTCACTCAGTTGAATGAGCTGCACGTTGTTAGTACCCCCTTTGAAGCTTTAGGCCTTGGCCTTCGTTTTATCTTCTATCGTGACAGGGAGCTCCGCTTGTTTAACCAGCCCATCTACTTCTCTGCGCAGACCGAACCAGTTTTTATTCGTGTGAGCTGCTACCAAGATACTTCCCTCTTGCGTCTGTACCCAAACCCGACGATGCTGCCAGAACACACCGATTGCAACACCCGCAAGGAAAATGAATGAACCGAAATAAATTAGTGGCAATGCTTTGTCCACCCGTACATTCAGCCCTGCAATATCGATTAAATCAGGCATTTTGATGTCGAGTGCGTAACGCGGATCATTTTTCTGTGTAAGTATGGTTCCTTCCAGATACACCAATTTTTCGTTATACGTGCCATTTTCTCCAATGAGTTCCAATGCCACCATCGGATTTTTAGGCAAATTGGTTTTCGTGGCCGGCTTCCCGTCTTTTCCCATTATAAAATCTGGGAAGTAATCCAAAATCCTTACCGTAAACCCATTCGCAATGGTTTGCTCGGGCTGTGGATTGTACAGATCAATTTTGATAAGGCCGATCTCTTTTTTATTGTTTTTCAAATCGACCACTGTAAAGTTGAGCGCTCCAAGCTGCATCTCTTGCACGCCGCTTTGATAAATGTAGAGACTGTCCTGCTCCATCGGATGATTCACGACGATCGGCCCCCTCTGCACTTCTACCAAATCCGGCTTTTTCCCTGGAACGTCAGCGCTTTTATTTTCATACAAAATGGCCTCTGTCTGGTAGCTCTTCACGATGGCTCCGCCCTTTAGCTCCAGTTGCTCCGGCATTTCTTCTTCCGACCAATACTCTGTCGTGTAGTTCTCATTTTTTATGTAGTAAGGGGTATTCGGAATCGCCATTGTTTGTCCCTCACGCACCCAGACGTACTCGTCCAAGTAAAAGCCGGGCAGGCTTCGCATCAGGGTACCGACCAAAAACAAGATCAGTCCGATGTGATTAATGTAAGGACCCCAACGGCTAAAACGGCCTTTTTCAGCCATAATCGCCCGTTCCGTGCGGAAAATGCGGTATCCTTTTTCTTTCAAAGCCAGAGCGGAGGCGTCCAGTATCGCTTCCTGATTGGCTTCTGGAGCAAGTTCACCCTCTGCAAACAGCTTTTGCCCTTTCAAAAAGGACTTGTGCTGGTTCAATCTAGGCTTGTTTAACGCTTTATACAACGGTACTACGCGGTCCAAACTACAGATAACCAAAGAAGTACCGAGCATAACCAGAAGCGTCACAAACCACCAGGACGAGTACATATTGTGAAATCCAAGGCCGTAGAAAATCGTTCCCAGCGTTCCATACGTTTCCGTATAAAAACGGGCAACATCCGCTTCAGTCGGTACGGGTACCGGTATGTACATTTGTTGCGGAAAGATGGTTCCGACTGCGGACGCCACTAAAATGACAATAATGATACCGATTGCAATTTTGACCGAAGAAAAAAAGTTCCAGACTCGATCGATTACTTTCGTCTTATTTGTTTGAGAACGTCTTGCCATTCCTTCATAACGCATGTCAGGAAACGATGTCTGCTCGTGGACTTCCACATTCAAAGGCTTCCCGCAAGACTCACAGAGCAGCGTCCCAACCGGGTTGGTATGACCGCATTCGCATTTTCGCTGATCCATCATTGCTCCTCACTTACGGCAAGATTTTTGTTATTTTCGACTCAATCATCGCTTCATCTAACTGCCCGATAAAAATGTCCTTCACTTCTCCATCTGGGTCGATGAAAAAGGTCGTCGGAATCGGACCGATTCGGTACAGCTTTGTAATTTGCGATTGGCGATCGAGCAAAATAGGGAAGTCAATCCCGAACTGCTTCACGAATGGTTCTACGGCAACTGGCGATTCTCCGATATTGACGCCGACTACAACCAATCCCTTGTCTTTAAATTTCGTGTATTGCTCTTGCAATGCCGGCATTTCTTCCTTACAGGGTTCACACCACGTGCCCCAGAAATTGAGGACAACGCCCTTTCCTTTCAAACTTTCCAGAGTCAGCTCTGGTCCATTCAATTGCTCCAAACTAAAATTAGGAGCATCGCTTCCTACTTTCACAGCACCGGGGTCCTTCACAAAGCTGGAATAAAGTGCAAAGACCAGCGCTACAAGCAAAACACCCAATACCGCGATCCTGACATATGTACGATTGCTTTTGTTCATGACGCCTTACTCCCATCTACTGCTAATAAATTGCACCCTTTTCCCATTCTATTATAGCGTTCCTAGTTTTTCCGACAGCGCACAACTTATGAACAGATTTTGAACGAATCAATGTCTCGACCGCGGGCTGCGCTTCTTTTGCACCAATCCCCGCTTCAAGCTCTCCACTTCCTCATGAGTGAGCTTGCGAAATTCGCCCGGCTTTAGCCCATCTAATGTGAGAAATCCTAAACGAATTCGCTCCAATGTCAATACTGGATGGCCAATCGCCTCACACATTCTGCGCACTTGGCGATTTCGTCCTTCATGAATGGTCAGTTCTACTAGTGCCCTCTGGCTGCTAGACTCTGTCTTCAACAATTTGGACTCACCGGGAGAAGTCATGCCGTCTTCCAAACGAATGCCGGTTGCTAGCTTGCGTACTTTTTCCTGACTGGGGATTCCCCTTACCCATGCCCGATACACTTTATCAATTTCATAGCTTGGATGTGCCAGCCTGTTGGCAAGCTCCCCATCGTTCGTCAAGAGCAGCAAGCCGGAAGTATCGTAATCCAAGCGGCCTACTGGATATACCCGTTCTTTTATCCCCTTCAACAGATCGATCACTACCCGTCTGCCGCGCGGGTCTGTGACGCTCGTAATGACACCAGTAGGCTTGTACAGCAAGAGATAGACATGTTGCTCCAGCTTAACCTGCTGTCCATTCACCACAATTTTGTCCTTGAGCGGATCGACTTTTATTCCCTGCTCTCGTACTACTTGGCCATTTACCTGCACCTTGCCTTGCGCAATCAATTCTTCACAATGGCGACGAGAGGCGACTCCAGCATGCGCCAATACTTTCTGTAAACGTTCCATCGTTGGTTCACCTCTACAACATCATACCCATTCTTACTAGTGTGGACAAGAAAAAGGGAAAAACTTCCCCAATCCAGGAGGAAGTTTTACGTGCCCACACTATTTGAACTCTTTTAAGCAAAAATGTAGGAGACAATGAGGAGCGAGAATATGACACCTGCCAGGTCCGACCACAAACCTACCTTTAGCGCATAAGCAGAATTGCGAATGCCAACTGCGCCAAAATAAACGGTTAGGACATACAGTGTCGTATCGGTACTCCCTTGCATAGTAGCTGCCAGTCTGCCCAAAAAAGAATCAGGACCGTACTGTGCAATCAGATCTGTTGCAATCGCTAGTGAGCCTGTTCCCGTCAACGGACGAAGCAACGCCAACGGGACCAGTTCTTCCGGAAAATGCAGCAGGTCAAGAAGTGGTTTGAGCGCGCGAAGCAATAGATCCAATGCTCCCGACTCCCGAAACATACTTACCGCGACCATCATGGCGATCAGGTGCGGGAGTATGCGAATCGTAGTGGTTAAGCCGCCTTTTGCTCCATCTACAAACGTCTCGTAGACGGGGACTTGTTTCCGCCACCCATACAACAAGACAAAGGCAATCGTAACGGGAATGGCCCAAAGAGAGAGCAGGGATACCCATTGGTACATAAGGACTCCCCCTATCTGTGTCTTCGTATATGCCGATAACGATACATGCGATCAATCAACAGGGCGACAATGGTGGCAGCAAAGGAAGATAACAGCGTAGTGCCTACGATTTCTACGGGATTTACGGAGCCATACTGCATGCGAATCGCGATCATCGTCGTAGGAATAATCGTAATGCTCGCCGTATTGATCGCCAGTAGCGTACACATGGCAGCCGATGCGTTTTGCTTGTCTGGATTCAACTTTTGGAGTTCTTCCATAGCTTTCAGCCCCATTGGCGTTGCTGCATTACCAAGCCCGAGTAGGTTTGCGCTCATATTTGAGAGGATATATCCCATTGCAGGGTGCCCTTTTGGTACATCGGGAAAAAGGACTTGAATGATCGGTGACAATACCCGCGCCAATAGTTCAAGGAGTCCTGACTTTTCTGCAATTCGCATCATTCCCATCCAAAAGGCGAGAACACTGAGGAGTCCGAGACTAACGGTTACGCCCGTCTTGGCTCCCTCAAACGCTGCTGCGTTGATCGCTTCCATCCGCCCCGTCATGGCCGCAACGACAATGCTAATGACTATAAGCCCGAGCCAGATGACATTAAGCACTCCACAGCCCCCCTGACACTATTACCCAAAACTGCTGCCACATGGATCGTGGACCTTGCGGAGCTGCTAAAGTCGGCGCATCCACACTGACTAGCAACGGAACCTGCCCAATCATCTTCTCTTTTAAATAGAGTTGAAGAAACCCTGCCAGTTGACCATTCATCTGCGATGTTACCGTTGATTCTCCCATAACGACACGCTTGTGAATCCCCTCTGCCTCTGCCGTTTGCAGTGGATACTGAAATGCGTTTGTTGTGACAAGATGAGTCCCTGCTTCCAGTGTGACTGGCGTGTCAGGCTTTACCTCCTGCCCTTTCTTGACCAGCTCTTGCAGCGGATAATTCGCAAAGCCCCAGTCCATCAGCTTGGCGGAGTCGTTCCAGTCATCAGAAGCATTCAGAGTAATCGTCGCCAGCTGCCTCCCATCCCGTGTGGCAGAGGAAGCCAGGCAGCGCTTCGCCAGTTTGGTGTATCCCGTTTTCACACCATCAGCACCGTTGTAAAGGTGAAGCATCTTGTTTTTGTTCAGTAGCCGCCGGTCCCACTGTTCGCCTTCCCATGAAATATCCTTGACTTTCGTTGAGACGATTTGACGAAATACCGGATTATGTAAGGCGTAGGCGGACAGCTTTGCCATATCTTCCGGGGTGGAGTAATGCTGGTTACTGTCATCTAAACCATGCGGATTGGTAAAATTTGTGTGTTCCATTCCAATCATCGCTGCCTTTTCATTCATTAAATACGTGAATCCAGGCACTGATCCTCCGATGTGCGTTGCAATGGTGACGGCTGCGTCATTGCCAGATCGCAGCATCAAACCGTACAGCAGCTCTTCAAGTGTAAGCTTCTCTCCATTTTTCAAGTAGATGGATGAGCCTTCTACGCCTACTGCTTGTGGGGGTACTGTTACCTGTGCATCCAGTTTGCCCATCTCAATCGCTACGATTGCTGTCATCGTTTTGGTCAGACTCGCAATCCTCATTTTTTTCGTACCGTTTTTGGAATAAAGAATTCGTCCACTCTCTACATCGATCAGCGCTGCACCTTCGGCTGACAAGCTGGGTGGAGCTGCAGCAGCTTTGACCATCGCTGCCGGCGCAAGAGCCAGCTGTATAAAAAGAAAAACGACGAGTACGCCGGACAGATATTTTCGTATGTTCATAAACGTCCTCCCCATTAGAAAACTTGGGCTCAACCTTGCCTATTAGGCGAGAGATAAGCCATCGTTATACCACGATACACAGGTTTGTACCATAGTATATGGGGACGAGTCGTATGATAGTACGAAAAACTGTCCGGGCTGTAACTAGTCGTTTGTTGGTTCTTCTGCTTTTCCGAATAGCGCTGATGCTTCCAGACGCGCTTCTTCGATATCAAGATTGACAGGTGGTTCTGGCAAATCCCCCAGTTCCCGTAAACCAAAATGCTCCAAAAATTCTTTGGTGGTCGCGTACAAAATAGGGCGTCCGATCCCCTCTGCTCTCCCCGCTTCGCGAATGAGTTGTTTGGATAAGAGGGTGTTCAGTGCTTTTTCGCATTTAACGCCACGGATTTCTTCAATCTCCGAACGGGTCAGGGGCTGCTTGTACGCAACAATAGCGAGTGTCTCCAATGCCGCTTGCGATAGCGTTGACTGGCCTGGTGATGTTGCTAGCCGTTCGAAATAGGGCACATGCTCGGGCAGAGTGGTCAGTTGATACGCTTTTGCCACTTCCACGATTTGAATACCGCGTCCTGCCCGGCGGAAGTCAGCTTTCATGTCTTCGATCAAGTCGATGACCTCTTCTTCCGACACCTCAGTGATTTCACTGATTTCTTTGGCATCGATTCCTTCATCACCCGAGATGAACAGCAAGCCCTCGATTACGCCTTTCAGCTTGTCATAGTCCATCGGTATGGGCTCCTTCCGTTCCGTTTTCACATATGATGATGTCTTGAAACAATTGATTTTGTACACAGGTAATATGCTTAGCCTTCATGAGCTCAAGCAAAGCGAGAAAGGTCGTCACAATCTCTGTACGCGTCGCCCCTTTAGTAAACAACTCCGAAAACCGAACCATCCCACTGCCACGTACCGCTTGGCGTATCTCCGTCATCCGATCCTTGATGGAGATTTCGTCGCGCGACACCTTGGTCATCGGTTCTTTTTCTTTCGTTTTCTTTACCAGCTTTTCCAGCGCGTTGATCAAATCGTATAGGGTCACATTCGTTACGGTATGATCCTCTTCACGCACATAAGGAGACAAATTCTCTGCGGGACGCGTAAAGACTTGATTACGACCGATCTCCATTTCTCGCAAGTTCTCAGCAAGCATTTTATAGCGTTTGTACTCCAACAGACGCGCAACCAGTTCTTCACGCGGGTCGATCTCGTCTACATCCATATCGAGGAACTGCTGAAAGACATGCTCCTCCTTTTTGGGTAACAGCATCTTGCTTTTAATAGAGAGGAGCGTAGCCGCCATGACTACGAACTCACTGGCCACATCCAGTTGGAGCTCTTGCATCTTGTCAATCGTCGCGAGGTATTGCTCCGTAATTTCCGCTACCGGTATGTCGTAGATGTCCACCTCAGCCTTGTCGATCAGATGGAGCAACAGATCGAGTGGTCCCTCAAAGGAATCAAGTTTGATGCTGTAAGCCAAAAGTCGTCCCTCGTTTCCGTTAGATGAACACGCTTAAGATACTATTTCCAATTTGTTGAACCAATTCTAGGGCGATCCCATGGGGAATACCAAAAACGATTGAGCTGACCCCCGGGATAAAGATTAATAATAGGAGAATCCACGGCCCGTAGACTTCATAATTGTAAAACTTCCCATCCCAACTCCGTGGAGACAAAAATCGCAGTATTTTGTAACCGTCCAATGGCGGAATCGGCAAAAGGTTGAAAATGAATAGAGCTGTATTGATCAAAACAGAAAATCTTAGTGTCCAATCAATTGCGTAAGCCAATTTTTCATGCATTCCTACTAGTACTCCGGAATTAATTACTACGAAATACACCAAGTAAAACAATACCGCGAGTATCAGGTTAATTAATGGACCTGCAAATGAAACGTAAACAATCCCTAATCGCTTGTTCCCACGGAAATGCAGAGGGTTGATCGGCACTGGTCTCGCCCACCCAAAAGGACCAAACAGAATGAGAATCAAACCAAACGGATCAATATGCGGGATTGGATTTAATGTTAAGCGGCCCTCCGATTTCGCCGTATTGTCACCCAGCTTCCAGGCGACAAAGGCATGCGCCCATTCATGCAAAGTGAAAGCGATAACGAACGCAATCAAGCGAAACGGTACCGTTTTCCAATCAAAATGAAAAAGATCCATTGCTTCCTCCAATCATGCGCGTTCAAAAAGTCATCTTTTTGAACAACCCCTGATAAAAATCGTCTATCTTCTAGCATACCAGCAGATAGATAGGCTTACAACCCCATTCCAGCTGGAACCAGCATGCATCCTGACGAAAAAACACCGACAAGGTATCCCTCATCGGTGTTCATGAAACTTCTATTCGCCTACGTTTACTGTACCCATTTTATCGCCTTGTTTGATTGCATCAACGTGTTCCATACCGGAAGTGACGCGACCAAATACTGTATGTACGCCATCGAGGTGAGGGAAAGCATCATACAAGATGAAGAATTGGCTTCCGCCTGTGTCTTTTCCTGCGTGTGCCATGGAAAGGTAACCGCGCAGATGCTTGTGTGGGTTTCCTTTTGTTTCACATTTGATGGTGTAACCAGGACCGCCTGTACCTGTTCCGTAAGGGCATCCGCCTTGTGCTACGAAGCCAGGGATAACACGGTGGAAGGACAGACCGTTGTAGAAGCCTTCGTTAGCCAATTTCTCAAAGTTTGCTACTGTGCCCGGAGCTTCTTGATCGAACAGCTCCAGCTCGATTTGGTTACCATTTTCCATGGTGATGAGCGCTTTTTTCATATGTTGAGCCTCCATACCTTGTAAAGTTAACGTACCCATTCTACCATGGAGAACGATTGACGTCCAATTATCCCTCGATGCGGATCTGCTCTTCTCCAGGCAACTCACAATCGGTAATAAAAACAGTCCCTGCCCTTGCCTTTGCCACCATTTTTACATACGCTGCCTTCTCTGCAACTTGTTCCGCACTGGTGTACTTCCCAGCGTAAAGGACGACACCTGCCATTGACATTGAGAGCTCCTGACCGTCTCCCATTCTGCGCTTTTCATAAATGTCCGAAAAGTACGGCGTAAAAGCATCCATGATAAACAAAACAACATCATTCGCACAATGCGCTGTCGTAATCAGGATAAAATCATCTCCGCCAATATGACCGATGAAGTCAGACCCGCTTCCGTACCATTTCGAGGCTTCCCGCAACAAGTTCGCGGTTCGAACAATAATCTGATCGCCCACTTCAAACCCGTAGCGGTCGTTAAACCATTTGAAACGGTCGAGATCACAGTAGATGACTACATGATGATCATTCTGTTTCAGCCGTTGATTCAATTCCCTTTCAATCTGCACATTCCCAGGCAATCCTGTCAGCGGATTGGCAGAGCTCGCCATCTCGAGTTTGATGGAAGCCATTTTGTCCAACAGCTTCTGCACGGTAACGATACCGATGTACTCGCCATGCTCATCAATAATAATGACCACATCATATAAATGATAAGCATCTCTGGCCATCGCCCGCTTGGCTACCTCATCCAGCTTGTCGTCTTTGGTAGCTTTGAGCGGGTTGGTATTCATGATTTGAGAAACGGGCCTTTCATAATACAGCGCGATTCCGTATTGACCGCCGAGAATTTGATACAGAGAAAAGCGCATGACAAGTCCAACCGGCATGCCGTTCTCCAGCACAACCACGCTTTCAATCCGCTGATTTTGTTCGAAAATCTCATGGATGCGTCTTACTTTCACGTGCTTTTCAACGCTGATTGTCTTCGCCAAGATTTCCGTCATAGCTGGAGTGGGCAGCATTGGTTCTGCTTCTTGCTCAATCCGCCTTTCCATCGTAAAGCGCAGAAAGTTCATAGCCGTTCCACATAGCTGCGCCATCCCTTTGTCCGGCTTGCCTAAATAGTAGCCCTGTCCATAGATGACACCGACATCCATGAGCGTTTCCAGCTCACGCTCCGTCTCGATCCCTTCTGCTATGATTTTGCAGTTCACTTTGTCAGCAAAGGATACAAACGTCTCCAGCAACGCCTGCTTAATCGGATCGACATCAATATTGCGGATCAATGACATGTCGAGCTTAATAAAGTCAGGGTAGATTTCTGTAATCGATTCCAAGCTGGAGTACCCTGCTCCTGCATCATCTACGGCAATCATATAGCCTTGTTTGCGGTATTCCTCGATGATTTTTCGGAAGGCAGCGTAATTCGTAATCGCGTGGCGCTCTGTAATTTCAAAAACAATGTTTTGTGGCGTCAGCTCATACTCTGCCAAAAGCATCTGCACTTTGCCACGCAACAGAAACGGATCATCAATCGCCCGTGGGTCCAAATTGATGAACATTTTTTCATGCGGCTTCAGGTAGCGTATATGCTCCAATGCCCGCTTG
Organism: Brevibacillus brevis; assembly: GCF_900637055.1. Taxonomy (NCBI): domain Bacteria; kingdom Bacillati; phylum Bacillota; class Bacilli; order Caryophanales; family Paenibacillaceae; genus Brevibacillus; species Brevibacillus brevis. Next base: position 3,674,776 of record NZ_LR134338.1, read on the forward strand.
CGACATATATGCTCCAAGCGAAACACAGTATCCGTCTCTTGTGCATAATTGAACAAGGCAGCGGGAGTTGCAAAGAGACTGTTAACCGGTCCTCGCGCCAGTGCCTCCCATCCCAAAGCTTCGCCATTTGGCAAATGAATGATCGGCATGAAGTGCATCTGAACGTTTTCTTCTGCAAGCAGCTTGTGAAATTGTCTGATGTTCGCATATTTTTCGGAGGTAATCCCATACTTGGCCATATGTACAGCATGTTTGACAGAGGTATACAGCTCTTTCACGATATCTTCTCCGATGATTTCCGAATAGCCGATATGGACACGAAGCTCCTCGCGATTGACGAAGCTCACTTGTCGATTTAACTGTCGTTCAGCCAACTCCTGAAAATGAATCGATAGCATTTGACAGTCTTCCTCACTCATCATTTTCGAAAAGGAGGTGTAGATCGCAAAATCATCTCCCCACAGCTTTTGAATCGCAATGATTCTCCCTTTGATTTCAAATGCTTGACGAGCTACAGCTGGCAAAATGCTTTCGAATATATGAAGAACTCTCTTGGCACTCGTATCGCCATAGCGATTCTCTACCTCTGTCAGCTTGACGATATCTATATAAAACATGACGACTTTCTTCTCTCTCTCCACTTCTTGCCGAATCATCGCCTTCATCCATTGGCGTTTGTCCAATGAAATATAGGGTATTCGTCGAAATCGCTTCATAAGAGACGACAACATGATGAATCGCTCCCCCTCACCCTTTCATTATGCCGAGAAAACATTAAGTAATCATGAATGAGAGATGAAGGAAATACAAAACCTTCCCAAACAATCGGGAAGGCTTGTGCATTTTTTATGAAATTTAGCGCATAAGCTGTGCGCGTTTTGGCAAAACATCATGACCGACTACTTCTGCGTACGTTTCGCGTCTTACGACTACTTCTGCTTCTCCGTCCTTTACAAATACAACTGCCGGACGAGCGATCCGGTTGTAGTTGTTTGCCATCGAATAACCATATGCACCTGTACTTGGAACCGCGAGAATATCGCCCGCTTGCGCTTCAGGCAGCTTCACATCCCAGATGAGCATATCACCTGACTCGCAGCACTTTCCTGCAATGGAGACAACCTCTGTGGCAGGTGCATTCATTTTGTTCGCAATCGCTGCTTCATATTCTGCATCGTACAAAGCTGGCCGCAGATTATCTGTCATTCCACCATCGACCGCAATATATTTCCGGACATTTGGAATGTTCTTTTGCGATCCAATTCGGTACAAGGTAGTCCCTGCATCCCCTACAATACTCCGACCTGGCTCGATCCAAATCTCAGGTAGAGGAATCTCCAGCGCTGTGAGCTCTTGGCGAACGATATCTGTAATGGCTTTGATATACGTTTCCGCTGGCTGCGGTGTATCTCCTTCTACATACCGAATACCGAAGCCCCCACCTACATTCAATACCTCTGGCAGGAATCCAAGCTTTCCTTTTGCTTCGCCCAACAGTTCTGTCAATCGTTTGACAGCGACGAGGAAGCCTTCTGTTTCAAATATTTGCGAACCAATATGGCTATGAACCCCCAATAAATGGAGATAATTGTTTTCGTGAGAGAATTGAATCGCCTCAAGAGCCTGACCGTTTTGCACGTCAAAGCCAAACTTGGAGTCGATCTGCCCTGTCGAAATGTATTCATGCGTATGAGCTTCTACACCCGGTGTGACACGCAAGAGAACAGAGACTTTTTCGTTCCTCTCTTCGGCCAATTGCGCAAGGATATGCAACTCATAAAAGTTGTCCACAACGAAACAGCCAATTTTGGCATCAAGCGCCATGATTAACTCATCATGAGATTTGTTGTTGCCATGAAAATGGATGCGTTCTACGGGGAATCCAGCTTGTAGGGCCGTATACAATTCGCCGCCAGATACTACATCGAGTGACAAGCCTTCCTCCTCAACCAGCTTACACATTGCCATCGTGCAAAACGCTTTGCTCGCGTAAGCAACCTGGAAGGAAAAACCCGTATTGTGAAACGCATTGACAAATTCCCGACATTTGGTGCGAATTTGTTGTTCGTCATACACATATAGAGGTGTTCCGTAAGTAGCAGCTAGCTGTGTCGTATCACAGCCTCCAATTACCAGGTTTCCTTGTTCATTCACTCGACTTGTCCCGTGTAAGTACATGTTTCGTTTCCTCCCCAATTCATTCGCACCGATGATGTATAAAGACAACTTTTTATAGAGAAAGGCAACCGACGAGGAGCGTCAGTTGCCATACAGAAACTTTTGTTCGTAAGGCTTCCCTACAATTTACTACAAGGTTGTGCGTTTGACAATGGGTCATGTCATCCGTTTTCAGAATATTATTGCCGAGAGGAATTTTGCGAGCGAACGATACTCGGCCTGTTGTTTTTGCTTGGCACAGCCAGTCGTACCACAATATCCTTCATCCCTTTGTAATTGAAAGGAATGAACGGCCATAAGTAAGGCGTATTGAGCGAACGGGTGGAAGCCAAGAAAATCAGGATGAGCGTAAGTCCGATCATCAGTCCCGGTATAGAGAAAAAGCCCACCATGAGAATCAGAAACAAGCGAATAAGTCGATTGGCCAAGCTCAACTCATAACTGGGAGTCGCATACATCCCGATTGCCGCCACTGCCAAATACAAGATAACCTCGGGTGCAAGGAGTCCTACCTTGATCGCCACGTCCCCGACCAGAATCGCAGCCAATAAACCTACGGCAATCGAGAGTGGCGCAGGCGTATGAATGGCGGCCATCCGCATCAAGTCCAGGCCGACCTCAGCGATCAAGAATTGTGCCAAAATAGGAATGCTGCCCATCTTTTTGATCCCTAAGAAATGAAGTGGCTCCGGTATCATGGAAGGGTGCATGACCAAAAGCAACCAGATCGGTAAAACAAAAACCGAAGCAAAGATCCCCAAAAAACGAACCCAGCGCAGATAAGCACCGATTACCGGTGTTTGTCGATACTCCTCCGCATGCTGTACGTGATGAAAATAGGTCGCGGGTGTGATCATGACGCTCGGGGATGTGTCTACATAAATCAATACATGCCCTTCCAACAGGTGAACCGCTGCCACGTCAGGACGCTCCGTATAGCGGACGAGCGGGAATGGATTCAACGTCTGCCCAATGATAAATTCTTCGACCGTTTTTTCCGCCATCGGTATCCCGTCTATCTGGATGTTTTGCAGACGTTCCTTCAAGGTGTTGACCAACTCTTCATTCGCTACATCCTGCAAGTAAGCCACAGCTACGTCTGTTTTGGTACGTTCTCCAATTTGCATGATTTCAAAACGGAGCCGTTCGTCACGAATCCTTCGCCGGGTTAGACTTGTATTGGTTATAAGCACTTCTGTAAATCCATCATGCGCTCCCCGAACGATTCGCTCCGTATCTGGCTCCTGTGGTGAACGATTTGGCAGTATTTTTGCATCGAGAATGATCGCGTGGCAAGATCGGTCAATAATTAGTCCTACTTGACCGACAAGCAATTTGTCCATGAATTCGTCTGTCGTTTCCACCTTGCTGAGCTGGAAGAACGGGATGAACTTGTGGAACAGCTGGTCGAAAGCATCGTCCCCCAGCTCCCGGTCACGTACATCATTCAACTCACGCATGATCTGCGAGATGAGCAAGCTTTCCGCGAAGCCGTTTATGTAATACAGCAACATTCGTGTATGACCCACATAAAAATCATGGACCCCAATATCAAAGCTCTTACCAACACCAAGTCGGTCGTTCAAATACCTCTGATTCTCTTCAAGATAAGTCGAGATGGGATGCCGTTTTTCCGTGACCTGTGCCATGAGCGCCGCTCCTTTCCATTATCCATTGCACCGCTCTCGTTGTAATGGGACAACCGTTTTGCAAACTATCCCTGCCTTCCATTTTGCCTATATCTCCAATGCCGATGACATTCGGTACATGCAGGGAATTCAAGATGTCTACGGTATCACCATAAATATGATGCTGAAGCTGCTCGTCTGCGTACCCGTCCTTGTCCACCGCTTCGTCTACAATTTGTCCTTGGTTGTTTACGGAATAAGCGACCTTCGCACCCTTGACCCAGTGTGTATTCGAGGCGACTGCAATCGCACCGATTACTTCGATATCAGGATGCTTCACCACGTATTCGAGTGCTCGTTCCCCTCTCCCCTTGCCGTAATCTCCATTGTCATCGAACATGACGATAACCGGATCATATGGTGTCATTTTAATCAGTTCGACCATCTGATTGCCTCGTAATGGAGTCGGATTCCCGGCAGACAGCGATATACATCGACCACCAAATTGCTTGGCGACATTCTCGATAACTTTTTGGGCAATATGATCTCCGTCTGTCACCACTATGACTTTCCGGCGTACTGTGTCCATGCTGGGTCACCGCCTTTTAGCCTTTTACTGCCTGAACTTACCCTTTCGGTTTAAAGACGAGAGAGGCAAAAAATCCGAATGCAATCGCAGCAGATATACCCGCACTCGTGACCTCAAAAATCCCCGTTACCACACCGATCAACCCATGCTGCTCAACCTCGCTGATGGCTCCATGGTACAAAGAATGACCGAAGCTCGTAATCGGTACAGTCGCACCTGCTCCTGCGAAATCAATAAACTTGTCATACACACCGATAAAATCGAGAAATACTCCTGCCACGACCAGCGTACTCATGACATGAGCAGGCGTTAGCTTGCCAACATCCAGAAGGAGCTGACCTACTACACAAACCAATCCCCCTACGACAAATGCAATTAGGTACTCCATCATTTTCCTCCTTCAAGTGCAACCGCATGGGCGATGCACGGAATCGAATTGCCCTGTTGATAGCTTACCGGGCTTAAGAGTGCTCCCGTGGCGCAGACCAACACGTTTTTCAGCAACCCACGGTTGAGTTGATCCAGAATGTAGCTATACGTGACCACAGCACTGCTGGCACAACCGCTCCCGCCTGCAAATACATCTTGATCGGGGGAGTAAATCATCAGCCCACAATCGTTGTAGACTTGATCCATGTCGTATCCTTCTGTCAACATGAGCTCCTTTACAATCGGATACCCAACGGCTGCCAGATCGCCAGTCACGATCAAATCATAGGACTGTGGAGAGCGCCCCGTATCTTGAAAATGCGTCTGGATCGTCGAAACAGCTGCTGGCGCCATGGCCGTTCCCATGTCAAACGGGTCTTTAATCCCCATGTCCACTACTTTTCCCATCGTCGCATACGTAATGCGTGGGCCATTTCCCCCAATCCCGACCAATCCTGCACCGGCTCCTGTCACTGTCCACTGGGCACTTGGGGGCTTTTGGCCACCATATTCCGTTGGATAACGATACTGCCTTTCCGCTGTAGCATTGTGGCTACTGCAAGCGGCAATCGCCTTGTTTGCATAGCCTGCGTTTACCAAAGCCGCCGCATTTGCCAGTGTCAGCATCGAGGTAGAACAAGCTCCGTACATGCCCAAAAGCGGAATTGCCACCTTTTCTGCTGCAAAGTTGGTGGTGATGTTCTGATTCAACAGGTCACCGGCCAGAATGATATCCACATCCTTGCCCGTGATACCCGCCTTTTGCAGCAAGGTGTTGACTGCATCCTCCATCAACTGGCGTTCGGCGTCTTCCCACGTCTGTTGGCCTGCATACATATCGTCGTGGATCTTATCAAACAAGTGCGCCAGCGGTCCTTCTCCTTCTTTTGGTCCCACAGCAACTGCCGAGCTTTGCAGACGAACATTTTGATCGAAGTGCCAGGTTTGCCGATTGACTCGTTTCACTGGTTGATTGTTTGACACCGACAGCCCTCCCTTAGAAAAACATGTTGATCAGGCTCTTTAATATTCCCGCAATGAAAGCAGCTACAACCCCAAATACAATGACCGAACCAGCGAGCTTAAACATATTTCCCCCAACGCCGAGCACAAACCCTTCGCTCCGATGTTCGATGGCAGCAGAAGCTATCGAGTTGGCAAAGCCTGTAACAGGCACGGCTGATCCTGCTCCAGCATACTGCCCGATATTGTCATACACACCTAACCCTGTCAGCAGAACGGATAGAAAGATGAGCGTCGCAACCGTTGGATTGCTTGCCGTTTTCTCCGTAAATCCGAAAAAGGTAATATACATATTTTGAATGGCCTGACCCAACAAACAGATGGTCCCTCCTACCCAGAAAGCACGAAACGAGTTAAGCAGAACATTTCGTTTGGGCTGGAACTTGGAAGCCTGCTGTTGATACAGTTGTTTGGTCATCTGCATCGATTGGGGATTTTTGGATTTTGTTTTGGTTGCCATGCCCTTTCACTCCCTTTGTAAGCTTTCTTCCTATATCCTTCCTTTTTCTAAAGATGCCTATGAATAGTGGTATTTACCATTTCACAGATGGAGCAGCCATTGCAGTAAGGAACCCGTCACTTTTCCCAAAACCACTGCCATCAGCAAAAAGAGAAGACTGCCATCCATGTGGATTCGCTTCGCTAATATCGGGAAGACATTCAATACCTCCGTCAAGCCTGCGGCGAGTGTCCCCACAAATATCCCTGCAAACATCCCGTAAATCGAAGAAACGATTACCGGCAAATGAGCACCCCAGTGAAAAAAATCAATAAACGTAAAAAAAAGTGCTCCTGCCACCAGAGCCCATTCCAGCAAGCGAATATACCGATGAGCATTCGTTAATTGTGTCAACCTTGGAATGATGTCCAGAACGGTAATAAACGCGACCAGCCCGCTCCCTACTGCAAGTCCTCCACCCAGCCCGATCAAAATAAGCAACAAGTACTTGATGACGCTCATTTCTTCGTCCGTTGGTTTTCCTTGTTTTCATTTTGTATGTAGTATTGATCAAGGCTTTGCTGATACATAAACAATTCCACTTCTAGGGGACTAGGCTCTTCGTTGATTTTTTTCTGGAAGATATGATTGAAAAACAGAATCATCCCCAAGCCGATTCCGATGGAGTAAGGAATTTGCATCCACAAAGGCTGATGGCTTTTTTCACCGGTAATCAAATAGTAGATTCGTTCGTGAACCTGCATCATACTGACATCGGTATGGAAATTCATGATCGCCAATCCTGAGCCAATGAACAGCAAAATCCATACCATCGCCACCAAAATCGGGTTCGATTTCTTTCGTGGATTGAGCACTTCCACAATGATTTGGGGAGAACCCTGGACGTCCAGTTCCACATCAGGATAGACAGAACGCAGCCTTTTAATCACCTGCATAATATCGATAATGATCAAATTGCCATCCGTTGGCTTTGTCTGGTAAATGGGCATCCGCTTTAACGCTTCCTCGCGCTCTCCATCCCAGTAAAGCTGGCAAATGTCCCCAAGCGTAATCATGGCTTGTGGCTGTACGGCCAATCGCTTTCTCAGGCGCAGAAACAACGCGTCTTTCATGGTACCTTCCCCTTCCATCACATACCTGATTATTCGCTAGTATGTGCCGAGCCACAAAAGCCATGCAAATAAACGGAAATGAACGTTTATTTGCTGACCGCAAGCGGTCACATTCTGTTTAATGAAAAACGTCGAGTCGTTTTTCACAAAACAAAACACCCCAGCCACGTAGTGACCGGAGTGTTTGCATCTGTTAATGCTCAATTTGGTCTTTGATCGTTTGCAAAATGCGCTTCTCGAGCCGCGATACCTGCACTTGCGAGATTCCCAGTCTCTCCGCTACTTCCGACTGCGTCTGATCCTTGTAGTAGCGCAAGTAGACAATAAGTTGTTCCCGCTCGCTCAATCGACTGATCGCATCCTTGAGTGCAATTTTTTCAAACCATTTGTTGACCCCTTCATCCGCAATCTGATCGATCAACGTAATGGGGTCTCCGTCGTTTTCAAAAACCGTTTCATGGATGGAAGAAGGTGCCCGATTTGCTTCTTGCGCAAACACAACTTCTTCTGGTGTAATCCCCACCGCGTCCGCTACCTCAGCAATCGTGGGTGCGCGACCGAATTGCTTGTACAGCTCATCCTTTGTTCGTCGTACCTTATTGGCTGTTTCTTTGAGTGATCGACTTACCTTGACTGTACCGTCATCGCGTAAAAAGCGTTGAATTTCTCCAATAATCATCGGCACAGCATAGGTTGAGAATCGAACATCATAGGAGAGATCAAACTTGTCAACGGCCTTCAAAAGACCAATACAACCGATCTGAAACAAATCATCCGCTTCATATCCACGGTTGATAAAGCGCTGGACGACGGACCAGACCAGCCGAATATTGCTGTTGACGAGAAGCTCTCTTGCCTCAGTGTCTCCAGCCTGACTTTTGGCGATTAACTCTTTTACTTGGTCATTGGTCAGAAATGGTTGACTCGCGTTTTTGATATCGGCACCCATAGGCACTACCCCTAATTTTGCAAGGCTTTGGCAAACGCCAGGCGTTTGGTGAGGCGCACAGTTGTCCCTTTACCCACAACTGTTGCCACTTCCAAAGAATCCATGAAATTCTCCATAATCGTAAAGCCCATTCCAGAACGCTCAAGCTCTGGTTTCGTCGTATAGAGTGGCTGCATAGCCTGCTCCACATCCTCAATTCCTCGTCCATTGTCTTCTACAATCAGATCAATGCTGTCCTCTTCAATACGCACAGAGATCTGTACCACACCCTCTGGATTTTCGTCATAACCATGAATAATGGCATTCGTAACCGCCTCGGAAATAACGGTTTTAATTTCTTCCAGCTCGTCCATCGTAATATCGAGTTGGGAAATGAAGGCTGCAACTGCTACACGTGCGAATGCCTCATTTTGGCTCAATGCTGCAAACGACACTGACATAAAGTTACGCTGTACCATCATTACGCCACCCCCAGAACATGCAAAGCATCCGCTTCGTTTTCGCGAAACTTGATCACCTTGAATAACCCGGACATCTCAAATATTCGATAGATCGTAGGATTGATCGAGCAGACGTACATTTCTCCAGATCGGGCAGAAATCTGCTTGTATCTTCCCAAAATAACCCCGATACCAGAGCTGTCCATAAACGTCAAATCAGCCAGACTCAGCACAATATGGCGTATAGTAGAGCTACGCAGAAGGTCATCCGCCTTCTTACGCAACTCCTCTGCCGTATGATGATCCAGCTCCCCCTGCAAACGGATCACCAGCACGTCCTGCCGTGTCTCCATCGCAACTCGTAAACTCATAGCTGACACACTCCTTCTCCCTTGATAGAAACTCTCTTTCTTCCTCGGCGAAACCAATTCCTGCCAGCCGACAAAAGAACAAAAAAATCGAGCAGCCGCGCCATTCCAATCGGGGCAACTCGATTCTTTTCGCGCTCATGCTGTCTGTCAGTAGCTAATCAAAACGCTCTTGGTGGTTCGCTTGAGAATCTCCCACATGTTGGCTTTATCTACCTGATCTTCCGGGAACAGATCGATTCGATTTACTTCTTTGCCATCTTTCGTGCGGATGAAAATGTGGCCGATTATTTGGTCCTTTGCTATAGGTGCTTGAACCGCCTCATTGATGACAATTTCCTTCTGGAAGGTATCGGCCGATTCTCCTTTTTTCATCAACAAACTAACTGCATGTGGTGTCACCGCGTTGATTTGCGGTTTCTGACCTTTATCCACAACGAGTGTGCGTACAGGTTCTCCCTTTTTGTACATCGGCATCACCTGAAAGTGTGTAAATGCGTAATTGAACATAGTCGATACTTCATTATTGCGCGTTTTTACATCAGGCTCACCCATGACGACTGCAATGACACGCATGTTGTTGCGTTTGGCAGTCGCTGTTAAACAGTATTTCGCTTCCCCTGTGTACCCTGTCTTCAAACCGTCCACCCCTTCATAAAAACGCACCAGCTTGTTCGTATTCACAAGCCAGAAGGGGCTCTCTGTATCTTTTCGCAAATAGTCTTGATACGTACCGGTAAACTTGGTGATGCCTTCATGCTTTAAGAGCTCACGTGACATGATCGCAATGTCGGCTGCGGAAGAGTAGTGATTCTCGGCAGGAAGTCCATTCGAGTTGACAAAATGCGTATTTTTCATGCCGAGCTGTTGTGCGCGTTCATTCATTCGCGCAACAAAACTCTCTTCTGTCCCAGCCAAGTGCTCAGCCATCGCTACTGAGGCATCATTCCCAGAAGCAATCGCAATCCCTTTCAACATGTCCTCTACCGTCATCTCTTCACCGGGCTGTAAAAAAATTTGCGACCCGCCCATCGATGCTGCTCTTTCACTCGTTCGAACCTTATCGGTAAGCTTAAGCTCTCCCCGCTCCACCGCTTCCATGATCAAAAGCATGGTCATTACTTTGGTGATACTGGCGGGTGGCATTTTTTCATTGGCGTTCTTTTCATACAAGACTGATCCCGTATCCGCTTCGATCATCACTGCGGATGACGCTTGTGGGGCAAAATGATTGTCACCCTTTTGCTGTCCAGCCTTTTCTTTGGCAATCGCCATCGGAGAAAAGATGGTAAAGCACATAACGAAGCATAGAGCGAGGTATCCATTCCGTTTCATAGCAGTCTCTTCCCTCCATTCATGGTTTTATTCTCACCATCACGAAAGGAAAATATTCACACAAAACAGCAAGATTATCTTCTCGAAAGCACATCCGGTATCACGAAAAAATCCCTTCCGCTACTAGCAGAAGGGACACTTTCTTAAATGACGAAGCGGCTCACATTTTGCGTTAGCTCATCCGCCATTTTTTTCAATTGCTCCACGTTTTCATTAATGCGTGCAATCGAATTCAATTGTTCATCCACTGTCTCTACCACACCTGAGATGGATTCACTAATTTCATCCGACATAGTGGCAAGTCGCTGCATGGAGTTCGTCACAACCTGATTACCCGCCGCCATCTCTTCCGAGGTCGCCGTCATCGATTCGCTTTGCTCTGCAGCCGATTGAATCTCTGCCACGATATTTTGGAAAGCAGAACCTACAGACTCTACAGATTGCAAGCCTCCACTCACCATTGTAACGATCTCGTCCATATGCTTGCTCATATCCATTGCCTCATCATTGATCGAATGGGCAATGGCAGCGATACGCTCAGAGAAGGAGCTGCTTTCCTCTGCGAGCTTGCGAACCTCACTGGCTACAACCGAGAAGCCTCGTCCAGCATCTCCAGCACGGGCTGCCTCAATGGCTGCATTCAACGCCAACAAATTCGTTTGCGATGCAATACTCGTAATCATTTCGACGATACTTGTAATTTCACGAGCCCGCTCACGAAGACTGTGCATTTGCCCAGCAGTACGTTCTACCTCATTAGTCGCGCGTCTTACCGTATTGATTACGTTCTCCACTAACTCCATTCCGCCTTGCGCTCTCTCAAACGTACGAGTTGTGGCTACCGATGTAGATTCGGCAGCTACAGCCACCTGTTCAACGCCTTCCGATATTTCCGAGACGGTATTGGCCGTCGCCTGCACTTCATTCGTCTGCGTAGAAACGCGTTGGGCGATGGTTGAGATATTATCCGTAATGACGTTAATGGCTCCTTTGTTCTCTTGCGCAAACAGCGTCAGCTCATCTGTCGCTACGTTCAGCTGTGTAGCTTGTCCCTGTACAAGGGCAATCAGCTTGCGGAGTTCAGCAGCCATCTCATTCATTTTGCGGCCAACCATAGCCAGCTCGTCATTGCCGTTTACCTTTACGTTGATATTAAAATGTCCGGCGCCGATTTGATCCATATCCCGGGCTATCGCGAACAGGGACAGTCGAATCCGCTTCGCAAACCACCAGATCGCCCAAACCGAGAGTCCGATGATCGGCAAGCTGAAGAGCACGAAATACAGCCACATTCCGTCCACTTCACCATACACCTCGTCGGTTCCCGTGGACAAAACCACATTCCATTTCAACATCGGGATCGGTGCGAACGCTGCAAACGAATCAATTCCATGATCCGAGTACAGTAAGCTGTTACTTGTCTCATGCTGCATCAGGGATAGCATCTCTTCATAATCTTTGTCACCTGCCAGCACGAGCTTGTTGTTGTTATTCGGATTTTGATGGGCCACAACCAAACCATCTTGTCGAACAACAAATGCGTAGCCATTCTCCATGAAAGAGATCTCAGGAATCTTTTGAATCATTTGGTCAATCGTAAAGCCAACAACGAACAATCGGCTCGTATCATCGGCTTTTTCGCCTACGGGTGTCGCAATATAAAGAAAACTCTTGTTGCTGCCTTCAACGATTTCTTCATCAGAAATGACCAAGGATTTCGTGGTTAGTGCTCTTTGGAAGTATTGCTTTTGCTTGAAGTCAATCTCATTTGTCCCGGTCAAGGAATACAGCGATTTCCCGGTAGCCGTGTCAATCAAATAGATTCTGGATACTTCTTTATGCGCCTGGCGCAATAGAGTAAACTGCTCCATGATAAGCGGCTGCAGCTCTGTCATCATCACACGCTTGGTTGCCGCCGATTTGGTGGAGTTTACAATCGCTTTTATGTCATCTTCCATGCTATTCGCATGCTGGTCAGCCAGCATTTTCGCCTGGTTAGAGGTAATGCTAAACAGCGTTGATTTCGAGAAGGAAAGGGCTATGTATTGCAAAGAACCGATAATAATAAGTACAAGAATTAGACCAAACACAATCATTTTTGTAGCAAGAGATCCTTTTAGCTTTTCCGTTGCTACTTGGCTAGTCAGGTTTACTTTTTTTATCAGATTCGAAATTCCCTCCTTCTTTTTCCATCGTGGCGACAAAAATTTACTCATGCTGCTTGCCCCCTTTATCACTGCTACAATTTTCCAGTGCAAGAACTCCGAAAAAATACCCCTGAAAAATGTGCCTCTGGGTACATATACCCATTTTTTTCAGAGGTAAAACCTCCCTTATGACGGGAAACGAGTTCCGGGCTGCACGAGTAGCCTCGGAACTCGTTATTTGTAGTTGATTTAGTTATACAAATGACAAGCTGCGAAATGTCCTGGCTCTACTTCTTTCCATACAGGTACGGATGCAGCGCACTCCGGCATTGCTTTCGGGCAACGGGTACGGAAATGGCAACCGCTTGGTGGGTTCATTGGGCTAGGTACATCGCCTTGCAATACAATGCGCTCACGATTACGCTCAACTTCTGGGTCTGGAATCGGAATCGCAGACAACAGCGCTTGCGTATACGGATGGAGCGGCTTTTCATACAAAGCATCACTTTCTGCCAGCTCAACCATTTTACCCAGGTACATAACCGCTACACGGTCGGAAATGTATTTTACCATGGACAAGTCATGGGCAATGAACATGTAGGTCAAGCCCATTTTTTCTTGCAGCTGTTCGAGCAAGTTTACAACCTGTGCTTGTACGGATACGTCCAAAGCAGAGATCGGCTCGTCACACACGATGAATTTTGGCTCTACAGCCAATGCACGGGCAATTCCGATACGTTGGCGCTGACCGCCTGAAAACTCGTGTGGGAAACGGTTCATATGCTCAGGATTCAAGCTCACCAAGGAAAGAAGCTCCTGGATGCGCTCTTTGCGCTTTTGACCAGTAGCCAGGCCATGAATATCCAGCGCCTCGCCAATAATATCCCCGACTGTCATACGCGGATTCAAGGATGCGTAAGGGTCTTGGAAAATCATTTGCATGTTGCGGCGCATCGCCTTCATTTCCTGTTGGTTCAAATTCATAATGCTCTTTCCTTCAAACAGGACGTCCCCTTCAGTCGCATCATACAGTCTCAAGATGGTACGACCGGCAGTGGACTTTCCACAGCCTGACTCTCCTACTACGCCCAATGTTTCTCCGCGTTTGATCTCAAACGAGATATCATTCACAGCTTTCAGAGTATTATCGCCAATCGAAAAGAACTTTTTCAGATTACGTACTTCAATCAAATTTTCACGTTTATCCACTGATATCCCTCCTTCTACGCACGGTTCTGAGCAAGCGGATGCTGAAGCCAACAAGCTGCTCGCTGAGTCGTGCTGATGTCGTTCAGCTCAGGATCGATCTCTTGGCACACACGCATCGCAGATTCGCAACGCGCAGTGAATCCACAGCCAACTGGCGGACGAAGAAGGTCTGGCGGTGTACCAAAAATCGGTGTCAGTGGCTCGTCACGGTTCAAGTCAAGACGTGGTACCGAGCGAAGCAAGCCTTTGGTGTAAGGGTGTTGCGGATTGTAGAAAATATCGTCAACCGTTCCTGTCTCGATCACTTTTCCTGCGTACATAACGATTACGCGGTCACACATCTCAGCAACAACACCAAGGTCATGCGTGATCAAGATAATGGAAGTGCCTGTTTTCTTTTGCAACTCTTTCATCAGGTCCAAAATTTGCGCCTGAATCGTTACGTCCAAAGCTGTCGTCGGTTCATCCGCGATCAACAGCTTCGGCGAACAGGCGAGAGAGATGGCGATCATTGCACGTTGACGCATACCGCCAGAGAACTCGTGTGGATATTGCTCCACACGTTTCTCAGGTTGCGGAATACCAACCATGGTCAACAGCTCAATAGCACGATCACGCGCTGCGGCTTTCGACATGTTTTGGTGTTTGATCAAGCCCTCGGTAATTTGGCTACCGATGGTCATTGTTGGGTTCAAGGAAGTCATTGGATCTTGGAAGATCATCCCGATATCTTTACCGCGGATTGATTCCATCTCTTTTTTCGACTTCTTGACGATATCCTCGCCATTGAAGAGGATTTGCCCTTTCTTGATTTCACCCGGAGGCATAGGAATCAGCTTCATGAGGGTTTGAGCGGTTACGGATTTACCGCAACCGGACTCCCCTACAATCGCTACAGCCTCTCCGCGGTTGACGTGAAAATTCACACCGCGGACTGCTTTTACTTCACCTGCATACGTATGGAAGGATACATGCAGGTCTTTTACATCAAGAATGCGTTCCATAACGACGATCCCTCCTATTTACGCAGGCGTGGGTCTACTGCATCGCGCAGACCGTCACCGAACAAGTTAAATGCCAAGATGGTCACGGAAATAAAGATTGCCGGGAATGTCAAACGCCATGGATAGTACTTCATGGCCGGCAATCCCTCGTTAGACATCGTTCCCCACGATGCAATCGGTGCCGAAACCCCTAACCCGATAAAGGTCAAGAAAGATTCTGCGAAAATCGCGGAAGGTACAGTCAAGCTCAACGTTACGATGATTGGACCCAAAGCATTAGGAATCAAGTGTTTGAAGATCAGACGGTTGGCGTCAGCACCAAGGGAGCGCGCTGCCAGTACAAACTCTTGGTTTTTCAATTGAAGAATCTGACCACGCACAATCCGGGCCATACCGATCCATCCCGTTATCGTCAAGGCAAGAATAATCGTTCCAACACCAGGCTCTAAAACAACCATCAACAAAATAACAACCAGCAGGTAAGGAATCGCAAACAAGATATCTGCGAAACGCATCATCATTTCATCTACTCTACCGCCATAGAAACCTGCGATACCGCCCCAGATCACACCAATGATCAGGTCAATGAACGCTGCTGCAAGACCTACTTGCAGAGAGATACGTGCACCGTACCAAATACGCTCAAATACGTCACGACCTAGATCATCTGTGCCAAACCAGTGTTCAGCAGACGGCTTTTTGTTCTTGCCAGCCAGATCCGTCGTAAAATAATCTTGTGGAGTTAGCCATGGGACCACAATGGCACATACAATCAAGGCAGCAATGAAAATCATCGAAATCATTGCGATTTTATTCATTTTCAAACGACGCCAAACGTCAGACCAAAAAGAGAGACTTGGGCGCTTAATTGCTTCAGCTTGACGTAGGTCAACGGAAATTGGCTCGAAATGTTCTTTAGTCAAGTTTTGCACGTGTCATTACTCCTTTCCTGCGTCCGAAAGTTTGATCCGTGGGTCTACCAAGGTGTATGCGATGTCAACAATCAGAATCATCACAACCAGGATAATGGAGTAGAACACGGTCGTACCCATGATTACCGTATAGTCGCGGTTTGTAATGGACAAAACGAATTCGCGACCAAGACCAGGAACACCGAAAATACGTTCAATAACGAATGCACCTGTCAAAATACCGGCAATCAGTGGACCCAGGTAGGTAACAACTGGCAAGAGCGCATTACGGATAGCGTGTTTTACAGTAATGGTAAAAGTGTGCAACCCTTTTGCTTTTGCTGTTTTGATGTAATCTTGACCCATAACTTCAATCATATTGGAACGCGTCAAACGCGCGATAAATGCCATCGGTGATGCGGCGAGTGCCAATGATGGAAGGATGGTGTATTCGAATCCTTCCCATTTCGCGATTGGAAACCAGCCCAAATTAATAGCGAAAATGTATTGGTAAAAGGACGCCAAAATAAAGCTTGGTACCGATAATCCCAAAACGGCGATGACCATTGCAGAATAGTCTTGCCATTTATTATGGTTTAGTGCTGCGATAACCCCTAACGTAATTCCACCAAAGATAGCGAGCAATAAAGCTTGTGCTCCCAAGTGAGCAGAAACTGGGAAACCACGATTAATCATGTCGTTAACAGTTGAAGATTTCTCCGTGAACGATGGACCGAGTTCCCACGTTACTACACCTTTCAAATATTCAAAGTATTGTTCGTGCAACGGCAGGTTCAGCTTGTACTTTGCCTCTAGTGCTGCCTTAATTTCCGGCGGGACCTGCTTCTCGGATGTAAATGGACCACCTGGTACTGCTTTCATGATGAAGAAGGTGGCCGTTACAATTAAGAAGAGCGAGATGAGCATAAAAATGATGCGCTTACCGAGATAACGGATCAACTAACTTACCCCCTTGGTAGATTTTTGATTGCTTTCACGTCCCATGTTTACACTGCGGAACGCTGCCGACACAGTGTAAAAATCGGCTGTGTAAATAACCCTTAGATCTCTTGCAATAAAGCTTCTCTCTCTATTTTCTCTTTGCTGGAAATGATGCCAGCTGGTATTTATGGGAAGGGCTTGCATAGCAGAGGGTATATGCGCAACCATATACCCTCTGCCGCAAATCCCGTTTCCTTCGTTATGAAATTACTCGATGTATGCGCCTTTCCAATCCACGTCACCCAGGCCAGTTTGGTGAACGCCTTTCACTTCTGGCTTCTGTACCCAAGATTGCGTGTAGAAGTAAATTGGCATGATTGGCATTTCATCCATCAGGATTTGTTCTGCATCTGCCAAAATTTTCTTACGTTTCTCGAGGTCTGATTCCTGAGCGGATTGGTTCAACAACTCTTTATATTTTGCATTTTCCCAACGCGTATCGTTGTTTCCACCCATTTTATCCTTGTAGAGCTCCAGGAAGTTGATTGGGTCATTGAAGTCACCCAGCCAGCCCATCCGTCCAATCTGGAAGTTACCCTCATGCATATCTTCGAGGTATACTTTCCATTCTTTGTTCTCGAGTTTCACATCTACGCCGAGATTTTTCTTCCATTGGTCTTGGATGGCCTCAGCAATCTTCTTGTGAGCCTCAGATGTATTGTAGGACAAGGTAATCGGTGGCAGCTTGCTCATGCCAATCTCTTTCAGTCCCTCTTCCAAAAGCTTTTTCGCATTTTCTATATCCTTGTCTTTGAAATAGCCATTTGGATTCAGCACCATGGATGGAGGAACAGCGCCTGTTGCCGGGATTTGACCCGTTTGGAGAATGTTGTCGATCAAGCCTTGGCGATCGATCGAGTAGGCAAATGCTTTTCTCACTTTAATGTTATTAAATGGCGGCTTTTCGGTATTGAACTTGTACCAGTACGTACCAGCGATTGGATTGGTTTGAATCTTGCCTTGCTCTTTCAATGCTGGAATCGCATCTGTTGGCAAAGCACTCATAGGTGCGCCAGCCCAGTCGATTTCGCCATTTTCGAACATGGAGAGCTCTGTATTTTCGTCTTCTACCATGGAGAATTCGATTTTGTCGAGCTTTACATTGTCTTTATCCCAGTAATTTTCGTTCTTCACGAGCACCATCTTGCTCTTGTGCTCCCAAGATTCGATTTTGAAAGGTCCGTTACCGACGTGCGAACTTGCTTCGCCTGCCCACTTCGGATTTGCATCAATTACTTTTTTGTTAACTGGGAAGTAGGTACGGAATGCGAGCAATTCCAGGAAGTATGGAGTCGGATTCTCCAACTTAACTTCCAGCGTCTTATCGTCAAGTGCCTTCACACCTACTTCATCAAGCTTTGCTTCGCCCTTATTTGCTTTTTCGCCATTCTTCACATAGTACAGTTGATATGCGTAGTTGGAAGCTGTTTTGGGATCGAGAGCACGCTTCCAAGCATACTCAAAGTCATGTGCTGTTACAGGGTCACCATTGCTCCATTTCGCTTCTCTGATTTTAAATGTGTAAGTGAGCTTATCATCAGAGACAGTGTAGCTCTCAGCGGCAGCTTCATGCGGCTTATCGTCGGTACCAATGCGCGTCAAGCCATCAAAGGTTGCCAAGATAATCGCGCCTGAAGTCGTGTCCTCTGCGAGCCCTGGATCAGTTGTAGGCGGCTCTGAGTGCAGGTTCATCTTTAAAACTTGTGGCTTCTTCTCAGCAGCTGGTGTTGCAGGCTGTGAAGGTGCTGGAGTTGCAGTTCCTCCTGCCGGTGGAGCGGCAGCTGGTTGACCTCCACCACACCCTGCCAGGGCGGTTCCTAATACAGCAATCGAGCTCACAAGTGCAAACACATTCTTTTTCAACGCAATAACCCCCAGTACGTTTTTCTTTTTTGTCTTTTTTCTGAAAATAAAGGACGAAAAAAAATGAAAACTACACGAAGCTGCTTGACTTCGGCTGGAAGGCATCAACCCCTTTCATTGCAGGGTCACCTCGTCGTCTTGAACGAAAGAGAAGGTGTCTTTGTACTGCTTCAGTTCCAGTGAAACGTCTGCAGCTGCAATTCCTTCAATTTGAGAGAGTCGTTCGTTAACAAAGGTGATCAGCTCATCATTACTATGGAAACACGCTTGGATAATCAAGTCGTGCTTACCGCTATAAGCGCCTACAAAGCGTACTGCAGAAAATTTGCTTAATTTTTCTGCCACTTCTTTCTGCAAACCTAGCTTTGTGGTTAACCCGATGATAACCTGCACATGTAATCCTAATTTCTCTGGATCGGGTTGAATCACGAATTGGAAAACTCCATCTTGTAAAAGCCGAGTGATGCGCGATCGAATCGTTCCTTCGCTCACGCCTAGTTGATGGGCGATTTCTGTATAGGGGATACGCCCATCTTCATGGAGGATTTGCAGAATCTGTCTGTCGACATGGTCCAGCTTTTTCATAAATACGATTTTCTGGGAACCTCCATCATTTTTTTACGAATTTCGCAATAATCTTTTACAAACAGTCTAATACAATAAAAGTAATCTGAAATGATAGCGGTGTCAACGAAATTTGACAAGTAGAATTATAAAACTTTATAAAGTCAATCCGAACAGTAAAATATATTTTATATAATAAAAAACGACTTTTATCTTACTATTGAATATGAAAAACTAGATTTAATCAACAATATTTTTTCGAAAAACTGTATTTTTACTCATAAAACAAGGCGTGCTCATGTGCTGTGCACGCCTTGTTTTATTTGATTAATCAACTAATATCCGGACATTCTATGCTTCGATAATTTTATAAATCAACGGTTGATCTCCGTCGATTGCCGTCGAAATTTGGAAGGCGCCTTCCATTTCTTTCAACGCATTTTGCAGAAGATGGTCCTCGTTGGCATGGATGGTGACCAAAACTTCTCCAGCCTTCACCTGATCCCCGCGTTTTTTGTGCAGAACAAGACCTACTGCCAAGTCAATTGGCATTTCTTTTGTCAATCTGCCAGCACCCAAGACAACAGAGGCATGACCGATCGCTTCCGCATCAATCGCGCTTACATAGCCGTCCTGCTCGGCCGTAACGGTATGAATGATCTTTGCTTGGGGCAGACGAGACAAATCATAGACGTCCTGCTTGTTTCCGCCTTGAGCCTCTACCATTTCCGCCAGTTTATCCACTGCTTTTCCGGAAGCCATCAGATCTTCGAGCTTCTTACGTCCTTCTTCCACATCAGTAACAAGCCCACCCATAACAAGCATGCGGGAGCCAATAGCCAATACCAGCTCGGTCAAATCGCGAGGACCTTTACCTGCAAGTGTCTCTACCGCTTCTTTCACTTCCAGTGCATTGCCCACAGCAAAGCCAAGCGGCTGGTTCATATCACTGATGACCGCCACCGTTTTACGTCCTACTTGGCTACCGATTGCAACCATCGCATTTGCTAATGTTTCGGCCTCTTCAATGCTTTTCATGAAAGCGCCCTTCCCTACTTTTACGTCAAGCAGGATGGCATCCGCTCCAGCGGCAATCTTCTTGGACATAATGGAGCTTGCAATCAACGGGACAGCCTCTACAGTAGCTGTCACGTCACGAAGTGCATACAGCTTCTTGTCTGCAGGTGTCAGGTTACCAGACTGTCCGATTACGGACACGCCAATATCACGCACCTGCTGCAAAAATTGCTCGCGTGTACGTTCTACTTCAAAACCTGCGAAGGACTCCAGCTTGTCAATAGTGCCTCCTGAGTATCCAAGGCCTCTCCCAGACATTTTTGCCACCGGAATACCTGCTGCTGCTACCAATGGCGCAACAACAAGAGTAGTCTTGTCTCCTACTCCGCCTGTACTGTGCTTGTCTACCTTAATTCCTTGCAGGGAAGACAGGTCAAGCTGTTCGCCTGACCCTGCCATTGCCAAGGTAAGATCTCCCGTCTCTCTCGCAGTCATGCCACGGAAAAAGACTGCCATTGCCCATGCGGACATTTGGTAGTCAGGAATACTTCCATCTGTATAGCCTGTCACCAGAAATTGAATCTCTTCTGTTGTCAGTTCTCCGCCATCACGTTTTTTGGCGATCATATCGACCATACGCATTGTTAATCCCTCCGAATCCGTTACTTACATTTTGGCTACGATACCGTTAACCAGAGCCAGGAATTGCGATTTTACCTTTTCTGTTGTTTCCATAACTTCATCATGGGACAGAGGCTGTTCCAAAATGCCTGCTGCCATGTTGCTAATGCACGAAATACCAAGCACCTTCACACCCATGTGTCGTGCCACGATTACTTCTGGTACAGTTGACATCCCTACAGCATCCCCACCCAGCAGACGAAGCATACGGATTTCTGCAGGAGTTTCGTAGGTAGGACCTAACAGACCTGCGTATACACCTTCACGAAGCTGGATTCCTTGCTCGGACGCAACTTCATGGGCCAGCTTGCGGAGCTGTTTGGAGTAAGCCTCAGACATATCCGGGAAACGTGCTCCCAATTGTTCATCGTTTGCACCGATCAATGGATTGCGGAACGTCATGTTGATGTGATCAGAAATCAGCATGAGGTCGCCTGGGTTGTAGCCTTCGTTAATTCCGCCAGCCGCATTGGTTACAATAATGGTTTCTACGCCGAGGAGCTTCATGACACGGATTGGGAAAACAACGGCATCCAAACCATGTCCCTCATAAAAGTGGAAACGACCTTGCATCGCAACGACTTGCTTGCCTTGCAGCTTGCCAATCACGAGTTGGCCTTTGTGGCCGACGACGGTGGACACAGTGAAGCCAGGAATTTCATGATAAGGTATGATCACCGGATTTTCGATTTCATCTGCCAAAACACCCAGCCCTGATCCGAGTACGAGACCAATGGTAGGTTTTTCTGTCAATTTCGGTTCGATATATGCTACTGCGTCATGGAAATTTGCCAATTCAACTCTCTCCTTTTTTGTGTTTCTTCTATTATATAAATATTTATTTTTACTTAACCTTTATAAATGATTGAGGAAGCTCTTGCCAATCGCTGGAGCAGGTACCCCAAAATTGTCTGCGATGGTCGCACCCAAGTCCGCAAATGTCTCACGGATACCCAAATGTTGTCCAGCTTGAATACCCTTGTGATAGACAAGCAACGGAACATATTCTCTCGTATGGTCGCTGCCATGATGTACAGGATCGTTCCCATGGTCTGCTGTGATTACCAGCAAATCATTTTCTTGTAGCGCTTCCAAAAGCTCTGGAATACGAGCATCGAACTCCATCAAAGCCTGACCATACCCTTCTGGATCACGGCGATGACCGAACTTCGCATCGAAGTCCACAAGGTTAACAAAAGAAAGACCCGTAAACGATTGTTTCATCGTGCCCAGAATTTGATCTACACCGTCCATGTTATCTTTGGTACGAATAGATTGAGTAACGCCCTCATCTGCGTAGATGTCGCCGATTTTGCCAATTGCAATAGAAGCAAGGCCAGCATCTTGCAAACGATTCATGACTGTCGGAGCAAATGGCTTCACGGAATAATCGTGACGATTTGCTGTACGGCTAAAATTGCCCGGCTGTCCAACAAATGGACGAGCAATAACACGAGTAACAGCGAATTCATCACGAAGCGTCAACTCACGAGCAACCTCGCAAATATGGTACAGCTCTTCAAGCGGAACTATCTCTTCGTGGGCTGCCACCTGAAATACACTGTCCGCAGATGTGTAGACAATCACTGCACCCGTATTCATATGCTCTTCGCCAAGCTCCTCGAGAATGTCTGTCCCCGAAGCAACCTTGTTCCCGAGCACCTTGCGACCAATACGTTGCTCAAATTCCGAGATCAGCTCTTGTGGAAATCCATCTGGATACGTGTTAAACGGAGTAGACACATGCAATCCCATGATTTCCCAATGGCCAGTCGTCGTATCTTTCCCCATGGAGATTTCCTGCATTTTTCCATAATGGGCCATAGGAGTTGCTACTGGCGCAACGTTTTGGAGTGGTGCTATATTACCCAGTCCCAATTTTTGCAAGTTGGGCAATGAAAATCCTGCAACTCGTTCCGCAATATGGCCTAAAGTGTTCGCTCCTGCATCATTGAACTTAGGCGCATCAGGTTGTTCGCCAATCCCTACGCTGTCCATGACGATCAAAAAAACTCGTGAATACTGCATGTTAACGCCTCCTGTTTACCAGTCATTCATTTCTATCATCAAGTCGTCAGACGTCTGACCTGATTCAGAAAATTTTTCTCCGCCCGACAATCAGGCGGAGTCGATCGTTTTTTCATACTCATGCTCGCGGATGCGTCTTGGCATAAATGTCCTTAATCCGCGTTCTGGTCACATGTGTGTAAATCTGGGTGGTTGAAATATCAGCATGCCCAAGCATCTCTTGAACAGAGCGCAAATCGGCTCCATTTTCCAGTAAGTGAGTGGCAAAAGAGTGGCGAAGCGTATGGGGTGTAATCTCAGCACGGATGTTTGATTTTTGGGCATATCGTTTAATAATTTTCCAAAAACCTTGCCGTGTAATTTGTTTGCCCAAGTGATTCAGAAATAATGCTGTATCGCCAGTTCCTTTTACCAGCTTGGGGCGCCCTGCCTGCAAATAGTGGCGAACCATTTGAATGGCAACCGAGCCTAACGGAATGATTCGCTCTTTTGATCCTTTTCCCAAGCATTTGACAAAGCCCATATCCAGATTCACATCAGCACTATCCAGATTGACTAACTCCGAGACACGTATGCCTGTCGCATATAAAAGCTCCAGCATCGCCTTGTCCCGCAGCCCGGCAGGATGATTGACAGGAGGACTTTCCAAAAGACGTTCCACTTCCTCAACAGAGAGCACTTTCGGCAAGCGTTTCTCGATCTTCGGTGTTTCTAGGTGAATGGATGGATCTTTGTCTATGTATTTATCCCGAATGAGAAACTGATAAAACGCTCGTATCGATGCCATATTGCGAGAAAGCGTTGCTGTAGCACGTCCTTTTTCCCGTAAAACTAGCAAGTAACCAATGATGTGTGTACGAGTAGAATCCTCTATTCGAGTGACACCTTGCTCCTGTAAATACGAGGTAAAGGCCACCATATCCCGTTGATAGGATTCCAGGGTATTTCTCGATAACCCTTTCTCCACAGTCAGGAAATGAATAAACTGATCAATCAGACTGTCCATGAAGCTGTCCCCTTCAGCTGATAAGTATCTTGTATTGCTTTCCACAAAGAAAAAGAAACTCCTGCTTCTCCAGATAAAAAACTCAAACTTGCATTACTCTCCCGTTAAATAAAAGAGCTGCAGTCGGGCGACATAACCGTCAAAATCCTGTGCCTGAGAGGTATTGATGACTTTTACTACCTTCACCGCATTCCCATGCGGTTCATGATAAGGGTTTGCCGGGAGAAATTTGTCCGCCAGCAAGGTTATAATGCCGTAGGAGAGCAAGGTGCAGGTAATGAAAAGAAGCAAGAAACGAAGCCCCTCCATCACGCGGCGATAAGAGACCTTCATCCGTAAGCCTCCTTACAGACTTTCTTTCATTTATATGCACTTGTCCCTTGCTCCATTCGAATTGATCCTCTCTTAGGATTCCACAGGATTCGGTCTGCCATTACAAAAGCTCCCAAGGAAAAAAGAAAAACTTCTCCGTTACCAGAGAAGTCGACTTTATTTGAAGTCCTCCACGTTCACTTTATCTACACAACGATTGCAGATCCCGTAGAAGGTCAATCGGTGGTCGGTAATATAAAAGTTGTAAACATTCTTGACTTTCTCTTCTGCTGTGACAAGAAGATCTTCAAAAATTTCATCCACCGTACCACAATTGAGGCAAATGAGGTGATGATGGTGATAGGCAGCATTATCATCACGAAGATCGTAACGAGCTACGCCATCGCCAAAATTCATTTTATGAAGGATCTTCAGTTCGCTCAACAGCTCTAATGTCCTGTATACGGTAGCAAGCCCGATTTCCGGTGCTTTATCCTTCACCAACAAGTAAACATCTTCAGCGCTCAAGTGATCTTCTTCATTCTCCAACAACACGCGAACAGTGGCTTCACGCTGTGGTGTCAGCTTGTAGTTCTGTGAATGCAACTGCTGCTTAATTTTCTCTAATTTTTCTTCCAACATTAATGCCCCTCCCCGCTCGCATGAAACCTGTTCCTATTATAGTAGAGGGGCATCGAATAAGTCAAATGCATAAGTTATTACCTGAGAATTATTCTTAATTAAGCACGAACTGCATCAGCCTAGGGGAAATGAAGGTTTCAAACAAGGCTGCAATCGTCAATACCACGAGCATGCTAAGAACAAGGACGGTATAGCCCATAAAATGCGGCATGATGACATCTCTTTTGCTCAGCACTCTCGTCCGGATGAGTCGAAGGGAAAAGGATATTCCGCTGACACCTACAATAAAAAGGGCCGGGACGACTAATAAATTTTGCGGGAGAACCCCCACCATGGCGAATGTTACGCCTTGCCATTGGAGTTGACTCACCAAAAAACCGACGGTGAAACCAACCACGACTCCTTTTAAGAAGAGCATCAACAATATCATGGGCAGCCCAATGATGGATAACCCGAGTACCCACATGATCGCAATGGTCTTGGCATAATGACCAAACGCTTGCTGAAAATGGGCACTGGTCTCAGGGATTCCATCGCTACCAAGACTGTTGAAAAAATATTGCAGAAAACCGTACAGCTCCTGCTTCTGTGATAATGGCAGTGAATTGACGAGGACGGCTCCGAAAATAATGCCCATCGTAAACAGGACGATCGTGAACCAGTAGAGTGACTGATGTTCTCTCGCATAGGATTGGATAGTTTGTCCGACTCGTGAACGCACGTTTCGTCGCCTCCCGCTTCGCTGATTACTGTACAGCTTATGCGGACGAGTTCTTCCCTATGACAACCTACTTCGGGACGATCTTTCCGTATGTACCGGCGCCGCCCTTTTGGACAGAGAGCTTCCCCTCTCGTGCTTGTACGATAAGCGAAGCGATTTTCTCTCCGACAACATGGGTGAGCTCTTCTTCGTTCACCCGATGCAATACGTTCATCTGTGTACCAAACGACCGATACAGCTTGTCCAACAATTTCGGACCAATTCCCGGAATGAATTCCAACGGGATTTGCTCGATATAAGGAGGACGGAATGCCGGATGCTGGCCAGCCTCTACATCCGCCAACTGATCAATGCGGGCCGCAACCCCTCGCACAATTCGTTGGAAGCCGCATTCCGGACATTTTCCTGAAGCATCCGCCGCGAGCAATGACTGGCACCCTTGGCACGCCGTCTGATGATACTTGCCAAGCTCGGGATGCAGACCGTAGTTCATATGAACCCCTCTTCCACCGATGCGCTTAATTGCTTTCACCCACTCTGCGAAGGAACGCTCTTGCATATACATCGCTTGATATTCCCTGCCTATCTTCGCCAGAGAATGAGCATCTGAGTTTGTGAGAAAGGTTTTGTCATGTAGCTCGGATATGCGGTCCGCCATAATGGTATTCGCACTCAACCCCAGCTCAACCGCATAGATAAGCGTAGGATTAAGCACTTCAGCCATCGAATCCGTACAGCTTCCATACAACCCTTTATGCGGCGTGAAAATATGTGCCGGGATCAAAAGGCCCTGCAATTGATGGACACAGGCTTGTAATTCCATAAGCGATACGTAGATACGCTGAGAACTTAAATGCACATTTTTGCAGCGTTCAGACAACCACGCGGTAAATTGCTTCATTTCTTGCAGCTTGGGCAGATAAACGAGAAAATGAGCTGCACCACGTCCTGGCTCTTTGATTTCTACTTCGCACCCCAAGATTAGCAAAGTATCTTTGTAGGAAATACCTCCATCCTCCTGTTCAGCGGCTACTCCCTTTTCCAAGAGATCTACCAGCTCATCCTGAACCTCGGGCGAATGTGCATCGATGATCCCGATGACATCCATCCCTTTTTTCTCTGAGGCTTCCTCCAAAATTTTGGTGAGTGTCATTTGGCGAGAAGCGGTTATTTTCACAGGTTTACCCGTCCACGTACCACCGATGTGAATATGCATGTCGCAAAAATAGGAAGAAGGCATGGTTCTAGCCACGTTCGCACAGCATTTTGTTTTCCCACGCAAACAATGCCACGACTGTCTTGGCATCTCGAATTTCTCCACTTTGATGCAGGGCATGCGCTTCTTCCAGTGTCACTTCCAGCACATCAACGAACTCATCCTCGTCCGGCTTGCTTTCTCCTTTTTTCAAACCAGTAGCCACAAAAACATGTAAAATTTCATCCGCGAAGCCTGGCGATGTGTAAAAAGAGCTGAGCGGTGTATACTGACTCGCAACGTAGCCAGTCTCTTCCTCCAGCTCGCGCATTGCACATGCAAGCGGCTCTTCACCTGGCTCCAGCTTTCCTGCCGGGATTTCCACGATCGTACGCTCCAATGGCTTGCGGAACTGTCGCACCACAACCATTTTGTTATCATCTGTGATTGGCAATACGGCAACCGCGCCTTGATGATTCACGATTTCTCGCTTGGCTGTGTTGCCATTGGGCAGAAGCACCTCATCCACCTTGACCTTAATGATTCTTCCATCATAAATCGGTTGACTGGAAATGGTTTTTTCATATAAGTGATCATATTTACTCACTGTCGTCATCATCCTTTTTCCATAAAGTCGTTCTAAATCGTCAATTCCCTCCATAAGTTGGGAGCATAGAGCTTGTCCACCTTATTGTATCGGAGGAGATCATGAATGAAAACCTATGTTAGCGAAAAGCAATTGCGCATGGTCGGGAAAGCTTGGGAGATCAAGGCTGCACTTCGTTCCTGGTCAAAAAAAGACCTAATGCTTCAAGCGTACTTGATGAAGCGGGCGAATGCAGGGCGTCGTTAACCGTTTGGGCGATGTAGTCCAGAGTGTTGCCTACAAATTCGGCAGCCAACCATGCCGTCTGAAAAGGAGCGGGATCTTCTTGCCAATTTCGCCCCATTGTAGAAAAGGACAAGCTATACCCCTTTTCCAGTGATGCCAGTTCTGACAGGTCTGGGACTCTTCCCTTTATGAAAATATGCTTCCCCGCGATTTCTATCGCCTTCAATTGCCGTGAAAGAACTTCATCTCTTTCATCCCTGAAAATCGGGATTGCAACAAGGGTGGGACAGAAAACAAATCTGTTCAATAGCGATACTGTGTGGTGACTGACACCATAATGCCTCGTACGTGGGTCCCCAAAGCTGATTCTGGGAATAAAAAAAGGTGTTCCTCCGAGAGTGGATACGGCATGAATGACCTCAGCCAGCTGAATTCCGGAGAAGCCATAAGGTGTCCCCGTACCTGCTACCCCAGGTCCCAGCATACAAACAATAATATCGGCATGCTCTACATGGCGTGCTGCCAACAAGCCACTATGAATCGTCAACGACTCGCGATCTCCGCCCCACGCATGACCTGTCGTCACTGTCGCAGCCAAGCTCCCGATTGCTTTTAATTGATGGACGTGCTGGCTCAAGGCAATCGGCAAGGATGCGCCATCTGGCATGACATATACGATACGGGCATCTGGATTTTTTTTATGTAAAGCAAGGACAGCAACAGGTAGCAGACTGTGCAGCTCTCCGATCAAAACAGGGGTACCTTCCAAGGACAAGTCTTCTTGCACAAACAAAGGGTGGTACGGACTGGCCTGTTCTTCTACCGAATCAACCGCGAGTTGCCAAGGTGAATAGCGCATTTTCATGACATGCCCCCACTCATTCGGAAGGACATCTGATTCCTCTGGTTGGGTAACTTTTCCGACGACAAAGTGATACCCGCCTGTCCCCAATTCAAGGCGAACAGCGGTTGTATTGATCAGAAGTACGTCGCCACGTTGATAATCCTCCTGCAAAAAAGACAGCACTCTCTCCATTTTGTATCCTGCAACCGATTCTGTCCGGACTTCGAGTATCTGCATGCCTGATTGCTTTTCCACCACTTTTTGAACCGTCCCCACCGCCAAACGGAGCACTCAGCCTCCCCCTTTCGTGCCTGCCTCGTCCCCGAGCTTTCTATTCAGTCTATGATGAACAGTGGTTGTCTCAATCATGCAAATGAGTAAGCAAACGAACAAAAAGGCCGGAACCCCTCGCAAGGAAATTCCGACCTTCTTTTGGTTACTCTTGTACTTCTGCAATAACAGCAAGCACCAGCTCAGCCGCTTTGTTCAGTTCAGCGATTGGCATGCGCTCGTTTTTTGTATGGATTTCTTCATAGCCGATGGCAAAGTTTACGCTTGGCACGTTGTAGCCGTTAAATACGTTACCATCGCTTCCGCCGCCGCTTGCAACCAGCTCAGGATTGCGGTTTACACGTTTAACCGCCGCAATCGCTTTTTGTACAACAGGCGTTTCTTCGTTGAATTTGTAGCCGTGGTACATAAAAATAACGTCATTTTCGCAAGTCGCACCCATCTCGGCTGCCACTTCTTCAAATGCTGTCGTCATTTTCTTTACTTGAGCTTCCAGCTTGTCCATAACCAAGCTGCGAGCCTCGGACCAAATTTCCACATAATCCGTTACGATATTGTACGCTTTTCCGCCTTCAAAACGACCGATGTTTGCAGTTGTGTCCGCATCGATACGGCCCAGTGGCATGCGGGAAATTGCTTTACTAGCAACCGTTATAGCACTGATGCCATCCTCTGGATTCACACCTGCATGCGCTGCTTTGCCATGAATTTTGGTTACGATGCGGTATTGTCCAGCACCAGCTACTGTAATTTTTCCAACCGGGCCTTCCGAATCGAGGATGAAGCCCATTTCTGCTTTCAGCAGGCTGGAATCCATTGCGCGGGAGCCTACAAGTCCTGACTCTTCTCCAACAGTCAATACGACTTGGATCGTTGGATGTGGCAAGTTTTGCTCTTTCATGCTACGGATGCCTTCAAAGATCGCCGCGATTCCTGCTTTATCATCCGCACCGAGGATCGTCGTTCCATCGGAATAAATGTAGCCATCGCGAATTTGTGGCTTGATTCCGTTTCCTGGTACAACCGTATCCATATGGCTGCTAAACAGGATTGCTGGACCTTTTCCAGTTCCCTCCAAGGTTGCGATCAGATTGTTGGCACCATGTCCGGTTTTCGCTGCTGCGTCATCCTCTTGTACGGTAAAACCCATCGCAATCAGTTTTTCTTTGAGAACTTTGTTGATCGCTGCTTCGTTCTTCGTTTCACTGTCAATTTGGACGAGCTCCAAAAATTCATTTAACAAACGCTCTTGGTTGATCGTACTCACACTCGTTACCTCCTGATCGTACTGCCCGATTTTGGTACATATTCACAAGTTCCAGTATACCGCAAAAAAATTTTTTCTACTACGTAAACGCCTATGATTCTTTCGGATATTGGCACAGCTCATACAAAACGCCATTCGCTGCCTTTGGATGCAAAAATCCAATCAACGCATCGTGCGCACCCGCTTTGGGGACCTCGTGAATGAGCGGTACACCTTGCTCTTTTAATGTGACTAGACGACCCGCAACGTCATCTACATCAAAAGCAATGTGGTGAATGCCTTCTCCGCGTTTTTCCATAAATTTTGCTATCGGACTCTCATCACTCAGCGGTTCTAGTAATTCAATATGACTTTCCCCGATCTTTAAAAATGCCACTTGTACTTGTTCGCTCTCCACGATTTCGGTTCCAACCAACTCCAATCCCAATTGCACGGTATAAAAGGGAAGCGTCTTTTCCAAGCTTTTTACCGCAATGCCGATATGGGCAATTTTTTTCGGTGCGCTCACGAATCATCATCCTTTTGTAAGTGGTTGTCTCATTGGCTACATTTCGGTACAATTTCAGCATGGGCGAAAAAAAGAAAGCCAATGATATCCTTTTCTTCATTCTAGCACAGCCACTTACAGAATCACCTGATAATTTCCTCTACCTTGAAAGGAGGTTTGATTAGAATGAGACACCAATCGCTCTTTGCAAAAATCCTGATCGGCATTCTAATACTCTCACTCATCGTTCCCACGTTTTTTTACTTTCAATAAACGAGTGCTGATAAACAATTAAAAACCCCTTTCCGACCGAAAAGCGGAAAGGGGTTTTTCGTTTGTCCCAGCTCGTTTTTATTTGTATACGTATACGCTGGAAGTTTTCGCATCCCAGCCAACTTTGTAACCAAGATTATCCGTAACGGTACGGATTGGAATCATTGGCATGCCGTTTTTGAGAACAACAGGTGTTGGCAGTTGAATTTCTGTTTTACCTACTTTTGCTGTTTTCGACCCAACTGTAAACTTCACGACTTTGGTTCCACTGATAACAGCAACACTTGTATTGTTCCATTGCGTAGTCAGTGCCAGTGCTTCTTTAAAGAATTGGGCTGGAACCATGGTCGTATTACCATCTGCAATATAAGGAGCTACAGAGAGAGGATACGATTTGCCATGCAGGGTGAAGTTTGCTGTATTTACTTTAAAGGAAGCCGAGTTTGCAGGAATAGCTGTTGATGGTTGTTGCGGCTGTTGTGGTGTTGGCGTTGCAGGCTTTGGTTGAGCCGGGGAAGGCATCCCTACACCAACAGCACGCGCAAACAGCAATCCTCTTTCTTCGGAAGTAAACACGCTGATGCTATATGTGTTTTTCACAGCAGGGTTTACGATGTTCGCCGCTGGATTGATCACGACATTAGCATTTGTTGCCGCAGGAATATCCTGAGACGGATAAATCAGAACGTTTTGTCCACGAACGGCAACAAAATTCGCACCTACACCATTCACAGAGATGTTAGCTGGCGCGATGTAAGCCGGTACCTTGTAGCCTACCGGGAATACGATCTCGATGAAATCGCGCTGCTTTTGCAGACCAACACCCAATCCTTTGATTGCCACGTTTACACCCGTCTGCTTGCCAAGTGCATTTTGTGTCAATGCGATTGTTGCCGTGCTGTTGTTGGTACCTGTGTTTGGTACAGGTACTGGATTGGTCGGGTTGGTTGGGTTGGTCGGCGTCGGGTTCACAGAAGAGCCACCGATGCTGAAGGATTTTGATTCCAAGGTTCTTCCGGAAACAGTAGCCTTCAACGTATAGCTGCCAGCCGTTCTCGGATTGGAAATCCACGCTCCGTAAGTAACTTCAACCTTCACTCTGCTATTGGCATTGAAGCCGGTTGGCGCTACTAACGCGATTCTATTTCCAACTGCAGTTGCTTTTTTCGCTGGTTTCCCATTGAGTAAAAAGTCTGATGCAGTCAAAATGCCCGGCACCATGTCAGATGATGGGAATTCGAGAATCAATTCCCCATCTGCTTTCAATTCTTTGCTGCCGAAGTCAGCATCAAAGGTGTAGCTGGTGCGAGCTCCTGCGCCCGGATCGGACAGGTTCACTGTAAAGCTGTCGGAAGCGCTGCTAGAGCTTGAACCGTTCTTCGTAATTTCAACATCTTCTGATTCGTATGTAGTTCCATCATATTTCACTTTGAAAACATGCTTGCCTCCGGAATCAGGGTTCTCGATTCCAGCATCCTTGTCAAATTCCAAGGTGATGTAATCATCTGCGTCTGCACCACTCGGAATTTTGACATCAACCGTACTGCCACTAACACTGACAGATTTCGCTGTATATCCGTTTACTTTTACATCCTCTTCATCAATGCTTGATGGCAGCATATTTTTCTCTGGGAAAGTGACAGTTATCGTGGAGCTTGTCTCCAGCTCATCACTACCTTTGAGAGAAATTTTGCCAAGCTTGAGGCTGACTTTTTCTCCTGCTGCTTTGCTGCTCAACGATACGGCATAATCATTGCTAGACTTGCTACTGCTGCTCGAGCTGCTTTTTTTGATATCTACATCATCCGATTCCGAATCCTCGTCGCCCGCTTCTACACTGACGCTGTATGAACCTTTGTCATCGGGATTCGTGATACCGCTCGTAATTTTAATCTTAATTTTATCGCCTTTTTCTAAATCTTCATCTGTCTTGATTGTAATTTCTTCTCCATCAACACTTACTTTCTTCACATCGAAGCTAGCATCAATATCGTCCGAATCAATGTCATCTTCGATATCAAAATCAGAATCGAATTCAATAGTAATGGTTTCTCCACTATCCAGGTCTTCTTCTAGCTTGAATTCAATGGTGTAGTCACTTTCTTTACCTGCACCATCGTTGTCAGCCGTTACAGACAATTTTTCAATAGCATGTGCTTGCTGCGGTACTGACACAAATGGTGTAGCGGCCAGCGCTGATGCCAGCACTATTGGTAGTGCTTTTTTACTTTTCTCCATGTTTTTCCTCCCATGTTTACCCTTAATCTGGAAATTCTCTAGCGGGACGCTACCAGTCTACCACAAATGCTATCTGGTGGGAATCTCTTCTAGTTTAAGAGACACACTGGCTCCACTTGCTAAGACGAGGATGTCTCTAAAAAAGTTACATACGTAATGATCGATTTGGAAAATTTTTTTACGATTCTTTGATCAAAAAAACCAGGTCTTTACTTGACCTGGTTTCTTGACACCTTAGTACAGCTTGGTATCCGGTCCTACATTCTCAAGTTTTTGCTTCACACTTTGCAGGAATCGCCCACAAATCAGACCATCCAGCACGCGGTGATCCAAGGACATGCACAAATTGACCATCGACCGCACTGCGATCATGTCGTTAATGACAACAGGGCGTTTTACAATGGACTCGACACTAAGAATCGCAGCTTGCGGAGCATTGATAATCGGCTGGGACAAAACAGAGCCAAAGGAGCCTGTGTTGTTAACCGTAAAGGTCCCGCCTGTCATGTCATCCATCGTCAATTTTCCTGCACGGGTGCGTGCTGCCAGATCATCAACTGCCTTCGCAATGCCAAGAATTGATTTTTGGTCAGCATGCTTAATGACAGGAACATAGAGAGCATCTTCCGTCGCTACTGCGATGGAGATGTTGATGTCCTTTTTCACAATGATTTTGTCATGTGCCCACGTGGAATTGATCATCGGGTACTCTTTCAGCGCTTCCACAACCGCTTTGATAAAGAACGGCAGGAACGTGAGGTTGAGCCCTTCTTTTTTCGCAAATTCGCCTTTTGCCTGATTGCGGAAGTTAACCAGATTGGTCACGTCTACTTCGACCATCGTCCAAGCATGTGGAGCTTCATGCTTGCTCTGTACCATCCGGTTTGCAATCGTACGACGAATAGCCGTTACAGGTACAACTTGATCACCACTTGCAACCGGAATATCTACGGAAACAGCAGGAGCCGAAACTGATGCTGCAGGTGCAGGTGTTGAAACCACAGTAGATTGTTCGACTGCTGCCACGGGAGCCTGTGCGACCGTTTCTTTCACGGTCTCAGCTGGCTTTTGGCCGCCCGCATCGATAATCGCTTGGACATCTTTGCGGGTAATACGACCGCCTGCTCCAGTCCCTACAACGCGGGACAAGTCAATGCCATGCTGCTGTGAAAGCATGACAACAGCAGGTGAATAACGTTGTTTTGGTCCATCGACGACTGGTGCTTGCTGAATGGATACAGCCGGCGCAGCTGCCTTTGGCTGCTCGGTTGCAGGCGCAGGCGCTTGTGGAGCCGTAGTTTCCGGCGTGCTAGCAGGCGCTGCAGCTCCACCTTCCGCACCACTTTCTTCTATATATAGGATCAATGTGCCGACTGCGACTGTCTCACCTTCTGGCACGACGATCTCAGTAACGCGTCCTGAAACAGTAGAAGGAACCTCTGCGTTTACTTTATCCGTCGTCACTTCAGCCAGCGAGTCGTATTTCTTGACCGTGTCGCCTACATTGACCAACCATTTGCTAATAGTGCCCTCGGTCACGCTCTCTCCGAGCTGGGGCATTAGTACTTTCGTTGCCATGATCCTTGGTCCTCCTCGCCTTAAAAGTTGGCCAGCTCGCGCATTGCTTCCAATACTTTTTCTGGGTTCAGCATAAAGTATTTTTCCATCGGCGGGCTGTATGGCATAGCCGGTACATCTGGACCACAAAGACGTTTAATCGGTGCATCCAAATCGAACAGGCAATGCTCCGCTACAATGGCAGCTACCTCACCGCCAACGCCGCCTTCTTTGTTGTCCTCGTGTACGATCAATACTTTGCCTGTCTTCGAAGCCGCTTCTGCGATCGCTTCTTTGTCCAACGGATACAGTGTACGCAAATCGAGAACATGCGCACTGATGCCTTCTTGTGCCAGCTTTTCCGCTGCTTGCAGGCAGAAGTGCAGAGTCAAGCCGTAGGAGATGACCGTGATGTCTGTACCCTCTCGCTTGACGTCCGCTTTGCCAATCGGCAGCACATAGTCGTCCTCAGGCACTTCGCCCTTGATCAAACGATAACAGCGCTTGTGCTCGAAAAAGAGCACCGGATCTTCATCGCGAATGGCTGCTTTCAGAAGACCTTTTGCATCATAAGGTGTCGAAGGTGCCACTACTTTTAAACCAGGGGTGTTCGTGAACATCGCTTCCACAGATTGCGAGTGGTACAGTGCACCGTGAACCCCGCCGCCAAATGGGGCACGAATCGTGATCGGACAATGCCAGTCGTTGTTCGATCGATAGCGCATTTTCGCCGCCTCACTGACAATTTGGTTCACAGCCGGCATGATGAAGTCCGCAAACTGGATCTCCGCGATTGGACGCATCCCGTAAGCTGCCGCACCAATCCCTACACCGACAATAGCGGATTCAGCCAGCGGGGTATCGATCACGCGCTCCTCGCCAAACTCCTCAATCAATCCGTTTGTCGCCCGGAAAACCCCACCGCGTACGCCAACGTCTTCCCCGAGGATAAACACATTGGAATCGCGACGCATTTCTTCACGCATCGCCATTGTAATTGCATCAATAAAAGAAATGACTGCCATAAAAGATCCCCCCTTATTCCCCGTATACGAATGTCATTGTCGATTCTGGTGTTGGATATGGCGCGTTTTCTGCATATTCAGTGGCTTCATCCACTTCCAGCTGCACGCGGGCGAGCATATCCGCTTCCTTGTGTTCGTCCAAGAGTCCGATCTCTCTCAAATAGGCAGCGAAAACAATCAACGGGTCCTTTTTCTTCGCTTCTTCTACTTCTTCTCTCGTACGATACACACGATCGTCATCGTCACTGGAGTGCGGAACAAGGCGATACATAACAGCTTCGATCAGCGTTGGTCCTTGACCACTGCGAGCACGTTCAACCGCTTCTTTCATGACGCGGTATACTTCAATCGGATCGTTTCCGTCCACACTGACTCCCGGGAAGCCGTAACCGATCGCACGGTCTGCTACACTTTCACAAGCCAACTGCTTTTTCAGTGGTACAGAGATCGCATATTTGTTGTTTTCGCAGAAAAAGATAACCGGGAGCTTGTGGACACCCGCAAAGTTCGCACCTTCGTGGAAGTCACCCTGGTTGCTGGAGCCTTCCCCGAACGATGCATACACAACAAAATCTTTTTGCTTCATTCTTCCTGCCAAAGCCATACCGACTGCGTGTGGCACTTGCGTAGTCACTGGGCTTGAGCCCGTCAAAATATTGTACTTTTTGCCACCGAAGTGACCTGGCATCTGTCTTCCACCGCTATTCGGATCTTCCGCCTTCGCAAAAGCGGACAGCATGCAATCACGGGCTGTTTGGCCAAAAACCAGAACCAAACCAAGATCGCGATAGTACGGGCACAAGAAATCTCTGTCTTTTTCCATCGCAAAAGCTGCTCCCACCTGAGCTGCTTCCTGACCCTGGCAGGAAATCACGAACGGTACTTTGCCCGCACGATTCAACAGCCATTGGCGCTCGTCAATTTTTCTGGCCAACAGCATGTAATAATACATGTCAAGGACTTGCGCATCGGTCAATCCCACTTGCTCATGTCGCTTGGTTGTCATCGTTACATTCCCTCCTCGCTAATTGTGAATCGCTTTTCCGTCGACAGCCTGCGCTGCCTCCATGATTGCTTCGGATAAGGATGGATGCGGGTGAATCGTCTGACCGATCTCCCACGGAGTCGCATCCAGTACACGGGCCAAGCCCGCTTCGGAAATCATATCTGTCACATGTGTACCGATCATGTGAACCCCTAACAAATCATTGGTCTTGGCATCAACGACCAACTTCACAAAGCCGTCATTCTCACCGTGGATCAGGGCTTTGCCCAGTGGCTTAAAGCTGAACTTGCCGATTTTCACATCGTAGCCTTGTTCTTTTGCTTCTTTTTCAGTGAGTCCGACATTTGCGACTTCAGGTCGGCTATACGTACATTTCGGAACCTTGGTGTAATCCATCGGGTGCGGGTTTTGACCAGCCATGTGCTCTACGGCGAGTATTCCTTCATGCGAAGCGACATGAGCCAATTGCAGACCGCCAATAACGTCACCAATCGCATAAATATGAGACTCTGCAGTCTGGAAAAATTCATTAACCACAACTACGCCACGCTCGACTTTGATTTCTGTTGCTTCCAAACCGATGTTTTCTACATTCGCTTGGCGTCCTACTGATACGAGTACCTTTTCGGCTTCAAAGGTTTGGACTCCATCCTTGACTTCCGCCTGAATAGAGACTTTGCCTTCCCCTTTTTCCAACGATTCAGGCAGCACCTTTGCTCCCGTCACGATGTTGACTTTCCGCTTTTTCAACAGACGAGCCAATTCCTTGCTCACTTCTTCATCCTCAAACGGCAAAATACGGTCGGCGTACTCCACAACAGTTACTTCTACACCGAAATCATTGAGCATGGAAGCCCACTCAATCCCGATGACACCGCCACCAACGATGACAACAGAAGCAGGCAATCGCTCCCACTGCAACGCTTCATCGCTTGTGACCACATAAGATCCGTCGATGACCAAACCGGGAAGTGTGCGCGGACGAGAACCTGTTGCCAACAAAAGGAATCGTGGAACGATCATTTCTTGGTCCCCGTTTTCCTTTTCAATGCGCACAGCACCTGCCTGCGGAGAAAAAATGGAAGGCCCCATGACTCTTCCAAAGCCTTCAAAGACAGTAATGCTGCCTTTTTTCATCAAGTACTGAATCCCTTTGTGAAGTTGGTCGATAATGCCTTGCTTTCGTTCTTGTATTTTCGTGAAGTCATAGCCTACAGTACCGGCCGAGACTCCGTATTTGTCAGCTTCCTTCAGGGTGGAGAATACTTCTGCACTGCGCAATAGCGCTTTGGATGGGATGCAACCACGGTGCAAGCAAGTACCACCGAGCTTTTCTTTCTCCACGATTGCTACCTTCATTCCCAATTGGGAAGCGCGGATTGCCGCTACATAACCGCCGGTACCTCCCCCGAGGACGACTAAATCAAACTCTTGAGACACCACGATCTCTCCTTTCATTCGGAAAGCTACCCTGCGTATTTACGAGAATATGAATATTCAAAGAAAACCGTTTATGTATTCCTGGCCGCCCTCCATAGAAGAGCGGACAGGAGTAAGACTTTTATAGAAGAAACGTGATTAGCGCTTGTAAACAGTCTTGCCGTTTTGCAGGAAAGTATTACGTGATCTTGCCACACTTGCAATGCGCTCTTCCGCCATGCGGTCAGCAGCTTTGTAGGAAGCCATGCCATCACGTTCAGCGATTTCGTAAATTTTCAGGATGCTGTCATAGATCGTTTCTACTTTTTTCAGTGCACGCTCGCGGTTATAGCCTTGCAGCTCATCTGCCACATTGATTACACCACCAGCATTGATCACGTAGTCTGGTGCGTAGATCAGACCCATTTCGTGAATTTGGTCGCCGTGTCTTTCTTCTTTTAGCTGGTTGTTAGCTGCCCCTGCAATCACTTTTGCTTTGAAGAGTGGAATGGTGTCATCGTTGATGATCGCACCCAATGCGCAAGGAGAGAAGATATCGCACTCTACGCCAAAGATCTCGTTAACGCCTACGGCTTTCGCACCGAAATCGTTCACTGCGCGATCTACGTTTTCTTGATTGATGTCCGTTACGATCAAATGCGCGCCTTCTTCATGCAGATGGCGGCACAGATTGTAAGCTACGTTTCCTACACCTTGTACAGCAATTACTCGTCCGGAGAGAGAGTCGGAACCAAACGCCAATTTAGCGGCAGCTTTCATTCCACGGTAAACACCGTAAGCTGTTACAGGGGATGGGTTACCACTGGAACCGAATGCCGGAGAAACACCTGTGACGAAATCTGTTTCCAAGTGGATCATATCCATGTCTGCTACTGTTGTTCCTACATCCTCAGCTGTGATGTAGCGGCCATTCAGCCCTTGGATATAGCGGCCGAAAGCACGGAACAGCTCTTCGCTCTTATGCTCGCGCGGATCACCGATGATGACTGCTTTACCACCACCGATGTTCAGTCCTGCTGCTGCGTTTTTGTAAGTCATCCCACGACCGAGACGCAGTACGTCCACAATCGCCTCTTCTTCTGTTTTATACGGCCACATGCGCGTACCGCCGAGTGCTGGTCCTAATGTCGTATCATGAATGCAAATGATTGCTTTCAAACCGGAATTTTCGTCTTGGCAAAATACCAATTGCTCGTAATCGTACTTTTGCATGTAGTCAAAGATGTTCACTGAAGAAACCTCCCTAGTATCTTTCGTTTTCCGCTTAAGTAAGCAGGCGTAACAGTGGGCTCCATTTGGAGAATTTCCCGTCAAGAGGTATATGCAAAAGTCATGCCAATAAAATCAAACTTATGAAAGCGCTTTATTTACAAGAACGTGGAATGAGCATCCTCACGTCAAGTCTGCATTTTTTTGCATATACGCGCAAAGAATTGCGTGCAATATTTTGCACAGTCGCATCGTTACTCTTCCTGCACATCCATGATGCCCAATTTTTCCATCTTGTAGTACAAACTGCGAATCGCGATTCCGAGGCGTTTGGCTGCAAGGGTGCGATTGCCTTTCGCTGCTGCCAGTTCCCGCAATATGTGCTGACGTTCTGCCTTTTCCACAGCTTCTTTTAACGTGGTACCAGTGGAACCCTCATGCTGGGCCTCTTCCTTTTTGGTTGAAACGATTCTTCTTTCCAGTGGGGGTAAATGCTCCGGCATAATGATTCGCTCGTTGATCCGCATATGAATCATCGCTCTGCCCAGTACATTCTCTAGCTCGCGTACGTTGCCTGGCCAGTGATAGGACAGAAGCATCTGCAATGTTTCTTCATGCAGCTCTTCTACATTCCTTCCGTACTCCAGATTGGCTTTTCGCAGCAAGTGCATTGCAATCGGCTGAATATCTTCCAAGCGCTGTCTGAGTGGAGGGATATGAATCGGTACGACGTGGAGACGATAGTACAGGTCTTCACGGAAACGTCCCGCTCCGATCGCAGCCTCCAGATTCACATGGGTAGCTGCAATGACACGAACATCGATGTTAATCGGCTTCGTTCCACCGACTCGCACAACCTCTCGCTCCTGGAGGACGCGCAAAAGCATGACCTGCATGCTCATGGACAGCTCGCCGATCTCGTCCAAAAAGATTGTTCCACCGCTCGCTTCCTCAAACAGCCCCCGCTTTCCTCCTCGACGCGCACCTGTAAACGCGCCTTCCTCATAACCGAAAAGCTCACTCT
This sequence comes from Brevibacillus brevis, assembly GCF_900637055.1. Lineage (NCBI taxonomy): Bacteria > Bacillati > Bacillota > Bacilli > Caryophanales > Paenibacillaceae > Brevibacillus > Brevibacillus brevis. The sequence goes on from NZ_LR134338.1 coordinate 3,715,082, forward strand.
CCAGCAGGCTCTCTGAGATCGCTGCACAATTGACCCGGATGAATTGGTTGTATTTTCGTTCACTTGCATTATGTATGGCGTGGGCAAACAGTTCTTTCCCCGTTCCCGATTCCCCACGAAGAAGGACAGTTGCTGGTGTTGACGCCGCTTTTTTGGCTTGCTCGATCGCTTGCTGCATAGGCTCGCTATATCCGATGATATCTGCAAAGCTATATTTAGCCTCCAAATTGCGGATGATACGACGAGCTCTCTCCAGCTCTTCTGACAGGCGCTTGAATTCGGAGACATCGTGAATAACGCCAACGCTGCCTTTCAGTTCCCCATCGACCACAACAGGTGCAACATTGACAACGACGTCCTTGCGCTTTGGTCCCAATTTCATAGGGACGCCTCTCACTGCCTTCTTCGTTTTCAAGACCTGCATATGCATGCTATCGCCTTCGGAAATGTCTACCGTCGCTGGTTTCCCGATAATGTCGTCTTGCGAAAAACCCGTAAGCCTCGTGTAGGCCGGATTGATCAAAAGTCCATTCCCGTATTGGTCAACGACTGATATCGCTTCGTCCGACGATTGAATAATCGCTTGCAGCATGCTCTGCAAATCTTTCAAGTTCGTCACTTCTTCTGCCAACGCCATGATTTCTGTAATATCGCGGAAAATGGCAACAGCTCCGACAACTTCTCCTCGATCATTCCGAACGGGTACACGGTTTGTAATAATCCGCGTCTGATTCGGCAAGACTTGCTCCTGATTCAATTCGGGAGAGCCTGTCTTTAATACAATATGTAACCGCGTGTTCGGTATACGCTCCGAAACTTTTGTATCCAGCACTTCACTCGCCTCGATGCCCATCAATCGCTCTGCGGCTTTGTTGAACAACGTAATAATTCCTTGGCGATTGACCCCGATAATCGCGTCATGCGTGGAGTTCAGCATCGTTTCCCGCTCCCGCTGATTTTGCATTAAGACTGCAATCAGCTTATCGCGTTCCCGAATCAATTTCATGACGATTCTCGTAAACGTTCCCGGGATAAGCACTGTCTTATCTTTCTTTAATTGCCTGAGATGCTCATACTCTCCCAGGTCCCCTGTAGCTTCTAAAATGACATCCAGATCCTCATCCAAATAAGGCCGATAATCATGATCGACGGGAATCCCCAATGATTGGGCCAGCAGTATGCCTGGCGCGTCCGGCCGTTGATCGACGACAGCAACGACTTGTAATCGGTCCATCTGGTTTAGCATCCGCAGGAGTGCTGTTCCACCACGTCCCGCACCAACGATGAGCAGCTTGTGCATGCGAGAGACCCCTCACTTTTTGAACAACTACGATCTTACTCGTTACCATTGTACTCCAACAAACCGTTGATGGACAGGCGTTCTTCCCTAACGTGCGCTCGTTCGTGTGCTACAGGTACGGTGGACAAGGCTGTTCGCATCCGATATGATGAAAAGACCGAACTGCAGTTGTTGTGGTAGTTCAGCGTTAGAGAAAGGGGTGAACCACCCTTGGTTTTTCAGAAAATCATTGCACTCTTAATTATGGTAATCCCGGCGGCAATCGCCATGTACGGAATCAAATTAATCCGAGACGCATTCTTCTATTCTGCCTCTCCGGAAGTTGGATTTTTATGGGGAAAACTCATTTTAGGTATACTGGCTTTCGCCATCCCTGTATGGTTTATTGCCGGATTTATTCTCCATCACGAGCGTAAAAAAAATCGCGTACAGCCCCGTTTCATGATTCCTGAACCAGATGACGAGGACTAGACCAAACCGGACGAGCCAGTCTGGTTTTTTTTATGTTCAGCTTCTGTAACTCTCCCCCATTGATCGAGTCGTCGGAGCCAACCGACCTGTTCGATGACGCGGGAAAACGAACAAAATTCTGCCGCAACCTGAAGACACAGGAAAAGCACGAGCATACTCGCCTGTACATAAATCGGTGTCCCGATGACAAAGGAAAAGCCTGCTGCAAAACCCAAGGCATTCGACCCTGTATCTCCCAGCATGATTTTGCCGCCAGCGTCATGAGAAAACATGAGCATGCTTGCAACGAAAACAGGGAGCCAAAAAATCCAGTTTGCCATCGCCGCACTGGCCCCACTTGTCCATAAGCCAAAAGCTCCTGCCAGTACTGTTAGGCACCAAAACACTTTGATCGCCCGTCCAGGCCGCAAATCAAACAAGTTAACGATATTGGGGGAGAGTGCAAGTAAACCAAAGGAAACAATGCCTGCCCACAACGAGTTCGAAAGAGAGAGGGAAAGACAAAAAGCCGTGCTTGTCCCGCCAATCAGCTTCCACATGCCGCTGGTCATTCGCCTCTCTCGCCATAGCACGCCGAAATGTCCACGAAAGCCTTTTGCCTCTCGATCTGATGTACAATCATCTCGCCATCCCCAAAAGGCCATTGTGATCATACCTGTTACAAATAAAAAACCGTGCCGGACAAGCTCGCTATTGACCCCTCTAAGCATAAGGATTCCGATCAGAATTATCCCGGTAATAGCGCTCGAACATACGAGGATGAGCCCCCCTGCTGTCAGTACTGACTCTCCATCGTAATTGAATCGATTCATTCCCAGGGCTTTGAGCTTTTGTGTGCCGATTTTATGCAGCCGGCGGTCAAGCACCAGCGGAAAAACGACCGCGACGAGCATCAAGAGCATCATGATTTTCGTTTCCACTCTTGCCCCTCCCACCATTTCCAGCATAGCGTTCGGCTAATCGCGACAAACTCTTTCCCGCGATGACAGAAGCCTGCCCAATCATTTTTCGTTTCACGATGCGAAAAAAAGACAGGGACCTCTGCTACACGATACCCTGCCCGCAATGCATCGACAGTGAGCCCTACCTCTAAGCCAAATCCTTTATCCTGGCTCCCCAATCGGTCAAGAAGCTCGCGACGTATTGCCCGTTGTCCCGATAAAGGGGCTCTTGCTTCAAAGCCTGTCAACATCCGGATACCATGATGGGCCAAGCCTTTTGCCAATCCGAGACCTGCTTTTACTTGCGGAGGTGGCAGAATAGCTACCGCCATATCACAGACATCTTGCAGAACTGGCGTAAGCAAATGTGCGGCTTCTGCTGCGCTGTCTCGCAAATCGCCGTCGAGAAGCATGACCACTTCTCCACTGGCGCACTTCCAGCCCAGTTGAACAGCTGCACCTTTCCCTTGATTGTGCGGTGCTCGAATCACCCTATCCGCCCACTTGCTTGCGATGTGTGCCGTCTCATCTTTACTGCCATCATCAACGACGATCAGTTCATCACAAAAAAAGCGTTCACGGATGGCACGGAGAGTATCACCGATAGAAGCCTGTTCGTTGAACGCTGGAATGACGACGCTAACTTTTTTCACGCGAGCCCTTCCTCTCAACCAATCTATTTTGCACTTGCTCCAAAAGAGCCCACTGCTTTGTAGGAGAGTCAGGCACTTCTACGACCTGAATCCAAGAATTCGCCTGTTTTTCCCGTAGCCAAAGCGGGGCATGCCTAGCTACCACCAAAAGCACCCCATCTTCCCAACTGTTTCCATCGCGGTAAGAAACCACTTCCATACCTACTGAATGCATCAGTTGCTTAATCTGTTCAGCAACGCTGCCATCCTCCTGCCAAACATACACTTTGCTTCCTGCAAGTTCATCCACATAGCGTATGCTCATAAGTTGGACAACTTCTTGGTTGCTGACCTCAACTTCCTTAAGCAATCGATTCATTTGCTGCCTTAATTCATGGTTGCTTTTGAGAGCGCGGTCGTACTTGGCTTCCATATTGGAAAGAATGCCTTTTGTTCCTTGCGTTATCCATGTATGACCTGCCGTCCCTCCTAACAAGATACCTACTCCAAGCGCGACAAATATGGCAGCCAGTGAAATCAAATGATAGCGGAAGGGTATCATGTCTACCTCCATGAAAGTGCTTGGTCTATAAAGTCCACGTCCGCCACTGGGTCCAAATCATCTGTACAGCATGACGGGCGATCGGATTAATGACGAGTGCGGCTGAAACAGGCAGAAGCATAGCGACTATACACCAAGCCCACAGCTTCCATGACTCGCTCGGCCGATAGAGATGACTGACTCCTTTGGCATCAATCAGCTTTGTCCCGATCTTCGTGCGGACCAATAACGTGCTCGCCATACCTTTGCGGCCTTTTTCCAGAAAATCAATCATATTTGTATGGGCACCGATCGTGACGATCAGTTGAGCCTCCTTTTCGTACGCTAACAGCATCGCCACATCCTCGCTTGTACCAGGCGCCGGCAAGACATGATAAGGCAAACCGAGCGCTTTTACACGAGTCGTTCCAGGTGCTGTCCCATTTACAAAAGCATGTACGACGATCTCCGCGCCGCTTTGGAGCGCTCTGTCCGAGACACTGTCCATATCTCCCACAATCAGGTCTGGACGATACCCTGCTTCCATGAGGGCATCTGCACCGCCATCGACACCGATCAAAACAGGACGATATTCCCGAATGTAGGAAGACAGCGTCAGCAAGTCCTCTTTATAATGTTTTCCGCGAACGACGACAATGACGTGTCGCTGTTCCATTTTTGTATGTAATCGCACATGGCAAAGTGGTTTTAAAAAAAGGTCTTTTTCCTTACTGGCGTACAAAAGTGTATTGTCGATAAACGAAGAGAGTGTGTCATCCAACTTATCATGAGCTTCATGCCATCGGTTTAAAATAGATGGAACCGTCACCTGCTGCAGCCTACATACATGGACCCACTTCTCTTCCAATAGGATGTACAGATTTTCTTCGCGTATCGTTGCATACTTGCCCTCGGTCCATTCCATGAACGAATCCGACACATCTACATCCAGCACCTCATAGAGTGTGACACCGTTTGTTAAAAGTTGGCGAGCCCCTTCAGCCGGGTATTGCCCTGTCATGAATGGCGAAAGGTTGAGGACGACTTTTACCCCTCTTTCCAGTAAGGACTGTGCTGCTATCTCATCAACATCCGGATGATCAATGATGGCGATATGACGGGAGTGGAGACGTTTGCATAACTGCTTCGTCTTCAGATCAGCTGCTACGACAGCCGTGTATGAATGTGCTGCAGAACCTTTTCGTTTGCCCACTTTTCCACCTCCGCCCTTAGTATGCTAAATATTTCCTCCTTACATGCAAAAAAGAGGCTGTGCATCAAATGCACAACCTCTTTTAAGCGAAGCGTTTTCAGTTTAATCTACGCACCCTTGAGCATGTAGTAAATGATCAAACCATCTGCGAACAGGAAAACCATCAAAGATACAAAGCCAAATGCTGTTGCAAATTTGTTTTTCGCTCTGATGGAGCTCAAACAGCCCCAAGCAATAAAGAATGTGAAGATAAACATCAGGATGTCAAATAAAACGATTTTCATAAACGACAACTCCTTCACCAAGATGACGCAAACCGGAATACAATGGCAATTCCATTATATAGCTTCATGTATTATGAGACAAGCATATCCAAATTTGTGAACAAAAAGTTTCACAATTATTTCCCTTTTATTGTGCCACATGTTGCGCCGCCTATCCATATACTCCAGCAATCTTGCTCTATCCATTTTTCTTGCCCGGCTACGTGATTATGGATGGTGTGAACGAGGTCTTTCAATTCGGCATCGGTCAATTCATGCAGAATGGAGCGGCCTTTTCTTGAAAGCAAGTCTGCTTCCAAATCAGACCAACTATCGTATTCTCGTCTTGTCTCCCATAGCATTGTCTTGTTCACCTGCTCAAGCCCTGCGAGCTTCATGGTGTTCTGCACCGTTGTATCATCCGGCCTGCGTTTTTGTTCGATCGTTAGCAAACGCGGGTATCGGGTAAAAAAATAGCCGCGAAAATGAGTCGGCGAGGCTGGCATATTGACATCGTCCATCGTCCGGTCTTGGATTAAGCAAATTCCCCCTGGTGCCAATAACCTGATGACTTCTTTAAAAAACTTCTGCAAGTCTTGCTCCGGGAAATGGTGGATCAATGCGCGAGCAAATACAATATCCGCACACTGACTCGGCAAGCCGGTTGCGCGGGCATCCCCCTGTGCAAACGAAATCTTCGGATCGTCAGCACATTGCTCTCTTGCAGCCTCAACCATCACGTGGGAAAAGTCAACTCCCGTGACAGTAGCAGCCCCTAGCCCTGACCAAGCCCTACTGTAAATTCCACCGCCACAACCGATGTCCACGACGTTTTTTCCCACGGGATTGACGAGTGACAGGATCGTTTGACTCCACGAATCATCAGCGGTTCTCCCTGTATAGCTCAACTGGTTTTTCTCAGCGTGAAAATCAATTGTCATTCCTGTTTCGCCTCCATGAACTCCAGTCGGTTTCCAAATGGGTCCTCTGTAAAAAAGCGGATAAGGTGAGGTATTTCTTCGTCAATCCGAAACGATACCCCATTTGATTGCAGATGCTCCATCAGCGAACCAATGTTTTGCACAAGGAACGCCGGATGTGCTTTTTTCGCGGGAATGAATCCTTCCTCTACGCCAATATGAATCATTTGAGCGCCACATTGAAACCATACACCACCTCGAACGAGAAGCTTCGCTGGCTTTGGAACCTCCGGCATTCCCAACAGCTCACCGAAAAACTTGCGTGCTACGTCCTCCGTTCCTGCTGGTGCTGCTAATTGTATATGATCGAGCCCAATCCATTTATGCTTTGTGGTCATCGTCTTCATTACCTCCTCTTTTTTTGCACAGAACCATCCATTCATCAATCTGATGGGTCATTACTCTGCCTTCCTTTGTGGTAAGTCCTAGATATTCTTTTTGCTCATCTGTAGCGTTCAGCAGCAGTTTTTCCACGCTCTCCTCCTGCTCAGCTGATTCGGAAGTGCGCTGAACCCATGGTAAAAATTCAAATCTTTTTTTGCGTGCCTGCTGCTTTTGCGGAGTCAAGCCATTCGCTTCAAACAAAGCGCCCCATTCACTTATGGAAAGACAGCGAACATGACTGGGATCGCGTGTTTTCTCTACTTCATTTATGAATGCCGAGAGTGACGACTCCTCAGGCGAAACGTTGTCGATGAAGAGAAACAACCCACCAGGGGACAGTACGCGACTCACCTCACGAACAAAAGCCGCCGGATCCGGAAAATGATGAGCCGCGATTCTGCATGTGACGATCTCAAAGGATTCATCCAAAAACGGGAGTGATTCTGCATCTGCCTGTACATACATCACATTCCGGACAAGCACTGCATCATTGGCAGTAGACGCCGCCATGAGCATCGGGCGAGTCAAATCCGTAGCGACGACAAAGCTCACATGTGGAGCCAATGTCCTTGCTACGTGCCCACCTCCTGTGGCAATATCCAGTGCCCGCCACTTCTCTGATGGCTGCAACCACTCCACCATCAGGTCCAGGTCGCTGCCTTTTGCATGTGTTTTGCTTTGCACGTATTGCTCTGCATTTTTGCCAAATTGCGCTTGCACGGCTTGTTTGATCTCCTCATGATTCATCGGGAACACCTCCTGCCCTAATCATATTCCAATGTTTGTCATCCTTGTTATAGAATACAGATAACTAGTTATCGAGAATTTGAATAGGGGGCAACTAACAGTGGACCGAGAAAGTCTTGAGGTATTTTTGACGATTGCTCGTCATGGATCAATTAACCGTGCTGCACAGGCATTATTTTTGGCGCAATCAACATTGACACACCGATTGAAGCAGCTTGAGCGCCAGGTTGGGAGTGCGCTTTTTGTTCGCACTGCCTCAGGCGTCAGTCTTACAGCCGAAGGACGTCGGTTGCTACCAGTTGCTACAAACATCGTGGAGCAAATGCGCTCCTTTATCCAAGAGAAAGAACAGCGCCAATCGATGAACATCGTCGCAGGAAAAGCCTTTGTCGCCTATGAGCTGCCACGGCTTATCGGAGAATATCGTATCGCCCATCCGGGATTTACTTGCTACGTCCGCTCTACGTTGTACGAGGAGTCTCTCAGCGCTCTGCTAACGGGAACCGCCGATATTGCCTTTCTCGGGAGTGAAATGTATCACCCGCACATCCATCAAGAATTCCTTCCCAGTGATCGACTCCTGCTCGTTATGGCCCCGAGCCATCCTTGGGCTAGCGGGTTTCCAGGTTATCAAGCATGGGGGACCGAGGAAATGATAGTGTTCGGGAATCATACCGCTCCTTATCGCCAACGCATTGACCGCTATCTGGCGCAGCAAGGAGTTTTTCCGAATATTATTATGGAATTGGACAGCTTCAATGCTGTTAAAAAAATGGTCGAACGCCAGCTAGGGATCACGATCCTTCCGGAAAGAACCATACAACAAGAGCTAGCGACCGGAAGATTGGTCGCGTACGATATCGCAAACGGTGAATTGGTGCGACCCACACTCATCGCCTACCTGCATCCAAAAAAAGAGGACGATGCTTTCCAGCAATTCGTCCAATGGATCAAGGATCATTATTAACAAAAGTTCAATGTAGGGTTAGTACCGTAAGCTCCGGGCGGCAAAATAAACGAACAGGCAAGATCGTCGTACCCAACCCTCTGTTGGTGTACACAGCCATGCCACCTACCTGATACAATCCTTGTACATATTTACGCCCGTATTGCGGCACCAAGAGATGACCAATGAAGGGCAAGCGCACTTGTCCGCCATGGCTGTGGCCGGACAGTTGGAGATGCACGGGATGCTCTGACGCCCTATCAGCAAAATCAGGCTCATGGGCCAACAAGATAACGCTGCCCTCTGGCGGGATATTTTCTAACGCTTTTGAAAGATCAGGTACACCATAGAAAAGGTCATCCACTCCCGCCATGTATAGCTGCTGGCCATCTTTGTGCACGACAACATGCCGATTATCCAACACTTCGAATCCAGACGCGGCTAATCCATCCCGAACTTTCTGCTGTTCACCAGCTCGATAATCGTGGTTGCCCAAAACAGCGAATTTGCCTAATGGGGCTAGGAGCTGATTGAAAAGGGGAACCGCGGCGAATAGAGGTCGCGTCACTTCATCAACGATATCCCCTGTGAAGCAGATCAAATCCGGTTTTTCGCTCTGGATCACGGCAATAACCGACTCTAGCTCTTTCGGTTCAAAATAATGACCAAGATGGACATCACTGAAATGAATGAGCTTTGTCCCCTTGAAGCTTTCTGGCAATCCCGGTATCTTGATGGACAATCGCACGACATCAAGGGCTTTTCGTTCCCATACATGACCGTACACGCCAGTCGCTACACCGAGACCAATCAAACCCCCTACCCATTTCGTGACTTTGTCGAGAAATGATTTCCTTGAAATGGGGGCAAGGTTTGGATCATTCACTGTCTTTCGTTCGCTCATACCCATTGACGACAACGTCCAATCTTCCGGTTACCGGGTCAATGAGTAAACCATGGACGTCCACATTCGGTGGGAGGAGCGGGTGATTTTTAATCGTATCCACGCTATTTTTCACACTATCTTCTACACGATCGAATCCGTGCAACCATTTGTGCAAGTTAATCCCTGCATGTTGAAGCGTGGAGAACGTTTGAGCCGAGACTCCTCGCTCCAGCATCTTCTCCATGGTGCGCTTGCTGTCGATTGCACTCATCCCGCAGTCATAATGACCGACAACCATCACTTCTTCTGCATTCAATTCGTAGATCGCCACGAGAATGCTTCGCATGATACTTCCAAAAGGATGGGACACGATTGCCCCGGCGCTTTTTACGTGCTTGATATCCCCATTGTGGATGTTCATGGCTTTCGGCAACAGTTCAACCAATCGCGTATCCATGCAAGAGAGCACGACCAGTCGTTTATCAGGAAACTTGGTGGTTTGGTACTTTTCATATTCATGATTCTCCACAAATTCACGGTTAAATTCGAGAATTTTATCCAAATTGCGCACTTTTACAGCACCTGCCTCGCTCTTAGTAGTATGTATTTGTATCGTATGCTTTTCTATTTTACCTATTTGTGTTTCAATCGAGCAAGAGATTATGGCACTTTTTCCGTTACTTATATCGCTCCTCGGTGGCAACCTCCCCTGACTAGGTCCTCTCTGGATTGCGATCCTCGCTTTCTTGTGATCGGTTAATTTTCCTCCTCCTCACTTCTCCTTTTATTCAGTTGTAAGCTATCTCAATATCTTGTTTTATAATTTTTTGTAGTTTAGGCAAAATAGAGCTTAAAAACAAGCCTTTCGTTTTTTCTTTCAATCTCCAAACCGCTTTTCTCATAATACCCATTCATTGTAGAAGGAATCGGACACGACACCTCAATAGGATAATCCTCGAAAATCTGAAGCATTTTACCCATTAGATTCTGCCCTCGGTAACTTGAACGAATTGCGAATTGATAAAGCAAAATAGTTTGTGTAGAGCTTTTCGGATAAAATCGTTAAGCTCCAACTATTTGGTCATTGTCTATTGCTACAACGACTTGCCTTCTACAAACAGCAGCAAATGCTCCATCCGGGCATAAAAGTTCCCTATTCGAAATACCATCATTATTTTCTTTAATATTATCCTGGAAGAAATAGGTGACATCATGTCCTAACCATGAGTTGGCAATTGTTATCTTCATGATTCAGTCTCCATATTATTCACTATCTTTTACATGTTTGTTCCACAATGCTTTGTCATAGTAATCAACGTAAAGACCTTGCGTGTTTCGCGTAAATGGATATAAATGAAAGTGTTCGTGACCATAAGTCCTAAGAAACGAACCTGCTCCTGTTCTTGAAAGGGGCTCAAATAAACCAGAAGCGTATTCAAATACTATCTTGCTCCCGATTATAAAAAGAGTGTCATAGTCCCGCTTAACGAATATCTTGTCATTATTTTTCTCATAATAGAATCTTGTATAATCATCATAACTTAAATCAGAAAATTTTCTTGGATTCACTTCAAAACTTCTAACTCTTCCCTTTTGCTGATGAACTTTCTGTCTTAGATCTTTCCACTGATGCGTATTAAGCTGTAATGAATGATGAAGAAAAACAAGTTCATTATTCTTTTTCATATGTGAAAATCTATGTAAGTGTATAGGTATGTCTTTTTCCATATTTGTTAAATAAATGAGTTTATCTCTGTGATCGGCACATATAAGTAGAACACAAGCTAAATGCTGCAACGATTGTTGATCGCCAAAAATCATAAATATGTCCTTATCAAATTCACATGCAAATATATCCTTTGTATGAAATGTAGGAGTTAGAACAATATACTTTCTGTTCTGTAACCGAATTTCTTTTTGAAGTAATTGGATTTTCAAAACTACCTCCAATAAATTTGATGATACACAATCTTTCCCTTCACTTTGCATTTTACAATTTTTAGAAAAGGAAAAATAGAGAATTACAAGTTATTTGTTTACAAAGTCCTTCCAAAACAAAAAGACACTAGCAAGCAAGTGCTAATGTCCTTTGGTATTGGTTAAAAATCATCTACATGAGTATCTACATCCTAGCTAATCTTCGCCTCAATCCGCAGCTTGTCCGCCACCATGGCAATGAACTCACTGTTGGTCGGCTTTGCCTTGGTGTTGGAAATCGTATAACCAAACAAGCTGGAGATGGAGTCCAGATTACCACGGGACCACGCTACTTCAATCGCATGACGGATCGCACGTTCTACGCGACTTGCGGTTGTATTGAATTTCTTTGCAATGTCCGGGTACAGGACTTTGGTAATCGAACCGAGCAGCTCGACATCGTTGTATACCATTGTAATCGCTTCCCGCAAATACAAATAACCTTTGATATGAGCAGGAACTCCAATCTCATGAATGATGCTGGTGATGCTCGCGTCCAAATTCCGACCGCGGATTTGCAGAGTAGCTTGCGGTTTCGCAGAAGAAACAAAAGAAGAGGCAGGTTTGGTTGTAATGATTTGACGGATGCGCTGAGCCAGCACCTCCATATCAAACGGTTTCAAAATGTAGTAAGCTGCTCCCAGCTCTACTGCTTTCTTCGTAATTTCTTCCTGCCCGAAAGCAGTCAACATAATAATTTTAGGTTGAGGACTTAAGCGCATGGCCTGAATTTGCTCCAAAACAGCCAAGCCATCCAGATGTGGCATGATGATATCCAAAATTAATACATCGGGTACACGTTCCTGCAGCAGTCGAACTACCTCATTGCCGTTGTAAGCAACACCCACAACATTCATGTCATACTGGCTACTGATGTACTCTTCTAACAGATTCACAAATTCTCGGTTATCATCTGCCAATAACACTTCAATCTTGCTCAAGGTCGTTCCTCCTAACAATGGACGGTCTTTTGGAAAGAAGGTGGCGTTCTAGAGGTTAACAAATCTAAAATGATTAGTCCATACCATCTTTTTCTCTACAAAAATTATTCGACAAAGCAAATTCCATTCCTGCCAATGACGAAAGATTGAATGATTTAACTGATATTTCGACAAAGAATCCACTCATTTCCAATCGATTCGTCAAAGGACTGCAAAATCCGAAAAAGCCGCCTCGCTTCGTTCGCGTGACGGCACTTCATTCAGGCAGCTTTGGTTGTATTCGTTCGGGATTCGGCAGTATCTCGCACATTCACGCCAGCATCCTGAAGCATCCATTCAATGTAGCAGCCGTATCCCGAAGTAGGATCATTGACAAATACATGCGTGACGGCACCGACGATCTTGCCTTTTTGAATGATGGGACTGCCGCTCATCCCTTGTACAATGCCACCTGTCTTTTCCAAAAGGCGTTTGTCCGTGACTTTAATAATCATCCCTTTGGTTGCAGGAAAATGCTGCTTGACTACGTTTGCGATCTCAATATCGAACTCTTCTACCTTCTGACCTTCCACGACAGTAAGAATTTTGGCTGGCCCTTCCTCTACCTGTTCAGCAAGAGCGATTGGTAACGGCTCTTGATAATAGCTGCGTTTGGGCTCGTCCTTCATTTTGCCGAAAATGCCAAAAGGGGTGTTTTTGGTTATATTTCCGAGGACTTCACTTTCATTGTAGAAACGCGCAAATTTCTCCCCTGGGTTGCCACTTTGTCCTTTTTCAATCGATGTGACACTTGCTTGCACGATCTGGCCATCTCCTACGACAATGGCTTGACCAGTATCAACGTCGGAAATGACGTGCCCTAATGCCCCGTACGCTTTGGAATTTGGATCATAAAAGGTCAGTGTCCCTACTCCTGCCGCTGAATCCCGAATATAGAGACCCATACGGTATTCACTGTCTTTTTTGTCTTTTGCCGGGTGCAAAGTGAGCGAAAGCTTTTCCTTGCCACGAACGACAAGCAATTGAACGGAATGATTCTTTTTCCCCGTTTCGTTAATCAATTTCTTTACGTCGTTCATGTCATTGATGTACATGTCGTTCATTTTGATAATCATGTCACCGACGTGTATACCTGCCTGTTCACCTGGAGAAAACTTGTTTTTACCATCGTCAACTAAATGATGACCGACAACCAAAACACCCGCTGTTTGCAGCTTCACCCCGATTGACTGTCCACCAGGGTACAACCGCAGATCTGGCAATACATTTACTTTTACAGCAGTCAGCGGAATGTTATGCCACTTCACCTGCAATTGGGCTTCCCCAGCCCTACGCGGTTCAACGGACATAGGCCTGCTCAAATCAACGGATACCTCACGCGCCTCTGTCCCGTTAACATGCAAAATATCAGGATTGCTATTGATTAGCGTGCCCATTACCGGCACAGAGACCCGTAGTTGCTCGAGGGACCCTTCCATCAAACGCAATTCACGGGGAAAGGAGGACAGATCGCGGAACGGGGTGGAACTCACGACAAGCGCCGTGATGAGGAGAAGGAGACTTCCCATCCATTTTCTTTTGTTTTGTCGGATCACCAGTAATCACTCCTACCGTTCCCTACCTACACCTACAAAACAAAACGGTCAAGTCCGTTTTGATTGACCGCAAGCGGTCATGAGGGACACCTCCACCTTGTGTACCTTTAATGTTGCCACCAGCCAAGCGGATTATGTCAGGAAAATAACCCACTCAAAACATTAGAAAACCAGGCTTCACAAGCCCTTGGCGAGACCGTCGTTGTACTACCTACAATAAAAAAAGACTGCCAGCTAAATTAGCTGACAGTCTTTCGTTCACGGCCGAGAAGAATCATCTCGCGCGCATGTTCTTCTGTTTTTGCTGTTACCTCAGCCCCGCTTAGCATGCGAGCCAGCTCCGTTACCCGTTCATCATCAGACAAACGATGCACCAGCGTCTCTGTTTCATTCTCGCTCATTTCCTTTTTAATCAGAAAATGCGCGTCTGCCATGGATGCAACCTGTGGCAAGTGCGTAATGCACAAGACCTGGCGCTGCCCAGCGACCCGGGCGAGCTTTTCTGCTATCGCTTGAGCTGCTCTTCCGCTTACACCCGTATCGACTTCATCAAAAATAAGGGTCTCCACTTGATCAGTGCCCGCCAAAATCGTTTTAATGGCCAACATGACGCGAGACAGCTCTCCGCCGGAAGCAATTTTCGCCAAAGGACGCAATGGCTCACCCGGGTTAGGTGAGATTAAAAACTCGATCTGATCCATTCCGTTCGCATCAACGAAGCGCTTGATACCGTCGATTTCTACCCCGTCATCATCCGGCGTCTGTCTGACGTCGATGGCAAAACGAGCACGCTCCATGTGCAGTTCTTTTAGCTGCTGCTCGATCTCTTGTGCGAGTTTTCCTGCACATTCGGAACGAATAACCGACAATTCCAGTGCCTCCACTGCCAAATCGGCTGCAAGCTCCTGCAATTGCTTTTCCACCTGCTGGAGGCGATCTTCGTAGTGATGCATGTCATCCAATTCATCCTGAATCGTGGCAGCATACTCCAAAATATCGTCTACACTTTTGCCATACTTGCGTTTTAACGACTGGATTTGATCAAGACGGCGTTCTACTTCCGCCAATTGCTCCGGTTCAAAATCCATTTGGTACGACAATTGACGAAGGTTATGCACCACATCTTCTATCTGATAGTATGCCGATTGGACCATTTCCAAAATCGGAACGAGCTGTTCTTCGTAGTTCACACCACGCTCAAGCTCGCCCATCGCATGTCCTAACCAATCCATGCCCTTTTGGTCACCATGCAATGCGCGGTATGCATCTTGAATCGTTGAATAAACTTTTTCAATGTTCATCCACTTTTTCCGCTGCTGCATGAGCTTCTCGTCTTCGCCAGGCGTGAGGGTTGCCGCCTCAATTTCATCGAGCTGATATTGCAATAGATCGATACGCTGAACCAGCTCCCGATCATTGCGCGCCATACGCTCCAGATCTTGCTTTGTTTTGCGGTAAGCAGCATACAGGGTGCCGTACTCTTGCTTTGCAGCTCCCAACGCACTTTCCCCATATGCGTCGAGCCAATTGATATGCTTGTCTGACTGCATCAACATATGCGTATCGTGTTGTCCATGCACCGTAACCAGCCATGGCCCCAACTCACGCAGCATAGCAAGGGTCACGAGCTGTCCATTGATTCGAATGATACTCTTCCCTTGATTCGATATATCTCGGCGTACCACAAGCATACCGTCTTGCTCAATCTGGACACCGACATTGTTACAAACGGCAAGTCCAGGGTGACCAGGCGGCAATTCAAACAGCCCTTCCACCTCTGCACGAGGCTGACCGTAACGGACAAAATCAGCCGAAGCCCGGCCTCCCAACAACAGTCCTAGCGCATCGATAATGATGGATTTACCGGCACCAGTCTCCCCTGTCAGGATGTTTAACCCTCTTTGGAAAGAGACTGTCACTGATTTGATGATGGCAAAATTTCGGATCGAGAGTTCAACTAGCATCGCAAGCGACCACCTTCTACAACATTTCCATTAAGCGTTTCGTCACTTCATTGGTATTTTCTTTGGAACGGCAAATAATCAGGATGGTGTTGTCGCCACTGATAGTCCCCATGATTTCTTCCCATGGAAGGTTGTCAATCAGTTCAGCTACCGCATTCGCATGTCCCGAAAGTGTCTTCAGTACAATAAAATGATCGGCTTGGTCAATGCTAATAAAGGAATCCACAAGCATGCGTTTCAGCTTTTGCAGTGGATTGAATTTTTGTTCAGCAGGCATTGAATACTTATATCGTCCATCAGGGAGTGGCACTTTTACCAAGTGTAGTTCCTTGATGTCTCGGGATACAGTCGCTTGCGTCACGTTAAAGCCAGCAGTCCGCAAGCGGTCCACCAGATCATCCTGTGTTTCCACCTCTTGATTGCTGATGATCTCCCGAATACGAATATGTCGTTGCCCTTTGTTCATATGGATTACTCCCATTCCCCTTGTAATTTCGTTCGTATTGCTTCGAAAAAGCCACCTTTTTTCCACTTGATCAGCGGGGTAACACACGGTGACTTTTTAATGTAAATCTGATCGCCGCCCTCGAGTCGATACCCAAACTGCCCGTCAATGGACAGTCCCATCTCTTGATGAATGGCATCCACTTCGACCCGGATCGTTTGATTGCCTGACAGTACCATTGGTCGGGCCGTCAAGGAATGAGGAGCCACCGGTGTCAGTAATAGCATGTCCACATTGGGCGCCACTATTGGACCGCCTGCAGAGAGTGAGTATGCCGTTGAACCTGTCGCCGTAGAGACAATGACACCATCTCCGCTGAACGTCGCGACGTACTCATCATCCAGAAAGACCGCACATTGAATGATCCGGCAAAATGACCCTTTTGCAATCCCTATATCATTCATTGCCGTGTATGTCCCCAGTGTGATTCCTTTTCGCACCAAACAGGCTTCCAGCATGGCTCTCTTTTCAATGTCGTACTTTCCAGAAAGGAGATTGTCTACAGCCTGAGGCAGATGCTCCGGTTCCGCTTCCGACAAAAAGCCCAACGTACCTAAATTAATTCCAAAGATCGGGATAGAGTGACCGGCAAGCTGGCGAGCAATTCTGAGTAGCGTGCCATCGCCTCCCAATACACAAACCAAATCCGCCTGCTTCCCCATCTCTTCTACAGATGCGCCCAGTTCTGGATGCCCTACATCTGGTGCGACATGTTCATCCAGGAATACGTGCGCCCCTCTGTCCTCAAGTAAATACAGCAGTTCCCGTGCAACGATACGTGCTTCGGGTTTTCCTTTGTTCGCTATGATTCCAATTTTCTTCACGTGGTCCACCCCAAAACTGGTTGGTTGGAAATCCTTCTTGAACAACCTCATATTCAAGTATACAACTTCACATGCATAAATAAAAAGCCTCGTTTGTGACAAAACTCCCGAGGCTTTGGTTTTTCATCCTATTTCAAATTCGCATGCGCAGACGCAACTACCTCTGTCACGCATTGCAACCAAGCTTCCGAATCCATGCCGCCCTCACTTTTCTGGACATGCATAACAAATTCAATGTTTCCTTCCCCTCCTGTAATCGGAGAGTAATCCAAGCCTTTCAGTGCGAAACCCAATCCACTGGCAAATTGGCCAATGTCAGTCAGAACGCTCTCGTGTACTTCTGGATCACGGACGATTCCATTCTTTCCGACTCTATCCTTGCCTGCTTCAAATTGAGGCTTGACCAGGGCAAGGACGTCACCGCCATCGAGCAAAAAACGATACAACACAGGCAATATCAATCGCAGAGAAATAAACGATACGTCAATCGATGCTGCGTTTGGGCGTTCATGCTCAAAAGCTTCCGGGTCCATATGACGGAAATTCGTCCGTTCCATGACAACCACTCGCTCATCCTGTCGCAAGCTCCATGCGAGCTGTCCATACCCGACATCAATGGCGTATACAAGTCGCGCACCGTTTTGCAGTGCACAGTCTGTAAAACCGCCAGTCGAAGCTCCGATGTCCATCATAACACGATCCTTCATGTCGATCGCAAAGACCCGCAATGCCTTTTCCAGCTTGAGGCCCCCCCGACTCACATACGGGTGTACCTCTCCCTTCACCGTAATCGCAACATCCTCGGCAAATTTGGTTCCCGGCTTGTCACAGCGCTCGCCAGCTACTTGCACAAGGCCTGCCATTACGGCTGCTTTTGCTTTTTCTCTGGTCTCATAATGGCCTCTTTCGACCAAGAGAACATCGATCCGTTCTTTCCTTACACTCATGCTTCCACTACGCCCTTCGAAATTGGCATCAAGGATCGGACACGAGCAGCGATATTATCAGCTGTGAGACCGACCTCTTGCCGCTGTTCTTTCACACTTCCATGCTCAACAAAATAATCAGGTACCGCAACAACCTGTACATTCATTTCGTGATAGCCTGCACGATTGTAGCATTCAATGACAGCGCTGCCGAATCCGCCCATTTCACAGCCTTCTTCAACCGTAATGATATCGTAGCCTTCCTTTGCCAGACGGAACAAAAGCTCTTCGTCCAAAGGCTTGCAAAAACGTGCATTGACAAGCATCGGCTTGATTCCTTCTTCTTGAAGCTGATTGGCAGCCGCCTCAGCAATTTCGAATACGTGACCAAACGAGAGAATCGCCACGTGTTTGCCTTCGCGTACAATCTCCGCTTTTCCAATTGGCAACACTTGCAGATCGTCATCCATTTTGACGCCACGAATTGGCAATCGCGGATAACGATAAGAGATCGGACCGCCCTTATATTCCACTGCTGTCTTCATCATGTGACGCAGCTCATTTTCATCCTTCGGTGCCATAATGACCATGTTCGGAATGATGCGCATGAATGCCACATCGTACATCCCTTGGTGTGTCTCCCCGTCTGCTCCGACGAGTCCAGCACGGTCAACGGCGAAAATCACATGGAGCTTTTGGCGCGCGACATCGTGGATCAACTGGTCATAGGCTCTTTGCAAAAAAGTCGAATAAATCGCAAAGACCGGCTTCAAGCCTTGTGTCGCTAATCCTGCCGCAAATGTACATGCGTGCTGCTCTGCAATCCCAACGTCAAACAATCTATCAGGGTACTTCTGTCCAAATGGGATCAAACCTGAACCCGCTGGCATCGCTGGGGTAACAGCCACGATCGATTTGTCTTCATCTGCGAGCTTCATCATCGTATCCGCGAAAACAGACGTATACGTTGGTGCAGATTTTGGTGTATCCCCTGACTCGATTTTATACGTACCGATACCATGCCACTTGACCGAGTCAGCTTCAGCTGGCGCATAGCCTAGTCCTTTTTTCGTGATGGCATGGATTAAAACAGGGCCTTTTGTATGCTTGGCTGTTTTCAGTGTATCGAGCAAAAGCTCCATGTTATGTCCGTCAATTGGACCAATATACGTAAAGCCTAGCTCTTCGAAGAGAACGCCAGATACGAGCAAGTACTTCATGCTGTCCTTGAAGCGTTCAGCCATGTGAGCTAATTTGCCCCCTACAGCAGGAATGGATTTCAACAATCCTTCGACTTCATCCTTCGCCCATTGATAGTTCTCCGTCGAGCGAATTTTCCCCAAGTAGTTGTGCAAGGCACCAACGTTTGGCGCGATGGACATTTCGTTATCATTTAACACAACGATGACATTCTTGCGCTCATGACCGATGTGGTTCAAGGCCTCCAGAGCCATACCGCCTGTCAGCGCACCGTCTCCGATCACAGCAACGACATGGTTCTTTTCTTTTTTCAAATCCCGCGCAGTTGCCATCCCCATTGCGGCAGACAGCGACGTGCTGCTATGCCCGGTTTCCCATACGTCATGCGGGCTTTCCACCATTTTGGGAAACCCGCACAACCCTTTGTACTGACGCAAGGTCGGAAACATCTCCCGGCGTCCTGTCAGCATTTTATGTACATATGCTTGATGTCCGACATCCCAGATCAGCTTGTCCTTGGGACTGTCAAAAACATAGTGCAGCGCTAGCGTCAGCTCGACGACACCCAGATTCGGCGCGAGATGTCCGCCTGTTTTCGAGAGCGTTTCGATTAGAAACTGACGGATCTCGGATGCCAATGTATGCAACTGCGGTTGCGTGCACTTTTTCAAGTCTTGAGGATCATTTATAGTAGTAAGCAGCATTGGTATTCCTCACTTTCCACTGTTCGTTCTCCGGCGATTGTGCATGCTGCATATCAATCAAGCCACTAGAAAACCCGGCTTTTCTTATTGCTATAGCCGATTCCGCTTATTTTCAGCTTGATTCATTATAACGGTTTCTTAATAAAAACACCACTTTTGATCAACATATACGAATATGAAGGCGATATCTTGCATTTTCTGGTAAGATGGTTTGGAATACATAATCCGAACAAAAGAGGTGGACGTCCGTGAAGTTCTCACAAATTCAGTATGAGCGCATGGATATGGACAAAGTTGAAGGACAATTCGCGCAATTATTGGAAGCGTTTCAACATGCTTCAAGCTTCTCCGAGCAAGATACGATCATGGCTCAATTGAACAAACTGCGACAAGAAGTGGAATCTGCGCGGAATGTCGCACAAATTCGCCACACAATCAATACAGAAGATCCCTTCTACAAAGCGGAGCAGGACTATTGGGATGATGCAACTCCTTTGTATACTGGCATCGTTTCCCGCTATTATCAGGCGATCGTCGATTCACCCTTCCGCGCTGAATTGGAAGAAAAATGGGGAGCACAGCTGTTTCGCATCGCAGAGAGCACACTCCGTACATTTTCTCCGGAAGTTATCACTGATTTGCAGGAAGAAAACCGTTTGGCCAGTCAATATGTCGCACTGAAAGCTTCTGCCAAAATCATGTTTGAAGGAGAAGAGCGAAACCTTTCGGAGATGGTTCCTTTTACAATTGCAAAAGATAGAGACATACGAAAACGCGCTAATGAAGCGAAGTATGATTATATGCGGCAACATACGGACGAATTTGATCGCATTTACGATACTCTCGTCAAGGTACGCACACGCATCGCCAAAAAACTCGGCTTCAATAGCTTCGTGGAGCTAGCCTACGCACGTATGAATCGTACCGATTACAACGCAGAAATGGTAGCCAGTTTCCGCCGGCAAGTGCTTGAGCACATCGTTCCAGTAGCGTCAAAGCTCGTTGAACGTCAGCGCCAACGCATTGGTGTCGATACACTAGAGTATTACGATCTTTCCTTTGATTTCGCTACAGGGAATCCAAGCCCGAAAGGCTCTCCGGAATGGATTGTGGAAAACGGGAAAAAGATGTATGCCGAGTTGTCACCTGAAACCGACGAATTTTATAACTTCATGCTAGACAATGACTGTTTAGATCTATTGAGCAAAAAAGGAAAGGCTACAGGCGGCTACTGTGAATACATCAGCCACTACAGACTCCCCTTTATTTTCGCCAATTTTAACGGTACCTCTGATGATATTGACGTACTTACGCACGAGGCAGGGCATGCGTTTCAAGTGTATGTAAGCCGGGATTTTGAGGTTCCTGAATATCATTTTCCAACCTATGAGGCATGTGAAATACATTCGATGAGCATGGAATTTTTGACATGGCCATGGATGGAGCATTTTTTCAAGGAAGATACCGACAAATACAAATTCTCTCATCTGAGCAGCGGTCTCCAGTTCATTCCGTACGGCGTCTCTGTGGATGAGTTCCAGCATGTTGTCTACGAGAACCCAGATATGACCCCGGCAGAGCGTAAACACGCTTGGCGTGAAATTGAGCGCAAGTACCTCCCGCATCGCAATTATGCACAGAATGAGTATCTTGAGGAGGGCGGGTTCTGGCAGCAGCAAACGCATATTTTCCAAAGTCCCTTCTATTACATCGACTACACACTTGCACAGATTTGCGCGTTCCAATTTTGGAAACGATCTCAATCTGAGCCGAAGCAAGCTTGGGAGGATTATTTGACGCTTTGCCAAGAGGGAGGCAGTAAATCGTTTCTCGAGCTGGTACAAGTGGCGAAGCTGTATTCTCCATTTGAGGACGACTGTATACCATCGGTGATTGGCGAGATTGAACAATTTTTAAATAGCATTGACGACAAAAGCTTGTAATAGGTAGTTACACAAAAAAGCTGGCATTTCCCGTATGGGTTGCCAGCTTTCCCTTATTTATTGCGATCACGCACGTAGTCGGCCAAAGGGCTGAGTGCTGAATTCTCGATTCCCGCATCTGCAAGCGCTGCTTTTGCCTCCGCAATCAATTCATCAAGACGCGCCTTCGATTCGGCTAGACCAAGAAGCGATGGGTACGTCGCTTTTTCCCGATCCGCATCGCTGCCAACTGCTTTCCCCAGCTCTTGGGCATCCCCTTCCACATTCAAGATGTCATCCTGAATTTGAAAAGCAAGACCAATGCAAACACCATAGCGTGTCAATGCTTCCATTTGACCTTCGGATGCTTCAGCGAGGTAGCCTCCCCCGCGCAAGGCTGCGATCAAGAGATCACCCGTTTTGTGACGATGAATAAATTCGAGCTGATCGAGGTTTAGGCGCTTGCTCTCCCCTTCGATATCAGCCATCTGTCCGCCAACCATGCCAGTTGCTCCTGCGCGTTTTCCCAGCTCCGCAATCAGTTTCACGGTAGTAGCCGCTGAAACATCCGCGCGATCCATGTAAGCTTCTGCAATGTATGCGAACGCTCTCGTCAGCAAGGCATCTCCTGCGAGAATGGCTGTTGCTTCACCGAATACTTTGTGGTTGGTCGGTTTTCCGCGACGAAGATCATCGTCGTCCATCGCAGGGAGGTCATCGTGAATCAAGGAGTACGTATGTATCATTTCCAAGGCAGCCGCAAATGCCACACCCCGTTCAATCGGCTTGTCCAGTGCTTCGAGGACCGCCAACACCAGCATGGGACGCAACCTTTTTCCGCCTGCCATGAGCGAATACTTCATGGATTCGTACAAGTTTTCCGGAACTCCTTGCTGCTCAAGGGCAGGCAGGAGTCTTTGTTCTATAAAGGCGGTCTTCTCCACCAAATAACTCTCGAATGTATGCACGCCGATCATGATTCTCCTTCCACGCGAAAAGCCTTCTGCTTTACCTGTCCGTCTTCTTCCACCAACTGGGTAATCTTCGCTTCGATTGCATCCAGCTTTTGGCCACAAATTCTGGAAAGAGTTACTCCTTCCTGATAAAGCGTAATCGCTTCTTCGAGGGGAATATCTCCTTCCTCGAGTCGATTGACGACTTCTTCCAGACGCTTCATCGCGTCCTCGAACTGCATATCAGTCTCTTGTTCTGTTTTCTTGCGAGCCACTCTGCTTCTCCTCCTCCCGGTTCACTTTTTCCACACGCGCAGTCGCACTGCCATCACTTAATCGTACCATGATCTCGTCACCAGGGGCAAACTGTTCCACCGATTTCACGAGTCTGTCATTGGTGTATACGAGTGAGAATCCACGCTGCATGACCTTCAGCGGACTCAGTGCTTCCAACGTAGCTACACGAGCTGCGAATGCCATTCTTTTTTGGTTGAGACGCCCCAGCATCCGTTCGTCCAAGGTGGCGCGGAGTTTAGACAGATTTTTTCTTTTATCCCCGATTTGATCAGCGAGGCGATAGCGCTTGATCTGTTCGTCTAATCTCGCATAGCGTTCGCGTCTTCTTTCCAGCAAATGCTTCATCGATTGTCGCATCCGCAAATGTGCCCGATCCAATCGTTCTGCGGCTTCCTCGAGCCTCCGCTCCGGCTGGCGCATCGCATACGAATTGCTCAAGCGTGTCAAACGGTTTCTCTGCTCTGTCATGGTACCACGCACTGCTCGATGCATCCGTATTTCGAGCTGCCGCACTCTCTCGACCCATTCCAAATAATGCGGTACAGCCAATTCAGCAGCTGCTGTCGGCGTAGCTGCCCGGACATCTGCTACGAAATCGGCGATCGTCACATCCGTCTCGTGTCCTACAGCGGAGATGACAGGGATGAGTGATGCAGCAATTGCCCTCGCTACGTTTTCATCATTAAACGCCCACAGCTCCTCAATGGAACCACCACCGCGCCCAACGATGAGAACATCAATGTCAGGCTGATCGTTCATGATCCGAATTGCGGAGACAATCGATGCAGGTGCATCCGCACCTTGGACAACTGCTGGTGAAAGTACAATCTCTGCCTGCGGATATCGCCTGCGAATCGTCGTGCAAATATCTCGAATGGCCGCTCCTGTCGGAGAAGTAACGACACCGACACGTTTGGGAAAACGCGGGAGCATTCGCTTCCTCTCTGCTGCGAACAACCCTTCTTGAGCCAATTTTTCTTTCAGCTGCTCAAATGCTAAATAAAGCGAGCCGAGACCATCTGGCTGCATTTCTTTTGCGTACAACTGATATGCGCCATCCCGTTCGTATGCAGAAATAGACCCGCGTACAATTGCTTTTGCCCCATCTTTTGGCAAGAAACGCAGGAAGCGGTTATGGCTCGCAAACATGACGACTTTGATACGTGACTGCTTGTCCTTTAGCGTGAAATACATATGACCGCTGGAATGGTGGGTAAAATTGGAGATTTCCCCTCTCACCCATATATCTTGCAGGTGGGGTTCCTTTTCCAGCACCAGCTTAATATAACGATTGAGATCACTGACAGATAAGATATCTTGTAATGCCATGCGGCCCCTCCTTTACAAAAACTTGGCTTAGCCGTGCATGTAACAAGGACTATGCAAAAGAATGGATAAAGCTTATGCCTTATCCATTCTATAATAAGTTGCCGATTTTCCTTCTATTGTTTTGCTTGCTTTTTTGCTGCCGCAACGGTATTTTTCAGCAGCATCGTAATCGTCATCGGGCCAACACCGCCTGGAACAGGTGTTAAAAAGCTAGCCACTTCTTTGACTTCGTCGAACTTGACATCTCCAACCAGCTTACCCGTTTCGATGCGATTCACACCAACGTCAATGACGACAGCGCCCGGTTTGACATGCTCCTTGCCGATCATATGAGCCCTACCGGTTGCAACGACGAGGATGTCTGCCTTTTGGGTGTATTCCTCGAGATTTTGCGTGCGAGAATGACACATGGTTACCGTAGCATTTTCCTGTTGCAGTAGCAATGAGACCGGCTTACCAACGATGTTGCTTCGTCCGATCACCACGGCATGTTTGCCTGCCATTGGGGTGCCTGTGCGCTTGATCAATTCAATAACCCCGTGCGGCGTGCAAGGAAGCATCGTATCATTTCCCAATACCATGTTTCCTACACTAATCGGATGGAAACCGTCCACATCTTTTTCAGGTGCTATGGCTTCAATTACCGCATGCTCTGAAATATGAGCAGGAAGAGGAAGCTGAACCAAAATCCCATTAACGTTCGGATTTTCGTTCAACTGTTGAATGATAACCAACAACTCTTCCTCTGTGATGTCAGCGTCCTTCCTAATAATCTCGGATGAAATACCGACTTCCTCGCAGCCTTTTGCTTTCCCACGTACATAGGAGTGAGAAGCTGGGTCGTCCCCCACAATGACAACAGTCAACCCCGGTACGATCCCTTGCTTTTTCAATTCAGCTACTTCGTTCGCCAATTCGGCCCGAATACTCTGTGCTACTTCTTTTCCCTGAAGAATGGTTGCAGCCATGGAGAAAATGCCTCCTTTATCAACGTCGATACGTTAAGTGTACCGATTTCCCCCTCAGCTGTAAAGCCGAATTATAAAAAGTTCGCATTTATTTAATGTTCGTCTTTTGCTTCATCCACCCCAACATAGCGACTCCATAGGCATTATCACCGGAGTAAACGGGGTCACAGAAGTACAGCTTCGCCTTCACAGCAGGGTGTTCCAGGCGTTTGATCAGCCGCTCGCGTATGTAATAATTAGCAGCTACTCCTCCAACAATCAAGATGTCCTTCGGGTAGCCTTGCTCTACTGCATGGCGCAATGACTTCTCTAGTGTATTGGCAATGCATTGCTCTGTCGCCCGCGCAATCTCAGCAGGGCTCGTACTACCCTTCTCCACTTCCCGCAAAAGCGATGCTTCTGGACCAGAAAAACTAAAGGAAAGCCCGTCAACCGCTGAAGAAATCCGAAACCCGCCTGTTGAGTCCTTGGCTAACTGTTCCAACGCGGGACCGGCAGGAAAGGACAGTCCGAGTGCCACACCAATCCGATCGACCAGTTGACCTGCGTGCAGATCGATCGTCCCACCGATTTTCTCAATGGCATAACCGGCTGTATGACGCTCGCACAACAACAACTCGCTGGTGCCGCCAGACAAATGCACAGCCAAAAAGCGATCCTCTGTCGGACGCACCTCAGCGGTATATTCCCCCGCCGCGATATGTCCCTCTTGATGAGTCGTCAAGTGCAGGGGAACCCGCAAATAAGTCGCCAACGATTTCGCCAAGCCCTCGCCTACCTTAAATACAGGCATATAAGATCCGTCTTGCGGACGCGGCTTCTCGCTCACGCAAATCGCTGCAATCTCGTAATCCTTCCACTTCATCTCTTCACTTAATTCCGGCAGGTTCATCACATGCTGAAAGACGGCTTCGGATTGTTGCAGTCCGCGCTTGCCCTCCTTTACTTTCAGAAGGCGTTTTGCTTCTGCGACAATTCGGCCGTCTTCCTCAGCCAAGCACAGTGATGTCCGGTAATTGCTCGTGTCGATTCCCAACATTACCTTACTCATGCTTGTATCTCCTACCTGTTACGCCTGCTTGGTTTCACGTGATTGCAAGAAGCTCGACAACACACCGTTAATGTATCGGTGGGACTGCTCGTCGCTAAAGAGCTTCGCGATTTCAATCGCTTCGTTCATCACGACTTTGTCAGGAGTGTCTTGCTCGAACATGATCTCGTAAAACGCCAGACGAAGAATAGCTCGATCTACATTGGCGATGCGTTCCAATTGCCATCCACGCAGATACTTCTTGATTTCTGAATCAATCTCAGTCAAGTTCTTCAATACACCATCGAGGAGATAACGCAAATACTGTGCATTTTCCTCGGATTCTTCCATGACGAGGGCAACCGCATCCGTTAGCGGAACCTCTGCCATATCGATTTGGAAAAGACATTGGACTACTTTTTCTCGTGCTGTTCTTCGTTTCATACCATTCATTCACCTACTAATTAAAATGAGCTCGGACTTTCCTTCTATCACCGAAACTTGCCTGGCAAAATCTTGTCGAGAATTTCACGCAAGTCTTCTTTATGATCGAGCTTGCGACCAATATAATACCCGGTCCCGACAAACACAACAAAAACCAGTGTATCCCAAAATCCCACGAGAAGGTAGATGATGCCTAAAAAAAGTCCGGCCAAAACCCCCATTAGCTTCCCCTTGTGTTCCCACATTAACTCCCGCACCATTTACTTCACCTTCTATTCCACCCGTTTACGAGCCGCGTAGTTTTCCTGCTGAGCTACTTCCGTCACGACAATGGCTACCTCAGAAATGACAACACCAGCAATCCCTTCGACTTGCTCCTTCACGTCAGCCTGTAGCTTCTGTGTCAGTTCAGGCAATGGCGTCTCTCCATCTACTGAAACACGCAGGGTGATAATATTGCCGCTCTCGAGTGCTTTGACTGTCGTTTTCATATCGCGCACTCCTTTAACACGGCGCGCTGCACGCTCAGCAATGGTCTGGATCGTCTGAATCGTAATGTTGACCTCACCCAAATCACTGCGCTGACGGATTCCCCGTTCTACTTTAGGCTTGTTAGAGCGGAAAGAACTGAAAAAGAAGCGAAGGCTAACTACGAGGAAAATGATCGCGACAATGAGATAGGTGATGTTCGTACCCGCCAGCACCTGATCCACGTATGGACGGAAAAAGTCTTGCGGGATCAATCCGCTGGTCGCTGCTATCGCGATGCAGGACAAAACAATGAGCGCAAAGCTGTAAATCGTCAAGATAAAGCGGTCAAACAAGTTCACAAGCACCTCTCCTTTCAGCCATGTTTGAAAAAGGAGACAAACACGGCACGCTCCAGAAAACTCCATGAATTTACGCGGAAAGCCTAAACAAAATCAGGTTTTCAAATGAGGAAAATGCCCCCTGTTCGTAGGGGGCATCCATCCGCTGCTTGTTAGCGCACGCGCTGGTGTTCTTCGACCGGTACTGGTGCCGGCGCTTTTTCTTCTGCTTTCAACTCAACATCAACGATATGTACGTTTACTTCAACTACTGAAAGACCTGTCATGCTCTCAATCGCATTGCGTACACTATCTTGAATATTTCGAGCGACTTCCGGGATGCGATGTCCGTATTTAACAATGATCGAAACATCCACCGCTGCTTCGCGGGAGCCAACCTCTACACGCACACCACGTGCTATATTTTTACGGCCTAAACGTTCAGCTATTTCTCCTACGAAACCGCCGCTCATTTGCGCCACACCTTCTACTTCGGACGCAGCCATGCCGGCGATCACTTCCAACACTTCGGGAGCGATCTGGACCTTACCAAGCTCTGTTCTATCTAAATCTGGAGTAAACTCTTCCATGCTTCGCACCTCCCTTTAATTTGTAATTCATTATACCAAGCACACCGTATTTTTACAAATCAGCCCTACTTACTCTTCATCCAGGTTCAAGTCGTAGGTTTCCAAGAATTTCGTATCGAAATTCCCGCTGACAAATACTTCGTGCTCCAATACCTTCAAATGGAATGGAATCGTTGTCGTAATACCCTCTATGACGAATTCGCTCAAGGCACGCTTCATACGGTCAATCGCTTCGTTACGATCCTTGCCCCACACAATCAGCTTGGCGATCATAGAGTCGTAGTAGGGCGGAATGGAATATCCCGCATACGCTGCACTGTCTACGCGCACACCAAAGCCGCCTGGCGCCAAATATTCCGTGATACGACCTGGCGAAGGCATAAAGTTTTTCGCAGGATTCTCAGCATTAATGCGGCATTCAATAGCCCAGCCGTCCAGTTGGATATCCTCTTGCGTAAAGGACAATGGTTGACCTGCCGCTACGGTCAGCTGCTCCTTGATCAGGTCAAAGCCAGTCACCAGCTCGGTTACAGGGTGCTCTACCTGAATACGTGTATTCATTTCCATGAAGTAGAATTGTCCGTGTTTGTCCAGCAAAAACTCGACAGTGCCCGCACCGTGATAGGAAACGGCCTTTGCCGCCGCAACCGCAGCTTCACCCATTTGTCGGCGCAGCTCTTCACTCAATGCTGGAGATGGCGCTTCCTCGATCAGCTTTTGGTGACGACGTTGGATGGAGCAGTCGCGCTCACCCAGGTATACGGCATTGCCATGCTTGTCTGCCATGATTTGAATTTCCACATGGCGTGGGCCTTCCACGAACTTCTCCAAGTAAACCCCTGGATTGCCAAAAGCCGTTTTTGCCTCGTTTTGCGCCTGACGGATTGCTTTTTCCAAATCTGCGTCGTCTACGGCTACGCGCATTCCGCGTCCGCCGCCACCCGCTGTCGCTTTGACCATGACAGGATAGCCAATCTCGTTTGCGGTGACTACAGCGTCAGCCACATCTTCGATCAAGCCTTCCGTACCTGGTACAGTAGGTACACCTGCCGTTTTCATCGTATCCTTCGCTGTGGACTTGTCCCCCATCTTCACAATTGCTTCTGGGTCTGGACCGATAAAGGCAATGTTGCAGGCGGTACAAATCTCGGCAAAGTCGGCGTTTTCCGCCAAGAAGCCATAACCAGGATGGATGGCGTCTGCCCCTACCTTGGTCGCTACACTCATGATGTTTGCTATATTCAAATAGCTTTCCTTGGATGCCTTTGGACCAATACAGTAGGCTTCGTCGGCCAGCTTCACATGAAGCGCTTCACGATCCGCTTCGGAGTAGACGGCGACCGTACGAATGCCCAACTCGCGGCATGCCCGGATAATACGCACGGCAATCTCCCCGCGATTGGCAATCAATACTTTTTGAAACATTCCGCTCTCCCCCACCTTATTCTGGCTTCACCAAAAACAATGCTTGGCCATACTCAACCAATTGGCCGTCTTCTACGAGCACTTTCACGATCTCGCCGCTTACTTCTGCTTCGATTTCGTTAAAGAGTTTCATGGCTTCCACGATGCAAACGACTTTGCTCGCAGTTACTTTGTCACCAGCTTGTACGTAAGGCGGCTTGCCTGGTTCTGGTGCGCTATAGAAAGTCCCTACCATTGGAGATACAATCTTGTGGAGATTTGCTTCATCCGATGCTTGTACAGCTGCTTTCGGAGCTTCTGCTGCGACTGGCGCTGCTGCGGCAACTGGCTGAGCCGGGATATGTGCTACTGGTGCTGCAACAGGAGCTTGAACCGCTGGTTGCGTGACGACAATCGTTTCCGTACCATTGGATTTTTTCAGAGACACCTTGGCACCTTCTGTTTCCAAGTTAAATTCTTGAATGGATGATTGATCAATTAACTTAATGATTTCGCGGATTTCATGCATTTTCATTACGAACAAGCACTCCTTCTTTTCTTTCAATAGAGGTTCGTGGAGTCCATTATGTATCCTTTTGGCAAACCATAAATCCATGGTAGCCTGTTGCCTATACCACGTCAAGAAAGGATTTCCCCGCTTCTTTTCCAACAGAAGCGAGAAAATCCTTACCATCATGCCCGTTTCCCTTGTCCCTTATAACGGGGGGCACAACCTAGTTTCTTAGGAAGACTTGTATTCAACGATAATGTTAGTGGCTGGGAGATTCAAGTGTTGCTTCACACTTGCGATGATCTCTACTACTTCATTTGCGCTTAATTTATCTTTTTGTACAATGACTGTCGCCTTGTCATTTTTGACGGTAACTACCGCATCCTGGTAGCCACTCGCCTTGAGCATTTCTTCTGCAGTCATCGTAGCACTTTCCATATTGGACAATTCTTCAAACTTGGCCATCGCTTCTGCTACTGCCTGTGGAGAGGAATCCGTGCTGTTTACGATCGCAAGCTGTTCGTCTTTTTGTTGCTGCAGCATGGCTTCGCGTTTCATTTTGTATCCTTGGAAGATTTCACTCGCCGTTTCTGCAACTGGGACAACCGTGTTCGTTGCTGCTGGTTTCGCTTCCGGCGCAGCAGGAGTTTTGGCTTCCTGCGTACCACTTTTACCGTCTACCGGAGTTTCCTTTGGAGCTTGATCGACAGGAGTTGCTTGTGGTGCGTGATCTACTTGCTTGGATTCAACAACCACACCGGAAATTTGTTCTTGTTTCTGGACGGCTTGCTCTTGTCCTGATGTTGGGACCTGTTCTTGCGGCCCCTTCACCAAGTAATATCCGGAGAGCACAACCATGACAGCAAGCATTGTCAACAACCATACCGTTTGCTTTCGCAGAATCATTCGCCATTACCTCCTACCCTTTTTTGGGCAATATGGATATTTTATAAGCGGGAACATCCAAAACCTTTTGAACGGCTTCAGTGATCCACGCTTTAACCTGGATGTTATCGGCCCCTTTAGCGACTACCAGGACCCCGCGGACTTGCGGCTTCAGTGTCTTCACGATGACGGGTGCATCTTGCTTCCCACCTTGTACGATGACGACCTGCTCATCTCGTGACTGGTCATTTTGATTGCGGGTTGCCTTTTCTTTGTCCATTTCCTGATTGGTTGAGGAACGAATGTTGCGGTTTTTTTCCACAACGAGCTCTGGTGTTGATTCCAGATTGACCATGACCTCCACTTCGCCTACGCCGACAACAGAAGCGAGAATATCGCGTAGCTGCGTCTCGTAAATGTTTTCGTATTCGGCAATGACATCGGTAGTCGGTGATCCCCCCAGCACCTGGGAAGTTGCATCGCCTCCAGGGGGACCTGGCGCCTCACTCCCTATATCTCCAAATCTGAGTGGCTGATCTTTTTCCACTCTGAGGAAATCCGTCAAAATCATAATGGCTACGCCAATTCCCAATATGACGATGAAATAATGCAGCGGCTTTAGTTTTTGGTTTTTGCCCTTGCTCCCCACTGCGATTTTCTTTTCTTCCTGCATCGTCTCGCCTTGTTGCTTCATGAACAGCGTTTTCAGCTTTTCCCATAATTGGTTCATTGTTTTCACCTCACTTCACTAACGGTATCCGCTACTGTTTTTCTCTTTCTTTCGATTCGTCCGTGATGACAACCTGACTCTTCGAAAGCCCCCACTCTTTGGCGACATCGTTTGTGATTTGCGCGTAAAGTGGATTGTCATGATGAGCTGTTGCTGCCATATCTGATTTGGGATCAGGTTGTATTTCAATTGGTTCGCCAATCGTAATCTCAACAGGCTGGATAGGTTTAATCGGTTCAATCGTGCTCTGCCCTTTTTGCTCTTCCTTGTTCGTGTCACCGACTACCATCTCGATTCGCTCAAGGGTTGGCTTTTCCGGATTTTGCTGATTGACGGTAATCGTGACATCTTCGACAGTTACGCCGTACTGCTCTTTGACACTGGCTTTTACTGAGGACGCTACCTGTGACTGGACGTAAGCGGTCATCTGTTGGTTTTGTTGACCGAGCAGCTTGTCAGTGATGCGTTTCCACTCTGCCGAAGCAGGCTTGTTCAGCTCTTGTTGGTAGCGATCCAGACGAAAGGCCAAATCTTCCTGCGAGAGGCTGAACAGACTAAACACAGGAGAAATAATCGTCAGCAAAAGAATCAAGCCCATCACCATTTTTACGTAGCGTTGCAGTGTCGTATTGGGCAGGATCAGATCGAGGAAGGCAGCCAAAAGGACGAGCAGGATAATTTTTTTCAACCACAGTGTTAACCACGTCATCTCATCACCTACCGAACCATCATGGAGATGTTGCCCGCTGCAATAATGATCGTAATCGCCAGAAAGAACATCAAGCCAACCGTCGCCAAGGCAGCGAAGACGAACATAAGACTTTTCCCAATCGTACCTAACGCACTGATGATTGGGCTGTTTCCAAGCGGTTGGAGTACGGCAGATGACAGATTATAGATGAGTGCCAGTACCAGTATCTTCAAAGCCGGAAACGCGCATAGCATGATCAGGATCAAAACTCCCGCCAAGCCAACGGCATTTTTGACCAGTAGCGAGGCATTGAGTACGGTATCTGCCGCATCGGAGAACACACGACCAACTATCGGGATGAAATTGCCCGTGATGTATTTCGCTGTTCGGAGAGTGACCCCGTCCGCAACGGCTGAAGTCGCTCCTTGTATGGAGATGATGGCGAGAAAGATCGTCAGAAATGACCCAAGGACACCCATTGCAATATTGCGTAGCAAGGTCGCTAACTGAGTGACTTTGTACCTCTCTGAAAACAGGCTGACGATAGAGAGCATCGCTGAGAGAAACAGAAGCGGGAACACGACGTAAGAGATTATCATGCCGCTGGTGTTGATCATGAAAATAATCAGCGGGTGAAACATTGTGGCCGATGCCAGATTTCCTACCGAAGCAAGCAGCGCGATAACGAGCGGGATCATGGCCAGCATGAAATCAGACATGTTCGCGATTGCGTCTTTGGCATAGGTAATGGCGACGTGAAAGCTGTTGATCGCAAGTACCATCAAGACGAGATAAGTAATCGAGTAAGCCACTGTCGATACCGCATTGCGTTCAAAAGCGTTCTGCATCGTTTCGAGAATCATCGCAAAGACCGTAATGATAATGATGGAGCTGAGCAGCTTGCCATTCATCAAAATCTCATGAAAGATGAATTTTCCTATTCCTTGCAGGACTCCTGAAATACTGAAGTCACCTTCCTGCATGAGGATTTGGATAAAGCCTTCCGATTTCAAATCGGGCAAGTACCCTTTATAGTCTCGCTGCAACTGTTGCCAATACTGATCGACTCGGTCTAGCTGCAAGTGATCGACCTGTTGTTGCACGATTTGATTGATCGGTCCGGCTGCAGGTGCAACAGCGGGTGTCACAGCAGCAGACACAGATACCGGAAACAAGACAAGGAGCAGGAACCAGAACAGAATCAGCTTGCAAGTGTGTGCCATGGACATCCCACCTCCCTTATGCCGGCAACAAGTCGATCACTGTTTCGATAATGATTTGGATGATCGGTACAGCCATAACCAGTATGAGGACTTTTCCAGCGAGCTCGATTTTCGAAGCAATCGCACCTTGTCCAGCATCTCGGGTCATCTGTGCACCGAATTCAGCGATGTAGGCAATTCCGATGATTTTTAGAATCGTTTCCAGAAACACAAGGTTCAGATCTGCTTGAACCGCCAATCTTTCCAAAATCCGAATGACATCTGCTATTTTTCCGACGAGAAAGTAAAAGATGATGACTCCGCTCGCGATCGCCAGCAAAAAGGCGAACATCGGCTTCTGTTCCTTAATGACTAGCGCGAGAATCGTAGCCACCAGTCCTAGTCCGACAATTTGTACAATCTCCATCTGGAGCCCCTCCTCAGTTGAACAGGAAGACGCGTTTTACCTCGGAGAACAAGTCACCGATGTAATGGGACACCATGTACAGGACAATGATGAATCCGACCAGAGTTGCCCAATGCGCTATATCTTCCTTGCCCGCCTGCTTCAGGACCGTATGCAGGATGGCTGTAATGAACCCTACTGCTCCTATCTGGAAAACAGGTGTCAAATCAAAATCCACTGTGAACACCTCGCCTTTAGAACATCAGGATGACGACCAAGAGTCCACCTAAAAAGCCCAAACTCTTGTACATTTTTTCGTACTTTTCCTGTTCTGCCCGAGCCTCCTCTTCCAGCCCTCGCAGGTGGGTGACAGCTAGGCGCAAATGCTTTTGCTGGTCTTCCCGATCGGATGATCCGAGTACCTGACCTAGACTCTCAAGCACCTCTCGTTCTTGTCTGCGCAAGGCGGTTTGAGTCCAGAGTCTATTCATTGCTTGTTGCAAGGCTTCCTCAGCCGAATGCGCCTTTTCTGTCTGCAGGAATTCAGCGGCCAGAAGAAATACTTTCCCTACCTCTTCGGAGACGCGATGACCGACCTTCACAAACGCCCGCTGTAATGGGGTCATCCC
Source organism: Brevibacillus brevis (assembly GCF_900637055.1). Classification (NCBI taxonomy): domain Bacteria; kingdom Bacillati; phylum Bacillota; class Bacilli; order Caryophanales; family Paenibacillaceae; genus Brevibacillus; species Brevibacillus brevis. The sequence continues at coordinate 3,749,822 of NZ_LR134338.1, forward strand.
GAACACGATTTCCGTTTCGAGCATTTGCAGAGCAACGAGCAGAGCCCGAAGCTGAACGGGACGATTCGCGTAATATTTGCCGATCTGCCAACCAACCATCGACGCCGAAAACAGGATGAGTACGGCTCCCATCAGCTTGACCATGCAACCTTCTCCCTTTCCACCAGGTTCATGCTTTGATCATAGATGGCCTGGATTGTTCCGACACCTTTTGCACGGCTGAGTACGATATAGCGGGAAAAGGCTCCATAGCGAATCAGCTTGCCCAGCATGGGGCGTTCGGCTACTTCCTTGACGCTCGCTCCATGAGCCGAGCAAATGACGGCTACGCCTGCATGAATCGCTTCCCAGACTGCGTCGCCATCCTCCGCTCTCCCCACCTCGTCCACAATCAGAACATCAGGAGACATGGAACGAATCAGCATCATCATCCCTGCAGCTTTTGGGCAAGCATCAAGCACATCCGTTCGTGGACCGACGTCGCGTTGAGGAACTCCTTGCAAGCATCCCGCCAGCTCAGAACGCTCGTCCACAATTCCTACCTTGCGACTTGAAGACCACTCGCTCCCGTAGCTGATGGTTCGTGCCATATCACGTAGCAAGGTTGTCTTCCCGCACTGGGGTGGGGAGATGAGCAGCGTGTTCAGCAATTTGCCATCCTCAAACAAATACGGCATGACCTTCCTGGCCGCGCCTTTTTTCTCGCGGGCAATCCGGATGTTGAAGCTGGTCACATCTCTGATTCCCTTCACTTCTCCTTTGTCCAGCACCACTTTCCCAGCAATGCCAATGCGATGACCGCCAACCACCGTGATGTAACCCCTTTTCAACTCTTCTTCCAAGGCATAGAGAGAATGCTGGCTAACCTGATTTAAGAGCCTTGCAGCCTCTTCTGCTGAAAACAGCCATCCTTGCGCGGGTATCGAGGTGATTTGCCCCGACAGTGTCACATAGCTAGATTGTTGGCCAAACCGGACTTCTAGCGGCTGGTTTTGCCGAAGCCGAATCTCTTCCAAATTCTCTCTTACCGCGATAGGAAGGGCCGTCAAAATCGTGCGTAAAGTTGCTGGCAAAATCGCCAAGATCTCATTCATCAGGTACCCTCCTTTTGCAGCATTCTGTCTTTGTCCACTTTGACTTACCTCCATCCTATGCAGAGATGGACGAGATTTATGCAAAAAAAATAGCTTGCTCTCGTGCTAGAACGCGAGTGCAAGCTTTTCCTGTTGGGATCATCGATTATCCGTTTTCTTGTGATCCACCGGCTCTATTACATAGTGTCTAAAACCTTCCTCATCTTTGCCCTCATACAGATAGATTTCTTTTTGGCAGCTAGGGCATGCGAACTCGTAGGTCGTATCGAGATGGGGATCTACTTGTCCTTCAAACATTTGTGCGTCTTCATCATCATCCAAATCGTAGAAAGTCGCGTACTCGTCTTCATCGTCCTCGTCCTCACAATCGACAACCGTTTCGTACAAGTCATCATCATCTTCAAAAAGGTAGAGCTCAATGTCCTCTAAGTCTTCATCCAAGGCCTCTACATAATCCTCTGCCTCTTCCACTCGCGCATGAAGCTCTCTTAGCTGACCCTGCACCTCATTTAGAATCTCAATCATCTCTACCAACATTTTTCCTTCGGAGCTCTTCTCACCCACTTCCAACCCATCTGCCAACCCTTGCAAGTATGCGATTCGATTCGCCAATGATTCTGGCATCCACATTCCCTCCCATCCAATCTCTCCCACATATCGTTCCCCATCGTGATGACATTTACAAATGGAAGGAAATGGATAATCATTTGCGGACGCCAATCAAGATGCAGGAGATCCCCACCAAAATCCAAGCAATTTTGGCAAAGCTAACCCGATCCGACATGCCTAATAAACCGATTGTCGTAGTGGTGATCAAGATGATTGGCCCGACGATTGCAAGACCTGAATTAATGAGCAGAGCTTTTTCGACCTGGTTCACTTTCAAAATGAGCAAAGCTGCAATGATCTCGATACTGCCTGAGAAGACCCTAAGTGCCGCCATACCCATAATTGCTTTTTCCAACATACCGTCTCGTCCTCCCCTCCTTTCACTCTATGCCTGTACCACATCATTTCAGCACTTTTTCCATCACCTCTATAGGCTTTTGCCCTCACTCCTCTCCTCCACTGGGCATACACTGAACCATACGCCTAGAAGAAATGAGGAACTTGCCGATGATAGAGTGTGATCAATCGTTTTTGCCTGACAGCTGGGCAAACCCGTCCGGGCAAATACGAGAGAAGCCCCGTGTGAAGGGCTTAACCATGGTCATTGACAAAGGCCTTGGACTTACCGCTTATTCCGACTTGTTAGCGTTGGCTGCTCCCTATATCGATCTATACAAACTCGGTTTTGGCACCATCGCTCTGTATCCCCTCGAAATACTCAACCAAAAACTGACCCTCGCAAAACAACATGGCGTACACATCATGCCAGGAGGAACTTTTTTTGAAATCGCTATTCGTCACAATACGATTGCAGATTATATGAAGCTGATTCGCTCGCTCGGTTTTACTGCGGTAGAAATATCCGATGGAACGTTCCCTTTATCCTTCGCACAGCGTCAGGAAGCCATTAATTACGCGTTAGACAATGATCTGGTGGTCTACACTGAGGTCGGGAAAAAAGCGGCCGACTATCGCGCATGTCGAGAGGAATTGCTGGAGACGCTTAGCTTTGACCTGCACAATGGTGCCAGTCACGTTATTGTGGAAGCGAGAGAGAGTGGTACTGTCGGCGTATGCGACGGTGACGGCAAGATTGACGATTCCTTTGTCCGAGACATCGTCAATGCCGCCAAGGAAAAAGCCTCCCGACTGATCTGGGAAGCCCCACAAAAAGATCAACAGGTTTGCTTCATCAAAGCCATTGGCAGCGACGTTAATCTCGGAAATATAGCCTATACGGATGTATTCTCTGTAGAGACGCTACGGCGAGGATTGCGCGGCGATACAGCCCTGATCATAGATAGTGGGAGGTGTTTTCCGTGCGAATAGAAGTGGTGCCGACCGTGGAAGAAATTCGTTTTGAACAGATCAACAATCATGTTGTCATCGTCATTGATGTGCTTCGTGCCTCCAGTACGATTGTCACCGCATTAGGCAATGGTTTTCGTAGCGTCATCCCGGTCGAAACCATTGGGCAAGCGAACTCCCTGCGCGCCAACGACTGTATTTTGGCGGGTGAGCGCCACTGTAAGAAAATCCCCGAATTCGACTGCAACAACTCGCCAACCGAAATCGCTTCTCTGGGGAAAACGGGGAGCCAGCTTATTCTCACCACGACGAACGGGACTCGCGCGATCCAAAAAGCAGAACGTGCCTCTGCTCTCTTGATTGGCTGCTTCTTGAATGCCACTGCATGCGTGCGGCACGCTCTTTCGTTTCATCTCGATATTACACTGTACTGTGCAGGTACCCGGTCGGAATTCGCTCTGGAGGACGGTCTGGCTGCCGGCTTGATGATCGCGCAGGCACAACAATCGTTACCGACCATCCAAATTTGTGATCTGGGTGAAGTTCTAAAAGCGAGCTACCTTTACTACGCAGGAAAGCTGAACGAACTGCTACCCCACACAACAACAGGAAAAAGGCTGATCCAGCATCATCTCGCAAGCGATATACGTTACTGCGCTCAAGTGGATCAGTATCAAATCGTTCCTTATATCAAGGAGAAACGCATACTCCCACACCTTGTCTCATAATGTAAAAAGAGAACAGGGACAGGGGTTATGATGCCAATGATGTCTGGAGAAGTGATGCTCGTCATCCTGATCGTTATCGGTCTTATTGGGCGCTCGCCTATTATTGCCACTGCCGCGAGCATATTGTTGGTGTTAAAGTTAACGGCACTGGAGCGTTTTTTCCCAACGGTAGAACGTCGCGGTTTGGAGCTCGGCCTGCTCTTTTTGACCATTTCCGTACTGGTTCCATTCGCCAGCGAGAAAATATCATGGAAAGACGTCACGCCTCTTTTCACTACGGTCGTCGGCTTAACCGCACTGGCTGGTGGCGCCATTGCCACCTGGATGAATGGAAAAGGACTCGATTTGCTGCGCTCTGAGCCACATATGATTGTCGGACTCGTCATTGGCTCGATTATTGGGATTGTGTTTTTTCGCGGGATTCCCGTTGGTCCTTTGATGGCTGCTGGCATTACAGCGTTTGTGTTGAAGCTGTGGGAATGGTTTGGTAGCAAATAAAAAACGAAATCCCCCTCTGTTACATGCAGGAGGGGGATTTGTCTTTGCTGTTTTAGCGTTTGGCGTTATTGGACGTCTCAAATGGAACTTCCCAGTTGAGGTCTTGGTATTGGCGCTGTTGGATAGCGTGTGACAGCTTTAATTCTTTCGGCTGTTTTTCAAGGTCGCGGATGAAGAATGTTCCTTCTACGTGCACGCGCCCATCCTTACCTCGCTTATAAGTTCCGTTGCGGGAGACATTGTATTTTTGTTTAGACTCATCCTGTGCTGACCATTCGCTCGTGTCAACAATCCCTTCTGGAAGAATGGCCGAGAACGAGATCAGTGCACCCTTTCCAAAATAGGTCTCATTCCCGATTATTTCTTCTTCCTCCGTTGTTTTTAAGGTAAAGCCTGTCAAGGTATAGGTGCTGTCACTGTCCGTCACGGTCACTTTATCCTTTAACAAGGTATCCACCGGGATGGTTGCCTTAAATTTCGATGGCTCATACAGGTACAGGGAGTGCATTTTTAATTTGTACGATTGATCCTTTATTAGTGGAGTTATCCCATTCCATTTCGTAACTCCTTTACCGTCATCATGCACTTTTCCGCGGTACGAGTGCTTTACGTTGTTCTTTCGAATTTGGTTAAGTTCTTCATGCAACGCATCGTCCCATCCTGCTACCACGTTCCCTTTTTCATCGAATATTTGGAACGCGACTCCCATGTCGATAAAATACCTCTCCATTCTCTCCGCTTCTGTGAATACACCTGTTTTTGGCTCTTTTACAATCCAGCCGTTTTGCTCTTTCCATTTTTGGATTTGTTCTTCTCTTTCTTTTGTCCAGTTAATTTCCATTTCCATCATACTCGTGCTCGGTACCGTCATCATGTTTTGCAGAACGATCTCAATACCATTTGTCGTGTATTTTTGTCCGATCTCTGTATAGTTCGCCACTGCCCTTGCCTTTTTCATATCAACCGGAAACTCTACCTTCCAGCTACCTTCTTTCCCATTCAACATGCTTGCTTCGACACCGACGATCATCTCATCTGGTAATGACTTGCTATCTTTCAAGAATCGGAAAATATCATGGCTGACGACAAGATATTCTCCTTCTTGACCGTAGGAATAGCCCCCACCCCCAGGATTTAGGTCTTCACCTGACTTGGTTTTGTAAGTAAGCGAAAATGCGTCTTTTTCCGGATCAAACGGGATACGCTTGCCATTTTGATCCACGATATTGGCGATAATCGCCATCCGCGCTGGGTCTGCAACCACTTCTTTGACAACCAGTGTAATCCCTTGATCCGTCACCTTTTTATTGATTTCCTGGACATAACCCTTCTCTGCTGCCTGCTTCATTCCTTGGTCGATGCCTTGTATGGATTGTATGACACTGTTTACGTAGCTCGCAAAAGTTGGAGATACCATGGACCCAAACGTAATGATTGCCGTGACACTCGCTACGGCTAATGCAGTTTTCTTCAAAATGTTTACACTCCTTTTTTTCCAGTTTGGTTTTGGCTTCGGCAATTTCACTTGCTCTAATGCCGTCATCACCTGGGCAGTAAAATCTGTGGGCAACGCGCTTGGAACGTGCAGGCTCGGAAACTCCTCGCCGCTATCCTCTTCCTCCATCATCTGCCGCTGACAGAGCAGGCAGTCTTCGACATGTCGTTCCAGCAGTCTAGATTCACCTGCTGATAGCTCATCAGCCAAATACTTGCGCAACTCTTCAGTTTTGGAGCAATTCATAGATAGCAGCACCTCCTGACATTTCTTGCGCGATACTAGCCCGGAGCTTTTTCTTGGCGTGATGGATACGCATTTGTACAGTTGTGACCGGAACATGCAAAATTTCGCTAATCTCTTTGTAGCTCATCTGTTCCAAGTATTTCAGCAAAAACACAACGCGGTATTCTTCACCCAACGCCATGATTTGCTGCTGCAAGGTATCTTGCTTTTCTTTTTCCAAATAAGCTTTTTCGGGTGTATCGGATTCTATCAGCCTTGTCTCTTCCAAAGGTGTTTTGGCGTAGTGCTTATTCTTGCGCCACGCGTCTATACACAAGTTGGACGCAATCCGATACAGCCAGGCCAAAAAAGCATCGGTCGGCTTATACTTATCCAATTGACAGTACGCTTTAATGAATGCCTCTTGTGTCAGGTCTTGGGCATCCTGTTGCTGCCCCGTCATTCGATAAAGATAGCTGTATAATCGATCTTTGTACTTGTCGACCAGGTGCGCGTAGGCATCCCGATGCCCTGTTTGTACCTGTTGTATGAGCAACCAATCATCCTGCAAAGGAAATCCTCCCATTTCAAAAAAGTTCGCTGCGCAGCGTTCGTTTTGGCAGGTTCATATGGATTAACGGATTGTTTTGTATTTTCTTTCCAAAAATGATTACATTTTTTAAAAAAGTTTGAGTTAACATAGTGGAGGAGAAGAAAAAGCACAGGTCTCTTCGACTCTGACACGCCCGCAAGGGGGATTCACTGTCCGTCTCCACTTAAAAAAGGGGACCGTCGAGCCAAAGCCACCCTACGGGCGGAAGTTTCTCAAGGAAGAAGTGTTCGACAAGCGTGGCCCTTTTTGAAGTTCCGACTGGGTAGGCGTTGTCAAGGCCTGCGAGCCCTGTGCTTTTTCTTCTCGCCAGCTTTGTTAGTCGAGTAATCGACAGCATAAGAAAACCGCCCTTGATAAGGCGGTCGAATGGCGTCCATCATTTCCATGAATGGTAGATATTTTCCGCATACCCGGTAATGGCTTCATCGTAATCTGGATACGGATATCCGAGGCTTTCTGCCACCGCTTTGGCGTACTTTCGAAATAGCTCATAGCAAGTGAATAACGCTTCCCACATGTCTGCGTAGCCACTTTCGCGATAAGTGGACAGTAGCGCTTCCCAATCTTCTTTTGGAAGATGGTGTTCGATAAATTTGTAATTTTTCCCGACACTAAAGGTAAACCCTTTCTCACATCCGATTTGCCAAGCCATCATTCGCAATAGATTCGGTCGGGCGATTTCGTTGAGATGGTCAATCGCAAACAGGATTTCTTTTCTCGCCAGACCTTTGACAACGTAAGTAGAAACCATCCAAAATTCATTGCAGCAGTCATCAAACTCTCTAGCAGTTGGCTTTTTGATCCAATATTGATGATCGGAAGCGATCACCTCGTGTTTGACAAGCTCGTCCTTATCCAGTAAAACCTCAACCAGGCCGTCGCTATCGGCAAAATACTGCTCTGTCTCGTCTATCGGAATCAACGTCAGATCTACTTTATTTCCATCCTCAAATAGCATGAGATAGGAAAACCAATTCCCTAACTCGGACGGAAAAAGCTCCATATCTTCCGGTTTTTGCATCATGATTCGATTCCCAAAAACATCGAGCCATTGATCATTTTCCTTGAAAGAATCCATTTCTGTCACAAAATACGAAATATCATAATCTTGGAATGGATCAGCGAGTATATTTTTGTTCGTGCGTGACCCTTCCAAGGTTACCAAGCGGATTCGATCATCCCTCCTGGCGAAATCGATCAGCATGCCCATCATTTCTTGTTCCGTTCTCAATGCAGTACCCCTCCACCCTACTATTTCTCCGTTCCATTTACTTTAGTGGAACTGCATAATTTTTACAATACTGCATCAATAAAGGAGAAGCAAATAAAAAAAGCTGCACCCATATGGGCACAGCTTTTTCTTGCAATCCGTACTTTTACGCGCGGGAAACGTATGCTTCCGTACGAGTATCAATGATCAGACGCTCTCCTTCTTCTACGAAGAGAGGAACGTTTACTACGAAACCAGTTTCCAAGGTTGCTTTCTTTGTTACGTTGGAAGCAGTGTCACCTTTTACACCTGGCTCACATTCGGTTACAACGAGTTCAACCGTATTCGGCAATTGAATACCGATTGTTTCTCCGTTGTACTGCATGATTTGCACGTTCATGTTTTCCTTGAGGAAACGCAGTTCACGCTCGATTTGGTTGCGAGTGAACGTCATTTGCTCGTATGTCTCGGTATTCATGAAAGTGTACTCGTCTCCGCTCGCATACAGATATTGCATGGTGCTGGATTCGATGCGGGCAGGGTTAACTTTTTCACCGCCACGGAAAGTCATTTCCGTCGTGTTGCCGTTGCGCAGGTTGCGCAGTTTGGAGCGAACGAAAGCCGCACCTTTACCTGGTTTTACGTGTTGGAATTCTAGCACGGTATAAATATTGCCATCCACTTCGATTGTCAAACCGGTACGAAAATCGTTTACAGAGATCATGGTAGTCCTCCCAAATCAATCAATAACAGAATAAGTATAAATTACACAGGCAAAATGAGCAACTCTTTCGTGGACCTGTTCAGGTTCTCATGACCATCAGCTGTAATCCACACATCGTCTTCGATCCGAACGCCACCAAGTCCTGTTACATAAATGCCTGGCTCCATTGTCACGAGCATACCTGGCTCCAATACGAAGGTGCTGACAGTCGACAGCCCCGGCAGCTCGTGAACTTCCAGTCCGAGGCCATGACCTGCACTGTGTCCATATGCGTCACCATAGCCTGCTGCTGTGATGATATCTCGCGTTGCTGCGTCAGCGTCTTTTGCGGATACACCTGGCTTCAGTGCTTCTAAACCTGCCAACTGCGCACGCAGAACGATTTCGTAGATTTCACGCATTTTCGGGTCTGGCTCTCCCACAGACAACGTGCGTGTGATGTCGGAATGGTAGCCCTGATAAGCAGCACCAAAGTCGAGCGTAACCATTTCCCCTGCCTGAATCACTTTCTCGGAAGCTCGTCCGTGTGGCAGAGCGCCGCGCACACCTGACGCTACGATCATATCAAAAGCAGAGCCTGTCGCTCCTTGTTTGCGCATGAAGTATTCCAATTCCAAAGCAACATCGGATTCACGCACACCTGGCTTGATGTAACCTTGAATATGCGTAAAAGCCGCTTCTGCGATCCGAACCGCTTCACGAATAATGACCATCTCAGATTCGTCTTTAAACATGCGGATTTTTTCAAGCAGACCGCTTGTTGGTACCAGCTCCACTCCGTCAAATCCTTTGTTCCAATCCTGATAGGTGCTAAAGGACACGCTGCTCTCAAATGCCAAGCGCTTGATCCCTTTTTCTTGCAGGAGCTTTGCAATCGCTTCGACAGCTTTTCTCTCGTTGTTTACCACCGTAAAATCTGGTGCCTGTTCTTGCCCTTGTTCCACATAGCGAAAGTCTGTGACGAGAAACGCCTCTGTTTCGGTGACAATTACCCATCCCGTTGAACCTGTGAAACCACTCAGGTAGAAGCGATTCTCTGTTTTTTCGGTAATAAACGCCTCTGCTCCAACTTGTGTCAGTGCCTCGCGCAATTTATGCAGACGTTGTTTCATGACAGCCTTTTCCCCTTTTCGAAAGCTATTATTTTTTTCCGATTTTACGGACGAGCGCTCTTAGTGCCCATTCATATCCATCGATTCCCAATCCGACAACTTGTCCAATCGCGATAGGAGCGATGACCGAGTGATGGCGAAATGGTTCCCGTGCATGAATATTGGAGATATGTACTTCAATCGTTGGCAGAGCTACACTGGCCAATGCGTCTCGGATCGCATAGCTGTAATGGGTGAATGCCCCTGGATTGATCAAGATGCCGTCATGGACACCTCTCGCCTGATGAATCGCGTCGATGAGGACACCTTCGTGATTCGATTGGAGATGCTCAAGCTTTCCACCCAACTCATCCATGACACCCTTCAGGATTGTCACCACATCCTCCAGCGTTTCCCTTCCGTAAACATCCGGCTCCCTTGTCCCCAATAAATTCAGGTTGGGCCCGTTCAGTACCAAGACGGAAGTCATCGACCATCCCTCTCCCTATAAAAGTTTTTTTCCGTGTAAGAATTTATAAGCGACATGCTTATGAATTCTGGAGCGCATGAAACTAACCGCAAAAACGCGGTCGCTCCGCTTTGAAGAGGCATCGATAGTAGTTTTCTTACTAATGAAACATTTTACCACAAGCGCCCCTGGTTCCATAGTAGGCATTCATCTATGCAACATTACGAACATTGTTACATCCATTTTGACAAGGAATGGAGAAATCCTCCTACCTTGTGGACTCATTCCATGCATGATTCTCGTCTGACTGCTCGAGTATGATTGTCATTCCAATGAACAAGCCAAACGTCAAATACCAAGCGGCTTCCGTACTTAAAGTGGCGACCTCCCAATTTGCGATATGAAAGAAAAAGCCCGCTATCACTAACATGACTGCCCCGTAGACGAGTCCCAGCCACCACGCACGGATCCGGCTAAAAAGCAAGCTGAACACAAATGAGGCAACGGCTGTTTCAACGAACAGCACGATAGCACCAAGGCACACGCTCGTAAACGTATTTTCATCCTCGATGCTGATAAAAGGACGTGCAAACGATCCGACTCCGTACGGGGTCATGTTCAAAAAGTGAGCCATCAAACGAACGAGCCCCCAAATGATCGTTCCCCAGAATGCGACCTCCAAAATCTTCGAAGTGGAGATTCTTTTACTCCCTTGCCTGCCTTCTTCCGTATGGGATACGCGTTCTTGCTTGTGCTTTCGTCCTGTTTTGCTTCTTTCCATTTCCATCACCTCTGTTCTCTAGTATGCTCTTCCTCTAAGCTTTTCACTTTTACTTTACATTTGTTGGAAAAGTGCGAACTCCTTGTAGCTTCAAGTCGCCATTTCCGTTAATATAGTGGTAAGGATGGTGATTGTATTGGCGCAACAAAACGTACCTAGCTACGGCGGTCAGGCCGTCATCGAAGGAGTTATGTTCGGTGGCAAAACCATGACTGTTACGGCTGTTCGCAAAAAAAATCATGAAATTGAGTATTTTGAATCCCCACGATCGGAATATAAATGGATTACTACGCTGAAAAAGATTCCGTTTGTGCGTGGGATTGTTGGTTTGGTCGAAGCCAGCGCCAATGGGGCCAAACATCTCAACTTCGCCTCTGAACAATACAGTATGGAGTCTGGAGAAGAAGTTTCTGAAAGCCCATCGAAGCTCACCATGATTTTAGGTGTTGCTGTCGTCGGGGTACTTTCTTTCCTGTTCGGCAAATTCGTATTTACACTCGTTCCCGTTTTCCTGGCCGACTTTTTACTCGGAAAATGGGTACCGGATGGCGTTCCTCAAACGTTGGCTGAAGGCGGATTTAAAATCTTGCTCCTCCTCGGCTACATTACAGCAATTGCACAAGCTCCGTTGATTAAAAGGCTTTTTCAATACCATGGAGCCGAGCATAAAGTGATTAACGCATTCGAATCCGGGGTAGAATTAACAGTAGCCAATGTACAAAAATTTTCCGCTCTGCATTATCGTTGCGGCAGTAGTTTTCTCATTTTCTCAGTGTTCGTCGGTGTAGTGATTTACTCACTGTTCAGTTATGACTCCCTGACGGAGAGGGTCGTACAACGCATTGTTCTTTTGCCACTGGTAATCGGCGTCTCTTACGAGGTTTTGCAGTGGACAAACAAGCTCCGTGATGTACCAGTCCTACGTTACCTTGGTTATCCAGGATTGTGGTTGCAAAAGATCACGACTCGTGAACCAGATGACAGCCAAGTCGAGGTAGCCATCGCTTCATTCCAAAAGATGCGGGAGCTTGATCAGAAGCACGTGCAGGAAAGAATGGTTACGACCGGATAACGTGAGGCATTTTTATTCCCATAGAGGTGAAGCCCTATGTTACGCCGCATTCCACCAGTGATTCTGATAGTGATCGTACTGGCGATTTACGGATTTTTGATAACACTCATCAATGATCCTGTCAGCACGATTGTCATCTTGGGATTATCCGTTGTACTTTTCTTGGTCGTGCGCAACTATTTACAAACCGGCTCCTTCTTTTCACAAGGCGCAGGCTCTGGCAAACCTAGACAGCCAAAGGTCAAGGTGAAGCCAAAGCCCTCCATTGCTCGGCAAGCTGTGAAGAAGCAGTCGACTACCCCGAGAAAAGATCATCCATTTCGTGTGATCGAAGGCAGCAAAGGGAAGCAAAAAGAGAAACAAGACGAAAAATCGCAAAATAATATCTCCCACTAAAAACAAGAACAGGTTGCCTGAATCGGCGACCTGTTTTTTTATTAGACCAGCATTTTCGGAGAGCTATTGCGAAACACTTTGACGTAATCTTCAAAATCCCATTGCGCCAAAAATTTGTGAGCCGCTGCCTCCCCTGACTCAAACAATTGTTGCCTCATTTCTTTAGACAGCTGAAATTGGGTGGTTCTCACCCCTAATGTATGGATGAAAATCGTCCGAACGGCTTTTGCCTTTTCCACATACAGGCGGTCATGAGCATCGAGCATGGTCGCCAGCAATCCCCGAGAGAAGGAAAAAAGACCTTTGATGCTAGTCGCTTCTCTCTTGTCCTGATCATCACTCAGACGAAAACCAATCGTCGGCCACCGCGGAGTCCCGGGTACATCAAATAACCACACGGGATAGTTACTCAATAATGCGCCATCGACAATATAGTGGACATGTCCAGCACTTTGCAGCTTTGCAGGCTGAAAAAAGAACGGGATAGACGAAGACATGCGAACCGCTCGTGCCACAGGAAAATGATCGGGTTCTACACCATATCGTGGCAAATCGTCGGGAAGTATAAGCATTTTTCCGTCAGTGACATCAGATGCGACAACTTTCAGCTTACCAGGAGGAAGATCTCCGAATGTTCGCACTCCTTTTCGCTGTAACAACTCCTCTATGAACAATTCGATTCGATCTGCTCGATAAATCCCTTCCCGCACGACTAGTTCATAGATTGGCCCGATGAGAGGGAGCCTGCCCAACCCCGAGTGCTTGAGAAAGTGAAGGTAATCCAGCTCTTCAAAGATCGGTTTCAACTCATGGCTAGAATAGCCTGCGCCGAGCAAAGCTGCAACAATGGAGCCAGCCGAGGTACCCGCGAGTCTTTCCCATGTGTATCCATTCTCCTCCATGACTCGCAAGGCACCGATAAAAGCGATTCCTTTTACGCCGCCACCTTCAAAGACTGCATCCGCTTTCACCTTGTTTCCCTCCCTAAAATTCCTCCCCATTCTCCATGTATAAGACGACGGCTCTTCCGTTACCACAAAGAAAAACGCAAGCCTGGTCGGCTTGCGCTATAATACGATAACGATATAGACTATTCCTCTTTTTGCTCATCTAACAAACGAATGTTACGAAGCTCTTCTATACGCTTTGGATCTGCCTCGAAGTACTGAACCAGATACTCCAGGCATGTAATCGATTCCCAGCTCAGGTGGTGCTCGATTCCTTCCACATCCTGATAAATATGCTCTTCATCCAAGCCAATGATCCGCATAAATTCTTCCAGAAGACTGTGACGGTCCACTAAGCGTTTTCCGATTTTCTTCCCTTTTGGCGTCAACACAAGTCCACGGTATTTTTCATAAACGAGATACTTGTCTTTGTCCAGCTTCTGAACCATTTTCGTGACCGAAGAGGGATGTACTTCCAACGCTTCAGCAATATCGGAGACACGAGCATAGCCCTTTTCTTCAATTAAGTTGTAAATGCGTTCCAAATAGTCTTCCATACTCGGCGTCGGCGGCATTGTGAACCCCTCATTTCCAAACCGTTATTTCATCTAGCCAAAAAAGGCACGTAGAAATATGATACCGTGTAATGAGAACCATTTGCAAGAGAAAAGTACCTATCGTAGCTGTTTTTCTGGTGTTGGGTTCATCATTTGGACATATTGTACGAGTTGTTGACCCAATTGCTCCATGCGCGCATGCAAGCGCTCATCCTTCAGCTTGCCTTCAGGTGTAAAGGCATTGTATGCACTTGGGATGGAAGGGCTAGATGGCAACGGCCATGCGTGCAGGTTGCGCATGATTAACTGCAACGTGTTGACCGTGTTCGTAGCACCCATGCTTCCCCCAGCGACGCCAATAATGGCAACCTGCTTGTCACGCAAAATGCGCGCTTCTAAGAAGTCAATGGCATTTTTCAAAGCACCGGTCATTGTGCCATGGTATTCAGGCGAACCGATTACAAGGCCATCTGCTTCAGAAATCGCTTTGACAAACCGATGGACAATTTCAGGATACGTACTGGTATCATCACGATCATCATACAGCGGCAGCTTCCAGTCCGCGAGATGAATCATTTCAACATCGGCACCTGCAGCCTTCGCGGCTTCAAGTACAATATGAATCGCTTGTTTTGTCGTAGAGTTGGCATTCATGCTTCCGGCTATTCCTACAATTTTCATGGTTTCACCCCATCGATAATCTAAATACTGGTATGTTCATCATTATATTCCATTAAGTATATTTTGTAAACATTTATGTTTATTTAATATCATCTGTTCTGAACTGACGTGTTTGTCTCATACACTTGTACCAAGTTGCAAGTGAGGATGATGCCTATGGACAAAGTCGCTTGGCATATCGCCGTGCTTTTTGCAGGGTCTGCGTTAGGTGGATTCTACTTGGGTGGATATGAGTGGTTACGCTTTTTTACTTATTTCGGTTCCTGGGGGACAATAGGCATTGCACTTGCGGCTCTTGGTCTCGGATGGTTCGGCGTCCAGCTGTTGACCTTTTGCCATCGGAAGCAAATTCGCTCCCTGTACGAGCTGTACTACGTATTGTGTGGCGAAGCGTTCGCTTCTAGCCTATCTGTTATCACCCACATTCTGCTGTTGGGCTATACAGGGGTCATGCTTGGGCAACAGGCAGATTTCCTACTGGAGGAGCTCTCTCCTCTATGGTTCATCCTTCTAACCATTGCAGCCATCTTCTTTATCATAAATCGTTGGAGGTGGATTGTCACTGCAACAGCCATATCTCTATCCATCGGTTTCTTATTATTCGGATTGATTTTCAGCGCACAATCCCATGTGCCATTACCGAGCTTGGGTTATCAAATGAATGTGAACTGGCTGATTCACGCCGTATTTTTCCTTGCCTTGCATTTTCTTATTAGCTTGGCCACGACTCTACCTTTGGCAGTACGTGCGGCCCATGAGCGAACAGTTCAGATAGGGGCTATCATCGGAGCTGGAATCTTCCTTTTGTTCACGGTGTTAGGTCAAGCTATTCTTCTTGCCCACTGGCATGATGCCCACTCCTCTGTACTGCCTTTCAAACAAATTTTGGTTCAACTGATGACGGGTGGCGATTGGCTACTCGCTATCCTTTCACTCTTGCATGGCGGAGTCATTCTGGCAGCCCTACTCTACTCGTTGACACATCCAATTGCAACACGTCAACACCTGCAAATGCTGCCATTGATCATCGTCATGCTGCTTACCGTTTTTGTATTCTCTCTCCTCACACTCGTTGTTCCTTGGAGTATGTCTGTAATCGCCAGTGCAGCGACCTATTGCGGCATGTTCTTAATTGGCTGGTACGTTTGGAAACATCAGAATTGACCTGATTGTCTACTCGTAGCTCCTGTGGTCAAGACAGAATCTTGACCACTTTTTTTGCATTACCACAAATAAAAAACGTCCCCCGAAGGAGACGTTTACTGCAAAGCCTCACTTTCCGCTCTTAGCTGTCCCCCAATTGGAGAACCCAGCGGATAAGCTGGCGTTGTTTGTTCCGTAATTTTGTGGATTGCTGAAAGAACCGCCTTTGTCGCCGTTGCGATTTGTTTCCGATCAATTTGGGACAGGGAATCATCTGTTGCTTGTCCAGTCCCTGCACTCGTCACAAGTGCCGTAGGAATGCCTGCGGCGGCCAAATAACCTGCTGCACCGTTTCGTTCGCGCGTCCTATCCTTGTCGGAAGGAGACACCCCCGCTGCTCTCAGCAGTTGGATTGGCAGATTTTCATTGCCCAGCGAATTGGTTGCAACAAGCTCTGCCTTTTGACTCCCCACCCCATCGACATAGAAGGCTGCAATCATGGCTTGTCGCTCTGTAGCTGATAAGGCATTCACATAAGCAATCGGTCCTCTGCTTCCCGAAGTAACCGCACCGAAGCTTACGAACCTCACTTCCGTATCAATCGACTTGTCAGCCATATCACGCGCTATTTCAAGTAAGGCCGCTACACCGGAGCCATTGTGATTTGCCCCAACAGATAACCCAGCGGAATCATGGTGAGCGGATACCATGACGACCTGCCCGGTATCGTTTTGATTGGGCTTTCGGCTTGCCACGATATTATACGAGGTTTGCTTAGTGGTTACGGCTCCTTCTACCTTTACGGTTCCCTTCACAGGCCGCTTGTCCATGATGCGTTTTTGGAGCTTCGTGCCATCCGCCTTGGACAAAGCGATCACAGGAACCGCCATATCCAGAGGTTCGCCCAGTGAAGCATTCCAACCTTCCTCCCGATCATTCCAGATGATAAGAGCAACGGCTCCGGCAGCCGCTGCTTGGCGTACTTTTTCTCCGAACGGAATCTCACCTCGCTTGACCAAGGCAATCTTCCCCCGAGATGCATCATTCGCAAAATCAACCGCTCTTCCCAAGCCTGCATCCACCACTTCTGCTGTCGCGGTTCCATTGATCCCAAAAGCAAAACTACTTACTGTCCATTTTTGACCAGGCCATTCTTCCATCGTCAGTGATAGAGAAGTAGGCTTTCGGTACGTATAATAAGAAAAAGGATCGAGCTTGGTCTTGTACCCGTAAGATCGCAGTGTATTTTCCACATAGACAGCTGCTGCAAATTCCGTTTCAGTAGCAGGTGGACGGGCTGTTCTCGCCAATTGCTCGACATGGCCGTACAAGCGTTCAGGATCGATCCAGTCTTGCGTTTCCTCTGCATGAGCACGATGTGAAAGGAAAGGTATCGGCAATATCGTTCCACAGACAAGCAAGGCACATAGCGCATAGTGACGGACAGATCGCATGGCACTCTCCCTTTCCTTCGCTGTTTGCTATTTATTATGGGCGGTTATGACAAAAAGAGTCTAGTCAGAATAGTTAGTCAAATAACCTCATCCTGCGCCATCTCTGGACAACTTTCGTTTCCCTTCTCCCAAAACGTCGATTTTTCGAGTGACTTCCCTCCATATGAATTCTTAATAGAAAGGTGCTTTTCACCGTAAAATTATTGATAAAGAAAAGGCGACTTTCAAATTGACCTATGTCCTTCCCTTTTGCTAATGTGGAATCAACAAAAAACCGTTTGAAAGAAACGGATTGGAATCCATTGAGGGGGAAGTATCATGCTGTATGTAGATGGCAAATGGGTAGAAGACGGGCAAGTCGCAGTTCATCCAGAAGACCGCGGTTACAACTTTGGGGATGGCATATATGAGGTAGTACGTATTTATAAGGGCCGTATGTATCAATGGGATGGACATCTTACCCGTTTGTTCCGAAGTGCCAAAGAAATAAAAATGGAGCTTCCATGGAGCGCAGAAGAGCTGACAGACTTAGCGAATCAGCTGATCGCCAAGAACAATATCACGGAGAATGATGACGCCAGCCTTTACCTGCAAGTATCTCGTGGCGCCTCTCCCCGTGTACACGATATTCCGTCCGGGATCAAGCCTGTGATCATGGGCTTTGTCCGTCGCAAGGATCGTCCTGTCGCCGATATGAAAAAAGGCTGGACCGCTCAGCTCGTCGAAGATATCCGCTGGCTGCGTTGTGATATCAAAACGCTCAATCTGCTAGGGGCTGTTCTTGTCAAACAATACGCAAAGGATGCAGGTGCCCAAGAATCGATTTTGCACCGCAACGGCATCATCACAGAGTGCAGCTCCTCCAATTTGTTCGTCGTGAAAAATGGCGAGCTGTATACGCATCAGGCTGACAATCTGATCCTGCACGGAATTACTCGCCAAGTGGTCATTGATTTGGCTCGGAACAATGGCATCACTGTACATGAAGAAGCATTCGACATGGCTTTCTTGAAGCAAGCCGATGAAATATTCCTCACCAGCACGACCGCGGAAATCATGCCGCTCATCTCGGTAGATGGCGTCGCTGTCGGCAACGGACAGCCAGGACCTGTCGTGCTTACGCTACAAGACTTGTTTGAACAGCATATCAACACGAGTGTTCTCGTGTAATGAAAAGAAGCTCTCCCGGTATGCGTATACATCCGAGAGAGCTTTTCTTTATTGTTTAACGACGCAAATTCCATTCGTCTGTAGCATAGCGCGTACTCACGAGTTCTTCTGCCAAAGCGAGTTCTTCATCTGTAAGCGTTGAAGGGATCAGCTCCACTTCCAATCCGGATGCAAAGCCTTTCGAGAACGCCTCGATGGATTCTTGGAGACTGATTGGCCGAGGGCTTACTTGGTTGATCGTCACTGCTTTTTGACGGAAGCTATCGATCATCCGTTGTTTTACCCGCTCCGATGGGAAATGCAAGAGCGAGAACAGCAAATCTACGTCCATATCAAGCAGAATAGAGCCGTGCTGAAGAATAACACCCTTTTGGCGAGTCTGAGCGCTTCCCGCTACTTTTTTCCCCTCTACTACGAGCTCATACCAAGAGGGCGAATCGAAGCAGGCGGATGACCCTGGAGATGTATACTTTTCCTTCTCTTCTTCATTCGCCAAAGAGACCATTTCCGCCGAGAGTCCAAGGTTTTGGAAGCCGTGCAGAAGTCCCAAGCTGATGATTTTGTAGGCTTCCGTCACACTCGAAGGCATTTTCGGATGGTCTTCGGATACGATGACACTGTATGTCAGCTCCTGATCGTGGAGAACAGCACGCCCTCCCGTCGCTCTGCGAACAAAGCCCAGTCCTCTCTTTTGAACTTCCTCCAGGTTGATTTCCTTGATGGCCTTCTGGAAATAACCAATCGACAGTGTCGCCGGGTCCCACGTGTAAAAACGAACGGTCGGGGGAACCTTGCCCTCACTATGTAATTGCAAAATTGCTTCATCTACTGCCATATTCATCGGGGGTGACATTGCTTCCGTCACGATATAGCGCCACTGTTCCATTTATGTACCTCCTCATTCACAACGCCTTCATTGTACGCTTCTGGCATGAAGGACGGCAAGCCTCTGATGGGCTAATTTGAGCGGAAAGAAAAGCCGCCCGTAACGACAGGCGACTTTTCCTGGAATCTAGAATTATGCTTGCGGTTGATAACGCAGAATTGGCTTTCTTGCCGCTGTCGCTTCATCCAAACGTTTGACCACAGTGGTATGAGGAGCTTCCTGAACGATTTCTGGCGTTTCCTCGCACTCGCGGGCAATTTGCAGCATAACGTCGATGAACTCATCGAGCGTTTCTTTTGTCTCGGTTTCGGTCGGTTCGATCATGAGGCACTCGTCCACGATCAACGGGAAGTAGATCGTTGGCGGGTGATAGCCGAAGTCGAGCAAGCGTTTTGCAATATCGAGCGTGCGTACGCCCAGCTTCTTCTGGATTACACCAGACAGGACGAACTCATGCTTGCAGACGCGATCAAATGGCAGATGATAAGCCGTTGCCAGACGACGCATCATGTAGTTGGCAGAGAGCACCGCATTTTGGGAAACTTGCAGCAAGCCTTCTGGCCCCATCGTACGGATGTAGCTGTGCGCACGAACGAGAATGCCGAAGTTTCCGTTGTAGCCTTTGACGCGACCGATGGAAGCCGGACGATTGCTGTCCCAGTAGAAGCTGCCGTCTTCCTTTTTCGCTACGATTGGTGTAGGCAGGAATGGCTCGAGAATTTTTTTCACGCCGACCGGACCTGCACCTGGACCACCACCGCCGTGTGGTCCTGTAAACGTTTTGTGCAAGTTCAAATGCACAACGTCGAAGCCCATGTCTCCCGGACGAGCAATTCCCAGGATCGCATTCGCATTCGCACCGTCGTAATACAACAGCCCGCCCGCTTCATGGACGATTTTCGCCATTTCCACGATATCTTCTTCAAACAATCCGAGTGTATTCGGGTTCGTCAGCATCAAGGCAGCCGTGTCAGGACCTACTGCATCACGCAGCGCTTGAATGTCTACCAGTCCGCGCTCGTCAGAAGCAATCGTTACGGTATCCAAGCCAGCTACAGCGGCAGATGCCGGGTTCGTACCGTGCGCGGAGTTCGGCACGATTACTTTGGTACGATGGGCTTCTCCACGGCTCTCGTGGTAGGCACGAATCATCATCAAACCTGTCCACTCACCCGCAGCACCAGCGGCTGGTTGCAGCGTAACTGCGTCCATCCCTGTGATTTCAGCCAGTTCTTCTTGCAGGTTGTACAACAGCTCCAATGCGCCCTGGACGGTTTCTTCCGGTTGGTACGGATGCGTCTGCGCGAAGCCTGCGTAACGGGCAACGTCTTCGTTGATTTTCGGGTTGTATTTCATCGTGCAAGAACCGAGCGGATAGAAGCCATTGTCTACCCCGTGGTTGCGACGAGACAATTCTGTATAGTGACGAACCAATTGCAGCTCAGATACCTCTGGCAGTTCAGCCGGTGTTTCGCGAATGAGGTGCTTCGGCAAAAGGCTTGCTACTTCTACTTCTGGAACATCCAATGCCGGCAAATTGTAGCCCACACGGCCTGGTTTGCTCATTTCAAAGATCAGTGCTTTTTCCTGGTCGTTACGCACGTGCGATCGCCTCCAATTCAGCCGCCAATGTGTCGATTTCTTCTTTGGTACGCAGCTCGGTTACTGCAAGCAAGGTATGATTCGCAAACTCCGGATAGTCGAGACCGAGATCATAGCCCCCGATGATTCCAACAGCCAGCAGGCCTTTGTTCACTTCTGCAACTGGTTTGTTCAGCTTCACGACAAACTCGTTGAAGAACGGCGAGGTGAATACGATTTCCAAGCCTTTTGCTTGCAGGGCATTCTTGGCGTAATGCGCTTTTTGCAGGTTCATCATCGCCATTTCTTGTACCCCTTGCTTGCCGAGTGCTGTCATGGTGATCGAAGCAGCCAAAGCGAGCAGTGCCTGGTTTGAGCAAATATTGGAGGTCGCTTTTTCACGACGAATATGCTGTTCACGCGCTTGCAGCGTCAGTACGAAGCCGCGTTTGCCATTCTCGTCCTTCGTTTGACCGACGATACGACCTGGCATTTTGCGCATCAGCTTGGTTGTCGTCGCGAAGTATCCGCAGTGCGGTCCGCCAAAGGATGCCGGGATACCGAATGGCTGCATGTCGCCTACTACGATATCTGCACCCAATTTGCCCGGTGCTTCCAGTACGCCGAGAGCAAGCGGGTTGGAGGATGTGATCAACAGTGCACCTTTTCCGTGCGCAATTGGTTCAATCGCTCCCAAGTCCTCTACATTTCCGAAGAAGTTCGGATACTGCACGATGACCGCAGCTGTATTTTCATCTACGAGAGCTTCCAGAGCCGCTGTATCCGTAACGCCATCGCTGTTGATACCTACTTCAACCAGCTCGACGTTTTGTCCATATGCATATGTTTTCAATACTCCACGCGCTTCCGGATGTACTGCGCGGGAAACGATTATGCGCTTTTTGCCAGTGTGGCCCGCAGCCATCATCGCTGCCTCTGCCAAAGAAGTCGCGCCGTCATACATCGAGGAGTTGGCTACCTCCATGCCAGTCAGTTCACATACCATGGTCTGGAATTCAAAAATAGCTTGCAGCTCACCTTGGCTGATCTCTGGCTGGTAAGGCGTATAAGCGGTAAAAAATTCACCGCGGAGCAGCATGTGATTGACTGTGCTCGGCGTGTAATGCTGATAAACACCCGCACCTAGAAAGTTAACATGCGTGCTGAAGTTCACGTTTTTATTTGCGAGGCGTGTAAAATACTTCACCAAATCCGGCTCGGAAAGTGCTTCTGGAATATTCAAAGCACCCTGAAAGCGCACTTCTTCCGGAATGTCAGCAAACAATTCTTCTACACTCGAAATGCCGAGGGTTTCCAGCATTTCGCGCTTGTCCTGATCAGTTTGGGGCAGGTAGCGGTATTTCACGGACGTTGTCCTCCTCTAAAAGGATGTATGTGGTGTAGCGTTTAATTTTTTGGGCGTTTATAAAATGGAGCGGCAACGACTTCTGCTTTCAGACGTTTTCCGCGAATCTCTACTTCTACTTCTGTACCTAACGCAGCATGCTCGGTTTTT
Organism: Brevibacillus brevis; assembly: GCF_900637055.1. Lineage (NCBI taxonomy): Bacteria > Bacillati > Bacillota > Bacilli > Caryophanales > Paenibacillaceae > Brevibacillus > Brevibacillus brevis. The sequence continues at coordinate 3,772,070 of NZ_LR134338.1, forward strand.
ACGAGAGCGAGACCGACGTTTTTCTTCAAGGTTGGAGACTGTGTTCCCGTCGTCACTTCGCCAATGAGCTCATCCCCCACATAGACTGGGTAATGCGTGCGCGGAATCCCACGGTCGATCATTTCGATCCCTACCAGCTTGCGTGGGGCACCGTTTTCTTTTTGTGCCTTCAGCACTTCCTGACCGATGAACGGCACTTCTTTGTCTACCTTGACAGCAAAGCCAATTCCCGCTTCGATCGGAGTGATGTCTTTGCTGAGCTCTTGGCCGTACAGTGGCAGCTTGGCTTCAAAACGAAGCGTATCGCGCGCACCGAGACCGCACGGCAAAAGACCTTCTTCTTTTCCGGCATCAAGCAAGATGTCCCACAGCTCTGCTGCACGATCGGCATCCAGATAAATCTCGAAGCCATCTTCACCAGTATAGCCAGTGCGGGAGACCAATGCCGGAATACCGCTCACTTGCACATCACGCTCAAAACGGAAAAAGCCGATCCCGGACAAGTCTGTTGTCGTCAGCTTTTGCAGAATGGATTCTGCCAAAGGACCTTGAATCGCGATTTGTGCTGTCTGTGGCGAAATATTCTCAATCGTTACGCCTGGAATCAGATGTTCTTCTAGCCACGCATAGTCTTTGTCGATATTCCCCGCGTTGATGACGAGCAAGTAATGATCATCTGCATACTTGTACACAAGCAGATCATCTACTGTACCACCATCCGGGTAGCAAAGCACGCTGTACTGCGCTTGCCCGATTGCCAGCTTGGACACGTCATTGGTTGTCACACGCTGGAGGTAAGAAAGAGCGTTTTCCCCTTTTACGTCCACTTCTCCCATATGGGAAACATCAAATAGACCAGCTTTTGTCCGAACAGCTTCATGCTCTTGACCAATGCTTGTAAACTGCACCGGCAGATCCCAACCACCGAAGTCGATGGTTTTCGCGCCATACTTTGCATAAGAATCAAATAGTGGCGTACGTTTCAAATTGGACATGTGGCACCTCCTGTGAACAATAAGATCCAAAACAAAACAGAGGCGGAAAAACGGGTACACCAAAATAATGGTGCCCATTTCTCCCCCTCTGTCCTTGGTACCTGAGAGTTACCTTGCCAATTACGTGAGGTGTAAACATTCCTCACTTGCAAGTTTCCCCTTTGGTGGCTCGTGTGAGCTCTCTCCAGAGTTGCGTCCAGTAGAGGTACTTTTGCCTGAGAGATTCACCGTTACCGGCTTGCTCCTTCGGCGCTGCTGTGCTTCTCGCAGTCTCTCCCTACTACCTTCATTCGCGGTGGTTTCATAGTCATACATAAGTTTTTGCTATCATTTCCATACTAATAGATGAACTACCTCTTTATCCTACCATGAGAGTCCGAAGTTGAAAATATACAAATTAACAGTCAGATTCAGAAAAACTTAACGAAACACATTGACAATAGATAAATGTTCAGTTTTTTGGCATTAACCATGAAAGTTATGGCAGAGCTATGTAAAGGAGTATCTTATATGCCGAATGTTCCTATTTCATTTGATACGAGCTGGATCAATCCGCTTACAGAACGCATGCAAGAAGATGGCCCTTGGGATAAGTGGGAGCTGTTCAAGCTCACATTGGAAGCGGAAGAAGCCATGGCTGTTCGCGAATTTGACCAGTTGCAATGTCTGAAATACCTTCCACTCTTATCGCCATTTCCTCATCAGTTGGAGACGGCGAAACGTGTCCTGTTAGAGATGCGCGGTCGTGCCATCCTCGCAGATGAGGTCGGTCTGGGGAAGACGATTGAAGCAGGCTTGATCATGAAGGAGTACATGGTTCGCGGCTTGGCTAAAAAAATTCTCGTTCTGGTTCCAGCCTCTCTCGTGATTCAATGGACAAAAGAGCTTCATCAAAAATTCGGCATTGCCGCAGTCGCGCAAAAAAAAGAATATATGTGGCGGCAGCATGAGGTCGTTGTCGCATCGATTGATACAGCAAAACGTGATCCTCACAGGCGTCACGTACTCGACATCGATTACGACATGCTCATTATCGACGAGGCCCATAAACTCAAAAATAAACGGACACGCAACTATCAGTTCGTCAAAGAGATCCGCAAAAAATACTGCCTGCTCCTTACCGCAACTCCCATTCAAAATGAGATGGACGAGCTGTACAACCTCATCAATTTGTTAAAGCCAGGCCACCTTGGCCATACTTCCACCTTCTCTACCAATTACGTAGAGGGCAAACGCCAATCCAAAAACAGCGAGAAATTGCGGGAAGAAATTGAAAAGGTCATGATTCGCAACAAACGAAGTGATGGCGGTATCCAATTCACCAGCCGTCGCGTTCAGTCGATTCCGATTGACCTTTCCCCTGAGGAAATGACTTTGTACGAAGGTGTAACCCGCTTTGTCCGCGAGCAATACCAAACAGGATTTGGGGTTGGCGGCTTCAACTCTCTCGCTCTGATTACCTTGCAGCGAGAGGTCTGCTCAAGTAAGGAAGCTGCGTTCATGACGCTGTATAACATGCACCAGCGTACCGGCGAAGACTCTCCCTTGCGCTCACAAATTCTTGAGCTAGTCGAGTTGATCAAACAAATAGAGACGCATTCCAAAGCTGCCAAAACGGTTGAGCTCATTCAACAAATCAACGACAAAGTGATCATTTTTACAGAGTATCGGGCAACACAAAACTATTTGCAAAAGTATTTGCACGACCACGGCATTACTTCTGTCCCTTTCCGCGGCGGCTTTAAACGCAGTAAAAAGGACTGGATGACTGATCTTTTCCAAAATCGTGCACAAGTCCTGATCGCGACGGAAGCAGGCGGGGAAGGCATCAATTTGCAGTTCTGCAATCAAGTGATCAATTACGACATGCCTTGGAATCCCATGCGAGTGGAGCAACGAATCGGTCGCGTCCATCGCCTGGGCCAAAAAAGAGATGTGCACATTTACAATTTATCGACAACAGGAACGATCGAGGAGCATATTCTCAAGCTGCTGTATGAAAAAATCGACCTGTTTGAAATGGTCATTGGCGAACTCGATGATATCGTGGAACGCTTGAATTTAAGTCACTCCTTGGAAGACAATTTGGTTCAAATTATTATGGATTCCCGCTCCTCCAAAGAAATGGCGCTGAAGCTCGATAACATTGGACACGCGATTCGGGCAAGCAAAGTAACAAAAGATGCCGTCCCGCTTTCTGAGGCGGCTGACCAATAACTCTTGTTGGATACGAAAAAGAAATGAGGTCTCCTGATGCAGCAACAACAGGTCAGACAATTTGTCGAGCGGTATTTGGCGACTTTTTCTGCCCATATCGTCGAATCTCACCCGGATTATTTCACAGTCAAACTCCCTGTCGAGGTGGACAAAGATATCGGCAATCGCCCTTTTTACTGGAGCTGGGTGGATAAGATGAATTTGGCTTATCAGCCATTGGTGCTCACCTTTACTTTTCATCCGGATTGCATGCCTGAGGGTTTGCGATCCGAGCATCTGCATCTAGGGGCTGCCCGCATGCAACAAATTTTCGCTTCAGCCAAAAAGCATGGCAGCTTTGTCTGTATGTACGAGCAACAAGGCGGCCTTTTAGGCAATGCCGGTAAGCGTCGGTCAACCCCTCTCGTGCCTTGGCTCGGGATAAACTTGAAGGTTTCCCTGCTTTGTGACAAGCGACGTGACATTTTATTGTATTTGGGGATCAATTTGCATCAGCCACGTCTGGTGAAGGATTTCACTTCGTTTTTATTTTCACTTTCCTTGACCCCTGCGATCCCCGACTACTATTACACGTTGGATCGAAAGGTAACCATACAGGAAGCCCTCCAAATGGCACAGCAAGAAGTGGAACATACATTGGAACAAGAAGATCAGCAATGGGCAGAGGACGCGCGTACACGTTTGAGCGAAGAAATGGCCATCTTGGAAGCATACTATGAAGAATTGGCACGCCGTGAACCACAAGATGAGCAGAGAAACGCAGACGAAACCGAAGAAGAAGCAGAGCAACCAGAGTCGTCACTCGAACAAGAAGCCCCGCATCCCGAACCTGATCCAGCTGGGCCATCTTCTGTCGAACAGCCATTAGCTTTTGACGAATACCGGGCTTCTGGCGGACGAATCCTCGACTTTTTACGTGCAAATGGAATCCAAACCACTCCACGCGAAGAGATTCATCAGGCAGAATGGAAAAAGAGCACGCCAGATGAGGAAAGACAACGCCGAAAAGACGAGCTGGCATGGCAATACGAGCCGCGGATCGAGGTGTCGTTCATCAACGGTGGCTTGTTCTATTTATCTTCCGTTCCTCCGCTCATGCGGTCATCGAAAGCAAAAAGCATGCGACATCTCCCCGCATCAGGGCGAATCATGTAAAAGATCAACGAGAAAATGTGAAACAGAAAAGACACGTTGCAACAAATCTTTTTGTCATAGCTGGTTACAATAGGAATAGGTTAAGCCTTTACAAAAGGTGGTGCATAGTTGTGACCAGACGATTTCTTCCTTTTATCGCTGCTCTTTTGTCTCTGATGCTGCTTTCTTTACCAGCTTTTGCGCAAGACGAAGCAAGCTGGGACAAGCAATTCCAAGCACAAATTCGAGAATGGATGGATGCAATCGCAAGCCGAGACCCTCAATTCAAGCAATGGCAAGACGCAAAGACGGACGTGCAAACACTTGGTGCAGGACAGCATCAATGGCTGGTAAGTATAAAAAAAGCGGACAAGCAAGTAGGGTATTTGGTGATAGGCGAATCACCTGATTCCACTTCCCATGAGAAATTTGTTCTGCTGGAGTACGGTGTTGGGGAGTACATCTTGTTCGATGACGCTTTTGCTCCGAAAGAAATCGCGGCAGAGCCAGTTTATGACGGGTTCGCTTCCTACTGGCTGATCACCCAGAAGTCAGATACACAAATGGTCAATGCAAAAACGGGAGAAATGTATCCCACTTCCTTTCAAATTAGTGAGCCCGCTGTCGATGCTTTTGCAGGCGAGCAGCTCATACAAAATGGACAACGCCTGACTCAAATGAGAATTTTAAGTGCTGCCGAGGCTGATCCTTTTGATCATATCGGGTGGGTCAGCCAAATGAGTACAACGGATACAGACGTGTCCTGGAACCAATTGTGGCAGCAAAATTATACCTCTCCGGTTACATTAGCCGTCCCGATTCATCAGTCACAGGTTTTGGCACCCTTTGTCGTGGGGTCCCTGCATTTATGGAATGACCAAAATGCTTATGTGGGCGTATGGGATGAGGGCCTGCGCTTTGTCCCGTATTCGTATGCCCATCGCGTCGGACGATTTTTCGTAAACGAAACAAGCTCTCCTGCCGAATAACCGGTTGGAGAGCTTGCTTTTTACGTTTTTGATTCACCGATGTTCTGTAGGAGAGAGACGTTCATGAACGGCATGAAAAATTTCATTGACCGTCATTCCCTCTGCATTAATGACGGGAGCTCCTGTAATCGTTTTGTTTTGATTACCCAGCACGTTGATATCCTGGCCTGTAATGACAATCGCATCTACAACCTGCTGCCAGTTGCCTAGATCAACAACATCGTAACCATTTTGACGCAGCATCTTGCACACTTCAGACAGGGAATTTTCTACCGCTACTCTCGCCATATGCACCCTCCGTCTTCGATCATGATAAGTTTACGAATTTTATTTGCGCCACAACAGTCGAATGGACATGGGAATAGCACCAAACCAGCGTGACGACCAGGACTCGCGTGGAGTCTTACGCAAACGGCGTTCATCTTTTGGGGTATCCACGTACTGAACAAACAGTTTCGTCAGGTACTTTAAATATTCCTGAAAGGACATCGCACTCGACCTCCTTCTTACTCGTGGATTGGACACCACGGCGCAAGCGCTGTCCCCTCTATTGTTTCCCGTCCTGCGTTCTTTCAACCACTTGGCTCGTAATTTCCATCACAATATCGGAAAGACTCTTTCCTGTCGTATCCACCTGAATCGGTGCGAAATCGTATACACCTGCGCGCTCCGCCATTAAGGTTTTTACCCTTGTCTCTACACCACCTGCCAACAAGGGTCGGCCTGTATCCTTTTCCAAACGCTTGATAAGCTCCTCTTCCGTGGCATGCAGCGCGATTACGATGCCTTGCTCCATCATCATCTCTACGTTTTGCTTCCGCAATACAGCTCCTCCCCCAGTTGTTACTACCTGAGATCCTGCTGCCAGTAATTGCGCAAGACGTTTCGTCTCAACGTCACGGAAATACGCTTCGCCTTGATCGGTGAAGATTTCTGGAATGCTGCGACCTTCGCTTTCCACAATCGCATCATCCAAGTCTGTATGCTTCATTCCCAAAGAGGCAGCGAGTGCGGCGCCAACCGTGGTTTTTCCCGTTCCCATAAATCCGACCAACACCAGGTTTTTCATTTTGTTTCTGCCGCCTTTCCAATCGTTCGGTGCGTATTGATCTTCACCGTTTTTTGTTGTTGATTGTACGCTGTCTCATATCCCAATGCTTTTTCAAAAAAGGACAGTGGAACCATCGTACGTTCTTTGATCTCGATTAACGGGCTGCCTAAATCTATTCGCTTCCCATCTACATCAGCAAAGCGCTCCCGTTCCTTTATAAATACTTCACGTCCATTTCCTTTTACGCGGATCATTTGTTTCTTGTCGTCCCAGCTAATCGCCAATCCTATTTTCTCACCGAGCTCACGCAGCGGAATATACACCGTATTTTGGGTGACCCGAGCCGGAATCGATGGATAAAAGCTCATGTTATTGATGATCGTGGTGATATAGGGCTCCAATTGCACTGCACCAAAGCCACTCTTATTTGCACTAGTGGTATACAGGGTGAAATATTTCGCTTCCCCTTGCAAAGTTTGCCCAAGCGCCTGATCGAGATGCTCTGCACCAATGACACTGCCATGATAATTTTGCTGGACGCGCTGCAAGAATCGCTTATAGGCGTCGTCACCGATTTTGCGACGCAGGTTGTCGAACAGGAGTGCGCCCCGCGAATACCAGGTCAGCTTAAACTCCTCTTCAGTGGCAAACTTCTGCAATGGCTTGTCCAGCTTTCCATTTGGATAACGCTCTTGCAAACGTTTGACATCACGGTTGTACTCATCCAGCAGCGTCGTAGCTGATTGGGCACCATAACGCTTCTGCAAGTAATGAGACACGCCGAGCTCCACCAGCCCCTCATCAAGCCACCCATGCGAGGACTCCAATGTAGCCACACTGTTGTACCACCAAAGATGCCCTACCTCATGCGGCAGCCAATGATCGATCAGATTGTTGTAATGCATGTCTCTTTTGAATACGGCGAGATTCGCGTATTCCATGGCGTACGTCGTTCCTGTACTTGTTTCCGCAATCGCCACGTGCGGATACGGCAACGGACCGTACATATCGATAAAAGTAGGAAATACCGATTGGGCAATGGTTTTGATTCTTTCGATGTTACCTTTATCAACGGAAGCAATATCAACCGTTAAATTCGGAGCAAATTGAATGGTTTCGATGTGATAAAGCGGACTTCCGACCAGTCCAAAGTTCAACAGATTTTTTGCTTGATAATGGACTTGCTGCTTACTGCCACCGATGGACTTCGTTTGTCCTCTGCCCCAAGAACTGACCCATTTGTAGCCTTGTGGCGAGGTAAATGACACATCGTAATCTCCATAGTGGTAAACGAATGGATCACCAAAATCAACGCGTTGCGGTGGGTTATACCAAACACCTTTTTGATTTTGGGCACCGAGCATCGGGTACCATGTCGTCAACGTCCATATATCGTCTTTGACCCCAAAACGTGTGCCCCTGCGCGGAACCGGGTTCTCGAATTCAATGGTCAAGGCGCCACGAAGCTCCTTGCCAAGAGGATTTGCCAGCTTCACCAGCGATTGACCACGTTCAAAAGAAAGCGGCTTGTCCTTGTAGCGAATCGACTTCACCGTCATTTTGTTCCAAAGGTAGTCGTAAATATACAGCCGTACATCTGGCGTTTTCGGGTTGTCGAATTCCAAGATCATGTTTCCGGTTATTTTTGCTTCGGACGTATGTAATTCAGCTTGAATCTTATATACAGGGTTCAGATCCTTTACATAAGACGGCAGAGGCGGATCATAAGAAAATGGATCGACGAACGTTTGCTCCTCCTCCGGTGATTGATTCATGGCAATGATTTGAGAAATAGCTGGCCAATACGCGACGACTCCAACTGAGCCAAAAAAAACGAGGATCGTCACACATACTAGCAAGCTCGTTTTATGTAGTGATTTCATGACAGCCCCCATATGATAAACCGCCCGGCGGCAGGCGCTATATGTTTTTGTTTCATTGTAGCAAATATATGTCAAACTGAGTAGAAATTCAGGAGATTCTGTAGAGAAAACGCCTGATTTGACGATGGTCTCCCCTGGGTAAAATAAAAAAGCCGCCACTCATTGTATCGTAATGATTGGCAGCTTTCTTTAGCTTTTACCAGGTTTCGTACATAATTTTTCCGGTCTGGCTAAGATCATAGCCCCCGACTGCTTCCAATTCCTTTTGAAACGGACGCGACCCGAGAACATCAAGAACGGCCTGAATGAGCGGTTCGTTGTTCTTGTTTTTCAACAAAACGAGGTCATAGCGCTCACGCACGGTTGGGACAAACTCCACGCCGACGAGTGAAGCTGCCTTTTCAATTCCCACCCCTACGTCTGCTTCGCGCCGCGCTACTACCCCTGCGACTGCCAGATGATTCGACTCTTCCCGTTCAAAGCCACTCACGTCATTCCCCGCTATTTTTGCAAGTCGAAACTGCTCTTCAATCAACGTGCGTGCACCGGACCCTTTTTCCCGATTGACCATGCGAATGCCCGGCTTCGTAAAATCACTCCATGCTTTGATCTGTTTCGGATTGCCAGCCTGCACGTAGAATCCGGCCCAACGTGACAACATATTGATGACAACATAACGATGCCCACACAAAATGCGACGAATATACGGGACATTGTATTCATTGGTATCCCCATCGTACAAGTGCGTGCTGACGATATCAGCCTTACCTGTATACATCGCCACGAGGCTGTTCAGAGAGCCTACGTATGAGCGGAGCGGTCGGTATGCCTCATCCTTTTTCTCCAAATGCCCTGCCAGTAGATCCAAGCTAACATCCTGCCCGCTGATAATGATATTGCGGCCTGTACCAGCCTGCTCATGCCGTGACAATTGCTGAGCTTGTCCTGTCTCGCGGATGCTAACAGCTGAGGCTTGTCTGTACTCTCCCTTTGCCTTCGCCTTGTACGCTTCCAGATCGCTTTCGTCTACGCGCATTTGCCGACCGACACGATAAGCAGGCAGCTCTCCTTTTTTAATCAGGTCGTAAACCGTCAGCTTTGAAATACGTAGAATTTTTGCTATTTCTTCGGTGGTATAAGAATTTTGTTGACTCATGACCCGCCTCCGTTATCTCCTTTGCTCTATTTTCAAACAAGTATCGTAAAATCGCAATTGATTATTCATTACGAATCCATATAATCTAGTTATGTCCAGTTATAATTAATTATAACTAAATATAATTATGGAGGTCTTTTTTATGAAGAAGCACTGGTTTGCTATTTTCGCGGCATTTTGCTTGATGCTGACAGCTTGCTCGACAACACAAACAGCACCACAAGCAAGTGAGCCGGCCAAAACCGATGCAGTAAAGGTCGAACTGATGATTTCTGCTGCTGCTAGCTTGACGGATGCCTTGAATGAGCTGAAAACCCAATATGAAACGGAACACCCGGGAACGACTCTCACCTTTAACTTCGGAGGCTCGGGCAAACTCGCCACACAAATTACACAGGGCGCTCCATCAGACGTATTTTTGTCCGCTAGTAAAAAAGACATGGACGGTCTAGAGGAACAGCAACTGATTATCAAAGACACACGCCAAGACTTCACGAAAAACTCGCTTGTTCTCATTGCCGGTAACACAAGTGCTGTGACTATCTCTTCTTTTGAAGAGCTGACCAACGCAGCGATCAAGCATATTGCCGTCGGTGAGCCTGAGACAGTCCCTGCTGGACGATATGCGAAAGAAACATTGGACACGCTGAAAATGTGGGATTCTCTATCCGCACAAATGGTATTTGGCAGTGATGTTCGCCAAGTTTTGACCTTCGTAGAATCTGGTAACGCGGAAGTCGGGATCGTCTATTCCAGTGACGCAGCAGCTTCGAAAAATGTAAAGGTACTAGCGACTGCCAAGCCTGAATGGCACAAGCCGATCGTTTATCCAGGTGCGGTCGTCAGCGCATCGAAGAACCCGGATGCAGCAAAAGCTTTTCTTGCCTACTTGACAAGCGACAAAGGAAAAGCGATCTTACAGAAGTACGGGTTTCAATAAACCAATCGAATCGAATTGGAGGTGGCAAGCGTGATCGAAACCAATCTCACTCCTTTGATGCTCTCCCTTAAAGTAGCTGCGCTCTCCACCTCCTTTGTATTTGTCCTTGGGATGGTTTTTGCAAGATGGATGACACAAAAGGATTTTTGGGGGAAGAATGTCCTGGAGTCCTTCTTTTTGCTTCCCCTTGTTCTACCTCCCACTGTTGTCGGCTTTGGCTTGTTGATGCTTTTCGGAAAAAACGGTTTTCTCGGCCAGCTATTGCATGAATGGTTCAATATTACCGTCGTCTTTACGCTGACAGGAGCCGTTATTGCCTCGATTGTCGTTTCCTTTCCGTTGATGTATCAGAGTGCAGTCGCTGCCTTCACAGGAGTGGATCGTCGTTTGGAAAATGCGGCACGCACGATGGGCGCTTCGGAATGGCGATTATTCTGGACCGTTACCTTTCCCTTGGCTTGGCCTGGTCTGTTGGCTGGGTTTGTTCTTTCTTTTGCCCGTGGTTTAGGGGAGTTTGGCGCTACGCTGATGCTCGCAGGCTACATCCCTGGGAAAACCGATACGATTCCCGTCGCCATTTATTTTGCTGTTGAGGCTGGTCAAATGGATAAGGCATTGTTTTGGGTCATCATTATTGTTTCCTTGGGGATGGGTACGACTCTCTGGCTGAATTGGTGGAGTCGTCGCAATGTGCGCAGGTACGCCAATCAAAAGTAAGGCAGGTGAATGGTACATGCTCTTTGTCCACATACAGAAGCGTTTGCCTGATTTTATTCTGGATGTGTCCTTTTCGGTGCAAAAGGAAATTGTCGTGCTGTTCGGTCCATCCGGCTCTGGCAAAACAACGATATTGAACAGTATTGCAGGTCTGGTTCATCCTGATACGGGCGTGATCCAACTAAATGAAAACGTCTTTTATCGTGAAGGACAGAAGCCGCTTCCCGTACAAAAACGCAACATCGGGTATTTATTTCAAGATTATGCGCTGTTCCCTCACATGACCGTCGAGCAAAATGTTCGATACGGTTTGAAAAAGGGGCATGAGCTGAATTTGGCTCCATTGCTGTCCACAGTGGGAATCGATCATCTGCTGCAAAAATATCCTCATCAGTTATCCGGGGGACAAAAACAACGGGTGGCACTCGTACGCGCGCTTGCTACTGAACCAGACATTCTGCTCCTTGATGAGCCTTTATCGGCGCTGGATGCGGATACGCGTAAACAATGCCAGGATGAGTTGCTTCGCCTTCACGCTATGTGGAACATCCCGTTTCTGCTGGTCACCCATGATCGTGAAGAAGCCGAGAAGCTCGCGGATGTCATTTTCCTGATCGATAACGGCACAATCAAAGAACGGAAAAATGAAAAAAGCCATTCAGCAACGTCCATTTCCCGATAATGGGATGGCATTGCTGGATGGCTTTTTGCCTATCGAGCTGTGATTGGTTCAATTTTCACATCGTTTTGCTTCGCCCATTTATGTACCTCACCAAGGAATTGCAGTACGTCATGGCTCTCGTGATGGACACAAAGGGTATCGGCTGCCAAGTCAATGTGCTCGCCATTAACTGTCTGTACTCTTTGTTTTAAAACGAGCTGACGTGTCTGCTCCATGCGTTCTTCCTTGCTGATCAGCACGCTTCCTTCCAACTCGCGCGGTGCCAATCGACCATTCGGCAAATAAGCCCGTTCTGCAAATACTTCCTCTGCCACCTGAAGACCGTGTTCCAAGCCTGCCTCTACAAGCTTGCTGCCAGACAACGCATAGAGAATCAGTTCTTCATCAATATCCGCAATGGCTTGGACAACCGCTTCGGCTAGCTCAGGGCGTTCAGCCGCTTCGTTATACAGCGCGCCATGCAATTTCACATGGTGAAGCTCCCCGCCGAGTGCTTTTGTAGTCCCAGCCAAGGCTGCAACTTGATACAGCACCAGCTCATACACTTCATTGACAGACAAGTTCATCGAACGACGTCCGAAGCCTTGAATATCTGCATAACCGGGATGTGCCCCGATTTTCACATCATGCTTGAGTGCAGCTTCGATTGTTCTGCAAATAATATGTGGATCCCCTGCATGCAATCCGCAAGCAATATTAACGGAGGTGATCCATTTCATAATCCCCAAATCCTCTGATTGTCGGCCTCTGCTGAAGCCCTCTGCCATATCGCAGTTAATATCCAGATGAATCATGTATGCTCACCTTTCTTTCGCTAATCTATCCCTTGAAAACGCATTCATACGCGTGGCTTCTCGTTTTCTTCCACTTTAGCATACCATGTACGCCAGTTTAACAAAAGCAAAAAAGCTGCCGAAAAATGGCAGCTTATGAACAACTATGTCGAACCAACGGTTGCTTGACTGCTTTCTTCTGTCTGTAAGGTCTCTGCTAGTGCCATTACCTGGTTCTTTTCTTGTTTATAATCGTATTCCTTTGCCTTATCCGGTCTGGCATTGTTGTACTCTACCGGGATCTCATGGCGATGGGAACGTTCAATTTTCGTTACAAAGTGCAGCTTTTCCATTATGCGAATCGTTTCGTCCAACAAATTGGCATCTACATACATCGAAACGTAATTTAAGCGCTTGGAGATGTAATGAATGGTGCCAAATTTGCGTAAATTTTTGGCGGCACGCGTGTTTTTCACCCACACGGCGACCCCAAGGCGTCGCTCTCTCATGTTTTGCCGTCGGTCTCCTTCCCAATCGTGGTATACTTGCTGGTGAAAGCTTATTACAGAAAGGAATCGTGGTCTATGCTGGCTACGTTTTATTATCAATTCGAGGAAGCGCTTCACCGCGAAAAAATCGTGACCCATAGCAGTTGGCAAACATATGCAGGCCAGCGCTTTTTCTATGTAAGCAGTACGCTCCCTGCTCCTCTCTTAACAAAGCAGCTCATGGAAACAGGAGAGCGCCTGACCACTGATACCAAATTAAAGCCAGAATGCATTTACGTGCGTTCAGATAACGTACAGCATGTGTACCGCTTCCGTTTTCGCGTACCTGACGAAAAGCAATTTTGCTGCGGCAATCTTTGTGAAGACTGTTTTCTGCTGCGCCAAAACGAATCGGGAACAGCGTAAATTACGATGGCTTTTTCACACTGCAGCCGCAGCTTCCGCCTGTCCCGCACCCACTGCCCTGCGCCTCTAAAAATGGATTGTTGCTCGGTACTTTGATCGTTTCCGATACGGAATGAGCAATGGTTCTACTCACCTGATACAAGAGCTCATCCAGAGCATCCTCTGCTCGCTTGAATGCCTGTACGGAATCCCTCAGTTCAATGTTGCGCTTCAGTTCCCGTACTTCTTTGGATATATGATTGTAATCCGGGTGATACTTCCCGAACCGTTGCACATCTTCGTACTGTTCCTTCTTAGCCTCGAACACGACGAGCAGACGTTGCACTTCCTCATCTGCTTCCATTTGGCGTTTGGCCTCCAGATACTCCGAGACCTCGCGCGATTGGTTAATCATCGTGGACAGCTCATGAGACTCCATGATCAACTGCGTCATATCCACAGCTTCCAATGTTTTCATAAAGCGAGACCTCCTTTCGCCGTAAAGCTTGAAAACTTTACGTCATTCCTGATTGTATCACGATGCACACCCTTAGTACAGATATTCGGGCACTACAATGCGCACTCGCTCGATGTTCTCAAGACGGTAACTCTGCTTGCCGCCCTGTCCGGCAATCGTAACCATCCAGTACCCCATTTCCAGGCGGACTTCTGTCGGTAGCCCTCGCAGCTTTTCTTTTCCGCTTTGCTGGATCTCGACTTCCAGCTTCAGTTCTATTGCGCGCTTAAACAAATCCCGCATGGATTGTGGATGATAGGATTGAAAATGCTTCGTCCACATTTTGGGTAGCGCGGCTATTTGCTCATTTTGCTCAGGGAACGTGTTTTCAATAGCATAACCGTCCCAAGGCCGTTCGATGAGAAGCAAACCTTTATTCCCCGCTTGACTGTTTTGTCGTGACTGGAACTCTTTGCTTCCGCTGGAAACATGCGACAGCACTTGCGGCTCATAGCCAAAGTGTCGCAGTAATCGGATCAGTTCTTTTTCCTGCGAGAACGGAATCAAAAACGAAGTCGGCGATATCACTTGGGTAAGAAATGGGCGAAAGTCAGGAATGTCGCGCCATTCCTCCAGAAATCCAGCATGTGCTGTCCGTACGAGGAGGTACGGCTCCATTTGAATCTGCCTTGCTGTTCTCGCCCATTGGCTCACAACCTCAATCAAGCTCTCGGGCAACGGATGAACACAGGAGGCACGGAGCTTTTCGATGACTTGCTCCTCCGTCCCTCCTTGTGCCAAATACGATTGCAACAGCCTTGCTTGCAATTCACCCCGAATCAATTGCCCATCAAATTGGAGCTGGCAAAATCGGCTGATTTCCCATACATCCAACAACGGAACAAGAGGTGGGATTGTTATGGCACCTGCGGGGTCCACAAACCAGCCTTCCTCCGACGATAATCGCGGCAAACTGCTCCAACGCCAAAAAACCCCTCGTTCTTCGTCCATCCCGAGCTGAATCCAGCCCAAGCCTAACAACAAATGCATCCATTGCTCCACAATTAACTCCTCTGCATTGTCGGGCAAAGGGAATCCTGCTTCTTTTAGCATCCGCAATTGCTCATGGAGGGAACACCACTGCTCGACAGGAACCTGTCTCATCAATTGAATGAAAAATTCCCACCAGTCGCCATGCGGCAAAAATTGTTCCATGACGAGTTGGTACATTTCTTCCCAACGTACGAGGGGCCGTT
The DNA here is from genome assembly GCF_900637055.1 of Brevibacillus brevis. Lineage (NCBI taxonomy): Bacteria > Bacillati > Bacillota > Bacilli > Caryophanales > Paenibacillaceae > Brevibacillus > Brevibacillus brevis. The sequence continues at coordinate 3,787,213 of NZ_LR134338.1, forward strand.
GATGCAGCCATTGCTTCGTTCGATCAAGATCGAGTACGAGTTCTCGCTCTTCCCTATGCACCAAGCTCAATCTGAGGGCAATATCAAGGACAACGGTCAAGGATAAGCCCTCTCTTTGTTCCTGATCCAGTGGCGGAATCACGATTCCTTTTACATGCTCGTCTGTCAGTGAAAGCAGCGGCAGCATTTTTTGCGACATCCTGCGATGAATGCTTCCTTTTTGCGTAATAGGAATTTGATTGTCTCGAATAAACAACAGAAGCCCAAAAAGATCCAGCTGTATCCCTCTGCCTGCTGATATATAATAAGGGAGCGTTTTTGAAAACGAAACAAAAGCCTGAGAGCCTTCCGGCAGCATTTGATTCGTCAACTGCTCTCGAACCTCTTGTGGCATCAAATAGCCAATCTCACTCCACATTTTCCGTACAGTCAAGATCAGTCCAAGCCGTCGTAATTTCGTCAAGCCGACTGACAGATGTCTGTGCTCTTTTGACGTTTCGCGTTCCCAAGTTCGTTTGCTAAAAAAACCTCTCGTCGCTTTGGTTACGAAAAGCCGGATAACGGTTCGTTCCAACTCATCTGCCTGTTTCCACACTTGCCCAATAAAAACGGGGTCCAATAATCTCGCTGTTAACTCTTGCTCTTCGGCAATCTGATATCGTTTGGTTTGTTCATGTAGAATCGCTTGTCGCGTTGATTCGGACAGGTATTCCAGCGAATCCTTCACACGCACGCCTGTCACCTCAGTCTATATGATGTTCGATTCATTACTTTTACCAATTGGAGGGATCTTGATGTTGCATGTATTTCCTAGTTTGCTCTTAACAGCAACCTTGGCAGTAACGGGTACACAAGTCTTGTCACCTCAACATCCTACCGTATCTGAGCCTGTGGCGAAAGAGGCTGTACAAGCAGATGCGACTTACGAGGCCGTTGCTGCTCCATATCCGCCTGCCGTGCAGGAAGCTTTGAAAAAAGTTCGAAAAAATGGCGGACACACAATCGTCCGTGCCAATGGAAAATCCTATGTTGTCGTGGGTGCGGGACAGCGCCCTACAGGAGGATATCGTTTAGTAGCGGATCAAGTCAAGCGGACAGGCCCTCATGCCTTTGCCGTACACGTTCGTGTACAAGCACCAGCAAAAGGTTCGATGAAAACCCAGGTCATCAGCTATCCGACTTTGGTGATTGCCCTTCCAGACCAGCAAGCAAAAGTCAGTGTGCATATGCGCTAATCTATCCACGAAAAAAGCCGACAGTTCGAATGCCACAAGGCGTATCGAAGTCGGCTTTTTTCCTTTTCCCAACAGTTAGCCTTGCTTATCAGGGCTTTACCTCAATGGAAAAGCTCTCTGCAACACCATACGACTCGTGGTTATTATGGGCCAATTCTACCTTGACCTCATGCTTCCCAGCCGGGATATCCTTCAATACATAGCTAGGTTCAAATACTTTGGCGATCTTTTTGCCGTCGAGGTACAGATGAACATGCCCTTCCCCGTGCTTGTTTTCTTTCCCCATGTTTTCGAGGGAAAAAGAGAAGTTCGTAACGGCCAATTTGAGCTGCAAATCATCTTTCTCAAGGGTATGCGTCACAGCGAGTGTCGGCGCTGCATGATGAGCGTGCGACTCGTCTGCTACCACTTCGGTTTGCTCTTGTTGGTTCGCATACACAAACCATTCCACACCAGCCGCAATGGCAATCAATAGAAACAAACGGAAAAGAAATCGTTTGGTTTTCACCGGAGCTGCTCCCTTCCAAAATGAGTCTTACCCCAGTGTGCCCGACTCCTGATTGGTTCATTCATCCATTTTTACATCATGATCTCCCTGCTATCCATACATACTCAGCTTTCCAATAGGCAAAAGTAACCACAAGATCTTTTGAGGAGGTCAATGACTGCGTATGAATGCATGGAACGAAACTCTTTCTATTTTTGCTTTAGGAGGAGTATATGAAATCGGCAAAAACATGTACGGGATTCAATGCGGGGATGAAATTGTCCTCATCGATTGTGGTTCGAAGTTCCCTGATGAGAGTTATTTAGGAATTGATCTGATCATACCGGACATTAGTTATCTGCTGGAAAATCAAGAAAAAGTACGCGCCTTGATTGTCACGCATGGGCATGAGGATCACATCGGAGGCATTCCCTATTTTTTAAGACAATTAAATGTCCCTGTTTACGGTACCCGTTTAACGTTAGGACTTATTGAATTGAAGCTGAAGGAGCATAACTTGCTTCATCAGTCCACCCTCATCTCTATCGATCGTCACTCAACCATTTCATTAGGCTCGCTCACGATCAGCTTTTTTCAAACAAACCATAGCATTCCTGATTGCTTGGGTGTCGTGTTTGAGACTAAAGCAGGCTCTATTGTGCATACGGGCGATTTTAAATTTGATTTAACCCCGGTGCATAAGCAATCCCCTGATTTGCACAGAATGGCTGAAATCGGGCAGAAAGGTGTATTGGCCTTGTTGTCGGAGAGTACCAATGCGGAGCGCCCTGGCTTTACTCCATCAGAAAAACACGTGGGAGATCGCCTGTTAGAAGCATTTAGTAAGGCACAGCAGAAAATATTTGTCTCGACGTTCGCATCCAATGTATACCGCCTTCAACAAGTCATTGATGCCGTAGAAGCGACGAATCGAAAGCTAGCTTTGCTGGGCCGAAGTATGGTCAATGTGGTCAAAATCGCATCGGAACAAGGCTATTTACGTATACCAGAAGACATGCTGGTGGAAGTCGAGGAAGTGAGCGAGCTCGATCCCGCCCGTGTCGCCGTCCTATGCACGGGAAGCCAAGGCGAACCCATGGCCGCTTTATCTCGATTGTCGACCTCCGGGCATCGACACATTAAAGTAGAACGCGGTGATACTGTCATCCTCTCTTCTTCCCCCATTCCAGGGAACGAGCGGAATGTAGCACGTATAGTCGATAACTTGTTTATTATGGGTGCCAACGTTATTTACGGCTCTGGGACAGGCATGCATGTGTCCGGTCATGGCTTCCAAGAAGAGTTGAAGCTCATGCTCACTCTCATGAAGCCAAAATACTTTATCCCCATTCACGGTGAGTATCGGATGCTCCATCAGCATCGTCTGTTGGCTGAATCCGTCGGCGTTGATTTCGAGTCCGTTTTCATTGTAAATAACGGGGATGTCGTGGATATTCAGGATGGTGTGGCGGTCCAGGAAAGAAAAATCCCTGCCGGAAATACCTTGGTCGATGGTTTAGGCATCGGTGATGTAGGAAATGGAATATTACGGGATCGCAAACATCTTTCGGAAGATGGCATTCTCGTGATCGTTGTGACGCGCAGTAAAACCGACGGCAAAATTTTGTCGGGTCCCGACCTAATTTCTCGCGGATTCATTCATGCCCCGGAATCAGAGGGCCTGTTGGAAGAAATGACTCGCATTGCATCTGAGGTGATCAACAATCTGCAGGAAGCGAATGTAAGCCAGTGGAACCGCCTGAAGCAAGGAATGCGGGAATCCATTGGGAAATTCGTATATGCCAAAACAAAGCGCAGACCCATGATCCTGCCGATTATTATGGATGTGTGAGGGAAAAGCCTTCTTTCCGGAGGGCTTTTCTAGCATAATATATTCAATCTTGTGGTGATTTTAAATGGTAAAATAGTTAGGCTCTTTACATTTCCCTTCTATCCCGAAACTAGCCATTCTGTTATCAATTCGTCGTTGAAATTAGTGCCGGGACATTTTGTAAAAGCATCATTTGAATTACCTCTGGAATTTATTGATTCGAAGTTTAAGAAGATAATGACATCAGAAATTGAACATAAATGGGGACAGAAAACCATCATCGTCATTCCGTATAATCTTATAGATGAGTAGGGAAAAGCCTTCTTTCCTGAAGGCTTTTCTATTAGGATGATTTAGCCGGATAAATACCATTTCGATAAAGGACAGCCATATGGCTGTCCTTTATTCATCGTAGACTTCTAAACGCAACATGAAAGCAGCTTATAGAAAATAGAAGCTTTAATCCGGTAATACTGTATTTTACTCATTCCTATTCAGGCCAAATTTAATAATTTGTAGGCTTTTCATTTCGAAGTAGACTGGATAAAATTAGAAAAAACTAAACTATAAGGTGATCTGAATGAAAACGCTCTTCCTTATGCTATCTTTAATTTTCGCAAGTCTTTCTTCTGACCAGCCTGACCAATCCACGAGTGTCTTTATTTCTGAAGGTGATAGTATGGCCCCTACCTTGAACAACAACGATCGTTTTCTTGCTGATAAAACCTACTATGACTCCCATCCAATTCAACGTGGGGATATCGTTATTTTCCAAGCCGAGAAAGATCGACAATACGTTAAAAGGGTTATTGCGCTGCCGGGAGAAACGCTTGAATATAAAGATGATATTCTCTACATCAATAACAAAGCTGTCGACGAACCATACTTAGCATCAGCAAAAAATGTAGCCAAAAAAGAAAATCTCAATCTGACTGAGGATTTTGGACCTATAACTATCCCCGAAGATACAATATTCGTTATAGGTGATAATCGATTGAATAGTCTAGATAGTAGAATTATCGGTCCGATTCATGTCAATCAAATATTAGGCAAGATGACTAACAAGTTGCCCTCAAATTAATTCGTTATATTTTTCCACGCTCCGTTTAAAGAGCGTGGATTTTTAACTCCCGAAATATTTTTCTTTTTTCCTCAAAATATCTTCTTCGCATCCCGCTCTTCCTTCAAAATCTCTACAGCCTCGCGAAAACGCATAGAGTGAACGACTTCCCGCTCCCGCAAAAACTTCAAGCTGTCCTGCAAATCAACATCATCGGTCATGTCGATCAGCCATTGATACGTCGCGCGGGCTTTTTCTTCCGCTGCGATATCCTCGTAAAGGTCGGCGATTGGATCGCCCTTGGCAGCGATATAGGCAGCCGTCCACGGTACACCACTGGCATTGTTGTAAAAGAGCGCTCGATCATGATTGGCGTAATGGTCACCCAGTCCCGCTTCCTTCAACTCTTCGACAGTCGCGTCTTTCGTCAGCTTATACACCATCGTGGCAATCATTTCGAGATGCGCAAACTCTTCGGTAGCGATATCGGTTAATAATCCAACCACTTTATTCGGGATCGTATACCGCTGGTTCATATAGCGCAGAGCGGCTGCCAGCTCTCCATCCGCCCCTCCGTATTGCTCAATCAAGTACTTCGCCATTCTTACATCGCACTTACTGACACGAACCGGATACTGCAGTTTTTTTTCATAGATCCACATCGGTTTCGTTATCCCTCTCTTCTAAACTTGCCAAGGCCATGGATCATCATTCCACTGCCACGGATAGCCTGAATAGCTGCGGCCAAGATTTTGCAAGGGCCCATACAACTTCTCATACTCGTTTGCCAAAACCCAGCGTTGTTCCGTTAAATCGTTAAACTGCTGGAGCGCATTCTGATCCGTTGGATGCGTATCTAAGTAAAGATTTAGCTCTACCAGCACAAAGTCAATCGCTTGCAGCTGTTCAAGCAATGCGTAATATTGTTCATCGCCAAATTTATTTTCAGCTGTCATGAGTGCCCCCTCCCCAAATGACTCTGTCTGGGATCATAAGGGCTAAAAAGTGCCGGCCATAGCGTACCTAATTTCAACGCTTCCATCGGGCTATATTGTGGCAAGTTCTCCGGCTGAAACGTCATGAACAGCTGAGGGGGCACCTGGTACGTCTTTACCCGAATAGGCGGACAAGGATCGTAGGGACCAACGTACGGAAAGTAGTCGCGTGTTTGCGAATGCAATGCCAATATCCTCCTCCAACTTGCATTGTCTGTTCCTTCATGACTACACTATGCAGCCCACCCAGTAGGCGTGATTGCTACCCCAAAAAGAAAAACCGCTCTCCTCCTATAAGGAAAGCGGCTAATACCTACGATTACACCTGTCCAGTCCATTTCCCTTACCAAAATGCCATGAAGTCCGAAATACCGAGTAGGACAAACACAATTCCAGCCCATTTTTGCGTTACTGCCCCCCATTTCCTTGTGTTCTTCATGAGAGAAGGGCTATCACTTGCAACGGCAAGCAGCAGTAAAACGATGAGCAGCGGCAGCCCCGTCCCAAGTGCAAATACTGTCGGAATGATCGGCCCGAACGAGCTCGTGAACATCAAAGGCATCGTCAGTCCAAAATAGAGCCAAAACATGGTCGGACAAAACCCGAGGGAAAAGGCAACGCCAAGCCAAAAGGATTGTGTCTTTCCCTCAAATCGCTCCGAAAAACGCTTGATTTTTTCCTCAAAGGATTGCGTATGTAGAAATGGCAGTCGAATCCATCCGATTAAGAACAATCCAATCAAAATAAACATCGGTGCCAATAATTTTCTCGCCCACTGAAACAAAGGAATCGCTTGTGTTGAGAGTTGTTCGCCGAACGCAAATACGATTGCTCCCAAAGCAGAATACACAACTGCTTTGCCAAGGATGAACATCCACACATGACCTCGAAAGCCACCTTTGACGACGACATTCTTCCCTAGTACAGTAAAAGCAGCCACATTCCCTGATAACTGACACGGTGCAAACGCCCCGACGATCCCGAGCAACAACGCTCCAATCAACGGTGCTTGTTCACCCATTCCGTAATACAAATCAGAAAAAGGCTTGCTGATCCATGCTCCGTATTGATATAAGTACGAATACCAATCCATGCTTCTCCTCCGACTGGGTCTTCCTGTTCATTTATTTTACAGAAAGGTTGTGAGGAAACTATGAAGAAAGAGAAAAAGAAAGGCATTCGCCTCTCCCTTTGCTTCATCCCGTCACTTGCAAGCGCCCTATCATGCCGCTTTCTTTGTGTCCAGGGATCGTACAATAAAATTCATAAGTTCCTTCCTCCAATGCCTTCCACACTGTTTCAACAGACTCTCCCGGTTTGGCGTGCAAATGAACCACACCCTCAGCCATTGCTCCATGATGATGTTCCGTGCTTGATTCTGAAATCGTAACGATTTTTCCATGAGACACAACCTCGATATCGTGCTCTACATTGCCGTCATTTTGAAAGACGACCTTGATCTCCGTATTTTTTTTCACGGAAAATTGGTTCGGTTTATACGAAAACTCGAGGGCTGTGAGGTTGATTTCTGTCGGGCGATCGCCTGCATAAAGAGCCGGGGATGGAAACGGTAGTGATTGAAACCAGAAGAAGACGGCAAGCAGCAACACAGCTGGAGTGGCAGGATGATGAAAAAAGGAGGACCACTTCGATTCTTTTTTATTGGAATCAATCAGCTTGGCTACGAGCAGCATACATACGGTATAGAGCATGACGAAAACAAACAGGAGAGGCTCTACTTTTTCCGCCGGAACCATCTCACCCAGCATGGCACCCATCATCCCGCCCATGACGCCCGATAAGATTCCTTCCACAATACTCAGGATCGACAAAGGAACGCCTATCAGAAAACCAGACAAACCACCTGCCAGCATTCCCCACATAGTAGATACATAAAGGTCACCCCTGTAAATATCGCCCAGGATCAATCCTCCGATCAAGCCAATCATCATACTAACAGACATCGTGCTCATCATGCCTTGCATATGATCGATTCCCTGCTTTCGTCGCCGCCATATAAACCATGTAAAGCAAACGTAAGCGAAACTGACGTAGATTAGGACCTGATACACCGCGCCCAAGATACCACCCCCGAGTATATTCCCCTCATTGTAAGGTATGTCCTACGCCAACAAAATAGGACAAAGCGAACTAGAAAAGGACACCCTCGTTGGATTCCTTCATTCTGCACTTCCCCATCTAAAATCAGGCCACGGCTACGTGTGCGCGTGTGTAAGGGTGAGAGGGCTGATTCAAATCCCTCACGACCACACTCGACCACTTCCATGCCGCACACAACTAATAGCAACATAGCTATATTCCGCAATAATAAAAAAGCTTCATTTCTGAAGCTTTTTATTTCATCAGCTTATTCATCGTGGTTAACAGCTCGTCAATGACTGCGCTGTCCCCTTCTTGGATGCGTTCAATCACACAGGATTTCATATGCCCTTCCAAAAGGATGCGTCCCACTGAATTTAGGGCAGATTGTACCGCAGCAATTTGATTCAAGACATCATCACAATACACATCCTTCTCCACCATGCCTTTAATCCCGCGAATCTGTCCCTCAATCCGATTGAGGCGCGCCTGTAAGTTTTGCTTGGTCTTTTCTGAATGATGACTGTTTCGATCAGATGTATGACAAGACTGAACAACGTTCAATTCTGCACTTGACAATGAGATTCCTCCCCTAGCAAACATACGCTTCGATTATAATCCGAATTTTCAAAATGTAGCAAGTTCCATATTCACATATCGCTCAGGAAGACAGCCCCAATTCTTTTCGGACATTTTCCAATCCATATCGCTCGACAAACTTGAAAAACTTCTCTCTCTTTTTCCCTTGCGTCTGATACAACGTAATGATGCTTTGGACGATGGAGGATAATTGTTCTTCCTTCACCTGCTCGACCAGGAGCTCGGCTGTTTTGGCCTCCATTGTTTTCGATTGGCCTCCGACGTAGATTTCAAAGGTTTCTTTTCGCTTGACGATCCCGATATCTTTTACCAACGGCTCTCCACAGGCATTTGGGCATCCCGTATAACCGACTCGCATCGTAAAAGGAACGGTCATTCCTGCAATCGTATCATTCAAATTTCTCGCTGCCTCTAGCCCTTCAATCTCTGCTCCCTTGCAAAAAGAACAGACAGACAAATTTTTCACAACAGAGCCCGTTTCGTACACACATAAGCCTTTTTCACGCAGCGCTTTTTTGGCATCCTCAGCCTTCTCTTCGTTCATCTCGACAAGAAGCTGCTGAAAGGTCGAAAGTTCAATTTGTGCATCCTCGCCAACGATCTGACCGATCGCCACCATATCTGTTGGCGTAAACACAGATCCGCCGACACGAATCTCTGGACTCACAGCAAACTGTACACGCTTCAAAAGGCATTCCTCCTGCACGATTTGAATTTGTATATTCGGTCAACCGAAAGCGTAAGAAAGGCTGCCATTCTACAATTACAGCCTTTCCCGCTCCCTTTGCTTAAACGACATCGTACCCTTGATCTTCAATGGTCTCTTTTACATTTTCCAGCGAAACAACGGATTCATCAAAAGTCACGCTTACTTGATTGTCAGCAAGGCTGACCGTTGCTTTGCTAACCCCGTCTAGTTTTTGAAGAGCACCTTCGATAGAGATGACGCAGTGATTGCAGGACATTCCTTGTACGTTCAAAGTGACATTCATTTTACATCCTCCTTTGTGTTTGGGAAGCTTTGCTTGATTACATTTTACGATACCCCTGTAGGGTATGCAATACCCAATTTTACTTTTCCTGCTGTGTACATACAAAAAAGCTCCCCATCTGTAAATGACAGGGAGTCTTCCTTACTCTTCTTGACTGAGATGATTTCTGGTGGGAACAAAAAACACTTGCTCCACCTCATTCGCAGATAATGGGCGACTATAATAGTACCCTTGAATTTCCTTGCAATGATTTTCTGTCAAAATGTCCAACTGATCCTTCGTTTCAATGCCTTCTGCAATTACATCCAATTTCAGATGCTTTGCCATCGAAATAATAGTGGCCACAATGGCTTTATCGTTATCATTTCGAGACAGGTCGGTTATGAAGGAGCGGTCAATCTTTAATTTGTGGATCGGGAACTTTTTCAAATAGCTCAAAGAGCTGTAACCGGTTCCAAAATCATCCAAGCTGATTCTCGTTCCGATTTTGTTTAACTCATGCAGGATACTGATCGATACTGCCGGGTCCATCATCATGCTCTCTGTGATTTCCAGTTCCAAAAAGTGCGGGGCAAGCTTGGTTTCCTCAAGGATATTTTTGATGTACTGGACGAGGTTCCGTTGATGGAATTGATGAGAGGACAAGTTGACGGAGACAGGTATCAACGGCCCCCCTTTATCATGCCACTGCTTCATTTGCCTGCATGCTTCGCGAAGCACCCATGTACCGATCTCATAGATCAACCCTGTCTCTTCAGCAATCGGGATAAACACTCCTGGTGAAAGCATCCCTTTGGTCGGATGATTCCACCTGACGAGTGCCTCCACTCCAATCATGCGATTGCTTTCCGAATGAAATTGAGGTTGGTAGTACACTACCAGCTCATTTCGTTCAATAGCTTTTCTGAGATCACGTTCTATTTCAATATTTTCCAGCAATTGGACGTCAAAATCGGGCGTGTAGAACAGATGACCATTTTTCCCCTGTTTTTTCACCTCGTACATGGCCGTATCCGCTTTTTTGAGCAGCGCAACAGCATCTGTTCCATGGTCTGGGAATATCGCCGTTCCAATACTTGCTGATATGTAAAATTCACTGTCTTTTAGCGAGAATGGCTGTTTCAGCGCTTCAATGATCTTGTCCGCTAAACTCGCCGCTTCCCTGCGGTCCGCTCCTGTTTCGCAGAGGATCGTAAATTCATCGCCACCCATCCGTGCAATTGTTGCCTGGTACCCTTCCGCACTCTTTACGATTCTGTCGCTGACCCCCTGCAAAAAGATATCGCCGTAAGAGTGTCCCAAGGAATCATTGATCATTTTGAACCGATCAATGTCGATAACCATGACAGCAAAGCTCGATGAATCTTCGCTGCTTTTTTCAATGGATTGATGAAGGACTTGATTAAACTTTCTTCGGTTCGGTAAGTCGGTCAGCTCATCGTGATAAGCCAAATACCTGATTTTTTCTTTCACGCGATTCTCTTCGGTAATATCCTTTACAATGATGTGATTCCCAACAACTTCTCCCTCAATCTCAACCGGGACATTGAGTACACTCAGTTCTACGCGATTCCCGTTCGGATGTAGTATGGTGGTCTCAAAATGATTGCGAATGGGCTGAAAAGACTGGTCAAAAGAATCCTTGGTGATGTCCCTTTTCTCCTCAACAATATGCAAGCCAATTTTTGATACATGTTGATTAATGAATTCTTCCTCCCGCAGTCCACCAATCTTTGTGACAGCCGGGTTCATTTTAATAATACATCCACCTGTATCTAAGGAAATAATGCCGTATTCATTATTTTTATAAAGGGAACGATACCAGCTTTCATTTTCCTGAATGACCGTATCTTTTTGCGAGAGTCGTTTGTTAATAAACAAGCCGAACAATGTAATGCCGATCAGTAAAAAGGTAGCCAAGACAATGATATAGGCCAAGGTCTCCGGCTCAATCTGCGTTTCCACCTCTGTTGTCGGCAGTTCCGTTACGTAGAAATGCGCTGCGACCATCCCGGTGTAATGCATACCTGCGATTGCAGCTCCCATAATGAGTGAACTGCCCAATTTGTATAAATACGCATATTTCGACTGATCACGGCGAAAGTAAAACAAAAGCCAAAGTGCCGCTGCCGAAGCAGTCGCTGCAATGATAATGGATAAAATGACGATCCACATATCATATGTAATTTCGATAATCATCGCGGCCATTCCAACGTAGTGCATCCCAGATATGCCAGCAGCCATCAAAATTCCCGCGATACCTAACTGTCTTGCATGTAGGTTGCTTTTCGTGACGGTAAACAAAGCGATGCTTGAGACAAAAATGGCAAGAATAACGGATAGGATGACATACTCCATGTCATACAGAACCTTAATGGGGAGGGTTAGTGCCAGCATTCCGACAAAATGCATGGACCATATTCCAAGCCCCATCGTTGTGGCACCAAAAATCAACCAGAGTAGCTGATGCTTCCCCTTACTTGTACTCACTCTGGCTGCCAGGCTGAGAGCAGAAAAAGAAGCTGCAACCGCGATTAAATAAGATAGTATCACTAGGAAACTGTCGTACGTCCCATGTATCTGGTGATCCAAACTCCTTCACCGCTTTCCTTTTGTTAATCTGGATGGTCTCACTTAAACCATGCTACCTGATTCACTATAGCGATTTACCTGCAAGAAGGAATCGATTTCTTTTCCGGGCAGCGGTTTACTGTAGTAGTATCCTTGGACTTCATTACACATTTGTTCCTTTAGAAAATCAACATGTTCTTGTGTTTCTACACCCTCTGCAATAACAGCAATTTTCATGTTGTGTGCCATATGGATGATCGTTTTAATAATCGCTTGATTCCGCGGATTCAAATTCCGGACAAAGGATTGGTCGATTTTGAGCCGATCAATCGGAAATTGACTGAGATAGCTCAAAGAACTGTAGCCCGTCCCGAAATCATCGATACTGATGCTAATCCCGAGACCTTTCAAGCGATTCAAAATCCGAATCGTATAGTCTACATCGAGCGCCATGCTTTCCGTGATCTCCAGCTCCAAGTATTGCGGAGATAAGCCCGTTTCTTCCAGGATCGAGGTAATCATCTCAATGAGATTGTTTTGCATAAATTGGCGCAAAGATATATTCACCGCAACAGCCAGCTGTGTAAAGCCTGCTTCCTGCCACACTTTTGTCTGTTGGCATGCCGTTCGCATTACCCATTCTCCAAGCGGTACGATTAAGCCTGTTTCTTCTGCGATCGGGATAAATTGAATAGGTGGGATGAGACCAAGGTCTGGATGTTCCCAACGAATCAACGCCTCCATACCGATAATCTGGCCCGTCTGCAAACGAATCTTCGGTTGATAATGCAGCGTAAATTGTTTCTCATCCAAAGCTTTTCGCAGCTCTCTTTCAAGCTGCAGCTTTTTGGCTAAAACCTGATGCAACTCCTCCGAAAAAAATTGATAATTATTTTTCCCTTGCTCTTTGGCCAAATACATGGCAGCGTCCGCATGCTTTAACAGCGCCTCAATATCGTCTCCATCATCCGGATACATGCTGATGCCGATACTTGGTGTGATGAAGATTTCGATATGGTCTAACGTAATCGATTCGGACATGCTCGTAATGATTCGCTGCGCAATTTCACCAACCTCCTTGTGTGTGACACCCGTGAGAAAGATGGCGAACTCATCTCCGCCTAATCGAGAAACAGAATCCCCTTTTCGCAAACAACCGATGAGACGATTTGCTACTGCTTGTAAAAGGACATCCCCGATGGAGTGACCAAGCGTATCATTTATGTTTTTAAATCGATCCAAATCGATGAACATGACGCCGATTTTCTCGCCTTTTTGTTTTGCTTTGAACATGGCCTTTGTCAGTTTTTCATGAAAAAGCGTTCGATTTGGCAGGTTGGTTAAGGAATCGTAATGGGCCATGTACCGAATCGTTTCTTCCGCCTTTTTCCTCTCGGTGATGTCAATCATGGAGCCTACCATTTCCACGATCTCGCCGTTTTCCTCGATAGGTGACAACGTAATATAATAATCATTTCCGGATAATTTCAGTTCGAAGGTAACAGGCTCGCCAGCAAATGCTCTGCGAAAATAGCGTTCCAATTGCTCCGCTACCTCATAAGGAAAGATTTCATACGACGTTTTTCTCAGCATTCTCTCAGACGTCAGCCCAAGCTCTTCGGCAATTTTCCCTTCACACAAGGTATAGGTGATTTTCCCTTTCGGATCTGTCACGATCTTGAACACGCAGTTTTGCAAGTTTTGGACCGTCCTGCGAAAATCATTCTGCAATGCTTCTGCCAAAGCTGCCTCTGCTTCAATGCGGTCGGTAATATCCGTCCGGATCGAAACATATTGATACGGAACTCCCCGGTCGTCTAGAAATGGCACGATGGTCGTATTCATCCAATATTCATTGCCGTTTTTGGCGCGATTCTTCACTTCGCCCTTCCAGACTCGTCCTTGCTTGATCGTTTCCCACATCAATTTAAAAAACGACTTGGAATGATAGCGAGAGTTAATGACCCGATGTGTATTGCCAACTAATTCATCCATTTCGTATCTGGAGATTTCACAAAACTTGTCATTTACATAGGTAATGACGCCTTTGTCGTCTGTAATCGCTACAATCGAAGATTCATCAAGGGCATTTTTGATATCGTGCAAGTCCTTCATCGTCTTTGAAAGCGACTCTTCCATCTGCTTTCGTTTCGTGATGTCCGTCCCGATTGCCACGTACTGATACAGGAATCCACTGTCGTTCATGAACGGCACTAACGTCATGCTAAGCCAATATTCCGTACCGTCCTTTGCCCGATTTTTCATCTCGCCTTTCCATACTTTTCCTTGGCTAATGGTATCCCATAACGCTTTAAAATAGGTTCGCGGATGGAAGCCAGAATCGACGATGTTATGGTTTTTTCCGATTAATTCCTCTCTAGTAAACTTGGATATTTGACAGAAGTTGTGATTGACGTAGGTGATGATTCCTTTTTCATCAGTTATCGAAATAACAGATGACTCTTCCAATGCAGATAATGCATACTTTACATCTCTGATATGATTAAACACATGACACCCCCGTCTGATCTACCACTTATCTTCGAAATTTATGGATGGAATGCTGCAGCTCTTCGGCCATTTCGGAAAGCGTACACCGTCAACTTCATAATAGTTGTTTCCTCCATCGTAATTCTACGAATTATCTCTTCTTTCTGTGAAAAATGTAAGTATTTTATAATCCCTTTCTCTTATGTAACGGCATTTTCCATAGGTCTTTTGACCTCTATTATCATACAATATCGTTCTGTAACATTTTTGAAATTCTTTTCGACAAGGAAAAAGCCCCGTCTGCCAAGGCGGACGAGGCTTACCTTTCCCATTTATGCGGCTCAAGTTTCTTGCATGTCTTATCGTTTTGGCGCCCGAAAACCTGCTTGCTGCGCTTCTTCCTCCGTCGCAAACCACATCTCGGCTTTTGTTTGCTCGTAGCTAGCCGAGCCAGGAACGTGATAGATTTTCTCGCCTTTGCTGTTGATATTGCCCTTGATGGTCTTGCCTTCTGGTGGTGCGGTGTCTGTGGTGGTATCGTTCTTGGACTGTTTTTTTGGCTTGGCTTTTTCCTTAGGAGCCTCTTCCTGCTGCCCTTCTAAAGCCCACAGTCCGCGATTCTGCTCCCGCGCCTCCCGCTCCGCTGCCAGGAACAGTTCAGCTTGGGCTACATTCGGTGGGATCGTCATGATCCGGGCGTAGCCGTCACGAACGAGCTTTTCATTGACAAAGGTACCGTCTTCCAAATATACGTAGGCAAGCAAACGCTTGTATTTGTCATAAGGCTCGACATCAAACTTCAGCTTGACCTTTTTGCCAGTCAAAAGCTCCTTGGAGTAATTGCTCGCTTCTTTCCCATACGGTTCGACTGGATGGTTGGGTTTCACTGTCTCTGGGGTGTCTACGCCAATCATACGGACTTTTTCCCCGCTGTCCAGCTCGAATGTATCGCCATCAACCACTCGTTTGATCACAGCACCCATCTCGCCGTTAGATTCTGGCTGGCCGGACGATCCACATGCCGATAGCAAAAGAACCACTGCGAGCAGATACATGGTTAATCGTTTCATAGACTTCCTTCTCCTCTTTTACGTTGCATTGTTTTCCAGCGTAGTGGATTTGTCAACGCAGGTCAATAGGAGAGAAAAAAGTACAAACGTTTGCTTGTAAACGGGAAAAGATTAACCCCACCCCAGGGAATCAGGCAGGATTGGGCTGAGAAATACGGTATGGATGAAGCTGAACTTGGCTGGTTTCTGCACACATTAAATTCTGAAACAAGACCTGTATTCCCTGATGAGTACGGCGAATTGATCGGTGTGCTGCCTATTATGAAAACAACTGTGCTTGATGGTTTTACCTACACATTGACACATGCCATGCAACACAAGAATTTGAGCATTGTTCATGTCGAGATAAAATCGGGAATGACCGATGACGAAAACATGGGCAGGATACGCCCGCATCTCATGCTCGAAATCGCAAGCTCACAGGAGCACCATGTGCGCAAAAGCGGAGCGCGCGGCTCTGACCGAGAAATCTCCCTGCAGTTTATGGTCAGCCATGCCCTCCCCGATCAACTCGATAGTGTTGGCTTCTCCTTGACCCCCTACGCAGCTCCCCGGGAACTGCCACCGCGCGAGTATGTTTTGGATAAAGTAGTCCATTTTGGGTTTCGAAAAAAACGACCTTCGCGCAAGGTCGTTTTGTCTATACGTCCAGACTTTAGTCACGATCGGCACTAAACAAGAACAACAGGACGACCACGACAATAATAATCCATATAAATTCCTCGTTTTCGCGATCAAAAAAACCGTCGAACAGACCCATGGTGGAGTCCTCCTTTCCTTCTCGCTACAGCCTATGCAAAAGGCTAGACACGTGCCAGTAGTTGGAAGAGCCCAAAAGTGAAAGGCGTGTTCAAAAGACGATTTTTTGAAAAACCTCTCCAAGAATGTACTATTTACTAGTAGACAAGATCAAATGCGTGTAAGTACCTAGCTGTCTTACATCATTCGTAAAACCAAGATAAACAAGCTCCTGCAGTAATCGGGAGCGATCTGCATAACAGCGATCCTGTATATCTGCTATCACTCTCGTTTGACCTGCCTCCTCCAAGGCATTGAGATGGTCTTGTCTATGCCTCTCGTCCACAAACATCAAATCGGCAATGACCAATCTCCCCCCTGGCTTCAGTACGCGGCGACATTCCGCCAAGGCAAGCTGCTTCTGATCATCCGTCAAATGATGCAAAGCGTAGCTCGTAGCCACAAAGTCAAACCGATTTTCTAAAAACGGAAATGCGAAAAAGGTTCCCAGCTTCGTCTCGACCTCTGGGTGTTTCGCTCTGCATTGCTTCAGCATTTGCGGAGATTGGTCGAACCCGCTCATCCTGGCTCCTTTTTTCACGAGACGACCTGCGAGGTTTCCAGTACCTGTTCCGGCATCCAGACCGCACTCTCCCGGTTTGACCGCAACTGTCTCGACGACCTCCTCCAGTACGTTTTCGTACGATTCATGACCATTCCCGCCATGTACCCATTCGTCGTAGCGATCCGCCCATTCATTAAAATTCCATCGATCCACCCAGTTATCACGTGTCTGCTTCAATCGCTTGTTCGCCTCTGCCAGTGTAAACAGCTCTCCGGGATCAATCGTTTCTCTGTCCCTGATTCGCTCAATCATCGCTTCTGTCGTTTGGATGACCTTGCTCATTTCTACCCACCTTGTATACATAAACGAACGCTGCAGCTCTAAATAATGGAGAAGACTGCCTTCCTGATCCTTCATTTGAATCAGGAGCTCCCGAATGTCTTCTACCGCCATCCCGACCTCGCGCAGTGTAATGATGGTTTGCAGTCTCCAGACATCTTCCTCTGTGAACTGGCGATACCCGGACGCATCTGCTTTCGAAGGTTTGATTAGCCCTTTTTCTTCATAATATCGAATCGCACGCGGCGTTATTTGCAAGCGATGGGCCATGTCTTTGATTTGCATGGAACTCTCTCCCTGTATCAATCTTTCCTTATCATAAACCTTGACGCAGCGTGAATGTACAGAACGAAAGAAAAAAGCTGCCGGATTCTTTCCGACAGCTCGTTTCTACCTTATTAATGTGTCGCAGGTTCAGAAATTTGTTGGAGAGCGTCACTCGCCTCATCGTGGTGAACTTGACGAACAGCCATATCTCCCAATGCCACAATACCGACCAGCTTGCCATTATCGACAACGGGCAGGCGACGAATTTGATGCTGGGCCATAACCTTTGCAGCTTCATCAACCGTCATTCCCGGCTGACCGAGAATAATGTCCCGGGTCATAACAACCTCGGTTGCAGTCGATCCTTCATGCTTTTCAGCCAAACCGCGAATCACAATATCACGATCCGTAATCACGCCGATTACATCATTTTTTTCATCCACAACCGGAATGACCCCTACATTCCAATCGCGCATTTTGCAAGCCACTTCATACACATTATCCTTAAGCGTCACAGTAGCGACATCTTTTGTCATAATTTCGCGCAGTGTGCGATTTTCCAGCTTTGCCATTTCATTCTCCTCCTTTTGGTAATCAACGATTGTAGTTTGTCCGCTCATCTATCGTTTCATTCGCAAGAAAGAGTATGATATATTGCGCTTCTTCCAAAAACAGACTATGATTAATAAGTGAATATCTCACCCATTTTTAGGAGGAAAAAGAATGGTCATTAAGGACACGGGGATTGGCACAAAAGAAGTCTTTTTCGCCGATCTGGAGCACTACATGAGCGAACTCGGCTTTGATCGCGGCGCTTGGGATTACAAGCATGCTACATACGATTATAAAATCCAAGATAAAGGCAATGTCTTCTACCTGCGTATCGAAGCGAACGTAACAGAAGGCAAACTTGAGGATACGCACGCTGTCCTGAAGCTCGAAGATCCTTACATGGGCAAACATCTTTTCCCACACGGTCTGGATTACGATTACCCAATGCCGGACTCCGTTGTGAAAACAGCGAAATTGAAGCTGCAAATGCTGGGCGAGAAGCTGTCCTCACACTAAAAAATGAAATGGCACGGTGTACAGAGAGGAATCCCCTCTCTGTTTCACGTAGAGGGGGGGTATTTTTATGAAGACGAGGGGCGTTCCTGACTTCTTGCTCCTGTTTTTGACCGCCCTACTTGTTGGGTTTGGCATAACCATGGTGCTCAGCTCCAGCTCTATTTTCGCTTTGACCAGCTTTACAAGCGGGGGCTGTAAATATTGTGGCGGCGATGAGCTCTATTTCGTAAAGCGACAATCCATTTTCTTACTGGTGGGTGTCTTTGGAATGCTGGTCGCCATGAACATTCCCTTCTCCTTTTATAAAAGGAATTTCTTATTGATTGCGCTGGTCAGCTTCTTTTCCTTGCTCCTGGTGCTCATACCGGGGATCGGCTATGAAAATAACGGAGCTCAATCTTGGTTTAAGTTCGGTTCAGTTACCATTCAGCCTGCAGAGTTTGCCAAGCTTGGCCTCATCCTGTACTTGGCAGCCATCATCTCCAAAAAAGGAAACGGAATACTGAAGCTCAAATCTGGTTTGATGCCACCACTGATGGTAACAGGAATATTTTTTATGCTGATCGTCGTCCAACCCGACCTCGGTTCTGCCGCCATCTTGCTCGGTTGCGCTTTGATCGTCATGATCTGTGGCGGTGCCAAAATCCGTCACCTCTTCGGACTTGGTGCCCCTGTTGTGACTGTTGCATTATTGGCATACATCACAGCGAAGCCACATGCCTTGAACCGGATCTACTCCTTTCTCAACCCGTGGAGTGATACAGATGGCACTGGCTACCACATTATTCAATCCTGGATTGCAATTGCACATGGCGGTCTGACTGGGACAGGCTTTGGAAAAAGCATTCAAAAGTATTTGTATTTGCCAGAGATGCATACTGATTTTATTTTCGCGATCCTGACAGAAGAGCTTGGTTTTATCGGCGCCTCTCTGTTCCTTTTGATCTACTTGCTTTTCTTGCTGCGCGGCATCCATATTTGTTTGCGCGTAAAAGACACCTTTGCCAGTCTTGCCGGAATCGGTGTTGTCAGTATGTTCGCCATACAGGCCCTCTTAAACATTGGTGGAGTAACGGGTCTGATTCCATTGACAGGCGTACCATTGCCGTTTATCAGTTATGGTGGCTCCTCCTTGCTCGTATGTCTGCTCGCCACTGGCTTTTTGCTCAGTATTTCGCGGGAAGTCAGTCGACAGAAGGTAGAAGAGCAATTGCAAAAACAGCCATATGCCATGTAAGAACATACATAAGGGATACCGGATGCGTCCAGTATCCCTTTTTCTTACTCATTTCGAAGGAGTTCGATTGTTTCCACCCGTACATTCACGGCTTCCACATAAAGACCTGTCATTGTTTCCACCGCTTCTTTTACTTTTTCCTGCAGGACGTGACAGACGTGATGGATCTGAACCCCATAACGGACGGACACACGCATGTCAATGGTGACTCTGTCGTCTATTACGGATACGGTAATGCCTTTCGAGCCGCCATTCAGTTTTTTCGCCAAATCTTGATAGATTCCGCCAGAACGGACTGTGACTTCCAACACTTCTTCTACAGCAACACCAGCAATGATCGCGATCACCTGATCTGCTACTCTGATTTCGCCAAGCCTGTCAGCCATCAGGACGCCCTCCTCTTCGCCCGTTTCGTACTTCTCCCACTGGTTTCCTTTACCTTTTCTTTCATTATAAACAAATCATGCTTGGGCTTGGAAGGAAATTTGTTTTTTTCTCTCCGTTAGTGTCGGAGACGTGCAATGAATGTCAACGAGTGTCAACTGATTTGCGGCAAGCGCCTCCCGCAATACCGGCTCCAGAGCTTGTACCTCTTTGACGACCTTGCCACTGATTCCGCAAGCATGCGCCAATTGTTGAAAATCTGGATTCCGTAACTTTACTCCAAAAGGGATGAAGCCCGCCTGACTCATTTTGACCTCTTCTAATCCCAATGTCCCATTGTTCACCACGAGAATCACAATTGGCAACTGGAGTTGGGCCGCTGTCAGAAGTTCTGCCAGATTCATTTGCAATCCCCCGTCCCCAGTGACGCAGACGACCTGCTTTTCAGGATAGGTTAGCTTTGCAGCCACAGCCGCAGGCAACCCGAATCCCATCGTTCGCCACTTCCCGGAAAAGAGTGGGGTCTGTTTTTTCCCACGGAACGCACGATTAAACCAGATCGTGTGCTCACCCGTATCCAAGACGATAATCGCATCTTCATTTACTACTCCCCCAAGCGTATGCATCAAGGTTTGTGGCTTTACTTGTTCACTCGCTTGTTGAATGACTGCTTGCTCTGTCTCCTTGCCAAACTCTCCATGCCAACGCTTGATCTGTTCCTGCCACGCATCGTCCGGTTTGCGCGATTGCAAGCGTCTCATCCAGATAGGCAGGACATCGTCCAATTCAGCTGTGACAGACTGGAGGTAGGGATGTGCATGTATCGATCCAGGCTGATGATCTACTTGAATGACGGACAGCTTCTTTGGCAAAAAAGCGCGAGGGAACCAGCTCGCTCCGAAAATCAGCAACAAATCTGCTTCCGCTAAGGCATGCAAAGCTGTTTCGCTGCCCCCCTCTCCCCATCCGCCGATCACAAGTGGATGGGATTCATCTACCGCCCCTTTTGCTCCGAGCGACAGCAACACACCTGCCCCTAGCTGTTCCGCTAGCTTTACACACGAATCCGCCGACTTGCGAGCACCGATTCCAAGCAGTATGAGAGGCTTTTGCGACTTCGCAACCTGCTCGCAAGCCAGCTCGATCTCCATCCGGTCAGGATAAATGGCATGTGGAATGCGTGGGAGTGCTGCAAGGACAGCATCTGAAGTCGTTTGGGTAAAGACGTCCTTGCAAATGGCGAGATGTGTCACTCCTTTTTGCTGCATAGCCATGACAAATGCTTTGTGCAAAGCACTTTGGATTGCATCTGGATGCGTAATCGTCGTCGAATAAAAACTGATGGGACGTATCATGTCCTCTTGTGAGAGAAATTGCTTGTACGCGCCACCCAGCTTGTATGTCTCCACTTGACCTGTAATCGCAATGACAGGTGCGCGATCCGTATGCGCATCTGCCAGTCCATTCAGCAGATTGACGAAACCCGGCCCCATCGTTGCAGTACAAACAGCCGGATTTCCCGTCAGTTTTGCTTCCGCACTTGCCATCATGGCCGCAGCAGATTCATGCTTGCAGGCAATGTATGGAATGTCGGATTGCTTCGCGATCTGATCCAGCCAGGCAAAGATTCCGTCACCTGCCACCCCGTATATTCGTTTTACTCCCCATCTAATCAATTGTTCCGTCAAATATTGCGCGACCTGCATCAAATCTTCCCCTTCCAGGACAAAGTGCACATACATTACTCGTAGTCTACGCATTCTCCAATATTTTACTATGGCCAAAATGACGGAAGTTGGAGAACCTAACAATAATCAACTGATATTCAAATCCATACCCGAAGGAGGGTAAGAAATGAAACAGCCTGTCAAATGGCTGCTAGCTGTAGTAGTATTCGCACTTCTGGTTACGACTGCGGTTATGGTATCTCCCTTGCGCTCGGATGCATTCAGTAAGCAGATCGTCAAAGTAGGGGCAGAAGGCTCAGACGTGCGTGAAATGCAGTATCGCTTGAAGCACCTTGGATTTTATACAGGAAAAGTAGACGGCGTATTCGGATGGCGTTCTTATTGGGCGTTGCGTAACTTTCAGTATGAGTTTGGCTTAACCGTTGACGGTGTCCTCGGGGCGCAGACAAAAGTAAAGCTGTACAACGCAACGAAAAATTATAAGCCCACGGCTACTGATCTCGGGGTGCCACAAACCGCTGCACCTGCACCATCGAAGCCTTCTAAGCCTACCTATCACGCAGCCGGGGTATCGGAGAACGACCTGCGCTTAATGGCGAATGCCGTTTACGGAGAGGCGCGTGGAGAGCCTTACATTGGCCAAGTGGCAGTAGCGGCTGTTATTCTAAACCGGACGAAAAACCCGGCCTTTCCCAATACACCAGCAGGCGTTATCTTCGAACCTCGTGCCTTTACAGCTGTGGCGGATGGTCAGATTTGGCTGACACCGAACGAACAGGCAAAAAAAGCAGTGAATGACGCGCTCAAAGGGTGGGACCCATCAGACGGAGCCATTTATTATTTCAACCCGGATACTGCTACATCCGGTTGGATTTGGAGCCGCCCTCAAATCAAAAAGATCGGCAGACACATTTTTTGCCGCTAGCTTTCCATAAAAAAACAGGCACGACAGTGAACTGCGTGCCTGTTTTCCTATTCTCGTCTCATTTTGAACGTTGTGATTGCATATGCTGGGCCATTTTGACGAATCGCTCTTCCGGTTCTGTGGTCCCGCAAACGCCACATTGTATCATGTAGCTCTCACCTTTGTACGGCTGGTGAAACATATCGAGCTGTTCTTGATTGAGTTCTGCTACGACTTCGCCTGACTGCGGGTCCAGTCTTATATAGCGAGGAGTCTGCTCGATGACAGTGAACCTCATCCGATTCGATTTACATGTCGGGCACAACAAAGGCTGGGTCATAAAAAACACCTCACTTTTCTTGTTCATGGTTAGTTTTGTCCAGAACAGGAACTCTATACCTATGAGGTACTAGGGATGAGTAAAAATTGCTGAGGTGATGATATGAACTTGAAACTCTTTTTCTCATTAGTAGGCGGGAGCATGCTATTAGCTCTTTACGCCCACTATTTTTCTGGTAATGAAATGCTCCAATTCGTCACGTCTTCACTTGCCATCATTTTTTTGGCGGCTTGGCTCGGAAAATCGACAGAGAGTGTCGCCCATTATGCTGGGGACCGAATCGGCGGCTTTCTTAATGCTACCTTCGGAAATGCCGCCGAACTCATTATTGCTTTTTTTCTGGTGAAAGAAGGCTTGTTCGATATGGTCAAAGCCTCTATTACGGGTGCGATCATCGGAAATATGCTGTTGGTTCTTGGCTTGAGCACGTTACTAGGCGGTCTCAAGTACAAGGAACAAACCTTCAATAGCAGGCTGGCAAGTCACAATGCTTCCCTGATGACACTCGCGATCGTTGCTTTGTTCATACCGGCAGTCTTTATGTTTGAGCTGCCTATGATCAAGGTGGAGATCATCAGCATCGTCATCGCCAGCCTGCTCATCATTGCCTACGTTTTGTGGCTCATCTTTTCGATGATTACCCACAGCGATTTTTTATCGGATATCGAGCCGCAAGAAAGTGATGCGGTATGGTCGAAGGGTGTCTCTCTCCTGATGCTTGCTGTCTCCACCTTTTTCGTGGCCGTTGTCTCGGAATGGCTGGTAGAGGGAGTACACCATGTATCCGAAACGTTAGGGTGGTCGGAGTTATTCGTCGGTGCTTTTGTAATTGCGATCATCGGGAATGCCGCAGAGCACAGCGCTGCCTTGCTTTTGGCACTAAAAGGACGCATCGGTGCAGCAGTCGAGATTGCGATCGGCTCTAGCTTGCAGATTGCCTTGTTCGTAGCCCCTACTCTCGTCATCATCAGTCTCTTGCTGGGCAACCCTATGAACATCGTGTTCACTACCTTTGAATTGGCTGCGATCGGCGTTGCTACCTTTATTACGATTTCCATCACGCGGGATGGCGCTACAAACTGGTTTGAAGGCGTACTTCTGTTGACGGTGTATATTATTTTGGGTACGGTCTTTTTCTTCGCGTAAGTCTCTTTCACAAAAGAAAGGCTCCGCCATTTTATGTGGCGAAGCCTTTCTTTTCTTACCATATACCCAGCATTTGCAGGAAAACTGCGAGAATCGCGATAGGTGCTACATATTTAATCAGGAGGAGCCAAATGATAAACAGGCGTTTGCCCAGAGAAGTATGTGCTCCCAGTTCATTTATCAATGTCTCACGCTTCATTTTCAAAGGAACGAAGATCGAAATGAGCAGCGCTCCAAGCGGCATCAAGATATTGCTGACCAAAAAGTCCATCGCATCAAAGATAGACTTGCCGAACAGCGTAACCTCGCTCCATACGCCGAATGACAAAGCCGACGGAACACCGACGATAAAAATCAACAGACCAATCACCCAAGCGAGACGCTTGCGCTTTGTTTCGTCCCCCTTTGCAAGAGATGCAACGATAATTTCCATCATCGAAAAAGCCGAAGTCAATGTTGCGAAAAGGAATAGAGCCAAAAAGATTAACAGAAAAATACTACCGAAGGCAATTTGTTCAAACACAGAAGGCAGTACGATAAACAGTAATCCCGGCCCTGCTGTTGGCTCTACTCCAAGGGAGAAGACTGCAGGGAAAATCGCCAAACCGGCAAACAGCGATACGAGCAGATTCAAACTGACAATCGATCCGGCAGAACGAACCAGACTTTCGTTTTTGGCAAGGTACGAGCTGTACGTAACCATGACGGACACCCCGACGCTCAACGCGAAAAAGGATTGGCCCAACGCATACAGGATCGATTCAGCAGTCAGCTTGGAAAAATCAGGACGCAGAAAGAAGGAAACACCCTCCATCGCCCCATCCAGCGTCAAGGAACGAACCATCAATACCATGAATAAAAGGAACAAACCAGGCATCATGTACTTGTTAGCGGACTCAATTCCACTCTGTACGCCTCTCGCTACTACCCATGCGGTAATGAGCATGAAAACCAACTGGGCAACTACTGCACTAACAGGATCACCGATTACGTCACCAAATACTTTATCATAAGCTGGCCCTTGCAATTGACCTGTAAAGCCGCGAAGCAGATAACTAAGAATCCAGCCTCCCACCACACTGTAAAAGGACAAGAGCAAGAAGCAAGTGATCACCCCAAGGCGACCAATCCAATGCCAGAGTGACCCGGGCGCAATTGTTTGATACGCACTGATCGCCTCTTTTTGTGTACTGCGTCCGATTGTGAATTCTCCCAGCAACAACGGAAGACCAATTGCTAGCGTAAAGATGATGAATAGCAGAAAGAACGCTCCACCACCGCTCGTTCCGACCATATAAGGAAATTTCCAAATGGCCCCCAGTCCGATCGCCGAGCCTGCTGCTGCCAAGATGAAGCCGAGCCTGCTCGTCCATTGTTCGGCTTGTTTCATAGTTTTCACCCTCCAAAGTTATTCTTTTCATGCTCAAAAATGGATACAAAAAAACCCGCCCCATAAAGGGACGAGTTACTTACTTCTCGCGGTACCACCCTACTTAGACATCCCTTACAGGCGATGCCTCGCTTCGTCATTGATAACGGGTATGACCCGGACTCTCCTACTGGCGGCGCCTGCGTTCAGAGGTCAGCTCAAGAGTGAATTCAACGGGGCTTACATCAGGCTGCTCTCAATCTATGGCAGCCTTCCCTGTCATGCAGCAGGTCCGTTTACTAGTCTCTTTCCTTGCTTGTTTCTATGATTCGGTTATTGAGCGTCTCCCGAAAATAAAAAAACCCGTCCAAAAAAGGGACGAGTTATTCGCGGTACCACCCTGATTAAGTGCACGGGATACAAAAATCCCCTTCACACTTCTCTCCATCATTGATAACGGGAATGACCCGATTCCTCCTACTAGGCAAAAAGCCATTAAGAGGGCTGCTCAGGAGGGAATTCTACGGGGCGCGCTTCAAAGCTGCTTACAGTCTAAGGCAGCTTCTCCCTGACAAGCGGTGATTCCGCATACTAGTCTCCGTCATCGCATTTCAAAATTAATAAAAAATTATAGAATTTAATTTAATATAAATACAAGAAATAGGCAAGTGTTTTTTCTTTCAACAAAATGAAAAGCGAGGATGATCGCCGCTCTCCTCGCCTTACTTTTGATTAAACAGTTCATGAAGATGGGCTAATTTACGTTCCAATGAACCCATAATTTCTCGACCAATGTCTTCACTAATCAGTCCCAAGCGGACCGCGTACTCTACTTCACGAGAAAGCCCGAACATTTGGGTATCCAGCACTTCTTCATACAGTGGGCACTGCGGCATGGTCAGGTTTTCCATCTGTACGTCGATCAGCTTGTAAATTTTGTCGGCGTCTGCTTGAAGCAACGCTAGCGCTTTTTGTTCCAGATCGGGAACCTTAATTTCTGTCAAAACCTATCCCTCCGTTTGCCTCCATCCTTATCATACATAGTACGCGATTCTGGGCCATTTGAAAAGGGGAGAAGACAGATCAACTGCAAGAAGCTAAAAGATACCAAGCTTCCACTCTTTTGAGAGCAGCTCCAACAGCTTGACACCTGCTACCGAATTTCCTTTATCATCCAAAGATGGACCGAACACACCAATGCCCATTCGCTGTGGCACTGTTGCCATAATACCGCCGGCAACCCCACTTTTCGCGGGGATTCCTACGTCAATCGCAAACTCTCCAGAGGCATTATACATCCCACAAGTCACCATGAAGGTCTTGCAGATTCGCGCTACCTCTTCTGGAATCACTCGCTCACCCGTATTCACGAGAATTCCGTCTGCTGCAAGCACCATCCCTAGTGTAGCTACTTCCTTTGCTGTCACTTCTATCGAGCAATGGCGAAAATACAAATCAAGCGTCTCTTCTACATCCGTTTCCAGAATGCCGCTGTCCTTTAGAAACCAAGCGAGGGCACGATTGCGATCAGCCGTTTTCTTTTCAGAACAATAGACAGCCTGATTGATAGAAAGATGAGGATTCCCCGTCATTTTCCGCATTAGAGCCAGGACAGCATCTAGCCGTTCGTCCACGTTGGCACCGCGAATCATTCCCGCAACTGCAATGGCGCCTGCATTGATCATCGGGTTCAGTGGTTTATGGGATTCGGTCGTCTCCAGCTTAATAATCGAATTAAACGGGTCTCCCGTTGGTTCCTTCCCCACATGCCGAAACACGTATTCCTTCCCGTTCTGGCATAAGGCGACGATCAGAGAGAAAATCTTGGAGATACTTTGCATCGAGAAAGGCACATCTGTATCCCCAGCAGAAAGGATCGTCCCATCGGGCAAGCATACAGCCACTCCCAATTGATGTGAATCGACTTTTGCCAATTCAGGGATGTAAGACGCTACACTTCCCTTGTGTGTATACTCAAGTGATTGGTTGCGTATTCGCTCCAATTGTTCGGACGCTTGTTTCAAATCCATCGAAAAACCCCTCAGTCTATTACGTCGATGTATATAGATTCGATTGTAGATTTCTACTTGCCCCATGTCAAATTATCCCTACTTCTGCACGGCGTGCTCCAATCGTTCCATCGCTTCGACTAGAATGGATCTGGGGCAGGCAAAATTGATTCGCATAAACCCTGCACCCTCTCTCCCAAAAGTCGTACCGTCGTGCAAACCGAGCTTTGCATCCTCGCGAATGAGCTTGTTCAACTCCGCCTGACTACGTCCTAGCTGTCTAAAATCCATCCACCCCAAGTATGTCGCTTCCGGAATTGCCATGGATACCCCAGGAATACGAGTCGATAAAAACTCATGCACATAGGCTGCATTCCTACGCAAGTAGATCAACAGTTCTTCCAGCCATGCTTCTCCATGTTGGTAGGCAGCAATTGTTGCTTCCATCCCAAACAGATTCAGATTCTCATAGCCCATTTTGGATGCTGTGACCTGGAACTCTCGCAATAACTGCTGATTTTCTGTCATCAAATAAGAGGTGTACAAACCAGCCAAATTAAATGTTTTGGCGGCTGATAGAAAGGTGACGCTCTGGTTGGCCAGCTCCGGTGCCAGCGAATAGTAAGGCGTATGAACATTTGGCTCATAGACCAAATCCGAATGAATCTCGTCGGCAACCACAATCACGCCATTTTCTACACACAATCTTCCCAAGCGCTCCAGCTCTTCTCTGGTCCAAACTCGCCCGATCGGATTATGCGGCGTGCAGAGCAGCATGAGCTTCACCCGCGGGTCGCTCAGCTTTTGTGCGAGATCATCCCAATTCATTTCATAACGGCCGTCACGCTCCAAGAGTGGGCTGGTGACGACATGACGTCCGCGATTTTCGACTGCATGGTAAAAAGGATGGTACACAGGCGTCTGGATCAAGACACCATCTCCTGGTGCTGTATAGGCCTCTACCGCTACGTGAATGCCGGGAACGACCCCAGGTATCCCTGTCATCCAGCTCACTTCTACCTCTACACCAAATCGCTTGTGTATCCACTCTTTCAAGCTCTGATAAAGGGCATTTGACTTCAACGTGTATCCGTATATCGGATGGCTCGCCCGTTTGATCAGTGCCTCTGTGATTTCAGGAGCACAAGCAAAATCCATATCCGCCACCCATAGCGGAAGCATCCCTTCTCCGTTCACTTTTGGATTCTGAATCTCCCATTTGACACTATCTGTCCCTCTGCGTTCGATGCGCTGATCAAAATCGTACACGTTCGTTCCCTCCCCTTAATCCCTTCACATACATACAGAATAAACCGTCTTTTTCCAATTGTCCAAGCTTCTGGTGTACAAAAAAGAGCCGCCCTGATGAGCGACTCTCTTCTTACTATGAATAGATTAACGAGCGTATACGCCAGGACCAAATGGGAGGTCCAGGAAGTACCATGCTGTCAATTGCAAGATCCAAACGACCAGGAAAACGATTGCAAATGGAGTCATGGTAGAGAAAATCGTTCCCATTCCTGCATTCTTATTATACTTCTGATAGAAAGCCAGGAAGAGCGGGATGTACGGATTCACAGGTGAGATCGTATTGGTTGCAGAGTCCGCAATCCGATAAGCGACTTGGATAAACGCCGGATTGTAATCCAACAGCATCAGCATTGGCATGAATACAGGTGCAAGGATCGCCCACAGCGCTGAACCACTCGTGATAAACAAGCTACAGACACCTGTGAAGAGTGTAAAGGCAATAATGATCGGCAAGCCTGTCAAGCCCATGTTTGTCATGAGTTCTGCGCCATTGACAGCCATTAAGATACCAATGTTGCTCCAGTTAAAGAACGCGATGAACTGCGCTGCTGTAAACGCTAACACAATAAAGCCGGACATATCCTTGATGGCTTCGGACATGTAGTGCGGAATGTCCCTGGATGTTTTAATCAGTCCCATTGCTCTACCATACACAAACGATACGGTCACGAAGAACAACAGGATGATGGGAATGATCCCTTTCAAAAACGGTGATGTCAAGAAGTCACCTGTCTTTGGATCACGCAACAGTGAACCTTCTGGAACGACCAGCAATCCGACAATGACCACGAAAATCAACGCTGCGATACCAGCTTTGCGCAGTGCTTTGTTTTCTTGTGGAGTTACTTCTTCGAATTGTACGTTTCGATCGCCGTGATACGTGCCAAGACGTGGTTCGATAATTTTATCGGTAATCCATCCTCCAAAGAAGGCGAGGATCACAACGGAAGCGGACATGAAGAACCAGTTATCTACTGGTGTAACCATTGCATTCGGATCAATCGTTTTCGCTACTTCGGTACTGATCCCTGCCAAGAGAGCATCTGTACCCGCAATAAAAAAGTTCGCTGTAAAACCGGAGGATACACCAGCCATACCAGCTGCAAAGCCTGCAATCGGGTGACGCCCCATTGCCAAGAACACGAGACCTCCAAGCGGAGGAATAATAACCATGGCTGCATCAGAAGCAAGATTTCCCAAAATACCGACAAAGACAATCGCATAGCTGACAACCGATGCCGGAATGCCTGCCATCATTTTGCGTAGAACTGTCGTCAAAAGACCGATTTTTTCTGCCAGTCCAATTCCAAGCGTCATCGCCAGAACGAGACCAAGCGCTGGAAATTCAATAAAGTTTTTCAGCATACTTGTTAAAATCCAGTGAATACCTTCGACGCTAAGCAAACTCTTAACGGCAACCTCTTCGCCTTTTGCAGGATGTATAACCGAAAAATCCATGGCTGCGAGGATTGCAGAGACTACCATCAATACGCCACACAAAATAATGAACAGTACAAATGGATGCGGGAGTTTATTCCCTACCGTTTCAATCCATTTTAAGATACCTTTTTGCTTCATCAGATCTGCTTGCACATTCGTGCCTTTCGCCATAGTTTCGCCCCCTAAGTCGTTTGAATTCCCTGAATGTTCCTGCGGCTTTGCAACCATCCTCGGGATGAATGATTTGGTCTTCCTTCTCTAGCGCTCATCGCCGTTGATGGTTCAGCGGGAGAAAGACGAAGTGAGCTTCCCTTTTTCGTGAAAGCCCTTCCAAAAATCGAAAGGCTTGTACACAATGCCTTTTATCTGACCCTCCCTCTTTTAGTAGGAGTTCAAATATCGCAGATAAAGTTCACTCTCACATAATAACTTTCTAATATGATTATATAATCTATAAAATGCATGTCAATAATTTTTAGACTATTTTATGAAATTTTCGCTTTTTGGATAATTGCTGTCATTTGCGAGTCTATAGTAATATAGAGATTGATTATGAATGACCACGGAGGAATGACGTATGTCTGATGTTATCGTGTTCAAAGGGGCCATTGCTTTCCCTATTACATTGGATCCAACCGTTTGGGTTTTTGATGAACGCAAATTCGATCTGAAAACATACTCGGGTGAAGATGATAGCTCCCTAGCTACGCAAGCAAAGTATTTGCATGGCACAGGGACGCAGTGGGATAAGGAATTGCGCGAGGGGGCTACGCTTCCTTCGGAACGAAAAAGCTTAGCCGAAGAACGTAAAGTGCTCGAAGGCGAGTACGGAATCCGTCTCGATCCCTTCATTACAAACGCTGAGCCCCTACCAGAGGTGACTCATGTTCGTCTTCACCGCGAGGATCAGGAAGCGATCGTTCTTCCCCTTGCAGAGGCAAGAAGAGCCATCCTGCAATTCTCCAAAGACGGCAAGCCTATTAAAGAGGATGGTCCTGTGTACTTTTATTTGCCGGAAGTGTTGCTGGCAAATGAAGCACCGATCAAAGGAATTACTGCTTTGGAGTTTATTACCGAGCAAGCGTAAGATAACAAGAGCCATCCTCCTTCGAAAAAAGAGGATGGCTTTTGCCATATGTTACGTATGTGTGATGATTTTGCTCTTAGGCGCTGAACTGCGTGATACGGATATTCCGATGCTGTAGTTCTTCGCGAAGCAATTCGATAAAAGCTGCATCTAGTTGAAGGTCGACAGCTCGATGATATACTTCTATCAACATTTGGTCACTTAAGTATTTCACCTTTGCTCACCTCCATCACTAATATGAGCCCATTGTAACAGAAGCATTTGTATCGAACAATCGTTCGGATATCCACAACCAATGTGGACATCTTGTTGGTAACATGTGGGCAAATTGTGTGTAACTTATAAGCATCCAAGCATTTCCTTTGTGGATGTTTTTTTCCTTTTATCCACAGTCAGTCGAAATTTGTCGAACGAATGATAGGACTATTCTGTCATAATAACCCCCTCATGAAAAAAAGCCACCCTGTACAGGATGGCTTTCTTAGTTGCTTTTATGCGTTTGCAGCTTCTGTCACGTGCAGAACTTGCTTAATGCGATCAATTGCCCAATCCAGGTCTTCTTTGCTGATGACGAGTGGTGGTGCAAAGCGAATGGTCGTCTCATGTGTCTCTTTGCACAGGAGTCCCAGTTCTTTTAGTTTTTCGCAATATGGACGAGCCGCTGTTGTCAGCTCCAAGCCAATGAACAGACCGCGACCGCGAATTTCCTTGATGATCGGGTTGTTGATTTCTTTCAATTTGTCCATGAAGTATGCGCCCATTTCCAGGGAGCGCTGTACAAGACCTTCGTCAGCCAATACATCCATAGCTGCAATGGCAACCGCACATCCAAGTGGATTTCCGCCAAAGGTAGAACCGTGGGAGCCTGGCTCAAATACACTCAAGATTTCTTTATCCGCTGCTACTGCGGAAATCGGGAACACGCCACCACCAAGAGCTTTCCCCATGATGTACATGTCTGGTACTACATCTTCCCAATCGCTGGCAAACATTTTACCTGTGCGACCGAAGCCCGTTTGGATCTCATCGCTGACCAAGAGTACATTGTTTGCTTTACATACCTCTTGTGCCTGCTTCAAGAAGCCCTCTTGCGGAATGATGATCCCTGCTTCGCCTTGGATCGGCTCCAGCATGAATGCTGCTGTATTCGGTGTAATCGCTTGCTTAAGCGCTTCGATATCGCCATAAGGAATGATTTTGAAACCAGGTGTGAATGGTCCAAAGCCACGTCTGTACTCTTCTGCTGAAGAGAAGGAAGTTACAGTGACAGTACGACCATGGAAGTTGCCTTCACATACGATGATCTCTGCTTGGTT
Source organism: Brevibacillus brevis (assembly GCF_900637055.1). Classification (NCBI taxonomy): domain Bacteria; kingdom Bacillati; phylum Bacillota; class Bacilli; order Caryophanales; family Paenibacillaceae; genus Brevibacillus; species Brevibacillus brevis. Next base: position 3,819,852 of record NZ_LR134338.1, read on the forward strand.
CTCTGGTACTTTTTTCACGTCATAAGCCCAGCGACGAACCGCTTTGAGTGCCGTCTCAACTGCTTCTGCACCTGTGTTCATTGGCAGGATCATTTCTTTTCCTGTCACCGCAGAGAGTTTTTCGTAGAATTCACCCAGTTGGTCATTGTAAAAAGCTCGGGAAGTGAGCGTTACTTTATCGGCTTGATCTTTCAGAGCTTGGATGATACGTGGATGACGATGCCCTTGGTTCAGCGCAGAATATGCACTCAGCATATCCAGATATTTATTGCCTTCCGGATCGTGTACCCATACGCCTTCTGCTTTGGAAATAACGATCGGTAGCGGATGATAGTTGTGCGCACCAAATTTTTCTGTTTGTTCAATAACCACGTTTGTTTTACTCATGTCGTTAGCCTCCTTCAAGATCACTTGCTAAAATTATCTAGCAAGAACGATGCCAAACAGGAAAACCCCACAAAGCCGATCCAATCCGATCAGATAAGCAAAATAATTTTGCATCTCGCATTCATATTCTTTTGCAGTGCATAATGTTTTTGCACTCATTCCCTTTATGCTATGATACCCTCATAAGGAAAGGCTGGTGACCACCGTGTCGTCTTCTACGCATAATTCTTCAGCTGACACTTTCTTGCGCATTTATGAACATATTTTGGACAGAATGAATGAAGGTGTACATGTCATCGATTCAGACGGGACAACGATTGTCTACAATTCCAAAATGACCGAGCTGGAATCGATGACCAGACAAGACGTTTTGCACAAACCTTTGGCAGAGGTTTTTCAGTTCCCGTCTGGACAGGAAAGTACCTTGCTCACATGCTTGCGTACCGGAAATAGCATTCGCAATACACGCCAAACGTATTTCAATGACAAGCAAAAAGAAATTTCAACCATCAACAATACGTACCCCATCATTGAAAATGGCAAGATCATCGGTGCAATGGAAATCGCGAATGATGTCACCAAAATGGAACGATTGATCAGAGAAAACCTGCTGCAAAAAAACGGGTCACGCTACACATTCGAGCACATTATCGGAAGAAGTGGTCCTATTCTCGATGTCATAGAGAATGCCAAACGCGCAGCACGCACCTCCTCATCCGTATTGGTAGTCGGTGAAACTGGTGCCGGGAAAGAGCTGTTCGTGCAAAGCATTCATAATGCCAGTCTGCGTGCATCTGGTCCCCTTATTTCACAAAACTGCGCTGCGCTTCCAGATAGCCTAATTGAAGGGCTTTTGTTTGGAACTGCTCGCGGAGCATTTACCGGCGCAGTAGAGCGACCTGGATTGTTTGAGCAAGCGGAAGGCGGAACACTTTTTCTCGACGAAATCAACTCGCTTAGTATGCCACTACAGGCAAAATTGTTGCGTGCTCTGCAAGAGAAGTCGATTAGACGTATTGGTGACACAAAGGATCGGTCGATCGATGTACGAATCATTGCGGCTATCAATGAAGATCCTGTTGAGGCAATTGCCAATTCGCATTTGCGAAAAGACCTGTACTATCGTCTCGGAGTCGTCACGTTATTTCTTCCCCCGCTTCGGGAACGGAAGGAAGATATTCCGATGCTGGTCAGCCATTTTATCGAAAAGTACAACGACCTGTTCCAAATGGAAGTAAGAGGCATCAGTGACGAGGTTCTGCAATTTTTTATCCAGCATGACTGGCCTGGCAATGTGCGTGAACTTCAGCACTTGATTGAGGGGGCCATGAATCTGATGATTGACGAATCAACCATCCGCTATGAACACTTGCCCTTGCACTTTTTGCGTCGTATGCCAGCTGGTTCCGTGACAGTCGAACAACCCTCCCCTCACACGTTGCCTTTTGTGGACGAAGGAAAGCCGCTGAAGGAAACCATGCAAGAATTTGAAACAGCATATATTCACCATGTTGTGGAACGCTATAACGGAAATATTTCACGAGCAGCCAAGGAATTGCAAATCAGTCGTCAAAGCTTGCAATATCGTTTGCGTAAGCTGGGGATTAAAGGATAGGGTATACAAATTAAAAGCGTTCTGGTTTGAGTCAACATAGTGGAGAAGAAGTGTTCGACAAGCGTGGTCCCCTTTTTGAAATTCCGACTGGGTAGGCGTTGTCAAGGTCTACGAGCCCTGCGCTTTTCTTCTCGCCAGCTTTGACGGTTCATCGTTACCTTTTATAAATTGCTAGTCCAGTTATTACCTTATCAATTTTAATAAACGCCAAGAGATTTGGCGTTTTTTTAATTATTTTGCATCTACTGCCGAATCATTTTGCGCTTTTTTCCAGTATATACCTGAAAAATATTATTTTCATAAATTATTTCATTTGGTATCATTCTTGCAGAGCATATATCGCTATCGCGCCTGAAAACGCATACATCCATTTAACATACTCGCGTGAAGGAGAGGGTTATATGTCCCAAAGCAACATGGAACAGCACAATCAATTGAAACGAACGATGAACAGCAGACACCTCTTTATGATTTCTCTTGGCGGCGTAATCGGAACCGGGTTATTTCTCGGATCAGGTTATACAATTAGTCAGGCAGGACCAGTTGGTGCCATTATTTCCTATTTAGTCGGCGGCTTTATCATGTACCTGACTATGCTATGTCTGGGCGAGCTGACAGTTGCCATGCCAGTGGCCGGTTCGTTCCAAACATATATGACCCGCTTTGTTAGCCCCGCACTTGGGTTTGGTGTAGGCTGGTTGTATTGGCTTGGTTGGGCCGTGACCGTTGCTTTAGAGCTGTTGTCATCAGGATTGCTGATGCAACGATGGTTCCCTGACTCACCCGTATGGATGTGGTGCGCGATCTTCGGTGCAGTGCTCTTTTTGTTAAATGCCTTGTCGGCTCGAGCGTTTGGTGAATCCGAGTTCTGGTTTTCTAGCATTAAGGTAAGCGCTATCATTCTGTTTATCATTTTGGGTGGAGTTGCGATGTTTGGCTTGATCGATCTGAAAAACGGTCAACCTGCTCCCATGTTCTCCAACTTTACTGAAAGCCCGCTTCTCCCCTTGGGGATTACAGGCTTGTTGATGACGATGATAACCGTGAACTTCTCCTTTCAAGGTACCGAGCTGATCGGGATTGCCGCAGGAGAAAGTGAGAATCCAGAGAAGACTATCCCGAAAGCCATTCGAAACACAGTTTGGCGCACACTCGTTTTCTTCATTCTGGCAATTGCCATTGTGGCAGCAATGATCCCACACCAACAGGCGGGTGTGATTGAAAGTCCTTTCGTCATGGTATTTGACAGCATTGGAATTCCTTATGCGGCTGACATTATGAACTTCGTTGTCCTGACTGCACTTCTGTCTGTTGGCAACTCCGGTTTGTACGCAGCAACTCGTATGCTTTACTCCCTATCCAAAGAAGGAATGGCTTCGAAAAAGCTTGGGGCTGTAAATGGAAAAGGGATTCCGATGAACGCTTTGTTGATTACGTTTGCAATTGCTCTCTTGTCTCTTCTGTCCGGTATTTTTGCAGAAGATACAGTGTTCATGGTATTGCTGTCTATCGCTGGTCTCGGCGCACAGGTGGGTTGGATCTCCATCTCGGCTTCGCAGCTCGCTTTCCGTCGCCATTACCTGAAAAATGGCGGCAAGCTGGAGGATCTGAAGTTCCGTACACCTTTGTACCCCATCCTGCCTTTGATTTCCTTGATCTTGAACTTGCTCGTTCTCGTGAGTCTGGCATTCGATCCAGAACAGCGCATCGCCTTGTACTGCGGAGTTCCATTCATGATTGGTGCGATATGCGTGTATCAATTCCATTTCAAAAAGAAACTTGAAAAATAAGCTCAAAAAGAAAAGCTTGCAGCCCCCTCTTTCAAGAAGGGACTGCAAGCTTTTCATGTTTTATATGCGATGCGATAGGCTTGGCAATGCTACAATGAGATTCGGACAATTTCCGTAACGACTACCATGGCAAAGACTGCAAATCCAAGGGAACTCGTTACCAGCAACATGCGCTTCAGCTTTTTCATATCTTCCATAAAATTCCCTCACTTTCTTGCGCCAATCATCTTTATCGTTATATACGTATGAACGATGGAAAATGTTTCATTTCGCCCAAAAATATTTACGATCGAGCTATTTTCTTCAGATCATTCCCGATTTGTCCGGTTTGTTGTTCCATGCGATGCAGTATCCAGGCCACCCAAAACCCGATGACCAAGCAAATGGTCCACGGCAACCACGGCGTTTGCAAGCGCAGCCCGACATCGTACACCCATCCTCCCGCTACCTGTCCGAATGAACCCCCGATAGCAATCGAATACCCGTTGAAGCCGTAATAGGCGCCTACCAAGTCCTTGGGAGCAAAACGAGGAACGACATCCACCAGATTCGGAACAGCAATCATGGTGCCCAGTGCAAAAAGGAACACATCCAAGAGAATGAGCCACAATGAATCGGCAAACGTGAACAAAAATAGTCCCACACTCATAAACAACGTCCCGATGCCAATCAAGGTAAGCCTTTGCTGATAACCCTCCAGCAATTGTGTCACTTTCATTTGGAATAAGATCACAAACAGCGAGAGCGCAGAAAGCACGATCCCTACATTCACCTTGCTATGTGTAACATTTTCAACGAACAGCGGAATCGTTAAAAACACCTGCATATTCAAGTAATAATACCCCATCAAAATAAAGGTATATCGTACAAACAGCTTGTCCTTTACTACCGTGGACATACTTTCCCATATACTATGCCGTGTATTCGTGGCGCGAATCGGTGGGAATAAAAAGAAGATCACGATTGCATTCACTCCGAAGACGGCCCCTGCAAACAACGAAATGTACGTAAAATCAATAGCCGAGAGTGCTGTCCCCACGATTTGGGAACCGACAACCGCAATATTACCAAGCACATTGCGAAGGGAGAATACTTCTTTTCGGATAGCCTCCGGTGTAATAATCGCATAGGCAGCAGAACAAGCAGGCTCAAACAGCGCCCCACCCAATCCGGAAAGAATCGCGGCAACAAAAAAGTGCCACGTCTCGGTACAAAAAGCGAACATCGCAAAGCCAACGGCACGTACGCCCAATCCGAGGAACATGGCCCCTTTGTATCCGAAGGCATCCGCGATCACGCCGCCTAAAAAGGCAAGACCTTGCTGGGAGAACTGTCTGACACTCAGGACGATCCCTGCCATCGCCAGTGTCCAGCCGATGCTGCCCGTCAAATACAAAGTGAGATATGGGATTAATGCATAAAAACCCATATTCATCATAAAAGATGTGCTTAACAGCAACTTTACTGAAAAGGGCGTTTCTCGCCACCATTCCCACTTCATCCCAATACCCCTCGCTCTCCCGATAGCCCATATGAAATAAGGATATCCCCAGCTTAGCGAACAGGGTATAATTTGGGAAACGAACATTTTTGTATATGGTAATCAAATATTTAGATAAGAGGGATTCCAACTGTATGGACTTCGAACAATTACGCGCTTTCTACACATTGGCCCAAACGAAAAATTTCACCAAGGCTGCGGAAATGCTCCACTTAGTCCAGTCTACGGTGACAATGCGAATCAAGCAACTGGAAGAAAAAGTTGGCAAACCTCTTTTCATTCGTGATAAAAGAAGTGTTGAGATAACCCAAGCGGGCTTAACCCTTTTACCGTATGCAGAGAGAATCCTCAAACTGTCCCATGAAGCGCTAAATGAAGTCGCTTCCCTCCAGCCTTATGAAGACTATTTATCGATCGGCAGCCTAAACGCGATCTGGACATCCACCCTCGAGCCGATCTTGAAAGAGTACCACTATCGGTATCCACAAATTGCCATCAGCACAAAAACAGGGCATTCGTCCGATGTCATCCAGTATTTGCTGGACAACGTGATCCAAATCGGAATCGTGTACGTTCCCCCATCCTTGCCCAACTTTGACGTTATTCCAACGTGGGATGATGAAATTGTCTTGGTTTGCTGTCCAGAGAGCCCCATTGCCGCATCTACACACGTCGATTCGCGCGAGCTGCGCAATCTGCCGCTGCTGTATATGAATTGGGGCCCTCCTTTTAACGAGTGGATTAGACAGACACTGCCGCGTAATTACGTACCCAAGCTGACAGTAGACAAAGCGGAGCTCGCCATCGATCTGATCAAAGAAGGTCTCGGCGTGAGCTTGTTGACGCGCTCTACCGTCAAAGCCGAGCTTGCGGCAGGTACCTTGAAGGAACTGATCATAACAGGCAATAAGCCTCCCAAACGCTCGGCGTACATCGTCTTGCCGAAGGACAAAAAAAATAAACCCAGCGTAGAAAAATGGCTGAGTTTAATGAGTGAATTAGGGTATTCCACCTAGCTGCTGATTACCTGGAATGCGGTATGGGGTCGACGACCGTGCTTCGTCTCCCCATCCATTCTTCATAGCCAAGACGAAGGAGAAAGTACCAGCACATCGACAGGAAAAAGCCGGTAAGCACATCACTCAAATAATGAACCCCCAAGTACACACGGCTGAACGCGAGCAATGCCACGAAAATAAAAACCGCAGGCTGCACGAGCGACGACCATCTTTTCTCCGCAAACCATTGGGCAATCCAAAACGCGACCATGCAATAGAAAGCTGGTCCAATCATCGCATGACCACTCGGAAACGAAAAAGACTCCGGCAGCTCAATCAGATTGACGCCACTCGGTCTAGGTCGAGCAAAGAACCTCTTTAATAGCTCATTCGCTACTTCGCTGGCGCCAAGGGAAATGAGAACAAACATTGCCTCCACACGATATTTCTTTATGTATAGGACAACGATCATAATCACCGCTACTGGTACAAGGAACATGCCTCCACCCAGATTGGTTACAAAACGGAAAAAAGCAGTCCCTGCATCCGAGCGAATCGACTCCGCAAATGCGATGGCAGCTTGATCCATACCTGCCACTTTCCCCGCTACATAGAGGGTAAACATGATCGTAGCAAGAACAGCAAACGTAAGGGCTCCGCGTACATATCCATTTTTTCTAGTTGTCTGATTCATTGTTGATCTCCTCTTTCCATCAAAAAGCGCAAGGACTCAGAAAATCGCTGATCGTCTTCACGCGTGCGAGCAGCAGGCCCCTTCGTACGACCTCCCCCGCGACGATATCTCGCTTTTTCATTTCGTTCTTCTAAATGAAACGCAATCCGTTCCGGGTCAAAAACCATCCCGTGCGGTGTCAGAGCATAGGCTCTCTTCCCGAGAATGAGAGCTGCCAGACCAATATCCTGCGTCACCACGACATCCCCTGAACTCGTTTCGTTCGCCAGCTTCATATCTACCGCTTGTGGTCCGGCATCTACCGTAACATGATTTGCGTTGCCGATTTGATGATTATAGCTGGCAAAGGTCAAACAGATCCAGTCTAGCTCTTTGCACAATGCTTGGGCAGTTAAGAGAGCCTGGCGCGGACAAGCATCCGCATCGATAAGAACACGTCCTTTTGACATGGTTGCTCCTTTCGTGTGTATTTCTCTCCCCGTACCGATTCATTTTTGGTATGATGGAGGTGGAGAGGAGTGAGTTCACCTTTGCGCTATCAATTTATCCATGATGAACGTCTAGGTATACGACTTCCCGTGCTGCATCTGGAATGGGAAGATTATTCGAATGTAGAAAGAGCGGACATGTTGCTGGAATGGGAAGAAATCCGCGCGACCATTCCGGATCAAATACACCGGGTAGAGAAGGTTATCATTGAGAAAACCAAACAAATGTCCGAAGAAGAAAATTTCGTAAGATCTTGCGAATTGAACAGCGAGATCCACGAATTGGCCAGTGTTATTAATGATCTTAATATATGGTTCCGTGTCCAGCAAGACCATGACTCCAAAACCCATCAATAATTCGTTTATAAAAAGCAACAGCTCCTTGGCTTCATGTTTAGCCTCGGAGCTGTTTTTTCGTAGGAACGCTATGCTTTTTTTCGCTTGCGACCAATTTCTAACGCCTTCAGCCCTGCTACATGCGGGGCGGCCATCGAAGTGCCATTCAGCTTTTTAAACTGATTCCCCGGCCACGTAGACAAAATATCAACCCCGGGTGCCTTCATATTTACGCCCTTCCCTCTCGCACTGAATGATGCCAATTTTCCCGTTTGATCAATCGCACTGACACCTAAGACACCATCGTACCGCGCTGGATACTCCGCTTCTCCCCCTCCGTTGCCTGCAGAAGCTACCAACACGATTCCTTGCTTATGGGCCCGATCAACTGCTCTCGCCATTGCTTCACTATATTGAGGCATGCCAAAGCTCATATTGATAACATCCATCTTATTGGCAATCGACCATTGCAAGGCCTGCAAAATAGTCGACAAAGATGATTTCCCCTCATGATCAAAAGCACGGACGTCATACAAATGGGCCTCTGGAGAAACTCCGACAATTCCTCTTTGGTTCATCTCGGCAACGATGATCCCCGCGACATGCGTACCGTGTCCATTTTGTTTGCCGCCCACTAGCTGGATGCCACCCTTAATTTGGTCCCTCAAATCAAAATGATCGCGGGAGATTCCCGTATCGATGACAGCGACCTTGACGCCTGCTCCACGCCCCTTTCGCCACAATCTTTGTGCCCCTACATATCGCACGCCCCACGGGATTTCATCCTCGCCTTCCGCATGGACGCTTACGGTAATGTTCTCTTCCACCATCGCTTTATATCTTCGAAAAAGCTCCTCATGCTGCTCAAAAATCTTTTGTTTGACACACAAGCAAGAAAGGTCATCATAGCATCGCCATGGAAGTCTCTCGGTTTTGGTCAGAACCTTGGTTTTCAAATCTGACAGTATCTCGGTAAACGGCGTATCCCGATGAAAGCTGACAATTTTCAACCCACTAGCCTCCTGTCATGCGTCGTTCTGACTCATCCTATGTCACGGCTCCCTCTATGGGTTTGGGCCATTGCACAACGTTGAGCAAAATAGGCGAATAGCCGTGTGAATCTGTCCAAGCGAACTCCCTTGCTTTTCCATATAACTGCATAGGGCAGGCGTATTCCTTTGAAAGGAGCGAATCATCATGGCAAAAGCAAAAGGAAAAGCAAGTTCAAAAGTCAAGCTCAAAGCGAAGGGCAGTCCGCGTGACTTGTTGAAATCCATCAACAAGAAAAGCAAGAAAAAATGGACAATGGGCGATGTTCGATCGCTGGCAAAAAACTTCTCCATGAAAGACTTGAAGGATGACAAGAAATTAAGCGAGCTGATTAAAAAAGTCAGCAAGGCCGTCGGCGTCAAATTATCCGACCAGCAAATGTCCAGTGTAAAAAAACAAGTGCATGATCGCCTCGGATAAGATAGGTATCCTTTTGGCTTCGCCCTCTTTGGCGAAGCCTTTTTTACAAAACAAAAAAGAGAGCGAAAAATCGCTCTCCCTCCTGGCGAAGCTAATGCTTGGTATTTTCGTTAATCGCAAGCGCAAGCAACGATAACGAGCAATACGAACAACACCAGTATTAAAGCAAAGTCGTCAAATCCTCCGTTGAACAGACTCATTCGCTTTCCCTCCTTTGCCAGCAACTAGTCATACTGTATGTGCGAATGCTCAAGGTTGATTGGACCATCGCCTATACAAGACCGTTTTTCCCGGTTTTTTACACAATTACTGGCAAATTGAAAGGAGATTAGCTCGCTTGTCTTTCCACTGGCGCTGGCAGTCCATACTGCTTTTTCATGACTTGACGCCAAAACGGAATCGTCCGTTGAATCATCGGTCCCGTTAACAGCGCTATCAATATCGTACCGATTGACACAGGTCCACCCAAAGCGGCGCCTGCAAGCAGTACGGTTACTTCTATGATGAGTCGGACTCGCTGGATACTCCAGCCAAGTCGCTCGTTCATCGCCAGCATGAAGCTGTCGCGCGGACCTGCCCCAAGAGAAGGAGACAAATACATCCCGATCCCGACACCCAAAACAACAACACCTGCGAGAAACATCAAGAGCCTCGCCCAGATTGATTGCAGCTCAGGAATAAAATCCAACCATAAAATAAGATCGAGAAAAACGCCAAAGCAAATCATATTTAAGAACATTCCAAAATTAGGCTTCATTTTTGCCACCAAATAAGTGGCGAAAATGACAACGACTCCTACGATCTGAGACCATAGGCCAATCGTTAATCCAAATGTTTTTTGCAAGCCAATGTGAAAGGTTTCCCAAGGCGCTACGCCGAGGTTTGCTTTAATGGCCAGTACCGTACCAAATGCACCGACGAACAAGCCTAGTACAAACATCATGTAGCGTACTGCGATCGACCTGTTGAACCCTCTGCCAGACACGACTACTCATCTCCTGACGATGTGTTTTTACTTCCAGCCTGCAATGACTTCGTAAAAAAGCCCGTCCTTCCGGTAATACGCTTCGGATTTGGAGAAGTTCAGGTAGGTCTGTGCATCTGCAAGCTGCTCTCCCGTCAAAATGACCTGGCGCTGCTTGTTCACATCGTCTCGATATTCGACGACGAGACTGACTTCTTCCGATTGACAATGTTGAATAAGTTCTTCTGGTGTAGCAAAGGTAATCCTCTTCATGCTCCCCCACCTCCTCCATCGTAATCATTCATTATAGCAGGGATTATGGCTATCTCCCATTGTTTCTCTCTCGCTTTACAGAAATGCTGCCAAGATCATCTGCCAATTGAGTCGCCGGAAAAATTTGCTGCGCCTCTGCCAACAAATCCTCCATCGAAAAATCTCCCTCTTCATCTTCATAACGCGGACTGAAGTGAGTCAGACACAGTTCTTTCACGCCCGCTTCTTTGGCAATTTGAGCCGCCTCGCGTGCTGTGGAATGTCCGCTTCTGATCGCCAGCTCCTTGTCGTGATGGGCGTAGGTCGCTTCGTGAACGAGCAAATCTGCCCCTTTTGCCAGCTCCAAAACAGCTTGGCTCGGCTCCGTATCTCCACTGAAGACGATTTTGCGTCCTGGCTGCGGCTCTCCAACGAAGTCCTTCCCGTCCAGAACACGACCATCCTCGAGCGTGACCTGTTCTCCTCTCTTCAAGACTCCAAATAACGGCCCTGACGGCACCCCGGCCTGCTTTGCCAGTTCTACTTGAAATGCTCCTGTCTTTTCCTTTTCCATCACGGCATAAGCAAACGAAGGCACGCGATGCTTCGCCATTCGACAGCTCACCACGATCTCTTCGTCCTCGTAGATTACGCCCTCACTGACGATTTTTATTTCCAATGGATATTGCAAATGAACCGGACTTGCCTCCATGACAGCTCGAAAATATCGGTCGAGTCCCGGTGGTCCGTACAGCTCTAACGGAGTCGGTTCGGTATTGCGCAAAGACCGGCTCGCAAGCAGTCCGATCAGTCCGTACAGATGATCCCCATGCAGATGGGTGATAAAGATTTTATCCAATTGACTAATTTTCATCGGTGCTCGGAGTAGCTGGTGTTGAGTCCCCTCACCGCAGTCAAACAACCACCATTTGCCTGCCTGTATAAATCGCAAGCCTATCCCACTTACGTTTCTTCGCGTAGTGGGTGCACCTGATCCGGTGCCTAAAAATGTAACGATCACGCTATGTCCATCTCCTTTGTGGCCTTCCCTCATCATGTGCCTGTCTCTATCTCTAGGCATTCACCCTTTTTTGTCTGGGCGCATAGCCTACAACATACAAAGCCTAGCAAGGAGGGACTCCTAATCATGAAACGATTTTTGGCGCTGGGGCTGGCCGCTTTTCTCGCTATGACGGCTGTATTGACTGGCTGCTCCAGCACTCCCGAAAAAATAAGAATTGGTGAAGTGACTCGTTCTTTGTTTTACGCCCCGCAATATGTCGCACTTGAAAAAGGATTTTTCAAGGAAGAAGGACTGGAAGTGGAGCTCTCAACCATTCCCGGCGGAGATAAAGTGATGTCGGCTCTGTTATCTGGCGGTATCGAGGTCGCGCTCGTCGGCTCCGAGACCAGCATATACGTCTCTCAGCAAGGTGCTGCTGATCCAGTTGTCAACTTTGCGCAGCTCACGCAGACGGACGGTACCTTCCTCGTTTCCCGCACCAAAATGGATGACTTTACTTTCGACAAGCTAAAGGGCAGTGTCTTCTTGGGTCAACGCAAAGGCGGCATGCCGCAAATGGTCGGAGAGTATGTACTCAAAAAGCACAATATCAATCCGCAAGGCGACCTGGAACTGATTCAGAATATCGAATTCAAAAATATTGCGTCTTCCTTCGCATCTGGTACTGGAGAGTATGTACAGCTGTTTGAACCGGAAGCCTCCCGCTTTGAACAGGAAGGAATCGGCCATGTCGTCGCCTCTTTTGGCAAAGAGAGCGGAACCGTTCCCTACACCGTCTTTATGACAAAACAAAGCTATATAGACAGTAACGCAGCAGCTATCCAAAAGTTTACCAATGCGGTCTACAAAGGGCAACAGTGGGTTGCCAGCCACAGTGCAAAAGAAACGGCTGATGTGATTGGCAAGTACTTCGAGCAAATCGAACCAAAGATTCTGGAAACTGCTGTACAGCGTTACCTGGAACAAGGCTCCTATGCGACAGATCCCATTCTGGACGAAAAGGAATGGAACCAGCTACAAGATATTATGGATTCCGCTGGTGAGTTAAAGCAACGCGCTGATTACACCAAGCTCGTAAACACCACTTTTGCTACCCAATCCAAGGAAGGGAAATAGGCCGTCATGAAGCAGATTTCTTCTACGCCGGCAAAAATAGAACTCGGCCACGTGACCCATCTTTATTTATCCACGACCAGGGCGTTCATGGCGGTCCAAGACATTAACCTGCGCGTGGAGGAAGGCGAATTCATTTGTCTGGTTGGTCCCAGCGGTTGTGGAAAGACGACGCTGCTCTCACTCATTGCAGGGCTTGAGAAACCGACAGCAGGCAAGGTGTGGATCGACGGAAAAGAAGTCAACGGAACGTCTAGGCAAGTAGGCTACATGCTTCAGCAGGATTATTTGTTCAACTGGCGCTCCATCGAAGACAACGTGTTTCTCGGACTCGATATCCAAGGCATCCGTACGAAAGAAACAGAAGAGTACGCCCTGCATCTGCTGGATGAAATGGAATTGTCTGATGTGCGCAAATCCTCTCCCATGCAGCTGTCAGGCGGCATGCGGCAACGGGTTGCACTCGTCCGAACACTCGCCTGTCAACCTGATGTGCTGTTGCTTGACGAACCATTTTCGGCATTGGACTACCAGACCAAACTCAAGCTCGAAGACTTGATCTTTTCAACGTTGCGTCGGCATAAAAAAACGGCAGTCCTTGTGACACATGATCTTTCCGAATCAATCGCGATGGGTGATCGCGTTTATATCTTTTCACGCAATCCGGGACGCATCAACAGCGAGATTGTCGTACCCAGCCCGATTCGGGATGCTCTGCCATTCGACGCCAGAAATCATGATGGATTCCAAGACTTATTCCATCGTGTGTGGAAAGAGATGGAGGTAGTATCTGATGCAGCCAAAGGAAATTGAATCCGTCCATCGTCGCTACTTGCAGCTAGAAAAGCGTATGAGCTTTTCGGTCTTTTCCACACAACTGTTCCTCTTTCTCGTTTTTCTCGGCTTATGGGAGCTCTTGGCTCGAACAAACACCATTAATGCACTCATCTTCAGCTATCCCTCCAAGATTTGGGCTCAATTTTGGTTGCAGCTGCAAGATGGCAGTCTTCTCCCGCATGTCGGCTTGACCGTATGGGAAACAATTATCGGCTTTCTCTTAGGAACGATTCTAGGAACCGTCATGGCAACGATCATATGGTGGTCCCCTTTTCTCTCCCGCGTACTAGAGCCTTATCTGGTTATTGCCAACAGTATGCCAAAGGTAGCGCTCGGTCCGGTTTTCATCGTCGGCTTTGGTCCAGGTTTGCTCTCTGTCATAGCGATGGGGTGCGCGATCTCGGTCATTATCACCACGATCAACGTCTACACCAGCTTCAAGGAAGTCAATCAAAACTACGTCAAAGTCGTGCAAACACTCGGGGGGAGCAAACGGCAAATCTTTACGCTCGTCATTTTGCCTGCTACCATCCCAACCCTTCTCGCAACGCTGAAGGTGAATGTCGGACTTTCGTGGGTGGGCGTCATCGTCGGAGAGTTTCTCGTATCCCAGCAAGGCTTGGGGTATTTGATCATATACGGCTTTCAAGTGTTTAATTTCACCCTGGTCATGATGAGCTTAGCCATTATCGCGGTTATCGCTACCCTGATGTATCAAGGCGTAGCCTATATAGAGCGGCGGCTCACCAGCCAGTTCAAATAGATAGCTTCTAAAAAACGGTGCCAACCATCAACCGGGGATGATTGCATCGTTTTTTCGTGGACCAACATGTTTTGACGAGGTTAGGGGGCGACGATCTCGACCTTAATTCTATCTGGGTCCTCGAAAAACAAAGCGTAATGCCCTTCGCCTCCAGCATGCGGATGCCGATCCTGATAAAGCAAAGAGATTCCGCGACGAGCAGCTTCTTCCCGCAGCTTTTCCACATGTTCTCGATCCCGTGCGTAGAATGCCAAATGATTCAAACCGACACGACAACGATGATACGGAATGTCGAGGAATCGCTCTTCTGCCTGGACAAAAACCAGATAGGTACCGTTCTGTTTCCAGCTTACCCCACTCGCCCATTCTTGATATCGCGTATAGCCCAGCTCCCCCTCCAGCAACCAGCCCCAAAAATCTTTGGAGCGCGCCAGATTAGAGACATACACTTCCACATGATGCAGCATCGCACAGTCCCCCTTTTTACAGAAGAAAAACGCCCGACAGCGAATTGCCGGGCGCTCTAGCTATCGATTTACTTCCAAAACTTCCACTTGCTCTTTTTCGTCGTCGGATCGTCCATTTGGCTCTCTACGACTTTCTGTTGAGCGGCTGCTTCTGCTTCGAGCGCTCCAGGTACTCGATTCAGGAAGTGATCAACCATAGGCTTGTAGTTGTCTGGCAAATGCTCTTGCATATTTCGCAGGATGAGGATTGCCTTTTCCATTTGATCGGTCGCCAACAGAGCGTTGGCATAGTTGAAGCCTGCATACGGATACGGGAAATGCGGCGTCCAGAACTTTTCACAAATCTGAATCAACTGATACACATAACCCGCTTGTCCCAATTCACCTGTCACAGTCATGACGACCTCAAAGCGGTCTTTCGCTCCTTCAATCGCTACTGTGTACCATTTCATCGCATTCAGGAGGTCCTCCTCCGTCAAAGCAAGACGAGCCAGCTGTAGCTGTGGTCTCCAAGCGCCTTCTTTACTTGCCAGCGCCTCCAGCTGCCCTTTCAGTTCATCCTTTTTCCCTCTTTGCAAGAAGCTCTCGACAAACATGTTCAAGCCATTTTCTTGATTCGGGTCTTTGTGCAGACCTGTATGTAGGGTCTCGAACGCTTTTGGCTCATCTCCCTCAAACGCGAAGATTTTTGCCAAATTGGTGCAAGCCGTACCTGAGGACGGGAATCGTTCCAGACAATCTGTCAGGATTTTTTTAGCGCTTTCAAACTCTCTCGCCTGCATGTGAACCACTGCACGAAAAATGAGAGCAGACTCGATTGGACCGTATAATTCGAGAAGCCTGTCGGCAGCGACAGCGGCTTGCTCATGAAATTGACCCTTCACCAACTCCATCGCAAAATCGCGAAGCTTATCTTTTTCATCCCAGTACTTATCCAGATTTTGCGGAATTATTTTTTTCTGGTAATCCTCTCGGGACATATCGATGGTTTGACCAAGCTCATTGGTAAACGTCACAAATTCAGACATGAAACAGCCTCGCTTTCATTTCCTCACAAAAGTTTCAAAAGAACGATTCTCCACACAAAGAAAACCGCCAATTAGATCCATGCTTTGATATTTACTTTACGGATAAATTCCTCCATTGATTCCTTCGCGGGTTCGTCATTTGCCTCTTCTGCATCTTCCATGCCCATCAGTTGTCGAAACAGTGCTTCGTTCCTTGTCGCCAATGCAAAATCAAGTAAAGCCTCATGCGAGATGCGATTTGCTTCTTCCTCCAGCAATTGCTCCTCCAAGGCAATATCCTCTTCTACAACAGCGATATGCTTATCAATTTTCGGTATGCGTAAAACCCAGGAAAATGCGCTGTCCGGATTGCGGTCACGAGCAATCAGGTAACCGTATTCACCCAAAGGCAAACCTTGCTCGAAGGAGTCGGCTACAATGACGACGCGTTGTCCAAGCTTGAACATGAGCGTCAACTCCCAATAAAGATTAATTCTAATCATACTAAATTGTATGTGTTCTTGGGAAGAGCAAACCCCAAGGATAGGCAAACGCACAAAAAGTTTGTTGCCCGAACCAAAATAAGGTACAATTTTTACTAGTGAATGGATATTGGTAATGAGGTGTACAAGGTATGGGTGAAATGTCTACAGGGTTTTCCCTGTTTATCGTTGGCTGGACCATTGTTCTCGTAAGTCTTATGGCGATTGGCGGGTATTTCATGTTCCGCAAATTTCTCAAGTCCATGCCCAAGCAAGACGGAAAATCTGACTTGGATTGGCAGGATCATTACATTGATCAGACACGTTCACTCTGGACAGATGAGGGTCTGACTTTGCTCAATGAATTGGTTGATCCTGTGCCACAGTTGTTTCGTGATGTTGCGAGACGTTCCATCGCAGCGAAAATCGGCCAGATCGCGCTGGAAGAGAAAGCAACCATCATTACAACAGATTTGATTGTAAAAGGGTACATCGTAGCAACCCCCAAACGTGACCACAAATGGCTCATTGCCCACCTGAAATCCAAAGAAATCGACTACACGCCTTATGAGAAATATTTGAATGCCGAGGGGTAATTGAAACTTCCTGTGGGGTCATCCGTAAAAAAGGTAAGACCTTTTTGGCAAGGAGACGATGTGGATGTCAGTCCTACTCACGATTTTGGGGATCGGTTTCGTTATTTTGATCGTTGCGATTGTTATTGTGGCGGTCCTCTTTAAGAAAGGCGCCCGGTTCTTGTGGAAAATGACCGGACGTGGCTATCGCAAGTATAGCAGCAGTGATTACCGATATCGGCCTTTATGGAAGATGGGGCATCGAACATACGGGCATCGTCACTATCGTCGCAAATATTCCAGCCATAGTGGATTTTTTAGCAGCTAACGGTATTAAATTGAGAAGGCACTCAAACTCGTTTGAGTGTCTTTTTTGTGTGGAAAAATCGAAGTTCGGATTTTTTAAAACAACTGTTCTAAAAAACAAATTGAACGATACACTAAACTGTAATTAAATGTAAATCAAGGAGTGGGAGAAATGTTGAAAAATCAGCTAAAAAAATGGGTTTGCCTAGGTACAGCTGTTTGCGCGTTAACTTTTGGTTCGCAAGCAGCATTCGCCTCTGATGGATGGGGTGATACGAGAGAGCAAGCCATTCACTTAGGTCTTGGTGCAAGTTACAGTGATACACTTCAGGACTATAATGATGTCGACTGGTACTATCATCAAAACAATTCAGGTTCTCAAAAATCGGCTGCGATCATTTTGCAATCCCCGCCAAACGAGAATTATAATTTATTGGTCATTCAAAGAGATGCCCAAGGATACGAATACACGACTGACTTAGCGAGTTCAGGAAATGGCGGGCAAGAATGGATGATATTTGGGATCAATCCGGGAACGAAGGTGTGGTTCAAAGTTTATGGAAATACCACCTCTGACAATGATCGCTATAGTAACTACAGGATTGAATTGAGAGAACACTAAGGAAGTTCCCCCAAAAAAGCAACAAACCTCCAAAACCACAAGACTCGTGGCGCTGGAGGTTTGTATTATTTAAGCATCACTGCTTTTTTTGTTTACGTTTTGCGGCCCTCCAGATACTCCACCCGATACCAGGAATGCCATGACTTCAGAGCTTTCCGTATCAAGCAGCTGTACCTGATCGTTCGGAAACAACAGGAGATTTCCTGCAAAATTGTACGACTGTGGCAAATAGACCGCTACATGGTCTGTGAGACCGAAAGAATCGAGGCTTTCCTTTGTAATAAACCCAATGGCCTTCGCATTTCCATCCTTGGACAGCGTCACGAGCACCGGCTTGTCGAAGCTCTTCTTCTCCCCTACAAACGCACCGATCAAATCCTTGATGGATGTATAAATGAGTTTGATAAACGGCACTTTCTCAAAAACGGTGGACACGAGCGAAAGCACTCCGCGTGTCAGCACATTGGATGCAAGGAAACCTACAATCGTGATGCCGAGTATGGTCAAAAGGAAGCCAAGTCCTGGAATTTGTAAATTAAACCAGTTGTGGACCAGCAGATAGAACCAGTTATCCACGGTCGTGAAAATCCAGTATAAAATATAAATCGTCACTGCCAAAGGAATGACAAACAATAACCCCTCTAAGAAATAGCGAATGAAACGCTTCATCTCTCTTCTCCTCTCTCCTAACCACCTTACCGTAATTATTGTACCTGATTGGATTGCCATCTGCTATGATGAAGAAAAAAAGAGAAAGTAGGGAAATTCATGCAAGCACTTGTCACACCTCAATGGCTCAAGGATCATCTGAACGATGAAAATTTGGTGATCGTCGATTGTCGTTTTGCTTTAAGTGCTTCTGAAGCAGGTGCAGAGGAATACACGAAGGATCATATCCCGGGAGCCCTCTACTTTCATCTGAATCGTGACCTTTCTGGCTCCAAAAGCGAGCATGGTGGACGGCATCCTCTACCAGATACGGATCTGCTGGCAGCCCATTTTTCAAATGCGGGAATCGATGCCAACACAACTGTCATCGCCTACGATGATCAGGAAATGGCGATGGCAGGACGGCTATGGTGGCTGCTGCGATACCTTGGTCACGATCAGGTAGCTGTACTCGACGGCGGATACGCTGCTTGGAAAAAGGCTGGCTATGAGGTAACAGCAGAAGTCCCTACTGTACAAGCTCGTCAGTTCGTCCCCCATGTCCGCCACGACATGCTGATTGACATGGAAGGTGTCAAAAAACGCAGCGAGCATACTGTTTTGCTCGATTCTCGTGCGCCAGAACGCTACCGCGGCGAGAACGAACCCATTGACGCAAAAGCAGGTCACATACCCGGGGCACACAATTTCTTTTACAAGGACAACCTCACTCCTGATCAGACGATGCTTCCGGCAGACGAGCTGCAAAAGCGTCTGGCTCCATACGCTGATAAAGAATTGATCGTCTATTGCGGCTCAGGTGTGACAGCTTGCTCCAATTTGCTCGCTTTCCATGCTGCCGGTCGAACAGATGTGAAATTGTATCTGGGCAGCTGGAGTGACTGGAGCTCGTATCCTGATAATCCGGTAGCAACAGATGTTGAATAATAGATAAGGAAGCCTTGCCAGATGTGGATTTGTGGGCTATACAGGTTACCCCGAGGTGGACTGATGTATAGCCCCTTTTGAGTTTTCAATCCTTTGGGTGACCAATGCATTGACCTGCTTCTGTTACCCAGATAAAAATTTTCCATAAAAAAAGGGAAATAGTTCCACTTGTCGAACAATGTAATTAAATAGGACGATTTGACTAGAAATTATTTATAGATAATTAGTAAGGATGGGGCAATTTATGATATGGGAAAGTGAACAATCACTTGTTGATCACTTTATAAAATTAATTTCAAAAGACAAATCTATAAAAATTATGCGTGAAGTAGAAACAAACTTTGGAAGACCCGATATTTTATTGGTCGAGTATAATCAAAAAATACTTGAACAAAGGCTATCTGAACACAAAGAAACATTTGAATTCACAAAAATAATGGGTTACTTATTGGCTTATTTATCGGATAAAAGATGGGTGAAAACCCAAACAATAAAGAAATCGTTCTTCACAAGTGAAGTTAAGGTTGAAAAAACAATTCATAATCTTAGCGAACTAGGATTAGTTGATTACAAAGAAGATTCAGGTTTGGTCAAACTGAAAAAACGGAGTGAAATACTAGTAGTAACAAACATTCAAGCTTACGAAGCAAAGTTATCCAAGTGGAAATATGCAATAGAACAAGCAGAAAGGCATTTATGGTTCACTGGATATTCGGCTGTACTCCTTCCTAATGTATCTCCTTCAATACTTAATAAGACAATAAATGAATGTAATAGCAAAGGACTAAGTTTAACACTGATGTTAGATCAAAACACTGTCACAACAATTTTGAAGCCACAAAACAAAAGTGTAATAAACACACCTTTATTATGGCAAATAAATGAACAGGTAGTGCAGGAGGCATACAATGATAGAAAAACTCATCCAACATTGTGAATCTTTTCTACCCGAAATTCAGGGGCTACAAAGATTTGACTCTGGCGGACAAAAAGTTGTTTTTTTAGGGAATCATGTCATTCATGGTTCCGTTGTCCTTAAACTTATAGAGATCAACTCTGATTCTTCGGGTAAACGTGCCCTTCGGGAAATGGAGATTGCCTCTAAACTTGTCGGAAACAATTTTGCAAAAGTTTATGGTTATGGATCGTTTACTCTGGGAAATCAGGAGTTTATGTACATAATTGAAGAGTATATTGATGGAATCAACTTAAGAAAACATCTTATTATGGTTGGTAAAATGAACTTTACAGAAGTTCTAAAACTTGGATGTAGCTTACTGGAGGCATTAAAAACTATTCATAGTGAAAATTTAGTGCACAGAGATTTAAAGCCCGAAAATATTATTCTGTCTACCGAGAAAATAGTAGTAATCGATTTTGGTATAGCTCGAGATTTGGAAAAACAATCATTAACTGCAGATCTTGCATTTTTCGGTCCAATGACAATTGGTTACGCTGCACCGGAACAAATAAAAAATCAAAAGAGGCAAATTTGCAATAGAACGGATTTATTTACGTGGGGAATAATTATGTACGAATGTTTAATGGGGGTAAATCCTTTCAGAATAAATTCAGATAGTAGTGAAATTATTTTAAAAGATACTATTACATATAACCCTCCCCTTTTGTCGTGTGACCATCAAGATTTCTCTCATATTGTACATACTTGTCTGAACAAAGCAATTCATAGACGACCTCCCTCAGCAGGTCACATTTTAGAAACTTTAAAAATAAGGGGGATATCTTCATGAGCTTCTATCTACAGCAGGGGTATGGTATGACCCAGATCAATCAGGAATTCTCAAAAAAATACAAGGACAATCTCGGCGTAATTCTTGCTCCAAGAGCACTTCAAGTTTCGACTGATATTAGTAGATTAGAAAACCATTCAAAGCAACTTAAGAAAAATGGTACTAGAATATTATTTGATCCTCAATTCTATGTTCCGGGCACAAATTTGGAAAAAATCATAAAATTCCCTTATTTCAAAAACCTCGCATTTCAAACCATAGAATTTAACAAAAATCATGCTGTTAAATTCTGTGAGGAAGTAATTGATTATCAAGTAAATAAGATGTTAGTAGATGACATTATTTTACCTAACCGCTATATTAATGCAATTACTACAGAATGGCTTGAAATGCAAGAAATATTTATAGAAAGTTCACTACATGTGAAAGGTAACAAAAAAACATACTTAACACTCGCTTTGGGACCAGATGTTGTCTTAAATACTGATACTTTCGATGAACTTATTGGAAATTGTGTGAACTACAATGTAGATGGATTTTATATAGTTTTAAAATCACCAAGCAATCTATACTTAATTGACAATGAAGCCTACATCTACTCTCTTCTTGATGCTTTTCTAAGTTTGAAGCTTGCCGGAAAACAAATTATTCTTGGTTATGCAAATCAACAATCTTTGATTTATTCTGCCGTAGGTGTTGATTTTATTGCTAGTGGAAACTTTAGAAATGTAAGATCGTTTAATCCAGACATTTTTGCAGAAGTGGATGATGAAGAGGATGAAATACTTCGACGAGGTACTTGGTACTATGATGGTAATTCTTTAAGTGAGTTTAAAAAAGAGCAACTTTCTTTAGCATATAAAAGAAATATTAAAGTGTTTGGTCCTTCATGTGAATATTGCGAGCCACTACTAACCGCACTTAACCCCGCAATAGTTTTGTGGAAAGAACCCTCTGCTTTCAAACACTATTTGCTTGAAATAAGAAGACAATGGAATTCTTTAATGTCTGTTCATGCAAGTAAAAGAATTGATACAGTAATAAAGTTATTAGACGACACTTCTAATCACAATAGTGTTCTAAAGGAAAAGGGAATCAAACTAGGCTCAAGAGGTTTTACTGATAAGATCATGGATGCCACTTTCACTGCACTTACGGCGATTAAAATGGATAGAGGGCTAGACATAAGTCAATTAAAATAATGTGAAAAGCCTCAAGCTTCCCTATTTTCAAATGAAGCAGGAAGGTTGAGGCTTTTAAAAATTGATGTTAAAGAGTTTTGAAAACAATCCGTTCTATAACTGCTGCTTTACTGGCTTATTATGTCTACCCCAAATTGCTGCAGGACAGCCATAGCCTATTCAAAGAAATATAGGCAAACTGGAAACCCATTCTTAATCTGTACTATCAATCCATACTCGTTGTACTTAGTCCCCTATTTTTATGCTTTCCCCCCTAACCACAAGGCGGCGCTTCTTGAGTACCTCTATTGTTGCTGTGGTATAACCATCATTAGAATTGCTGCTGCCGTCTTCCGTTCATAAAAAATTGTCCGAAAACCTCCGCAATTATTAGACCTCTGGAAAGATATCCTTCCCGTTGTCAGGTCAATTCTTTCCTAAATGGATTCATCAGCTACACTGCTCCTCATCCCAGTAATCGCTGCCAGCTTAAAGATGAGGCGAACTGACTGCTCTTTGCAACCTAAAGCAACTGTTCGTTTACATCAGTCTACTTCTTTTGTCAAACCTCTTTTTTTTGATAACTTTAGTGATTTGCCAACGCAATAATGTTTTTTACCAACCCTATTCGCCTGCAGTTTCAAGCAAGCGTCATAATTTAGTATTTATTAACGTCAATGGTCGTTTGCGTCGACAAACTGTGTCAATTTAACCAGCTTTTAATGCCTAAGAAAGATATTAATCGAAAGTTAATAACAACTATAGGGCTTAGATTTTTAATGGAGAATGTTCATTCTTTTCTCTTTGTACCAAAAAATGGATACAATAGACAACAAAGTTGTGAAGGGGATGATCAGTCGAACAATGTCGAACGATTGTTAACCAAATATACTATTTCTAATATTGAACATATGATATAATCCACATCATTAGCACTCAACAACAATGAGTGCTAATAAAAAGATTGGAGGGAAAAAAATGTTTGCAGGATTTCAACTTGAATCTACTGAAAATTTCGATGCTTATAAATCTATCGGAGAAGGCTTTTACAATCAATATAAAAGTAACATTGAGGAAAGTCTTGATAAATATATAAATAAAGATGGAAGCATTGACGGTTCAGCAATGCAAAGTGATTGGTTCCCAGAATTTAACGCCAACATTTTTATATCGCACTCACATAAAGATCGAGACAAAGCACTGGCATTAGCAGGCTGGTTATATAGTAATTTTGAATTGACTGTGTTCATTGATTCTTGTGTCTGGGGCTATTCAGATAGACTATTAAAAATTATAGATAATGAATATTGTAAAAATGAAAATGGAGCCACATATGACTACGATAAAAGGAATCATTCCACCAGTCATGTACATATGATGCTTTCAACTGCATTGACAAAAATGATTGATAAAACCGAATGTGTATTCTTTCTTAATACTCCAAGTAGCGTTTCTGCTTCTGATGTGGTAGGTGGAATAACAAAGTCACCTTGGATTTATCATGAGCTAGCGATAACGGAGTTGATCAGAAAAAAAAATATAGAGCAACATAGATCAAAAGTTATCCTGGAGCAATATGCTCTTGAAAAAAGTGAAAAAGCTTTGCGTATTAATTATCATGCTCCTCTTGAGCATCTAGAACCACTAAGTGATGTTGACCTTAAAGCGTGGGTTGCTCGCCATACTACCAATAAACAAAAATATGGTAATGATATTTTTCCTTTAGATAGCCTATACGAGATGAAAATTCTGTCTTCAGTAAATTAATAATTCACTCCTGGAGGATATTATGGAAAGTAAGATTAAACACTTGGAGTTTATACAAAATACAATTACTCGCATGGCATCAAATTCATTTCTCCTCAAGGGGTGGACAGTGACTATAATAGTGGGTTTATTCGCATTCGCGAACACTCAAGATATGGACTCTACGTTTATAATACTCTCAATATTTCCGACTGTAATCTTTTGGTTGCTAGATGGGTTCTTTCTTCACCAAGAAAAACTATTCATCGAGTTGTACAATCATGTAAGAAAGCAAAAAGAAGAAGTAATTGACTTCACAATGGATACATCAGAACATAAGGGTAATGTTTCATCGTGGATTGTCGTTTGCTTTTCAAAAACACTGCGACTCTTTTATATACCCATTATTATTGTCATTGTACTTGCCATGTTGGCTCTTCCTTATTTATCTCAATAATCAAATATAAGGACTTACTTCTAAACGAAACTCAAACAAGCTACAAAGCCTTCATCCCGTCCACTTTCGTAGTGTTATCCTAGTGGTACGTTTTTCCTGCAGTTTCGTGTGTCTAATCTCAGGCACAGTAATTAGGCAATTCGCGAAGAGTAATTCCATATTTGGATTGGCGGCGATCGTTTCCCTATGTTACTGAGGAGCGGTCGCCTTATTTTTTCTTCCTCTATCATTTTCGTTATCATTCATAGATAATAATTATCATTATCACAAACTTGTGTACTTGCCTGAAAAGGTGGATGGATTCATGAAGCATAACGAAGAATACGAGCCTAGACGTCAAATGTCACTTAGCGAGGTTCGAGCCTATATGATCTGTAACTTCGATCGTCCGTTAAACGTAACTACGTTGGCAGCGATGGCGAACCTGAGTCCGAGCTATTTTGGGGATTCGTTCAAGAAGGCTTACGGACAAAGTGTCATGGACTATGTTACGAGTCTGCGAATAAATCACGCCAAGCGATTGCTACGCGAGACGGATATGAAGCTGCGGGATATTGCGAAAACAATCGGGTATAACGATGAGTTTTACTTTAGCCGGAAATTCAAGAAGGAAGTGGGTGTGTCCCCCTCCGCGTATGAAAGAGCTTCCGAGCGCAAAGTAGCCGTCTATTCCCCTTCCCTGCTGGGACATTTAGTGGTACTGGGGATTATACCAGTCGCTGCTCCTTTGGATGCGAAGTGGACCCCCTATTACTATCAGCAGTATCAGCAACAGATCGCGGTTCATCTCAAAGCGGTCGAAACACCGTGGAACGATGACGATCAGGAAATCATGCTTATGGCTGCCAAGCCGGATGTTGTCATTAGCCACATAGAGCTTCCCGAAACTACCAGGCAACGCTTGTACGCACACGGCATAGACCTCTTGACGCTCCAATCTACTGGCTGGAGAGAGCAATTACGTGAAGTTGCCAGTTATACGGGAAAAGAAGCAGCTTGTGACTCCTGGATCGCTTTTTATGAAGCGAAAGCTGCTGCCGTTCGCGCAGACTTGCAGTCCGTGCTCAAACAAGATAAATTTGCGATCATTCGACTTTATCGGGATGGCATCCATCTCTACAGCAACAAGGGGATGAAGGAGCTTCTGTGTGATGATTTGCAGCTTTCTCTTGTGGAAGAGGAAACGGAAACTTGCAATCGGCCAATCACGCTTGAGCAGCTTGCGAGCTTAGACCCGGAGCGAATCCTGTTGTTCATTTGTCTGGATGAGTCGACACGCCTAAGCTGGCTGACGCTGCAGCATCATTCGCTTTGGCGAGGACTTCTCGCTGTTCAACATGGATACCTCTATCCCTTGCCTTCCAATCCGTGGTACGAGTATTCACCGGTTGCCATGAACCGGATGCTGGATGAAATGCTGTTAATGGTAACGGGGAAAAGTCCAAATGCGATTCAAGGTCTTGTCCATGGAGCCCCTATCTTGGGTGAATTATAATGTTTCGTAGTGAGAAACATTATCAACGAGAGGGGATTCCACATGTATGGCAAAGAAAACTAGCCTGGCGCTGATGCTGACCACGACGATGCTCGTTGCAGGACTTGCAGCAGGCTGCGGGAACAACGCAAGCAATGAGGCATTGACGCAGAAGGTCGATTCGTCCGCGACTGAGAGTGCCGAAGGATTGGCAAAGAGCTCTTCTGACCAGCCTGCCTACCCGCGGGTACTAAAAGATGAAATGGGTAACGAGGTGACTTTGCCTTCCTCACCTGCCAAAATATTCGCTCCCAATCTGGAAGATACATTGGTCGCACTAGGCGTTGCTCCGGTCGTGCAGTGGTCAACTGGCTCAAGACCAAAAATGTATTTGCAAGATAAGCTAAAGGATGTGCCGTCCATTACCTTCGCAGGTGGGTTGCCTCCAGAGCCGGAAGCGGTTATGGCCCATGAGCCAGATCTCATCCTCTTGCACAATGCCAACCATATCGAAAGCGGTGTGTACGATAAATATAAGATGATTGCTCCAACGTATGTGTTCAAGCAAGCAAATGCTGAACTTGAATCTTCCGTACGCGTGGTTGGCGACCTGCTGGGCAAGTCGGCGGAAGCTGAACAAGCTTTGCAGAAGTATAAGGAGCATGTCGGGTCAGCCAAAAAGGTGCTGGCCCCCCATATCCAGGGCAAAAAAGCAGCAATCATCCGCTTCAATGGCAGAGGGATGTTCTTCATCAAGTATGATTTCTTCAGTGGATATGTACTAACCAATGAGTTAGGCTTTTTGCCGAGCCAGGTTGTATCCGGCGGTGGCATTCATTTTTCACTAGAGAGCTTGCCTGATTTGGATGCGGACTATATTTTCCTCATTAATGACGCTGGTACGGGGGATGCATTCGAGAAAGAATTGACAGAAAGTGCTGTTTGGAAGAGCATGGAGGCTGTGAAGAACGGTCGTACGTTTAAAGTAGAGGGAGATCACTGGTTAAGTGGCGGTCTGATCGCACATATGAAAGTCATTGACGATGTGAAAGGATTGATTGCAAAATGAGAATTATCGAGAAAAACGGCTACTCCCCTCGTAATTGTGTAGAGTGGACACTGCAATCAAGCCAAGGTCGTGACTATCGGATTATGATTGCGATTCCGGAAGCTGAAGCTCCTCCTGAAGGGTATGCGGTTATTTATGCCGTGGATGGCGATGCGATATTCGGAACGATTGCCGAGACAGTGAAGGTACAAACTCGTAAGCCGAAGGGCTTCAACCCAGCCATTGTTGTAGGAATCGGCTATCCATCACGTCTGCCATTTGACATGGACCGCCGTTGTTACGATCTGACCATGCCTGTGGAGGCGGCTACACTTCCTGAACGACCAAATGGGCAGCCTTGGCCAGAGCATGGCGGAGTTGATTCGTTCCTCGATTTCCTTGAACAGCAGCTGATGCCAGCTATTTCTTCCGAATGGCAAATAAATCCGAACAAACAGGCCATTTTCGGCCACTCCTTAGGTGGGCATTTCACACTCTATACGATGTTCTCGCGTCCGAAGCTTTTCTCACACGTCGTATCAGGCAGCCCTTCCGTCTGGTGGGGCAACGACGAGGTATTGAGGGAGCAAGAGCGCTTTATCGCCCAATGGAAAGGGGAACACGAACTTAAACTTCTTGTCATTGTTGGCGGCGATGAGCTCACCTTCATGGTCGAGGGTGCACAACGGGTCGTCGAGCGCATGGAACCACTCGCTACCAAAGGTGTTCAAGTAAGCTACATCAAATTCGAAGATGAGGGCCACGTAAGCGTGCTGCCTTCCGCTATTAATAGACTGGTGCGGTTTGTGCTTACGGATTAGCCCTCTGAAACTACTTTCGTAAACGTAAAGGACAGACAAATGATACGATTTATGCGTCTATTGCTTCATTTCGGCTATCAAGAAGCGATGTCTTGCTTGTTTCCGGTCTTTATATTTGCTTCGCTGGCCTTATCCAAGTTCGTCACCATTCCTGGTTTGCCGAGGTATGACCTCCTGCTTTTGCTCTGCCTGCTCTTCCAGATCTTCATGGTGAAAAGCGGCTTGGAGTCTCGGGACGAATTGAAGGTCATCACGGTCTTTCACGTGATCGGGCTGTGCTTGGAAATATTCAAGGTGCATATGGGATCTTGGAGCTATCCAGAGGATGCGTACAGCAAGGTGTTTGGCGTTCCTCTTTACAGCGGCTTCATGTACGCCAGTGTCGCGAGCTACTTGTGTCAAGCGTGGCGCCGACTAGAGGTCTCACTTTCCGGCTGGCCGAATCAGATTATCGCTACCACTTTGGGCGCAATGATCTATCTGAACTTTTTCACCCACCATTATATTTGGGATTTGCGTTGGGTGCTGATGGCAGCTATTTTCATTGTCTTCTGGAAAACACGTGTTTATTTTAGCGTCGCGAACGAGCGATTTTTCATGCCTATCCCTCTTGGTTACTTTTTGATCGGCTTTTTCATTTGGATTGCGGAAAATATAGCGACGTTCCTCGGCGCCTGGAATTATCCGAATCAAAGAGCAGGCTGGGAACTCGTGCATCTCAGTAAAATCAGCTCGTGGTTTTTACTTGTCATCGTGAGCTTTATTATCGTGGCGGAATTGAAGCATGTAAAAGCCAGAAGATCTCAATCCCACGATAGCAAGAAATACATGTAAAAAGCCTATCTACTCTTTCGTACGGAACGTCAAAGGGTGGATAGGCTTTCTCTTTTTCTTCTTATTTGATTACGTTGCTCAATACATTCTCAATCATTTGGCGGTTGGCAATGACACCTGTGTAAAGCCAGCTGGAATCTTTCGCAAACGAATAGGCATTTCCATTCTTCACAGCAGGGATATTCGCCCATACTGGATCCTTTTGCAGCTGTTCCACAGTAGTTGGATTATTGGTTACGATAAACAAGTACTCGGCATCGAGTTCAGCCAATTTCTCCATGGAAATCGCGTTCCAGTTTGCTTCTCCTGACTTGGAGATTTCCTGAACGATGGCAGGAACCTTAAACCCGAGGTCCTTGTAGAGCACATCCCCGCTAGACAAGTCCTGACGTGCTACGTACACATTTTTCCCCGTCATCCACAGTGCTGCCGCTGATTTTTCCCCGATCGCTTGCTGCAGCTTTTGTTTGGACTCGGCTGCAAATGTCTCATAATCCGCCAGCACTTTCTTCGCTTCTTCCCCCTTGTTGAGGACTTCTCCTACTGTCAGGAGCTCTTTTCGCCAATCGCTGTTCTTTTCTTTTCCAATGGTATAAGTAGGTGCGATTTTGGAGTACTGGCTATACTTGTCCCCTTGGATCAGGGTCGCGCTATCCAAAATAATCAGGTCAGGGCTGTGACTCATCACGACCTCTGGTGGCAAATCATAAGGAATCGCTGGAATACCCGCCAGCTCTTTTTGCAGGTAGCCTTGTACCTGGCTGTTCCCTACTGACCATTGAGCAACTGGCTTGACACCCAACGCTACTAAATGATCCTCCAGATAAGAAGCGATTACGCGCTGCGGTTGGGCTGGGACTGTTACTTCATTTCCCATCGCATCCTTCAGTACCCGTGGAGATTCAGCCGCTGGTGTCGCAGTCTGGCTGTTGCCCGTCTGTGTCTCTGGATTCGCAGCGTTCGGCTGGCCAGAGCAAGCACTCACGATTGTAACTAGGCTTGCCAATACGACGCTGGCTATCGAAAGTTTGGCTGTTTTTTTCATTGGTGCGTTCCTCCATCTGAGTCATGCCATCAAGCAGCGACAATTGCCAACTCGACCGCATTTCCATTGAGAATAATTATCAAAATCACAATGGGTATTATAGCGGATTATGGCAAAATGCTCAACATTTTGTTCATGGAAACGAAAAAAGACCCCCTGCTTACTTACTAAGCAGCAAGTCCTTCTTCTCCCTACTTTTTATCCTCTTAGCGT
Source organism: Brevibacillus brevis (assembly GCF_900637055.1). Lineage (NCBI taxonomy): Bacteria > Bacillati > Bacillota > Bacilli > Caryophanales > Paenibacillaceae > Brevibacillus > Brevibacillus brevis. Next base: position 3,849,709 of record NZ_LR134338.1, read on the forward strand.
GGAACCCCGCTTAACAAGAATCGATGCAGTCCCCCGATCAGACATACGCCAGCTGTTACAAAAAATGCAATGAAGTAGGAATGGTGCCAATTCCCCAGCAAGCCTGCCAATACTGGGCTCAATACCGCTCCGATCGACAATACGGCTGAGTAAATACTAAACACGCTCCCGTATAGCTCTCGGGGTGAATGTACCGTCAAAATGGTCGCAAAAGCTGGGAACAGCATCCCAAAGCACGCACCGAAGAAAAACATCATGACGTGAATCGGAATCGCCAGCCCGATTGCGAGAGCGTACAGAAGAAGGCTGAGCACACCCAATCCAGCAAACGTTCTCGTCTCGACCGGGACGCGATGCAGCCAAAACTGGCACAGAATCGCAAGTGCCCCCAACCCTTTCAAGCTGAACAATATACCGGTAACTGCCGGGGACATCCCTTGTTTTTGGATGAGCAAAGGCACTTCATAGATGATCGTTCCTTGGGCGTAAATGATCGCAAATCCCCCAAGAAACGCAGGGTACAGCATTCGATTTTCCAGGATGGCGGTAAGGCTCTGCTTGCCTCCACCTTTGATCCGTGGCGTAGACGGCGCGCTTCCCTCTACTCTCTGGGGCAACATCATCCAAGCAAAAACGCCAGCAATAATCATCATGTAGCCGAGAATCACGAATGATTGACCATAGCCGAACTGCACCGCCAAAAAGCTACCGACTGCCGGGGATACGATACCTGCCGAGGTAAGGACCAATCCCTTTTTACCCATGATCTCGCTCTGCTCAAGTGCCGTCTTTCCTGTTTCTCCGAGCAAGGCAGAACAAGCAGGAGAGACAAACGCCATCAAAAACCCGAGCATCAGCCGAAAAGTGAAGAAACCCGCGGTATTTTGCACGATGCCTTGACCAATCAGCATCACGCCAGCCAAAATCAATCCACCTGCAATAAACCATTTTTTCGGATAGCGATCGAGAAAAGGGCCAGCGATCAGGTTGCCTGTCAAATTACTGATCGCATACCCGCCGAGCACGAAGCCGATCATCGCAGCGGATACACCCAATACGTTTAAATACGGCGCAAGAAGAGGCGTCTGCGCGTGCATGTCAAAGGATACAAGAAACAAAACCACTAACAGGAGAGCCCTCAAAGCATTCCCTTCCTCTCTAACGGCCTGTCTTTGTCCCAGTATATGAAGGGAATGGTACAAGTAGGATAGCTAAATAAGAGGGAAGATTCAGAATAAATGTAGCATTTAATTTTGTATTACCGTAATATTTACTGTAATACTGTAATCATTTTTGATCAGGAGGTGACTTTTTGGAGCACGTTTACAAAAAAATACGAGCACTTCGTATACAGCAGGAGCTTACTTTAAAGGATTTAAGCGAGAAATCAGGATTCTCCGTCAGTTTTTTATCACAAGTAGAGCGTGGCAACAGCTCGCTCGCGATTACCTCTCTGCAAAAAATTGCGGAATGTCTGGGTGTCCCCATTACGTACTTCTTTGAAGTAAAAGAAGATGTCACGTACCACACACCCATTGAAAAGCGTCAAACGTTGCAGATAGAAGGTTCACCAGTGAAGTACATTCGAATTGGTGGGAATTTCCCCGACAGGGCGCTTGAACCCCTCCTCAACGTGCTGCCGCCCGGACAGATAAAGCATGTCGCCTTTCAGCATCCCGGTGAAGAGTTTTACTACGTGGTAAAAGGATGTGTCACCATCGTCGTCGACGGAACGGAATACCATCTCGAGCAAGGAGACACGATCCACTTCCCTTCCTCTCTCCTTCATACGTGGTACAATCCTTCCACTCTTGAAGAAGCCGAGATTCTGTCCGTTTTGACGCCTGTCATTTTTAGAACCTAACCTTGTCTACCAATAAAAAAGGGTGATCTGGATGCAAGAAAGACTGGAAAAACTGCACGCGTATATGGAAAGCAGGAAACTGGACGTATTGTTTATTACGCATCCCAAAAACGTGTACTATTTTACCGGATTTTTGACAGAGCCACATGAACGTTTTATGAGCCTCGTCTTAGTGAGAGGCGAATCCCCCTTCCTCTTCGTTCCTCTGCTGGACGGTGAAAAAGCCCGGGAGGCTTGTCCTGCCATTATGATTTACACGCATGACGATTCACAGAATGCACTAACCGTGCTTCAGCATCTGCTGCCGACTCCCCTCTCTCACATTGGTGTGGAGAAGAACCATTTGACAGCAAAAACATATGAGGCACTCGTATCGATGGTGCACGCTACAGAAGCAGTGGATGTCGGAGAATTGCTGTGCAGTATACGCGTGGCTAAGGATGAATCTGAAATCGCTACGATCAAACGTGCTATTTGGGTGATGGAGGAATCCCTGCGCCGTACGCTCCCTCTGATATCCGTAGGGATAACGGAACTGGACGTCGTCGCAGAGCTGGAATACCAGATGAAGAAGCTAAAAGCCCACGGCCCTTCCTTTTCAACGATTGTACTGGCTGGAGAAAAAGCAGCACTGCCCCATGGTGACCCAGGGGATCGGCTGATTGCGGCAGGAGAAGTTTTGTTGATTGACGCAGGGGTGTATGTCGATGGGTATGTATCGGACCTGACTCGTACTTTTGCAGTTAGGCAACTGAGTACAGAATTGCTTGACATGTACGATACGGTCTTGCAAGCGAATCTGGCCGGGATAAAAGCCGTTCGACCAGGCACTCCGATTGCAGATGTTGACCTAGCTGCACGAGCTGTCATTGCGGACCGGGGCTATGGAGAATTTTTTATCAATCGTGTCGGGCACGGAATCGGATTGGAGCTTCATGAGGCCCCGTACGTTCATAGCCAGGCAGAAGGAGAACTCATCCCAGGCATGGTCTTCACGATTGAACCGGGCATTTATAACACGCAGATCGGTGGCATCCGCATTGAAGACAACGTGCTCGTCACGAAGGATGGCGTAGAGGTATTGACGTCTTTTCCCAAAGAGTTGCAAATCATCGGATAAATAATAAAAGAAAAGGCTGGTGTCGTTCCTTTGAAAGTGCTGGAAACAGATCGTCTCATCCTCCGCTGGCAAACTGCGGAAGACGCTGATTTTGTCTTGAAACTGATGAATGAGCCTTCTTGGATTCGATTTATTGGCGATCGTGGTCTTCGTACGACGGAAGACGCCCGCAACTATATTTTGAATGGTGCTGTCGCGATGTACGAGAGTCTTGGCTTTGGTCTGTATTTGGTAGCATTAAAGGAAGGCAATGTTCCGATCGGCTTATGTGGACTGATCAAGAGAGATTCGTTGGAAGATGTCGATATCGGCTTCGCCTATCTGCCCGCATATTGGGGCAAAGGCTACGCGTATGAGGCAGCCTCTGCCGTTCTTGCCCACGGAAAAGAAGTTGTTGGTTTAAAGCGCATCGTAGCAATCACCAACCCCGATAATGCAACATCTGCCAATCTTCTAAAGAAAATTGGCCTGCAAGAAAAAGGGATGATTACCCTTCCAAATGATACGGCGGAGGTCAAGGTTTTTGCCATCGAGTTCTAGTCCATGCTGTCCAAATGAGTCGTGGAATTCGTGAAATGGATCAGACGTCCGTATTCGTTATACTCCAACAAGTGGATACCTGTGTCGCCTGTGCCAAAGTAAATGTCGTGCAAGACAGGCAGTTGCAAGAAGCTTTCGATGATTCTGGAGATCATGCCGCCGTGGGAAACAATCGCAATTCTTTTATAGGAAGTACTGTGATGTCTGATTGCAGAATAGATTTGCTCCCCGCGTGCGCGGAATTCGATCTTGCTCTCGCCATCTCCGCCCAGCTTTTCGTGCGGCAAGATTCCCCATGGAAACGGGACTTCCTCTAAGGGCTTGCCTGCCAGGTCTCCATTATTGTGCTCTTGCAGCTCGGGTATGTACTGAACGGGACAATCCACTGTCTCAGCCAAAATAGAAGCGGTCTCACTGGCTCGCTTGAGTGTGCTGGCCCAAATAAAGTCGGGAGGAAACTGCTCCAAAACGCGCACTGCCATGCGCCGTGCCTGTTCACGCCCTTCTTCTGTCAAAGGAAAATCTGCCTTGCCTTCATGTACATTCAAAATATCGGCTTCAGACTGTCCATGCCGAATCAACAAAATTTGCATCGTTTTGCCTCCTCATGACGGATAAAGAGGGCCTCACCGTGATCGGGAGGCCCTGCAATTCCTTTTTCAATTAAGAATGAACTGTTTTCAAACCGAGAGAACTCTCGTGGAACTTGATATTCGAGTACTTATCCATCGCGACACGCAGCTGGTACTCGCTCTCAAACAACATAACCGGACGGCCATAACGGTCGGAAACGGTTCGGTTCTTCACAGCATCGAGGTCTGCTTTCTCCCCTTCGAGCCAGCGAGCGATTTGATACGGCATACGCGTCAGCATGATGTCTACCCCGTACTCGGCTTTCAATCGGTATTCCAGTACCTCGAACTGCAGCACACCTACCACGCCAAGAATCAGCTCTTCCATCGGATGGGTGCGGAACAACTGTACCGTTCCTTCCTCGGTCAATTGCATGATCCCTTTTTGGAATTGCTTGTGCTTCATCGCGTCCTTCACCATCACCTTGGAGAAAAACTCCGGCGAGAAGTGCGGCATTTCTTCGTACTCAAACGATTTTCCGACACAGAGCGTATCGCCGATCTGGAAAATGCCCGGGTCGAAAAGACCGATGACATCTCCCGCGAACGATTCGTCGACTATTTCGCGATCCTGTGCCATAAACTGTACCGGCTGCGCCAATTTGATGTCTTTGCCAAGACGGACGTGCTTGACTGACATTCCCCGCTCAAACTTGCCGGAGCAAATACGCAAGAAAGCGATGCGATCTCGGTGAGCTGGATTCATATTGGCCTGGATTTTGAAGATGAAGCCGGAGAACGCGTTCGAATATGGATCGATCAAGCCTTCTGTACTCTTCTTCGCAGAAGGTGCTGGCGCCATTTGCAGGAAGTTGTCCAGGAATGTTTGTACACCGAAGTTATTGATGGCACTACCGAAGAAAACAGGCGTCAGTTGTCCTTTGTTGATCAGTTCCGGATCGTATTCATCTCCCGCAACATCCAGCAGGGAGATTTCGTCCTGCAATTGCTGCCACAGGTCTTGACCGACACGATCACCGATCAATGGATCTTCTGCTCCCTCTACAGGGAAAAAGGAAATTTCCTCGTGCTGTGTATTGCTTTGATACAGCTCGACACGAGACTTCATGCGGTCAAATACGCCGCTGAAATAACTGCCCATCCCAATCGGCCAGTTCATCGGATAAGAACGAATACCCAGTACGCGCTCAATTTCTTCCAAGAGCTCGAATGGATCTTTACCGTGACGGTCCAGCTTGTTCACGAACGTAAAGATCGGAATACCCCGCATCCGACAGACCTTGAACAGCTTGATCGTCTGTGCCTCTACCCCTTTTGCTACGTCGATAATCATCACAGCAGCATCAGCAGCCGTCAGCGTACGATACGTATCTTCACTGAAGTCCTGGTGACCAGGTGTATCCAAAATGTTGATGTGATGTCCGTTGTATTCGAAATCCATTGCACTGGACGTAACGGAGATTCCACGCTTTTTCTCGATCTCCATCCAGTCAGAGGTGGCATGCTTTGAATTTTTGCGCCCTTTGACCATCCCTGCTTCACGGATGGCTCCGCCGTAGTAGAGCAGCTTTTCCGTCATTGTCGTTTTACCCGCATCCGGGTGGGAGATGATGGCGAAGGTACGGCGTTTTGCTATCTCATTTTCCCATTGGGGATTGGATTGACTCATCTTCATTCTCCTGTCATCGCAAATAAGTAACACATTCGTTTCCTCTACGATTATACCGACAAATGCTTGCCGCATCCACCTAGTAATTTTTCATGCAGGATCGGCAAAAATAATGATTTCAAAGATGATCGTATAAGCGCAACGAAGGCCACGCAAAAGGCTTTGCGTAGCCAAGTTTCCTAAAAACCGATATAATATTCAGTAGTAAAAATTTTTTGACTGCATGACTTACATATTAATTGCCAGAATATGACAAATCTACAGGAGGAACCCTATGTCAACGACTGTTGAAACACGTGCGGCCGAATTCCGGGACTATGTGAAGAAAATAACCAGCTACACGCAAGCACTGAACGTTCTTTATTGGGACAAGGCCACACAAGCGCCTCGCAATGGGATGGATGCCCGTTCCGAAATCATCGGGACATTGGCTGGCGAGCAATTCAAGCTGGCGACGTCTAAAGAAATGGAAGCGCTTTTGACGGAGCTGAGTGAGCCATCTGTTCTCGAAACATTGGATGAAATTACCCGTCACAGTGTGCTGGAATGCAAAAAGGAATTTGACCGCAACAAGAAAATTCCTGCTGACAGGCATCAGGAGTACGTCGTATTGACCGCCAAGGCAGAAACGGTGTGGGAAGAAGCTCGTGCCAACAACGACTTTTCCATGTTCCAGCCGTATCTGGAGAAAATCGTGAACTTCCAGCTCGAGTTCATCGAATATTGGGGACATGATGGCAAAAACAAGTATAACACCCTCTTGGACATGTATGAGCCTGGCATGACTGTCGATCAGCTCGATCCGATCTTCGCCACCTTACGTGAGAAAACCGTCAAGCTGGTAAAAGCGATCTCCGACTCCCCGAACAAGCCAGACACATCATTCTTGACGAAAAACTTCCCTGTGGCCGACCAGGAAGCTTTCAGCCGTTATATTCTCGAGAAAATCGGGTACGACTTCAAATCTGGCCGCATGGATCGCAGTGCGCATCCGTTCTGCACCACCTTCAACCCTGGTGATGTCCGCATTACGACGCGCTACGCTGAAAATGATTTCAATTCTGCGCTCTTCAGTTGTATTCACGAGGCTGGCCATGCGATGTACGAGCAGAACATCAATCCAGACCTGCTGTTCACACCACTGTGCGATGGTACCTCCATGGGGATTCACGAATCTCAATCCCGCTACTGGGAAAACATGGTCGGACGCAGTCTGCCGTTCTGGAATCACTTTTTCGCTGACTTGCAAAAAGCGTTTCCTACCCAGTTTGAAGGCGTGTCTGTCGAAGACCTGCATCGTGCGGTTAACGCTGTTACTCCTTCCTTTATCCGGACAGAAGCAGATGAGTTGACGTACAACCTGCATGTCATGATCCGCTACGAAATCGAGAAAGGCTTGATCAATCAAACGATTCAAGTGGCTGATCTGCCAAAAATCTGGAACGAAAAAATGAAAGAATACCTGGGTGTCGAGCCTCCAACAGATGCATTGGGTGTGCTTCAGGATGTACACTGGTCAGGCGGAATGATCGGGTACTTCCCGACTTACTCGCTGGGTAATGTGTATGCGGCACAATTCGTACACGTTATGGAGAGTGAGATCGACGGCTACGAAGAACTGATCGCAAAAGGCGATTTCGCACCGATCCGTGAATGGCTCAAGGAAAAAATCCATCAATACGGCAAAATGAAAAGTCCTCGTGAACTCGTTCAAGCAATTACTGGCGAAGGCACAAATGCGACTTACTTGATGAATTATCTTGAGAAAAAATATACAGACGTATACAAGCTGTAAGCAGTTCTACCCTTGCTATCCAATGTTCTCCTTGCTCAGGGAGGACATTTTTATTATATGCAGTTACCTTTCGTAACCTACGTACATAAAAGTGCATCCTTCCCCCCGCGGATAAATGCTAGTACACTGCACAATATACATGAGATTCCTATTGTCTTGAAAAAGGAGTGTTATCGATTGGCTATCGATCTAAAAGGAAAAACCGCAATCATTACAGGAGCAGGTAAAGGCATTGGTCGCGCTACTGCAATTGCTTTGGCAAAAGAAGGCGTGAATCTCGGCCTCTTGGCTCGCTCTGAGGAAAATTTGAAGCAAGTAGCCAAGGAAGTAGAAGCATACGGCGTGAAGGTTGCGATTGCGACAGCAGACGTCTCCAGCTATGATGATGTCACGACAGCCGTTACCTCTATCAAAAACGAACTGGGTCAAATTGATATCCTGCTCAACAATGCAGGCGTCGCTAAATTCGGCAAGTTCCTGGAGCTTGAAACAAGCGAATGGGAGCAAATCATCCAAGTCAATCTAATGGGCGTATACTACGTGACTCGCGCTGTACTCCCGGGCATGATTGACCAAAACTCCGGTGACATTATCAACATCTCCTCCACTGCTGGGCAAAAAGGAGCTCCTGTCACCAGCGCGTACAGTGCGTCCAAGTTTGGTGTTCTTGGTCTGACTGAATCGTTGGCTCTCGAAGTGCGCAAACACAACATTCGCGTAACGGCGCTTACGCCTAGCACAGTAGCAACCGATATGGCAATTGACTTGGGTCTGACCGACGGAAATCCTGAAAAGACTATGCAGCCTGAGGATATTGCTGAGTTCGTAGTTAGTCAGCTGAAGCTGAACAAACGCATTTTTGTGAAATCCGCTGGACTGTGGTCCACCAATCCATAGAAATGGCAGGGCAAAATAAAGCGAAAAGAGTCCGCTCGTACACGCGGATTTCTTTTCGCTTTTTTTCGAAGCCCTGTGAAAACGCTTCTTTTTTGTTCACTTTCTATCCACGATTTCTTCACGCCTTATTCACACCTGCCCAACCAAAAATGCCCTCAACTGGAGTATGATGAACATGTAAAACATTTCCACAAAGTGGAGGGTATCCTTATGATACAAATGCTGTCGAATTGGTTGTGGGGGAATGAAGAACAAGAAGTCGTTCCATTCGAGACGAAAAGATACGTCCGGAATGAAATGGAGCAATTCACGTTCAATGAGCCACAGCAAGTGCTGCCGTATCCGCATCCCCAGCTCTAAGATCCAATACTTGATCCAATATAATCTGAAGCTGCCGAAACTGGCAGCTTTTTTTGCTCCTTTCTGAAAGCGCTCACTGATGTGCTACAATGTGGTAAACAGGAGGGGTTCGCTTTGGTCGAGTTCACAGAAAAATGGTTGCCCACATACATTCGCCGCGATTTAGCGGTCTTATTTTGCGGTATCAATCCAGGACGTATATCGGCTACGACGGGTTTTCACTATGCCAATCCAGCCAACCTGTTCTGGCGCGGATTGTACGAAGGCGGCCTGACACCTCACAAGCTCTTGCCCGAGGAGACCGCTACTCTCTTGGACTACAACTATGGCATTACCGATCTGGTCTCACGCCCTACCCGATCCGCAACAGACCTGCGTAACGAGGATTATGCCGCAGGGGCAGAGCTGTTCGTCCAAATGATCCAGACCTACCGGCCTCGTGTCATTTGTTTTAACGGAATTACTGCTTTTCGTCACGCAACCGGACAAAAAAAAGAGGCAATTTCACTGGGGCTGCAGCCAATCAGGTACTTTGGGACAGAAGATTGGTCTGGCAGCTATGTATTCGTCATCCCGTCTACCAGTGGGGCTAACGCATCATTTACACGTGAGGAACGGATTGCCAAATTTACTGAGCTAAGTCATTTTTTACGCGAGATGAATTGGCACCCTCTTTCCCCCCCTGCTAAGTAGATCCTTCAGTGTCAACTACTCCTCTTCTTCCGTACAATACTTCTAGCTCTGTATGCAAGGAGGGGCATCAGCTGTGGACGACCTCATCAAAAAAATCCAGCACAAATACGACATGACTGTTCTGCATCACAAAACCATTCGCGATACATCCAAATCACTCGTCATTTACTTGGAAACAACCAATGGCAAATTCATCGGAAAATCTTTCCCTCTGCAAAAGGAACGTTTACATTTCATTCTGAATGCAGAAGCGCATTTGCGCAAAAACGGCGTACTCATCCCCGACATTCAACGTACCAAAAATCAAAAGCGCTACATAACTCATAAAGATAATCTTTACGTTCTCCACCAAAGATTATCCTGGTCAAATATTGCTTATAATTCTCCTATTCGAATGGAACGGGTCGGCATGGTTTTAGGTAAATTTCATGCGAGGTCGCTCGGTTTTTCCTCCAAGCATGGCAACCTTTACAATGGCGCAGAAAAATGGTCCCTGGAGTACAAGACAGATTTAGCTGCCCTTGAGAAGTGGGAACTTCGACACGCCGGGAAGAATAATCAAAAATACGCTACTATCGCGGAATACCTTCCTTTTTTTAAACAAGCAGGGCTGACAGCCAAGAAACATTTGATATCCTCTCCATACTTCTCGAAATGGAAAAGGGAACCACTGACCAACCACTTTCTCTGTCACGGAGATTTTAACAATGGGAATTTGCTCGTCAGTAATCAAAGAATTGCGATCATTGACTGGGAGGACGTTCGTTACGATTTTCCGTCCAAAGACATTGCCCGTGTTCTATCGCTTGCTATGCGAAAAAGCAACCAGTGGAACGAGGAATTGTTTTCTCATATATTGCGTGGCTATCTCCAAGAAAATCCCCTATCGATTGAGCAACTGCATTTGCTCTTTGTCGATCTCGCTTTCCCGCATATCATTGAACGTTTTTTACGCAAGAAGCTGTATGCCCAGATGAACCTTGCTGAGATTCAACAGTTTTGCAATAGGGAAGCCCTCAAAACCGCCTTTATGTTAGACGAAGTGAAGGCCCATGTATATTAGACACAAGGCTATAGCCTGTCTATACACATAGGCCTTCCCTATCTAACTGGGGTATACCGTTACGTCTGAGCCATCTTCACCAATGAGCTTTGCTGGCGCGTATATTGAATGAGCTCCGCCGCCATCTCGTAATAATTGAAAGGTGTAATCAAATAGATGCCATTGAAGTAACGAACGGCCGTGTCGACCAATTCCTTCGCGATTGCGATTCCTTCCTGTCTGGCGGCCTCTCCCTGTACCTTTTTCATCCGTTCCAGAGCTTCTGTCGACAGCTTGATTCCCGGCACTTCATTATGAAGGAACTCCGCATTGCGCGAGCTGGTAAGCGGCATGATCCCGATAAAGACAGGAATGCCGATATGCTTCGTCGCCTCGTACACATTCCGAATGGACTCTGCGTCGTACACGGGCTGTGTCATAATGTAGTCGGCGCCTGCCTCGACCTTCTTTTCCAAGCGGGCAACGGCAGCATCCATATTTCGGACATTCGGATTAAAGGCTGCGCCCACGATAAACTGGGCTTTTTGCTTTAACGGACGTCCAGAGAACGAAACACCTTCGTTCAACTGCTTCACCATGCGAATCAAATCAAACGAGGTCACATCAAATACCGAGCTGGCACCTGGCAAGTCACCAAAGCGCGATGGATCACCAGTAATCACCAATATTTGGTCAATCCCCAAAGCGTGCAGCCCCATTAAGTGCGATTGCTGCCCAATCAGATTGCGGTCCCGGCAGGCAATGTGCAAGAGCGGGTCGATTCCATGTCTGCTCTTCATGAGTGCCCCGAGAGCCATGTTGCTCATCCGCACTGTCGCCAGCGAGTTATCCGCCAACGTAATGGCGTCCGCTCCTGCTTTGTGCAACTCGCAGCATCCGTGGAGAAACTGGTCTGCATCCAGATCACGCGGCGGATCAAACTCAACAATGATCGTCGTTGCTGTTTTTACGCGCTCGACAATGCTTGGTTTCTCCCTCTCCCTCGTGTTCTGCACAGAAATCGAAGGACGATCTCCAGCTACGATGGTCGGGTTCACACGCACTTGTGGCTCAAGTGACTCAAGTGCATCCGCAATCGCCTTCACATGGGCAGGCGTGGTTCCGCAGCATCCGCCAATCAACCGTACCCCCTGCTCACGCAAGCGAAGCGCACTCTGTCCAAAATATTCAGGTGATGATTTAAAGGCGTATTCTCCGTCAGTCATCCCCAGACGCCCCGCATTCGGGAAAACGGATAAAAGTGCATCTTCTGGAATTACTGTATTTTCAAACGAACGTAGCAATTCTGCGGGACCAAGGCGACAGTTTAGTCCAATCACGTCAGCGCCTGCTGCTTTCAGCTCGGAAAAAGCGTCTGTCAAAGCGTAGCCATCACGTGTGCGCCCTACTTCCAAAGTGGCTAACTGCGCGATTACAGGCACATCTGTGAGCGGGCGGATTACCTCGATCGCCAGAAGCAGCTCCTCCAAGTCCAGGAACGTCTCCAGAATCAGTCCGTCTACCCCAGCATGCAACAGAGCAATTGCCTGTTCCTCATACTGGTCACGGTATTCATCCAAAACCTTTTTCTTCACCCGACCAGCCAAAATCGATCCGATGCTCCCAGCCACATAAGCATCATCCTGTGCGGCTTCCCGTGCAATGGCGACTGCTAGCCGGTTAATCCGCGCTACCTTATGCTCCAGACCGTAACGACTCAACGCATCTCGGTTGGCAGAATACGTATTGGTCTCCAGGAAACGTGCACCGGCCTGATAGTAAGAGGTATGAACTTCATGCACCAAACGAGGGTTGGATAAACACAGCTCCTCAAAGCTGACGCCAACCGGGACGCCCAGCCCGTGCAGCTGGGTCGCCATTGCACCATCTCCGACAAGCAGGTGGTCTTTCAAATAGGCTCGTAAATCTTTCTTTCTCGTCGTCAACTCAATCCCTTCTCTCCTATTTTCATCTATACGTGGTCGGTTTTTAGACTTCAAAAATAGATGGACCTGCGTTGAAGTAACGCGCTTCAGGGTGAGCAAATACCATCGCCGATACGGAAGCTTCTGGCTCCATCATGAAGCCCTCTGTCAGCTGAACGCCGATATCCTCTGGACGCAACAGACGGAACAACTGCGCCTGATCCTCCAGGTTCGGGCAAGCAGGGTAGCCGAAGGAGACACGAATGCCCTGATATCTAGCACCGAAGCGCTCGAGCATCGTCATCTCAACCGGATCCGGTATGCCCCACACGTCTCGCATGACGTGGTGAATTCGCTCTGCAAATGCCTCTGCCAGCTCCAATGCCAAAGCTTGGAGGACATGAGAGCGCAAGTAGTCACCACGCTCTTTGAGCTCTGTAGATTTTTCGCGTATCCCTCCCCCAGCCGTGACGGTCAGGAATCCGACATAATCCATTTCCTTGCTCTCCACTGGTCGCAAGAAGTCGGACAGGCAAAGATGAGGTTCTTCCAGCTGACGCGGGAACGAAAAGCGCTCCAGCAGCTTGCTGTGGTCTTTTGGATCATAGACCAAAATATCGTTGCCATCTGACTGAGCCGGGAAGAACTGATACACACCGTGTGTCGTAATGGTTCCTTTTTGCTTCGCTTCATTTAATAGCTCTTCCACAATGCCGTACAGTTCCAGTACTTTCTCGTCGCCTGCCTCGATCAATTTATCTACATTTCCGCGAACACCGAGGTGTTTCCCGAGGAGCATCCGCAAGTTCAAATACGGTTGCAGATGGCTGATCGGGTATTGTCGCAGTACATGTCGTTCACAATCTGGCGGCAGATGGATCGGAACCGTTCTGCTGATGGCTGAGCGCGCTGGCAATGGTGCTTTTTTCTCCTCGACAACAGGCTGAGCCGTTGCGACTGCTTCCAGCAGATGCTGCTGTTCCTCTACCAAGCGATCACGTTCTTCCGGATTTTGCAGACGATTCACGAGCTCCAGACCATCCATGGCGTCTTTTGCGTATAAAACAATTCCGCGGTATTCCGGTGCGATCCGGTTCGATGTGAACTTGCGCGTCAACGCCGCACCGCCAACCATCATTGGAATATCAATGCCTGCATCACGCAGGTCTTGTGCTGTAATGACCATTTGCTGCGCGGATTTTACCAAGAGTCCAGACAAACCGATGGCATCCGGCTTTTCTTCTCTGCATGCGGCAATCAGTTGCTCTGGCGGTACCTTGATCCCCAGGTTCACGACATTGTAGCCGTTGTTTGACAAAATAATTTCCACGAGGTTTTTTCCGATGTCGTGCACATCGCCTTTGACGGTCGCCAGCAAGATTTTCCCCTTGGCAGCGGCATCGCTTTTTTCCATGAATGGCTCTAAAAACGATACGGATGCCTTCATAACTTCCGCGCTTTGCAATACTTCTGCCACGATCAGCTGGTTGCCGTTGAACAAGCGACCGACCTCTTCCATCCCTGTCATCAGCGGACCGTTGATGATCTCGAGCGGTGTGTATTTATCCAGAGCCAGCTTCAGGTCTTCCACCAGACCATCCTTGGAGCCTTCGACTACATAACGAGCCAAGCGTTCTTCGAGCGTCAACGAGGAGACTTCTACACGGACTTCCTTTTTCTTTTGGCGATAAAATTCGGTGAAGGCCGCCAATGTCTCATCATTTGTCTCGAATAGTAGGGCTTCTGCCAGCTTTCTCTCGTTTTCTGGAATCGAAGCGTAGCGCTCCAGCTTTTCCGTGTTGACGATGGCGTAATCAAGCCCTGCGAGAGTGGTGTGGTACAAGAAGACCGCATTCAGCACTTCCCGACCCGCAGGAGGCAAGCCGAAGGAAACGTTACTGACACCCAGGATCGTCTTGCAAGCAGGCATCGCCTGTTTGATCAAACGAATGCCTTCTACCGTTTCCTTTGCAGAGCCAATGTATTGTTCATCCCCTGTCCCTACTGGAAAGACGAGTGGATCGAAAATAATATCCTGTGGCTTAATTCCATACTGGTTGACGAGAATGTCGTATGAGCGCTGCGCGACCTCCAGCTTCTTTTCGCGAGTGACAGCCATACCCGCTTCCTCGATCGTTCCGACGACAACAGCGGCACCGAATTTGTGAATAAGCGGCGCCACTTCCTCAAAACGCTCCAACCCGTCTTCCAGGTTGATCGAGTTGAGAATGGCCTTCCCTTGCGAATAGCGAAGTCCCAGCTCCATGACCTTGGCATCTGTCGAGTCGATCATGAGGGGCGCTTTTACTTTTTTCACGATGAACTGTAGGAATTTTTCCATATCTTCGTATTCATCACGGTCGGGGTCAGCCAAGCATATATCGATGACATGTGCGCCGCGCTTCACTTGGGCCCGGGCAATATCAGATGCTTCTTCATAGTGACCAGCTGCAATCAGATCACGGAATTTTTTGGAACCGATGACATTGGTCCTCTCCCCTACCAGCAGGGGACGATTATCATCTTCGACGTAAACGACCTCAATCCCGGAGACCGCGCTCAGCGGTTCTACATCTGCACTGCGCGGCTTGCAGTCTTTCAAGGCTTCTGCCATCGCTTGAATATGGGCTGGTGTTGTTCCACAGCAACCGCCAGCGACGTTTATCCAGCCCTGTTCAGCGAACGCCCGCATTTTCGAAGCGAGTCCCTGTGGCGTTTCATGGTAATGGCCGTTCTCGTCTGGCAAGCCTGCGTTCGGATAACAGCTGACCGCACATTGGGCTATTCCAGACAGTGTCCGCAGATGATCACGCATGAACTCTGGTCCTGTCGCACAATTCAGACCAATAGAGACTGGCTTTATATGCTCCAAGGAGATGTAAAACGCCTCGATGTTTTGGCCCGCCAGCGTTGTGCCCATCGGCTCAATCGTACCTGACAGCATCACGGGGAGCTCCTGCCCAAGCTCTTCAAAAGCTTTGCGAATCCCGATTCCGCCAGCCTTGACGTTCAACGTATCTTGCGAGGTTTCCAAAAGAAGAACATCGGAGCCACCGATAATCAGACCTTTTGCCTGACGATAATACGCCTCGACCAGTTCTTCGAAAGTGACACCGCCTGTCAACGAAAGGGTTTTGGTCGTCGGTCCCATTGCACCTGCTACATAACGCGGCCACTCCTCCGTGGAATAGGCATCCACCGCTTCTCTGGCCAAGCGAGCTGCCGCTATATTGATCTCAAGGTCTTTCTCCGGCACATCGTACTCGGCCAAAACGATGGAAGCAGCACCAAACGTATTTGTCTCGACGATGTCTGCGCCCGCCTCTAAATATTTCTCGTGAATCGAACGGATCACATCTGGTCTTGTCAGGTTCAGAAGTTCATTACAGCCATCATAGGCTTCACCGCCGAAATCATCGGCAGTCAGGTTCGCCTGTTGAAGCATGGTGCCCATTGCACCGTCCAGAATCAGAATTTTCCGGGAAAGCTGTTCGCGAAAAGTTGGTTTCATTGACGTGCCCCTTTTCTCCCTTGCATCGGCTTATTCTCCGTAATTGGGTAAACAAAAAAATCCTCTTCTTTGAAAGAAGAGGATTTGTCAGCAGATACGATAACGCCTGAGACATCCTCTTATCTTTCAAAGCACGTAGCTTTGCTGGAATTGGCACCGGATTTTTACCGGTTGCCGAGGCTTCATCAGGCCAGTCCCTCTGCCTCTCTGGATAAGAGTCGTACACTTGTCATTTAGTTGTTTTACGAAATGTCTTGAATGTTTGCAAGTATCTTAACACCCCCTTTGTCTCCCCGTCAATTGTGAATTGTCTATTTTTTACTGAACCTCTTCTCTTTCGCGCCCATTTTTGCCTAAGCTGGGCATCCGCCCAGTCCAATATCGGCATTCGTGTATAGACTGGAGTATAACGGAAAGGAGGGGAAACAAAGATGAGTACATCTTACTGCGGAAACGGATTCTTCGGTGACTGCTTCGCAATCGTGCTCGTGCTGTTTATCCTGTTGGTAATTATTGGGTGTTCGTGTGACGACTGTTAGATAAGTGTGTAAAAAAGGCTATCCCAAAAGCCATGAGGAATGGCTGCGGGATAGCCTTTTTTTCTTGTTATTTGGTGATGATCTTGCCTGTCACGGCATCCAGAGTAATATATTTAAGCGCCAGCTTTTCGTCACTCCACGGCACATACGCCAGCTTTGGTTGAGATAATTTTCGCCCATCCACATCTTTCATCAAATAGACCAGCTTCAAAGGCATGACGCGTAAATACTCTTCAACAGCCTTGTCTTTCGAAACGATCTGGTCGGATGCTGGAAGCTCCACCACCTTGTGTGTCTCTCTGTAGTTGTGAAACATTGTCACTTTGCCAGAAGACGGATCGACTGTTACCGAATAAGCCGCTTTTTGCGCACGATCCTGTACAGGAATGCCATCCTTGCTGATGAAATATCTGAATTCCCATTCGCCCGATGACACAGAATTCGCTTCGCCTGGCTGTATAACTTGTGCCAACTGCACTTCTTTTACGCCTGGATCGACGTATTTATGCAGAAAGGCGAGTGCAGCCTCTTCCGCTTGCTCGCGTTTGACTGTCACTGCTGTATTAGAACGCGGTGTTCCCAGCCCGACGACACTGCCTGTTTCTGCAAGGACTTCTACGCCGATATACTTGTCATTTTTATCATTCCAGACGTATTCCTTGCGTCCGTCACTGTTACTCTCACTCTCTCTATAGGTCGAGTCATCCACTTGTATGCCGAATTCCGCTTGCAGCAGTGCTTTTGCCTCATCCTTGGAGCGAACCTTGACGTATTCCTTTGGAGATTCGATCGGATGTGCTTCCTTCGTATTCAACTGATCATAAGCAAGCCCGTTATCTCCCGTTCCATACACAATCTTGCCATTGGTCGCGTCGATATGCCACTCCGTACCATCTTCACGTCCTCTTTGCATGAAGGAAACAGCGGGTGTGTACTCCAGAATAGGTTGCCATTTCTCCCCTTGTTTTGATTCTGGTCGTATTCTCGGGTTCTGCACGTATCGAAGCTTCATATGCTCACTCAGCTCTTTGATGGCTTCCTCTACTGACACAGCAGTCGATACATCCGGGTACTGCGACGGCTCGAATGTTTCGGGCTCCATCCTGAAATATTGGACGTGGCCAGAGTCAGTTGTTATTATGCTAATTTCATCAGACAACACTGGCAGTTCGTTATGATATCGCAGATACAACCCTGGATCGTTGGCGTCCAATAACCGATAGTTATCACTATCCGCACCGAGCAGTTTGTTCAGGAACTGTCGCTCTTGCTGCAAGGCTTTTTCTCCTTCTGCTTCTTTCCGGCTCGCTGCTTCCTTTTCATCCCTATTCAAAAGCCTATACGATTCCAGTGCTTGACCATTTCCATAGATCACAAGAGAAACCTGATGCCCCTCCTTGTTCGTTTTCCCCAAGATGAATGACATGCCATCGTGGTTCTTTTCTTTATCCAAAAGAAGAAGGGATGGGCTCAAATCGGGCATGGCATCTGTCAGCTTGGTGAAAAAGGCTTGTTCGCTCTTGTTCAATCGCCCGAAAAACGCGATTTGCTCACGTTCGTCAATTCCAACCGACAATACGTCGAACGGAACGGGCTGGCCGTTTTCCATACGTTGATAATTCACGCTCATCCATGGGCCTTTTACCCTATACTCGTCGGTATAGATCTGAGTCTCGACGTACTGATAGGACTTGCTTCCCTCCCCAAGGAAAGCTTGTAAAAATGCGTTTGCTGCATTCTCCGCAGTCTTGGCTGATGGCAATTTCCCTTCCTTCTGTTCTCCCCGATCACCATTGATTGTAAAGCTCTCAATTTGTCCTGTCTGTATATCATAAGCAACATTGGCACGAGCATTATCGCCTTCCAGTAACATGAGGTCACTGATTCCATGGCTTGTACGATCCACTCTTATTCTCATGTTGCTCAAAGCTGGAATCGCCTTTTTCAATGGTAAAATAGCCTCTTCCGGCGAAACCTTTACGCTGCTCTGATTGGCCTCTGCATTCTTTTTATCTGTTGCAGTTGTTGCCACCGCATTCGTTCCATTTTTCCCACTCGGCATCTGTGGAGACCAACCTTGTTGATGCAAGCCCACAGCTGTTACCGCCAAGCACGCAGCCAGCGATCCAGCCATAAATAATCTGTTTCGATTCTTGTGTTTATTCTGTGCAATCGCACCTCTGATCCGGAATTCCATCTCCTTTGTAAACCTCACTTCCTCCACCGATTCCTCACTTGCACTTCGTACCGCTTCACGCATTTGCTTATCTACGTCCATTCCAATCCCTCCTTTTCACACAATGCCTTAAAATGTTTTCGGGCCCGGGACAATTGGGTTCGTACGGCATCTTCTGAAATATCCAACACTTGCGCAATCTCTTTTATCGACAAATCTTCATAGTAATGAAGTACCATGACTTTTCGGTACAGCGGCGAGAGCTTCATCACCTGCTCCGCTACTTGTACCTTGCTCATTCGTCCGATGACTGCCGATTCAACATTTGCCTTGTCTACTTTTTCCGGCGGTGCTTCCTCTTTGGAGAGGTATGTAGAAAAAATTTGGCGAAAGGACCACGAACGCAAATATTTGCGGGACTCGTTGATCGCGATTCGATAAAGCCACGTTTTCACACTGCTCTGATGGCGGAATTGATCTAGCCCCCGATATGCCTTTAGAAACACTTCCTGGGTAATGTCTTCTGCGATTCCCCGATCTTTGACGATCAGGTATGCGAGCTGCACGATGTTATCCCCATAGTCGTTCATTAGCCTTGTCAGCTTTTCTTCGTTGGTCAGTTGCAGCGTCCAGTCGGCTTCACTGCTTTTGGCACTTGCATTCACGCACTGTTCACCCCCTTGTTGTTCCTGATGTGATATGTATTTGATCCAGCTGGCTTGTTTTTATGACAGGATTATCCAAAAGTTTTTTCTTTCTGCCCCTCTGCTGCACCCGGTTGCCCCACTTTCATTGTCAGCGCACACTGCTTTTGCTATCATGAGGCTTATTGTAGAGCGAAAGGAACGAGATGACATGGATGCCTTGCAAGCACGTGAAAAAGACAAATTTCTGTCCTGTTTGGAGACCATAAAAGAACTATCCAAATCCGATTTTGAAACCTATTCCATCGTTAAGAATACCGAAACGGGGGAACATTATCTCCACTATTTTTTGTCCCACATTAACTTGTCCGAGGGAGGCAGAAGAGACGATTACGATCACTTCCTGCCAATTGAATCCGACGATATTTTAGGGATTATGTTTGGCGAACAGCCGTATCAGTTCCCGGAGAACTGGCGCTCCGCTTATTTGCGCAGTGGGAATGACAATCGATTGATCCCCTTCGATCCATCGGAAAATTACGATCTGGACGAGGCCGCTGCAGCCGAGCTGGCCATGCTCGAAAAGCTGGAACAGTACAAAGAGCAAATGATGAACGCAGATAACCTCAGCGCGGAAGAAAGAGAAGAGCTGACCAAGCAATATTTCGCGGAATTAGATAAGATTTTAAAAAAACCTTGATCGAGGCACTCTTGCATCATGACGGTATAAACAGCTATAATTCTAGAGAAACAAATGAATCGTTGATGAGGAAAGTACTCCTTGTGCGAGGACGAAAGCGAGTCGGGGACGGTGTGAGCCCGATGCCAAGCCATGTGAGGAAGCGCCCCTCGGAGATGCGACCTGAACATCCAATGAGCCATCATGGGCAACGGATCGTGTAGGGCTATGCCGGGACTGCCCGTTACAGCAGATCAAGCGGTTTTTGCCTTCCAGTTTCATGGGAGGAAAAAACAACAAGAGTGGCACCGCGGGAGTATAACCTCTCGTCTCTTTTTCACAGGAGACGTAGAGGTTTTTTTATTTGAAAGGGGTAGAAATTTAGATGAGCTACAAACACCAAGTCGCTGAAAAGATTGCCGCTGCGCTCTCCTCGATGGGCGTAGACACACTGACAAAAGAAGCCGTATACGGCATGCTGGAAACACCACCAAACCCTGCAATGGGCGATGTGGCTTTCCCTTGCTTCCAATTGGCAAAAGCATTGCGCAAAGCCCCACCGATGATCGCAGCTGAGCTGGCTGGACAGCTCTTTGGTGCACCCTTGCGCGAATCGCAGGCAGTTGGTCCGTACGTGAACCTGTTCCTGGATCAAGAAAATGTGGCAGAGCAAGTAATCGGAACCATCCTTACCCAAGGCAGCACATACGGAAGCAGCAGCATCGGTCAAGGACGCAAAGTACCAATTGACCTCTCCTCCCCGAATATCGCGAAGCCATTTTCCATGGGTCATCTGCGCTCTACTGTAATCGGAAACGCGATTGCCAACATCATGGAAAAGCAAGGCTACGAGCCAGTGCGCATCAATCACTTGGGGGACTGGGGTACGCAGTTCGGTAAATTAATCGTTGCGTATCGCCTCTGGGGTGACGAAGCAAAGGTAAAAGCAGAACCGATCAAGGAGCTGCTCAGCCTCTACGTTCGCTTCCACGAAGAAGTCGAGAACGATCCTACTCTGGAAGACCAAGGCCGTGAATGGTTCAAAAAGCTCGAGGATGGCGACGAAGAAGCACAACACCTGTGGAAATGGTTCCGTGATGAATCCCTCAAGGAATTCATGAAGATCTACGACCTGATGAACGTAGCCTTCGACTCCACCCACGGTGAAGCATTCTACAACGACAAAATGGATCGCGTTGTTACGTTGCTCGAGGAAAAAGGTCTCTTGACTGAATCCGACGGTGCGATGGTCGTGAATCTCGATGAATACAACATGCCGCCATGCCTGATCAAAAAATCAGACGGCGCTACCCTGTACGCAACGCGTGATTTGGCTGCTGCCCTCTTCCGCCACGAATCATACGATTTTGCAAAAGCACTCTATGTCGTAGGAAACGAGCAACGCCTCCACTTCCAGCAGCTCTATAAAGTGTTGGAAAAAATGGGCTATGCGTGGTCCGCAGATATGCACCACATCCCATTCGGCATGATGCTCAAGGACGGCAAGAAAATGTCCACGCGTAAAGGGAAAGTTGTTCTCTTGGAAGAAGTGTTGGCACAAGCCATTTCTGATGTCCAAAAAGTCATCGAAGAGAAAAACCCTACGCTGTCCAATAAAGAAGAAGTGGCTCGTCAAGTCGGGGTAGGCGCAGTTATTTTCCATGACTTGAAAAACTACCGCCTCAATGATGTCAACTTCTCCTGGGAAGAGATGCTGACCTTCGAAGGGGAAACGGGACCATACGTGCAATACGCACACGCGCGTGCATGCTCGCTCTTGCGCAGAGGTGGCTACCAGCCAGCAACGACGGCGAACCTGGCTTCCGGTGCGCTCGACAGCAAAGAGGCTTGGGCAGTGATTACCCTCTTGAACGCGTTCCCAGAGGTAATCGAACGTGCTGCCGATAACTTCGATCCGTCGCAAATCGGCAAGTATGTAATCGACTTGGCGCAAACGTTCAACAAGTTCTATGCGAATGTACGCATCCTGGCTGAGGAAGAAGATGTGAAAGCATCCCGTCTCCAGCTCGTAGCAGCAGTCGTTGCTGTGCTGAAGGAAGGTCTGCGTCTGCTCGGTCTGGCTGCTCCAGAAGAAATGTAAGAAAGAATACGAAAAGCCGGTTGCCTTCCTCGTTGGGGAAGCGCCGGCTTTTTTGATTGTCCCGTGTCATCATCAATCATCTGTGAGATAATGGAGCGATGGCAGATGAAAGAGGTGAGCAACGATGGGAAGAAGTGTACATTTCGGCAAGACGGATTTTACCTTGCGTCTCACTGGCTTGCATACGTTCTTAGCCTTGAAGAGCACGATCACGTTACCGTATCAATCGATCAAGCATGTCGAGGTCGGTTCTTTTGTTCCGCCAAAATGGATGTTGCGCATGCCTGGGACGTCTCTTTCACCTTTGAACATATATGAAGGAAGCTTTCAGTATAAAAATGAATGGTACTTCCTTTCTTTTACCCAGACTGATTCGTTGTTGATTCTAGAAGTAGAGGGTCATGTCAAATATCAGCATGTGATTGTACAGCTGGAAAACCCAACAGAAGTAGCGGCCACATTGAGAAAATACGTACGTGAACAAAAGGCCCCCTAATAAGCGATCACGCTTTCATGGCAAGAAGCCCCGACCTATCAACGTTCGGGGCTTTTTCATTTGCACATGTGAAGTTTACATCGTCAAATTTTCATAAATCACTGACATTCCCATGCCACCTGCCATGCATAGCGTCACCATGCCATACTTCTCGCGTCTGCGCATCATTTCGTTCATCAACGTCACAGTCAGTTTGGCACCAGTGGCTCCCACAGGGTGACCCAAGGCAATCGCGCCTCCATTGACATTCACCTTGCTCGTATCCAACTCCAGGCATTTGATCACAGACAAAGCCTGGGCGGCAAATGCCTCGTTCAATTCGATGAGTCCAATGTCACCCTGCGTCAATCCCGCTTTCTCCAGTGCTTTTTGCGTGGCGGGAACTGGTCCGATCCCCATCACGTCAGGTTCAACTCCTGCGCTGGCAAAAGCCTTAATTTTCACGAGCGGAGTCAAACCCGCTTCCTCCGCCTTTTCACGAGACATCATCAATACAGCGGCTGCGCCGTCATTCATCGGACACGCACTTCCAGCAGTGATGGTCCCTTCTTTTTGAAAAACACTTTTCAGCTTGGCGAGCTCCTCCAGCTTGATATCGTGGCGCACGGATTCATCCTGCGCAAAAACGCGGGTACCTTTACGATCCTTGATTTCAATCGGTACGATCTCACTCTCGAATGTGCCCGCTTTTATTGCTGCTGCTGCTCTTACGTGGCTCTCGTAGGCAAAACGATCCTGCTCCTCACGGGAAATACCGTACTGTACAGCCAGCCGTTCTGCGGTCATCCCCATATGCTCACCCGTCAGCGAGCAGATCAAGCCATCGGACAAGAGAGCGTCCTCCATGGACAAATTGCCGAATTTGCTGCCCCAGCGGTTCTTCACGAGGTAGGGAACACTGCTCATGGACTCCACTCCCCCCGCAATCACCACGTCCTCTTGACCTGCTGCTATGGCTAGCGCACCGTTGCCAATCGCCTTCAATCCTGAACCACACGCTTTGATGACGATGTGACCATAGACATTGCGTGGAAATCCCGCCAGCTGCGAGCTGATACGTGCAGCATTGAGTCCTCCTCCATGTACGTACCCATTGCCAAAAATCACTTCATTGACTTGTTCCTTCGGCAGATCAACCTTATTCATCAAGCCTTCCAATACTTGCCGCCCCAGCTCTGTTGCCGGTACGTCACGCAGGCTTTTCCCAAATGCACCCACAGCACTGCGCACACCCGCGACAATGACCACGTCTCTCATACCCCAGCTCCCTTTCGTTTTTACGCCATTACAGTACACGGTTTAAAAATTCTCTCGTGCGCTCTTCTTTCGGGTTGTTGAAAATTTCTTGGGGTCTTGCCATTTCGATGATCTTGCCTTGATTCATAAACGCTACCCAATCCGCCACTTCCTTGGCAAACCCCATTTCGTGCGTCACGATAATCATCGTCATTCCTTCTTGCGCGAGCTGCTTCATTGTCTCCAGCACTTCCCCTACCAGCTCTGGGTCAAGCGCTGAGGTTGGCTCGTCGAAGAGCATGATCTCCGGTTTCATCGCCAATGAACGAGCAATTGCCACGCGTTGCTTTTGTCCACCGGAGAGGCTGGACGGGTAGGCGTCCGCTTTTTCAGAAAGACCTACCTTCTGCAGCAGCCGGAGCGCTTCCTGCTTCGTTTCTTCCTTGTCCGCTTTCTTCGCAATCAGCGGTGCCTCCATGATGTTTTCCAGTACCGTTTTATGCGGAAACAGATTGAAGTGCTGGAACACCATGCCTACCTTTTGCCGTACTTTGGTCAAGTCATCCTTCTTCGGGTCGATGCTTTTTCCTTCGATATAGATCTCTCCGCCGTCCTTGATCTCCAGAAAATTAATGCATCGAATCAATGTGCTTTTCCCCGATCCACTGGCACCGATCAAGACGACGACCTCGCCCTTTCCGACTCGCAGGGTAACATCCTTGAGAACTTCCACTTTTCCGAAGCTTTTCTTCAAATTTTGCACACGTATCATTTCTCTTTGCTTATCCATCTTCTTTCCCCTCCGCTTTACGCCTCTCCTTTGGCCAGACGCTTCTCCATGATGTGGACCACATACGTAAACGCCATGACAATCACCAAGTAATAGAGCGCCACAATCAAAAAGTACGTCATTTCATCAAATGTTTCCGCAGACAAGCGGCGAGCCAGTGAGAACAACTCATCCATGGCAATGAAAGCGGCCAGAGACGATTCCTTCAAAGACAAAATAAACTGGTTGCCAAGCGGCGGGATCGATCGTTTCATCGCTTGCGGCAAAATAATCCGACGCATGGTCTGACGGGCGGACATGCCCAAAGACAGCCCTGCCTCCATTTGTCCTTTATCAATCGACTGAATAGCGCCCCGGAAAATCTCTGCGATATAGGCTCCGCTGTGAATCGCCAGAGCGAGCGCTGCCGACCAAAATTGACCGAGGTCAATGATTTTGTAAAAGCCGAAATACAAGACGAAAATCTGCACGATCAGCGGCGTGCCGCGAATGATCATGATGTACGCATTGGCTACGAAACGTGCAATGGGAAGCTTGGATACCTTTAACAAGGCGACAAACAATCCGATAATTGATCCTACGATAACGGAAGCGACTGTCAGCTGAAACGTCAGCAGCAACGGCTTCCAAAAAAACGGCAATGTCCGGAAAAACTCTTCTGTCAGATGGGCAAAACTGGGCACTTGATGCCACCCCTCACTCGTATTGGAATTTATCTGTCAAACCAACTCACTATTCAGCTTTGCTAATGTCGCGATTAAAGTACTTTTCGCTCAATTTGACGTAGGTTCCATCTTCCATCATTTGCTTGAGGACTTCGTTGATCTTGTTCAGCAATTCCGTATTTCCTTTGCGCACTGCGATTCCATGCTTGACTTCCGAGAGTGGCGACCCGCTTTTCTTGAGCTTCAAGCCTTGCGCAATGGCAATCTCCCCTACGACGCTGTCTGTAATCACGACATCGTGTTTTCCCTGCTCCAAGGCACGCAGAGCCGTTACATCGCTGTCATACGTTTTGATGTTATCCGTATACTCCCTCGCCATCTTTTCGTGTGTAGTGCCGAGTGCGACTGCCACTTCCTTGCCTTTTAATCCTTCCAGCGTGCTAATAGTCCCATCCGGGCGAACGAAGAGTTGACCACCTGACAAGTAGTACGGGTCGGCGAAGTCAACCTGCTGCTTCCGCTCTTCTGTAATCGCATGGCTGGCAATCGCCGCATCGTAGCGGCCTTCCTTTACTCCTGCGATAATGCCGGAAAAAGGCGACGTGACTGGCTTTGGCTCAAGCCCCAAGCGCTTGGCGATCTCATTGCCGATCTCGACATCAAATCCGGTCAATTGACCATCCTTGAAGTAGCTGAATGGCTGATATTCACCGGAAGCCGCGTATACAAATACGCCTGCCTCTTTTGTCATGGACGATGCATTTCCAGCAGTAGCCCCACCCGCTTGACCTCCCGCACTGTTATTAGAAGCGCCTTGGCTACATCCGCTTACTAGTAGTGACAACGAGAATACGACTCCTGCGATTGTTTGGATTGTCTTCTTCATCTGTTCCATCCCCCTGTTCTAAATGTTCGCGCTTACATTTTTCATTACTCTACCATTTGTAAATTTTCTGAAATCATTAGAGGTGCCCCGGTATTCGTAATAACATTTTCCAAGGTGTATGGGTACATTACCTCTGTCAAAAGCAAGCCTCTTTGTGTGACCTCGATAACGGCCCTCTCGGTGATAATGAGATCGACGCAGCCCTTCGCCGTCAGTGGCAATGTGCACTCCCTGCGAATTTTTGGCTCACCTGCCTGATTGACATGGCTCATGAGCACAATCACTTTCTTGGCGTAATAAGCCAGCTCCGCTCCTCCGCCAATTCCATGAACACGTGAGCCAGGAACAATCCAGTTTGCCAGATCTCCTCGGCGATTCACCTGCAAAGCCCCGATAAACGCTGCATCCAGCTTTCTTCTTCGGATCATGCCATACGCTATGCTGCTGTCGAAGTACGATGCCCCCGGTACAACGGTAACAGGTGCTCCACCCGCATTGGAAATATGCTGGTCCTCTTCTCCCTTTAACGGCGTAGGTCCGACTCCCAAGATTCCATTCACCGAGTGAAACATGACTTGCCATTCATGCGGGATAAAATCAGCGACGAGCTCAGGTATCCCAATCCCCAAGTTCACTGCCATTCCGGGAGCGACCTCTTTGGCTGCACGCCACGCAACCATATTTCGCTGATCCATTTCCAACCCCATTAGCTG
Source organism: Brevibacillus brevis (assembly GCF_900637055.1). Classification (NCBI taxonomy): domain Bacteria; kingdom Bacillati; phylum Bacillota; class Bacilli; order Caryophanales; family Paenibacillaceae; genus Brevibacillus; species Brevibacillus brevis. Next base: position 3,876,643 of record NZ_LR134338.1, read on the forward strand.
TTTCCTCCGCCACGAACCACGATATAATCCACAAAAATGCCAGGCGTCACGATTTTATCCGGGTCCAGCTCTCCTGCGGGAACGATCTCCTCCACCTCAGCGATCGTGATATCTGCGGCCATCGCTACGAGCGGATTCAGATTTCTTGCCGCCTTGTCATAAATGAGATTCCCGTAGGTGTCCGCCTGTTTCGCATAGACGATCCCTACCTCCGCTGTAAGGGCGGCTTCAATCTGACAAGTTCTTCCGGCAAAGGCAAACGGCTCTGCTCCTTCCATTCGCTCTCCTCCCACATGCGCGTCCACAACGATTCCTGGAATACCAACACCTCCTGCCCGAATCTTTTCTGCGAAAATTCCTTGTGGACAGAATGTCACTTCCAGCTTTCCGTCCATCATCTGTTGACCTGCCTCGGGATTGGAGCCAATATGTGTGGTAATCAGCTGCCTCACCCGTCCATGACTGATCAGCTTTCCGATTCCGATTTCCGGATACCCCGCATCAATTCCGATGAGTGTCAAGCTTTGCACGCCTTTGTGCAAGATCGCATCAATCAAGTGTGCCGGGGAGCCAATCGTGCCGAATCCGCCATACATCAGCCGGGTGCCATCCAGAACATGCTCCACTGCTTGTTCGTGCGTCACCAGTTTTGATAACATCGCATGCATTTCCTTATCTCTTATTCTTGGGTAAATCGCTTACGTCCAACTATGTAATAGCAACTCTTGTGCCAAGCCTCAAAACGGCAAGAATACGCAATCAAGCGAAAAGCAATTCCTTATTGCTGAGTCGAAGTAGACTCACATTTGAATCGAAAAGTAGGAAAAGTCTAACTTTTTGCTTGAGTCTATTTCGACTCAACTATTTTTAATTTCGATTCACTATACAACGATCAATTTGATCTTGTACAATCAGTTGAAAAACCGGGGAGCTACTCAACATGGAAAAAGCTGCGGAGATACTAGCACTGTCTTCTGTTGATCGTTTTATTGACATCCTGAACACACTTGCAGATGGCATATTCATTGCTGATGCGCAGGGAACTACTTTATGGTTAAACAATGCCAGTGAAAACCTGTGTGGTCTACCAAAAGCCGAACTCATCGGACAAAACGTATCCGACCTCGAAGAAATGGGGATTTTCAGTCCTTCTGTCACCCGCTTGGTTTTGGAAACAGGAAAACCGACCACAACCATTCAGCTCGTCAATAAGAAGGGGAAATTTCTGGTGACCGGACATATCATCCCGGATGAGGATGGGAGACCAGAGCTGATCGTTTCCCACTCACGAGATATCACGGAGGCAGCCCGTGCCAGTTCGCAACTGGAAGAGACTGTCGCTTTGCTAAAGCGGTACAGCGAAGAAATCCAGCTCATGAAGTGGGAAGCGAGCCAGAGCTCCTCCCAAACCTTGATTGGCAACAGCCGTTCCTATCTCGCCCTGCTGGAGTTAATGAAAAAAGCAGCCCCTGTCGACACGACCGTGTTTATTACAGGTGAAACAGGCGTAGGAAAAAGCTATCTTGCGGAGCAAATCCACCAGTTGAGCGAACGAAGCAGCGGGCCGTTCGTCCACGTCAACTGTAGCGCCATTCCCGAAACCTTGATCGAGTCAGAGCTGTTCGGCTACCACAAAGGGGCATTTACGGGGGCGAGTCACTCGGGGAAAATCGGATTAGTGAAGATGGCGGACAAAGGGACGCTTTTCTTGGATGAAATCAGCGAGCTTCCCTATCACTTGCAATCGAAATTATTGCTGCTCCTGCAAAACAAAACGTTTATGCCGATCGGCGGCACGAAAACATATACAGCTGACATCCGCATCATAACGGCAACCAATGCCAACCTCCAGGAACTCGTACGGTTGGGCAAATTCAGACACGACCTGTACTATCGCCTTAATATTTTGCCAATCAATGTTCCGCCATTACGGGAGAGAAAGGACGATATTTTCCCGTTACTGCACCACAATCTACAACGATTCAATAGCAAGCATAACCAGAAACGACGTTTTTCCCCGGAAGCGCTGGATGTTTTGCATCAATACGAGTGGCCTGGGAATGTGCGGGAGTTGGAAAATTTGGTAGAGAGGATTGTCATCACGTCGAAGCTGGATGAAATCCAAGTCAGTGATTTGCCAGAAGAGCTGCGGAGTATTCGTGAGCTGGAGGACGGTATTCTCTCACTTGGTTCTCTTTCTCTTACAGAGCGGATGGAGAAAATCGAGATGGAATTTATTTTGCAAGCATTGCGCACGCATAAAACGACTCGCAAAACAGCAGCGTCCCTCGGCATAACCCAGTCCCTGCTTATGCGGCGGATTAAAAAGTATGGGATTCAGCTGGAATCTGAGGACGAGTGAGTCAGCATAGTGGAGGAGAAGAAAAAGCGCAGTTCTCTTCGACTCTGACACGCCCGCAAGGGGGATTGGCTGTCCGTCTCCACTTCAAAAAGGGGACCGTCGAGCCAAAGCCACCCTACGGGCGGATGCTTCTCAGGGAAGAAGTGTTCGACAAGCGTGGTCCCCTTTTTGAAGTTCCGACTGGGTAGGCGTTGTCAAGGTCTACGAGTCCTGCGCTTTTTCTTCTCACCAGCTTTGGCGGTTCATCGTTACCTTTTAAACGTAAGATCCTCGTCAGTATTAACTGAGGGAAAAACTTCACAATGCCCAATGCTACAGCTTATCATCCGTATATATTTCTTAATGGCATAAAAAAGGAGCGCTACCTCGCAGCGCTCCTTTTCGTTCTTGAATTATTCCTCAATCTTCTTCGCTTTTTTGCCAAACCACGTATTTGCAACCAGCTCGACTACTTGCTTCGGCAATGATTGCGGTGCTTGTATTTCCGTTCCAGCCTTGTCCACTGTGCGATACAGCAAAGCCTTGTCATCTGCTGGGTCAGACATGGTTTGCAGTGTCCATTCGCCGATTTGTCCGGCGTTTGTCCACTCCTCGATCATCAGCTGATATTCCCCCGGAGCCAGCTCGATGTAATCCTCGTCTGTCACATCCACAATCGCATATCCATCATGCTCGATTTCAGCATCGTATGTATTTCCGTTCGCCGCTTCGTACAGAGCGAGCTCCTCCGGGTTATTCAAGTTTTCTGTAAGATGAGTAAAATCCGCAATTGTCACCTTAATACGCTTTTTCATAGGTACCCCTCCCGTGTTGAACACATCATTTCACACTCTACCACAACATGGTCAGCCCTGCCAATTGTCTCGAAGCAGACGAACATGTTTGATCTCTTCGCTATGTCCCCCTTCTGAGCCTCTCGCCGTTTCCAGAACGATGGGAAGTCCTTGCAATTCAGGTGTTTGCAAAAAAGCGGCAATGGATGCATCACCGATCATCCCTTTTCCGATGGAGGCATGCCGGTCTCGAAAGGAACCACTCGGATAAACGGAATCGTTCAGATGAACGGCACGCAAGCTCGTAAAATAATCGAGCTCTCGCATCCGATCGGCTACTTCCCCCCAATCATTCCCTTTCCACAATCCGCTGGCAAATGCATGACACGTATCCAGGCAAAAGCCTACCTTCTGTGGCTCCGCAAATAATTGTCGAACCTGCGTAAGCTCTTCGAGTGTCGTGCCCATGCGGTTGCCTTGTCCGGCATTGTTTTCGATTAACAGCTGGGCTTTTCCATTCCAGTCATCCAATATTTGATTGACCATCTGGATCATGATTTTGTAACCAGTAAGTACATCATCACCTTTATACTGGCCAAAATGAACGACCACGCCCAACGCTCCACAAGCTTCGGCAATTTCAAGGTCATTTCGTACGGAGCCCACTGTGACGGCGAATAGCTCCTGCTCCTCGACGCAAAGATTCACCGGGTATGGCGTATGAGCGATCGACAGCATGCCGTTTTGCTGACAAAAAGCGCGACACCGCTCTGCATCCCGGGCATCGAATTGCTTAACACCTAAGCTTCGCGGGTTTTTCGGGAAAAATTGAAAGGATAACGCGCCTTCTTTGTATGCAGTTCTCGCCGCCTCCTCGTACCCATGACGAATACTGACATGACAACCGATTTGCAAGGTATTCACTCCCCTCACTCGCTTCCTATTATTTTTCCCTCTGTCCCTTCTTCTCAATCGAACACTTGCGCTTCTCTGTCAGATCGAATAAACTAAAACTAAACCGAACGTTCAGTCTAGAAGAAGGAGCATTTATCAAATGTCAAAGCGTCGTCTCGATGGGGAGAAAACCAAACAACATATCGTAGAGAAAGCCACCGAGTTATTTTCTCAGAAAGGCTATTCAGCCACTTCCATTGAGGACATTTGCCAAGCAACTGGAGCGAGTAAGGGCAGCCTCTATTACCACTTCAAAAACAAAGAGCAGTTGTTCCTGCATTTGCTTGAAAAGCAGTACAACGAATGGGTAGATCTGTGGCAGGAAAAAGAAAAAGAATACGAGACATCCATCGATAAACTGTACGGCTTAGCTGCTTTTTTCTTGGAGGATTTTTTGTCCCACCCTCTAAAAAAAGCAGGCGAAGAGTTCTCCGGCAGCCAGCTCGCCGATCCAGTCATTTTGGAACAAGTGCTGGAAATGCTCGGCTCCACCTATACCCTCTATACTTCGCTCTTCCAAGAAGGAATCGACCGAGGCGAATTCGCCCCATGCGATCCCGAAGAAATGGCGATGATACTGGAAGGTCTCATGAACGGAATCATTAACGTAGGTTATCAGATGGAAGACGAGCGTCTTCATGCTCTGTTGAAAAGGAGCATTGACGTTTTGCTGCATGGCATTATTGCCAAGTAGCATTTTTTTCACCTTTAATTAGACCGGACGTTCGGTACAATTTTTTCGGGAGTGAAATGACCTATGAAAGGTCTTTGGGGAAACAAAGTTTTTCTCACCGTTTTTATTACGGATACATTAGAAAATATCGGTATATGGATTCGTAACATGGCCTTGCTCTACTATGTGATGGAGACGAGCGGCAACAATCCGACCGCCGTATCGCTCTTGACTGCTATCGAACTTGCGCCGATCTTGGTTTTTTCAATCATTGGCGGGGCGCTGGCTGATCGCTGGAATCCGAAGCGAACGATGATAGCCGGGAACCTGTTAAGCGCTCTCTCTGTTCTGGTTATCGTGTATTTGCTCTGGCAAGGGATGTGGGTCGCTGTATTCTTTGCGACATTTATCTCAGCTGTCGTGTCGCAGTTCTCCCAGCCTTCGTCTGCCAAGATGATGAAGCGTCATGTTCCTGATGAGCATGTTGCAGCAGCTGTGTCTATTTCACAAAGTACGGGTTCTATTTTTCTACTGGTTGGCCCGATTGTCGGTACTTTCTTCTTTGAACATTGGGGCATCTACCCTTCCCTGTTAACGATGGCCGGCCTGTTCTTCGTCTCGGCACTGATTCTCTTGACACTTCCCCCTTCAACTGCCAGTACAACAGAAGAAGGCGGAACTCTCCTTTCTGAGATTAAAGCAGGCTTCTCCTATGTAAAAAAGCGACCTGCCTTGAGCGGAGTAGCGATTACCTTTGCATGTTTGGGGTTATCCTCGGGGTTTATTAATTCGCTAGAGGTATTCGTCGTCACGGATCGTCTTTTACTCTCCAAAGAAGCCATTCAATGGTTTACTGCTTTAGACGGATTGGGGATGCTGTTAGGCGGCATTTTGGCTTCCATTTACCTCGATCGCCTGAATGGTCGCTGGGTTATTACAGGTGGATTAATCTTCTTCGCTCTCTCCGTCGCCGTAGAAGTTCTCTCTGTATGGGTATACGTAACCGCAGCGATGCGCTTTTTCACCGGAATTGGAATGGCATTTTTACAGATCGTGATCAGTACGTTCATGATCAAGCTCGTTGATGAAGCGTTCATCGGACGGGTGAATGGAACGATTTCACCGCTCATGATCGGACTCATGATGGTCGGTTCTTTTTTGGCAGGTCCACTCATGCAGATAACTTCGTTGATCACGGTTTTTCTGATAGCATCCGTAATCATTTTGCTCGCTGCATGGGGATGTGCACGAATCAAGTGGGATTCGCCAGAGGTTGCACAAGTTGGGGCTAACCATCTGCTCGAACACAAACAAGCGCAACCTTTATCTTGAGGGAGCTCAATCAAGAAAAAGCTGTCCACCAAGCGGACAGCTTTTTCTGGCAAAATGCTATGTTTTCACAATCAGCAGTGGTGTTTTCGTACGATGAATGGTTTTAAATGTAACACTACCAAGCAGCGTGCCTGCAACTGCACCTTGGCCATGATGACCGAGCACAACCAGTCCAGCATCGATTTCTTCAGCCGTCTGGCGGATCACAGTAGCTGGATCTCCAACCACGACCTTGCTTTCAAAAGGAAGCGATGCAGCTTCAAGCATCTCCTCGCAAGGTTTTAACGTTTCACGTCCCCAACCTTCGAGTGTATTCATGTTATCCCAGCCTACGCCATATACACCTGCGTATGTGACTGGTGGGATGACAACGGACAGGAGCGTATACGATACATCCGGGAGGTGTTGACCCATCTCGATGGCTTTTTTCGCTGCTTCCATCGAATGGTCGGAGCCATCTACTGCAATGAGTACTTTATTCCAAGGGAAGCGGCTCTCATCTGTCTCCTCCGCAATGAGGAATACCGGGACTTTGACATCGTGGAGTGTCGGATAGCTGACGCTCTGCAACAGGAAGCCTGTGATGCGACCGTAGCCATGTGTTCCCATTACGATGGCAGCATAGTCATTCGCTGCGTGCTTCGCAATGACTTCATGCGGCTCTCCGAACTCAATCTCCAGTTCATACGTGATACCGGCTTCTTCAACGATCGACAGGAATTTTTTCAGGTCTTCTCTTGCTTCATCCAATTGATAATCTTCTACGACATCTCGTCCCAACCTTCTGACAACATTACGTGAAGGGAACGGCGAAATGGCATGAAGCAATGTGATATCATGCTTATTTTTGGCGTAGGCCAACGCAAAGCGGACCGCCTGAATGGACTGCGCTGAGAAATCGACAGGGACTAGAATACGGGACATAATGACACGTCCTTCCTCTTTTTCATCTGGCAAATGTGGTAAAGCTCTATGTATCCATCTGCCTTGAGTCCATTGTAGCCCTGTGAGCCCTACGTGTATGTAGGGGTTTTCCCTGATCTTGGTAGGGATATTCCCTGATAGGGAGTCTTATTCTTTCAATGCCCTAGTCCATGACAGCTGTGATAAAAATAGTAGGCTTTTCACTCAAATCAATGTCCGTGATCTCATGATCATCCACCATCCGCCGATTCGCCTGCTGGTCTCTTCGAATGACCCGAACGACTGGACGCGAAGGCAAGCCTCTATTTTGATCAATGATCACACCGATTTCTCCTGTCGAGAGCTTCAGAGAGGTTCCTGTCGGGTACATGGCAATCGAGCGCAAAAAATGAATGACCATTTTATGATCAAAGCGTTTCTCCGCGAGTCCCATAACTTTTTCGCAAGCCTCATACGCAGGCAACGTCTCTTCTTCCTCTGAAAAAGGCGAGATGAGATTATCATAGTAGTTACAAATCGCAACAATCTTGGCGAAATCATGAATCTCATCGCCAGTCAGTCCTCGTGGCTGCCCACTGCCATCCACCCATTCATGATGCTGCAAAGGAACGTGTGCGGAGACAATGCTCATCTCATGTTTTTTTCGCAACAGATCAAAGCCCAGCCACGTATGATGATTGGTTTTGCTGTTCTTTTTGTAGGCTGGTGCTTCCTTGTCGACTGACAGCTTTCCAATGTCATGCAAAAGGGCTCCGATGGCGAGCTCTTTTAATTGAGCCGTATTATAGCCTAATCCTACGCCCATTACTGTCGCCATCATGCACACATTCAAAGAATGAATGTACATCGCGTTGTCGGTCGTGCGAATTTCTCCCAGATTCAAGAGCACGCGACGATTTTTCAAGGTTTCGTCGATGATACTTCCCACTGATTTTTGAATGCCGCGGACATCAAAATTTTTTCCAGACTGCACACACGAAATCGCTTGTGACAGATTGCGGATTGCGTCCTTCCGTGTGGTATCCGTGACGACCTCCTGCTCTTTCACTTCATCGAGCAGCGGGTCTTTGATGCTTAACATCGTGACGCCAAACCGACGCAATTTATTAATCATTCCGACAGTCAGCTGGACACCTGCATGCAAGAGCGTCAAGCCCTCACTTGTATAAATGCTTCGAGCCAAAACGTCTCCTGGCTCAACTAGGTCTACATTCACATATTTCATGGGGTCTTTCCTCCTGATTCCATCCTCCCCTGATGCTTCTTCCCTATCTTCGCTTTGGAAAAACCTGTTTCACATGTTTTTGCCGAAAAAACATCCGCGGGACAGATGTCTCCTCAATTTTCAGCTGTTCCTGCCAAGACCAAGCCATGTACAAAGTCCAGAAAATTGGGTACGTGCATTCTGGTAGCCTTGTCTGTAATAATGCTCGAGCTTCTCTTCTTGTCGTTCAAAACCTCTTAGAAAGGTACCTACTGGAGGTGCGATGACAAACGCTCTGCCTTCCTTCTGCATCTCTTTGACCTGCTCGATAGCCTCGTAATAGATGCGAAAATGACGAGAATGCTTGGCACAGGCGCGTACTTCTGGAAAAAAGACGCTCGACACGCGAAAGCTTGCGCATCCACTCACCTGGCGGACAAGAAGAAGTAAGCACAATAATATGTTTTTGATTGCCATCTAGGATGGACTTCATGAAAGGTACCGGATGTGCGATGCCTCCATCCCATAGCTTACGTCCGTTGATCGTAACCTTGGGTGATAGAAACGGAAGACTGCAGGAAGCCCGAATCACTTGAAAAATATCCTCACAGTCGTCTTTCGCAAAGTAAACGGCTTCCCCTGTCGCGCAATCCGTCGTGACGACGAGCTACTTCCTCCCTGCAAAACGAGCCCGACCTTTTCCATACCAATCACCCATTTTGATGTCGTTTATCCGTAGTATGAATGGTATCCCACTGAATCATGCAAAGCAGGATCGCGCCAATCAAAAAACGACCCTCAACGGGGTCGCCACTCAATCGTCTTTTTTCATCATGCTGTACTGATCACGGACCATCGTTACGTTTTCCTCTTGCTGTGTCAACTCCAGCTTATAGAGGATATCTGCTAGGACCGCTGCATAGATCAAGGTTAATTCCCCGGTATTAACCGGCTCACGAAAGTAGCTTCCGATCATCTCATAGCCTTTTCGCTTATAGGATTCGGTATCTTCCTCTTCCAGTGCTTCACATAGCTCTCCAATCAGATCATCCAGTGCCAGCCTTGCACGCTCATAAACATCTGGCTGGTCATGTGATAAAGCGTCTGACTCTTTAGTCGTACCCAATTGCCCTCTCCTCCTTCTACTCCTAGAGTGGGGCACGCGACGAGGCTTTATGCAGATTCTTGTTCCGTTTTCTTCGCAGGCGGAACTCGGATTCCCGTCAACGCCTGAAACAGTACGCGTTGGTACTTCATCTCGGCATCCGGATCAGGCCGATCCAGTAGTGTTCCGAGCACTGCCCCTAAAAAGCCGAGTGGTATAGAGACCAACCCAGGATTCGTCAGTGGAAAGAGTGGCTCCGCACGAATAAGACCGGTTAGGGGATGCATAACAGTCGGTCCTAAAATGACAAGGACTACAGATGCCGTTAACCCTGTCAGGACGCCACAAATCGCTCCTCGGACGGTAAACCGCTTCCAATACAACGTAAACAACAGTAGTGGCAAATTGGATGATGCTGCTACCGCAAACGTCAGCGCAACGAGAATCGCCACGTTCATTTTTTCTGCACCGATCGCCAGCCCAATGGAGATCACGCCCACCGCAACTGACGAAAGCTTTGCCATGGTGACCTGTTCTTTTTCCGAAGCCACCCCTCGTCTGATCAGATGACTGTAGACATCATGCGCGAACGCAGAAGAGGCGGAGAGCACGAGACCTGTCACGACAGCCAATATCGTCGCGAAGGCGACAGCAGCAATATACGCCATCAAAAACTCTCCACCGAGAGCATCTGCCAAGAGCGTGACGGTCAGATTCCCCCCGAAGCCCACATTTTTCAATGCCTCGTAGCCTACAAACGTACTCGCCCCGAAGCCGAGAAAAATCGTCATCAAATAAAAGGCACCGATGACCCACGTAGCGGTGTAAATCGAATTACGAGTCGTCTTTGCGTCCTTGACTGTGAATAACCGGGAGATAATATGGGGGAGTCCGGCTGTACCAAGAATCAAAGCCAAATGCAGGGAAATCGTTTCCAGCGGATCATGAAGTTGATTTCCCGGCTGCAAGAACTGTTCCTGAAGAGGTGTAATCGTACTCACATGGGAAAACATTTCGGAGAAGCTCCAATCAAAACGAGCAAACACGATCAGGCTTAAGATCAATGTCCCTGTCAGGAGCAAAATCGCTTTAATAATCTGAACCCAGGAGGTCGCCACCATCCCGCCGAACACGACGTAAAATGTCATCAGGCTCCCGACAATCAGGACCGCCGTATCGTAACGCACTCCCAATAAATAATGAATGAGGGCACCTGCCCCAACTAATTGCGCCAGCATGTAAAAAATCGTAATTAATAGCGTCGTACAGGCAACAACGCCACGCAGCCAAAGGCTGTCAAATCGGACGGCAATCGCGTCTGCCAACGTATAGCGCCCCAAATTATGCAACGGCTCCGCAACTAAAAACAAAATAATCAGATAAGAGACAAAAAAGCCAATCGCATACACGAACCCGTCAAAGCCGTACATCGCAATCGTTCCCGCAATCCCTAAAAACGAGGCAGCACTCATGTAATCGCCTGCAATGGCAATGCCATTTTGTAACCCGTTCAAGCGATTGCCTGCTGCATAAAAGTCTTTCGTCGTACCCGTCTGTTTGGCAGCCGAATAAGTGATGGCCATCGTTCCGATAATGACGGCAAGGAAAAAGATGATCGTCGTCACGGACAATACCTCTCCCTTCTTGCAAAAATGAAAAAAAGACCAGGGGTTAACCCCAGCCTTCTCTTCGTGGCATGAGCTTCCTACATTTACTGTTTCTACGCTGAATCTTTCATTCCTGTATTCGCTTTCACCAAAATTTCCTCATACTTCTTATCATCACGGGAGCTGGACAACAAGGTTCCGATCCATGCTGCCAAAAACCCTAACGGGATCGAGACAATGCCCGGATTCGGCAACGGGAACAGCGCTTCGCCGACCAAAATGGCTTTTCCAGCTACCGGATTCCAAACGTTCGGACTCATCGCAACCAGAATGAGAGAGCTGAACAGACCGACAAGCATCCCGGTGATTGCTCCTGCTGTATTGAACCTTTTCCAGAAGATCGTGAACAAAATCACTGGTAGATTTGCACTCGCCGCTACTGCGAAAGCCAGCGCAACAAGGAAAGCCACGTTCAGATTTTGCGCAAACAAGGCGAGCAAGATGGAGACAACCGAGACACCGACAGACGCCCATTTGGCCATCTTCATTTGCTCATTTTCAGTTGCTTTTCCTTGTCGCAATACGTGTCCGTAAAAGTCGTGCGCAAAGGCAGAAGCCGCTGTCAACACCAGCCCAGCCACTACCGCGAGAATGGTAGCGAAGGCAACCGCAGATACAAAAGCGAACAAGAAGTTACCGCCTAGTGCTTGGGCAAGCAGTGGAGCTCCCATGTTGCCTGCTGGGTCCATATTCCCCGCTCCTACAAACGCTGCCGCCCCGAAGCCGAGGAAGATCGTCATGACATAGAAGGCGCCAATGATCCATGTCGCATACACAACCGATTTGCGAGCAGTCGTGGCATCTTTTACGGTGAAGAAACGAATCAAAATATGCGGCAATCCCGCTGTTCCGAGCACAAGCGCGAGATTCAGCGAAATGGTATCAAGCCCTACTTTAAACTTGTTGCCAGGATTGAGGAATTGCTCTCCCAATGGTGTCGCTGTCTTCATTTGCTCGAACATTTTCAAGAGATTAAAATCGAATTTGGCAAAAACCATCATGGAGATGATGAATGTACCGACCATCAACAAAACCGCTTTGACGATCTGCACCCACGAGGTTGCCGTCATCCCGCCAAAGACGACGTAGATTGTCATCAATGCCCCTACGATCAATACGGAGGTCGTGTAGTCCAGCCCCAATAGCAGCTTGATCAAGGCCCCTGCTCCGACCAATTGCGCGATCATGTAAAAAATCGAGATGGCAATCGAATTGAGAGCGGCGACACCACGCACCTTTTTATTGTCAAAACGCGCGGCTATCATATCTGCCATCGTGTATTTTCCTAAATTACGCAAAGGTTCTGCCACCAAGTAGAGTACAACGAGATACGCGACAAGAAAGCCGATACTGTAGAAGAAGCCATCAAACCCGCTCAGCGCAATCATCCCGGCAATCCCCAGGAAGGAAGCTGCCGACATGTAATCTCCCGCAATCGCGAGGCCGTTTTGCCAACCCGTCAGGCCTCCACCAGCGGTGTAAAACTCACTGGTCGTGTTCGTCTTTTTCGAAGCGTAAAAGGTAATGACAAGTGTCAACAATACAATGACGAGAAAGAGTAAAAATGCAGTAACGTTCATTAGCCCCTCCCACCTGCCTCTTGTTTGATTTTCTCAACAAGTTGATCAAACTGCTCTGCCCGCCTGGTGTACAGGATACAGAGACCCCATGTCATGACGAACTGAGCAAAGGCAAATACCCACGCCCACGAAATGGCTCCAAACGCTGGTTGATTCAGTACGGTGAAGTAGGAGGTTAAAATCGGAAGGGTAAAGTAAAAAATGAAGAAAAAAATAGAAGATGGCAAAATAAACGCTTTTTTTCTTTTCAAAAGCTCTTTGAAAGTGGCTGACTGAATCACTTTTGCATAATCAACAGCATCCTTTTTCTGATCCTCGGCTTTTTTTGCCGAAGCGGATTTGCCCATGGGAACCTCCCCCTCATCTACAAAAATGTAAGCGCTTCCTATATTGTAGAAAATCCTTTTCTATCCGTGTATTTTTCTGCGTAAGATGTCGGGGAGAGTGTGTCAGTGGCAGATTTTTAACCTCGATCTGCAAACGATGGATCACCGGGCTTACTCCTCGAGACGTTTGAGCAAATCCTTGGCGGAGGTCCGAGATACGGGAATACGCGGTCTTCCTTCTCCCTTCAAAATCAGGTTGTAGGCACCGTTGAACCATGGTTCGAGCTCGCTCACGAATTGAAGATTGACCAAATAGCTTTTGTGGGTACGGAAAAAGTCGTATGCGAAAAGCTTATCCGCCAGTTGTGTCAGGGTCATCCGCGTCGAATAGGTAGCCGTTTGGGTGACGATTTGCACATATCGTTCCTCCCGCACCGCATAGACAATCGTCGTTGGGTCAATGACCACTAATCTGCTATTGTCTTCTACCAACAGCTTGGTTCGTTTTGTCTGGACAGGCTCTGCTTTCGGCTTGACCAGACGTTCGCGTATCCGTTGCATCGTTTCTACCAGCCGCTTTGGCTCCACAGGCTTCAACAAATAATCGACGGCGTACAGCTTAAACGCATCGATGGCAAATTCCTCATACGCGGTACAAAACACGATGAGGGGATGCTGTTTGCGTGATGCGAGCATTCTCGCTGCCTGCGCTCCTTCCAGTTCAGGCATTTTCATATCCAGGAAGACGACATCCGGTTCGTGCACATCGACCATTTCCAACAGCTCTCGTCCATTGGTGGCATAGGGCAGCAGTTCTACGTCTCCTTCTTGTAGCAGTAAATAGCTCAGTTCTTCGCGTGCTAGTCGCTCGTCTTCTGCAATCATGACGCGTATCGGCATCAGGCACTCACCTCTTTTGTAATGGGAATGGTAAAGGTAATCGAACTGCCGCCTTCTTCTTTATTGGCAAAATGAAGTTGGGCATCTTGTCCGCACAAGCTGATCAGACGTTGGTTGACATTATGAATGCCAATTCCGTTGCCCTCCTTACTCTCCATAGGCACCTTTCCCAGAACTGGCAGCAAGTTGTCGGGAAAGCCTTGGCCATTATCTTCGATTTGAAAAACAACGTGCAGATTCTCTCGTTTCACATGGAGGACGATCTCACCGCCGTTCGTGATGTCGCGAACACCATGCTGAATGCAATTCTCAAATAACGGCTGCAACGTGCCAGGAGGAATAAGGGCTTCCTCAACACCCGTATCAATGCTGGTGCGAACGACGAATTGCTCGGAAAATCTGATTTTGATAATTTCCAAATAAGCATGCAGGTGATCCAACTCCTGTCTCACGGTGACAAGCGGACTCGCTGTGAGCTTCAGGTTGAATCGCATGAACACGCCAAGCTGAATGGTCATATGCCGGGCTAGCTGCGGATCAATTCGTATCAAGGTCACAATGGAATTCAACGTGTTGAACAAAAAGTGAGGATGAATCTGTGCCTGCAGCATTCGCAACTCTGCATCCTTCATTAACCCTTTCATTTGCTCCGTGAGCGATAGGGTCAATTGATTGGAGATCAGGTTGCCAAGTCCTTTTGCTAGTGCTTCCTGTACTTTTCCTATTTGTTGCGGCCTCCGATAATAGAGTTTGATCAGACCGACGACGCTGTCCCCTTCTTTAATCGGCACGAGAATCGCTGCATGCAGGCTACAACTTTTGCGCTTGCACCCGATGCTCTCTCGCGTCAATCCCTTGTCGATTCCACCGCTATACAGGGCCCGCTTATCGAGCTCACTATGGAGCGCTTCTCCCGGATGATGATGATCTGCCCCCACTCCCACGTGCGCAAGAAGCCGTTCTCGATCGGTTACCGCGACAGCTGCTGCTTTCGTTTCTTTTTGCAAGACGAGGGCTGCTGACTGAGCCGTTTGCGGTGTAAGCCCCCTTTTCAGGTGAGGCAAAATTCTTTCCGCTATCGTAAAGGAACGCTCCGCCTCAATGGCTGCCGAACGTTCTGCCTCTTGCAAGGCAACCCGTATCATCGTCGTAAAAATGGCAATCGAAACACTGTTCGTCAGCACCATGGGAATCCCAATCACGTTGACCATGGTTCGCGCCAGCTCGGGCGGAGCTGCCATGATCAATAAAAGCGACATCTGAATAATGGGCGCGAACATGCCGATGAACATGGCTTTGGACGGAGAAATAACCCGCTCCTGTGAGAAAAAACGCGCTACGTATCCTGCCAGCAACCCCGTGATCGGGATCGACAAGCCCATCGATGCTGCGGCGAATCCTCCCAATTGGAAGACATGAAGCCCAGCAATGACACCTGCCCCCAGGCCAACGAGAGGCCCTCCGAGCAAACCTCCAATAACGACCCCTACCAACGTAGAATTGGCGATAATTTCGTCATTCGACAAACGAAAAATCCAAAACGCAGGAAGATAGCTCTCCCCTTGCACGACCACGCCTGCATATGTACCTGCAATCCCAAACAACCCGAACATCACGGAAAATGCGATTGACGTCCCTACGTGCAATTCGCGGTCTAAAAGCTGGCGAAACAACGGTGTTCTTGTCAAAATAAATGCCAGCGTCAAAAGAATGCCCATTCTTTCAATGAGCAATAACGTGAGATTGTCCACCGCAGCCTCCCTTAGTTTAAATCTTCTATAAATTCCGCATATTGCCCTCAATTCCCTGCTGGACAGACAACCTCGCTAGGCTGATTGCATACGCTGTGTGTGCAATGCTTCAGGAGAAGGGTGATCATACCATGTGTGGAATTGTAGGATGGATTGATTGGGAAAAGGACTTATCTGGTGAACGTAATGTGCTGCAAAAAATGACCCAATGCCTCAAGGATCGAGGCCCTGATGCAGAAGGCTTTTGGCTGACTCCGCGCGCGGCCCTCGGTCATCGCCGCCTTGTGGTCGTAGACCCTGCTGGTGGACAGCAGCCTATGTCGGCTCTCAAAAACGAACATGCCTGCACCATGATCTACAATGGTGAATTGTATAATACCGAGGATTTGCGAGCAGAACTGCTGGCCTGCGGACATACCTTTCAATCTCACTCGGATACGGAGGTGCTTTTGCACACGTATTTGGAGTGGGGGCCAGATTGTCTGTCAAAGTTAAACGGCATCTTTGCTTTTGCGATCTGGGACGAACGCGAACAAAGATTGTTTGTTGGTCGTGACCGTATGGGGGTTAAGCCGCTGTTTTATGCGCAAAGAGGCAGTTCTTTTCTGCTGGCCTCCGAGCTAAAAGCCTTGCTCGCTCACCCCGAAGTCAAACCAGAGCTCTCTCGTGAAGGCTTGGCGGAGGTTTTCGGGATCAGTCCCGCTCGCACGCCTGGCCATGGTGTTTTTCATAACGTACACGAGGTTCGGCCCGGCTCCTATCTGTTGGTGACGCGTGATAGCGTCAAGCAAAAACGCTACTGGCAGCTCGAAAGCCACCCACATACGGATGACCTAGAGACAACTGCAGAACGTGTCAGAGAGTTAGTCACGGATTCGATTGAACGCCAATTGGTTGCGGATGTTCCCGTTTCGACCCTATTGTCAGGCGGGTTAGACTCGAGCATTATAACAGCCGTAGCGGCAGATCATTTTCAAAAAACAGGCCGTGGAACCCTGCACAGCTACTCCATCGATTACGTCGACAACCGAAAGCATTTCAAGGCGAGTGCTTTTCAACCGAATGAGGATGAACCTTATGTGCAACTTGTTACAAAATTTCTCGGAACCCAGCACCACACGATTGAGTTCGACACAGACGATTTGATTGCATCCCTGAAAACAGCGACACTCGCCCGCGACTTGCCGGGGATGGCTGATGTGGATGCATCCCTTTACCTGTTTTGCCGCGAAATAAAAAAAGAGACGACCGTCGTCCTCTCTGGAGAATGCGCAGATGAAGTATTTGGCGGGTATCCGTGGTTTCATCGCGAGGAACTGCTGAATGCCGGAACGTTCCCTTGGTCGAGAGCTACGAAAGAGCGTGCCTCCTGGCTATCCCCTGATCTTCGCGAATGGGTCAAACCCGAGGAATACGTTGCCATGCGGTATGAGGAATCTCTCGATGAAGTCCCACATCTTCCAGGCGAAGATCCACTTGAAGCTCGCCGACGGGAAATGTTTTATTTGAATATAACGTGGTTCATGAACACGCTGTTGGATCGCAAGGACCGAATGAGTATGGCGGCCAGTCTGGAAGCGCGCGTCCCGTTCTGTGACCACCGCATCGTGGAATACGTCTGGAACATCCCATGGGATATGAAGACGCACGGGAATCGGGAAAAAGGAATTTTGCGAAAAGCTATGGAAGGAATCTTGCCGGATGAGGTTCTGTATCGCAAGAAAAGCCCGTACCCGAAAACACATAATCCCGCCTATACGGAAGCCGTTCGCTCTTGGCTGCTGGATATTTTAAACGACCCTTCCTCTCCACTGCTTCAACTGGTAGATGTTCCAACGATTCGAAAAATTGCCGAGTCAGATGCACAGGCTTCGAGCATTCCGTTTTTCGGTCAGCTCATGAGTACACCCCAGTTGTTCGCCTATCTCGGCCAGCTGGATTATTGGCTGCGGGAATACCGTGTTTCCATTCGTGTCTAACGAAATATCAAAAGCTCCTCGCCCCTTATGTTTCGGGGGAATTGAGGAGCTTTTCGTTACTTTCTGGTCTTTTTCCGTTTCTTGGTTCTACGTACGGGTTGTGCCTTCGGGTTGAGGGGAATGGTGGGAAGAGATTGATATCTCAGATCAAACTGCTCGCCTGAGCGTTTCATGATCGTGAACGTTTTGGTTGCGCCTACTCGGATCAAACGGTAGTCGACTCGTGTTTTTTTCCCTCCCCCGCTCAGTATCGCAGCCACGGTCCGATGATCCGGCAGATTCACTTTTATCTGCAACGACAGCACGGTTGCAGGAAAAGGTGGGATATCACGATAAGGAACACAGAGCTTACCTTTTAGCATCCGTAAATGGAGATTCCGAATCATCACTTCCGTCAATTGCTTTCCCCAATACCGACGGAAAATACGGGAGATTTTTCGTTTGGTGTTGTATTTTTCGGGCAATGGCGTGTAATCCACACCGTTTACGGTATACACAGGCTTTCCTCTCGGCGAATTCGCGATCTGAGTCCAGACATGCTCTGCTGAAGTGATTAACTGCTTGAGCCTCTGCAACTCATCCAAGGATTTCACCTCCTCCATAAACCGTATGGTGGTGGGCTTATGCTAGTACGCCCGATTTCAGCTTTCCAAGCGTAATGGATAAGAATTCTGAACATACATATAAATTGCAATCATATTATCGAGATGATAGAATATAAACCGCTTTCACTTCTCTTGTCGGGAAGTGCGTTTTTTTGCCTGTCAAGTTTAGCATTATTAAATTTCTCGGAGGTTGTAATGAATTACATCATTCCCATCGTTGGCTTACTCATCGTGATCGGGTTAGCATTGTTAGGGAGCAATGGACGTAAAAAGGTCAAATACAAACCGATCTTCGTCATGATTGCTCTGCAATTTTTGCTTGCCTTTCTTCTTTTGCATACCAAGTTTGGGTTTATATTCGTTTCAGCCATTTCCAAATCGTTTGAAAAACTTCTTGCCTTTGCTGCGGAAGGGATCAATTTCGTTTTTGGCAATCTGGCAAACGACGGACAAATGTCCTTTTTCCTTGGAGTATTGCTCCCCATCGTCTTCATTTCCGTCCTGATCGGTATTTTGCGTCACTTCAAGATTTTGCCAATTGTGATGAAAGCAATTGGCTTTGTCCTAAGCAAAATTAACGGCATGGGTAAGCTGGAGTCTTACAACGCTGTCGCTTCCGCTATTGTCGGCCAAAATGAAGTCTTCATCACTGTGAAAAAACAGCTCGGTTCGTTGCCAGAGCACCGTCTGTATACGCTATGCGCGTCAGCCATGTCGACTGTTTCGATGTCGATTGTCGGTGCATACATGACGATGATTGAGCCAAAATACGTCGTCACAGCACTGTTCCTGAATCTGTTTGGCGGCTTTATTATCGCTTCCATCATCAACCCTTATACAGTGAACGAAGAAGAAGATTTACTGGAGATTCAAAGCAATGAGAAGCAGTCCTTTTTCGAAATGCTCGTCGAGTACATCATGGACGGCTTCAAGGTTGCCGTAGTCGTGGGCGCAATGCTGCTCGGTTTTGTTGCCTTGATCGCAGCTGTGAACAGCTTGTTCGGCATGATTTTCGGCTGGACGTTCCAAGAAATGCTCGGCTTCGTCTTCGCTCCTTTTGCCATCTTGATGGGCATTCCTTTTGCGGAGGCGATGACGGCTGGCAGTATCATGGCGACGAAGCTCGTAACGAACGAGTTTGTGGCGATGATCGAGCTGGGCAAAGTCGTATCTGAACTAAGCCCACGTACAGTAGGAATTCTCTCTGTCTTCCTCGTTTCGTTCGCGAACTTCTCCTCTATCGGCATCATCGCTGGTGCGGTGAAAGGTCTGAATGAGAAACAATCCAATGTGGTCGCTCGCTTTGGGTTGAAGCTGCTGTTCGGTGCCACGCTGGTTAGTCTTTTGTCTGGTGTCGTCGTCAGCTTCGTCCTGTAAGTGACATAAGAAAGTGTCCCACTGCCATGTGCAGTAGGGACACTTTTTTGTATGCAAAGCTCCTAATTTCTTATGGTTCACCCAATCCAACTTGAAAAAAAAGGATGATTGCATAGTTTGTGGAAATGAACCGAATGAAAAAATATATGGAGGAGATAAAATGAGTGACATTGGAATAAATGAAACGAGTCAAAAGCTCGACATCGGTGGAGTTAGACTATGTTTTAAATATTTTGGTGAAATAAGTGATTTTCCGACGGTGGTTTTTGATTCTGGTTATGGGTGTACATTGAACTACTGGAGTTCGATTGGCGGTGACATTTCAAAGCATACTAGGATGTTCATTTATGACCGAGCAGGTATAGGGGAAAGTGAAAGTGATGAAAGACCTCGTCATAGTCAGCAAATCATCGAGAATCTTAGAAGCTTGCTTCAAAAAGCAAACGTGTCCCCCCCTTACGTTTTGGTCGGGCACTCTTTTGGGGGATTGAATGTCCGACTATATGCAAGTACATTCCCAGAAGAGGTTGCCGGAGTGATTTTATTAGATCCATGTCATGAAGATCAAAATAAAGTCATGGTTCCATTGTTCTCTGAAGAAATTCAGGCAGCGTACTATAGTCAGTTTGTTCTTGAAGGTTCTATTCAAGAGATGGAAGAAAGCTTTGAACAAGCTCGAAATTCTAAATCACTTGGCAACAAGCCACTCATTGTCGTATCGGGTACATTACAATCTCATCATAATCCTGAATCTATGGCTGCTTGGGTCCACTTACATAAAGAGCTTACGAAATTATCAACCCGCAGCAAACATATCATCGTTGAAAATGCTGGACATGCCATTCATATTGATCAGCCAGATGTTGTCGTAGATATCATTAAGGACATGCTGCTTTCGTGTAAAGCTCAGAATAATTAAGGTGAATTGGTTCTACAGCAACTATGATCATTGGACAACTCCCTCACAATAACCCTTCCTATCCTTTCGGGTAATAAAAGTAACCAGCGAGTGTCCGGCTACAATCGAGACACTCGCTGATATTTTATCGTATGACCTTCTCCACATCGACACGTCCGGAAAAAAAGGTAGCTCCTCCCCCCATGTCCGCGATGCGATCCGGGGTCAGCGCATTTACATAATGCTTTGAGTGAGGAGCATCAGCCCACAAGCCTTGACTGACCACCACTCCCGGTAAAACATTTTCTCCTATCGATACAACCAGCTCGCATTCTCCCCGCTTATTCCATATGCGGACCGTATCTCCGTCACTTATGCCTGATGCAGACGCATCTGCCACATTCATATGCAAACGAGGTATTTTCTCCATTTTCTTATGCTTCTCATTATTCGAGAACGTGGAGTTCAAATAATTGTGATTGGGCCCCGGGACAAATAAATACGGGAAATCCCCATCATTCACCAATGGCGTGTACGTCGGTAATGGGGGCAACCCTCGTTTTGCCATTGCTTGCGAGTAAAGCTCAATTTTGCCACTTGGGGTTGGAAGGTGTTCCAAAAAGAAAGGTTCCCTATTTGCTTTGGCATATTGTTTTTCGACCAAAGTTTCATACGTGATTCCTTCCAGATGAGGATTGCCGTGTCCCTCCAACGCCTGTCTTACCATCTCTGCATCACTGTCTTGAAAAACAGGTTCGTCATATCCCATCGCAGCAGCCAGCAAGCGGAAAACCTCCGTGTTGGATTTGCTCTCTCCAAATGGGGCGATCACCGGTTGCTGAAGCTGAATGTAATGATGCCAATACGACGTGTAAAAATCCGTATTTTCATAAGAAGACGTCGCTGGCAAAACGATATCGGCATAGAGAGCCGTCTCTGTCAAAAACAAGTCATGCACGACCGTGAACAGGTCCTCTCTCGCCAAGCCTTGCCGTACTTTGTTTCCTTCCGGTGCGACAATGGCTGGATTGCTCGTATAGACGAATAGCGACTTCACCGGCGGTTCTGTATCGAGCAACGCTTTTCCAAGTTCATTCATGTTGATGACTCTCGTCTGTTTATTGGCCAGCAAATCTGGTCGCTGCACGGCAAGCTTGTTGTGCTCCAGAAAGCCTTTATTCCCTTTATTGGCCCCGCCACCTTTGACGAGCCACTGCCCTGTCAGGGCCGGAAGACAAGCAATCGTTCTTACACACATTCCACCATTGTCGTGATGCTGAATGCCGTTTCCGATGCGAATAAAGGACGGGGAAGTGGTGCCATACATTCTCGCCAATTTGTAAATATCGTCGACAGGGACACCCGTTATGGCTGATACGGTAGCAGGATCGTAGGTACGTACATGCTCCCTGAGCTCTTCATGTCCGACCGTATACTTTTCCATAAAGGCTGAATCCACCAAGTTTTCTGCAAAAAGCACATGCATGATGCCCAAAGCCAAAGCCGTATCTGTTCCGGGTAAAATCGGGATAAACCAATCAGCCCATCGACCTGTCTGATTTTTATGGACATCAATCACGATGATCTTCGCCCCGTTTTTTCGAGCCTGTTCTGCAAACACCACTTGATGCATGTTGGTGCTAACCGTATTGATCCCCCACATGATGAACAGCTTGGAATGAACGGTGTCTTCCGGATCTGTTCCAAAGGCTCCGCCCATCGTGTAGCTGTACCCTACAGCCCCTGCACTGTTGCAAATCGTCCGGTCAAGTTGACTGGCCCCCATACGATGGAAAAAACGGCGATCCATCCCTTCGACATTGATCCGCCCCATGTTTCCGTAAAAGCTGTAAGGCAAAATGCTCTCGGGACCGTCTGAGTCGATTAAGGCACGCCAGCGTTCGGTAATGGTCGCAATCGCTTCCTCCCAACTGATTCGGACAAATTCCCCGCTTCCTTTTTTGCCAGTGCGTTTCAGCGGATGCGTGAGTCGCTTGGGATCGTAAATGCGTTCTGTCATGTTTCGGACTTTGTTGCAAATATTTCCCTTCGTCACCGGATGGTTGGGGTCCCCTTCAATTTTGATGATTTTCCCCTCTTTTTTATGAAGGAGCAATCCACATTGGTCCGGGCAGTCAAGTGAACAGACTGCTGGAAAAACACCGTTTTCCTGCGTGGTATAAGTCATGGAGTTCCCCTCTTTCTCCTAACCATAACTGGCTTTTATACGCTATTATAATCGATTGAAAAAAGAAGGCACTACCCCTGCGTGAATGAGAAGTTAATGAATTTTCTTTTTATAATACCAATCGTCTCATTACGATTTCTAATGGTCCGTTCAGATTATGCTTTTCTAAAAGTGTGGCCAATAGGAGAGACACACCCCAAATACCAACGGCAATCAAAGTAGCCATTCCGTTACTAACATGTCCTCCTAAATCAAGTGCTACTGGTGAAAACAATAAAACCAGCATTGCCTCATTCCATACATAGAATGTTAAGGAACGCCTTCCTAAAGCCATGAACGAATGGAGAAAAGGCCCTACTTTTTTTAGTCTTGCCCCGATGATTCCAAAGAAAGCCGCATAAGCTAATCCTCCAGCAATTCCGGTTAAAATGTGGAATCCGTACACGAAACCAGCGAGAAAAAAACTCGGGTTCCATATGTTCCCTATAAAGGTTAAAGGCAATGCTCCTAGTATAGAAACAGCTAAGCCGATAGTTGTTATGAAAGTAAGCGTTCGTATCTGTTGCTCCGGCTTGGTTAATAATTGATAGTTGGCAATCCACATTCCCAGCAAAACGGAAGGAAGAATCGGGAACATGCCATGAATAAAAATAGGAATAAACGGGAAATAAGTCAAACTAAGTAGCAGTGTGCTAAGATAGGTGTCTGTAGCTAACACCTCTGGAGGAAACCCATAATCTCCGATGGATTCCATCGTGAAGCCCCACATTATCGGATTTGCGATGATATAGAATACCGTGATAACAATAAAGGTTCGGATCAGCGTCTTTATTTCACGTGTTAACAGCCAACTGACGAGAAGACCAGCTACCCCATAGGCCATTAAAATATCTTGACCGCCAATGATCACCACTAAAACTGCTCCAAATACTATCAAATACCAGGAACGCCTCCGGACCGCCTTTACAGCATCTTTTTCTCTTTTTCCTTTCGCCATTTGACTATTAAAAGCCAGTACCAAACCATAACCGAATAAAACGGCAAACATCGCTCTTGCTCTGTTATCAATGATGAACATGCCAAAAAGATTGACAACTTGATCAAAGAAATTCTGACTTTCCATTCTGTGAACGATCCCGGGTTCCAAAGCGTACAGATACAGCGGGGCATGTGCGAGTGCAATAAGTAGTAACATAGCGCCTCTGGCCAGATCTAATGAAACGGCACGTTTTTTTGTCTCCGCCGTTATCATATGAAGTAAAACGGACATACGATCCACTCCTTTGTTTGTTGCCAAAAGTTCAACGGTATCGTTAGACAATGAGCTTCATCACCATTTTTACGAGCTCAACGGCGTATTGCTCCATGGGTATAGATGAATTCGGCTTAAGCATTCTTTCTTCGATCGCCCCGATAATAAAGGATGCTACTATTTCTGTTTGAAAGGATGGAGTAAATTCCCCATTCTGTTGGCCTTCCTTGAGAATATCCACTACCATCTTTCTAAGTCCGTCCTCTTCAGGTTCGTCTTCCATTCTGTAATATGGCACCCCATTTTCATTCCGAGCATTAAAAACAATCTCAATCAAGGCAATTGTATGTTTATAATGGGTTTCTTGATAAGTCAGATGTGCCTCTATAAAAGCTTCCAGTTGTTTCGTTGCAGAATGTGATAACACAACGTTCCCACGAATAAAATCAAGTTGCTTCGCTATCAAAAACAGTAAGGTATGATTCATAAGATCAAGCTTGTCACGAAAATGATAAGAAATAAGCCCTGTGCTAATCCTGGCTTTTTTTGCTACCTTCGTTAAGCTTAAATTGTGATAGCCAACCTCTTCCAATGTATCAATACAAGCAAGAACAATTTGCTCTCTTCTAGCCTCGGCAATAAAAGAATCAGTCATTGCTATTCCACTCCTGATGGATAGTTTTTGGTCGATTAATCAAAAAATTGATTGGTCATTCAAATTTTATGCAGGCGGATTTTAATTGTCAAGAGGACCCAGAGCCAAAAAAGGACACCATCTGTGATGGTGTCCCTTTTTCTACGATTTCAGAAATCCCAATCCAGCAAGTCCTCCAGCAGTTCGCGGGAAAATGCTAATTGCTCCGGTGTGTATTTATCCAGAAAACCCATAAATCGCTGTTCAATGTCCTGATGCACCTGGTGATGAATCTTATACAGCTTTTGTCCCTTTGCGGTTAGCCGGTAGTACACTTCTTTCTTATTATCAACCAGCTGTTGCCTTTTAATTAAATCAAGCTTCCATAACTTTTTGCTGATCCGTGTTATGGACCCTTTCGTTAAGTTGACTTTTTCCGAAATCGTGGTGACGTTAATGGGACCATGATCTCCGATACAGGCAATGAAATGAATTTCGGATAGCGTAAGGTTTAGCTTCATTCCCATCTCGGATTCCAGCTTCTGCATCTCTTCCGCCATTCGTGTAGTTAAATTGCTTTCTCGCTGCTCTTGCTGCGTAACGAGCTGTATGTAAAGCTGCATAATCCGCTGCTTGGAAAGCTCTGTGTTTTGCATATCATGTCTCCTAAATAACCATCTCCTCTCCATTATATACTGATTGTTTCGAGAAAAACAATTTATTTTGTTTCGCACAAAACAATCCTGCAACAATTAAACTTGCCCGCACCAGTGAGTGATTCCTTTCCGAATGGCTTCCATCGGATTAGACTCTGACTGGGAAACAGCCCAAGCGACATATCCATCCGGTCGAATCAGCGCTGTATGCACGTCATGCCAGTCAGTAGCTCCCTCAGCAAGCGAAGCGCGAAGCACATGGACATGCTTGTATTTCGACCAATCGAAAGCATTGTCCAATCGTTCATCCGATCCTAAATGTAGCAAAAGGAATGAACCGGAATGAAAAAGCTCGTATGCATTCTGGCACTCACCGTTCTCCAGACGCAGATTCAACTCTGTAAAACGTCGACCATTCAATACATGCGGCTGCATCTCCCCATCCGGTTCATATTGGATATTGAATGCAGAGATTTGGGTAGCCAGCAGATAATTTGCCTCGGGTATTTGCAGCAGGTCGGACACCATATTCCTCAAAGCGATAACGGATGGGGAGAATTCCATACTACCGAACAGCAACGACTGCACCTGAGTATTCGTTAGCAATGCGGTATTGATGGGGAAACGCTCCGTATGATAGCTGTCCAACAGCCAATCCGGTGCCCAACCTTTTAATTGGGCCGCCAGCTTCCACCCTAGGTTGATTGCCTCTTGCAGGCCAACGTTCATCCCCTGTCCTCCGGCTGGAAAATGAATATGCGCCGCATCTCCCGCCAGGAAAATCCGTCTCTCCCGATAACGCTGAGCTTGCAAGGTCGCATTTCCAAAACGAGTCATCCAAAACGGGTCGGAAATCCCCAAATCGTCGCCAAGAATACGCAGTAAACTAGTGCGCAATTCCTCCAAGGAAACTGGTTCTTCCTTTGGCACTGCCATTCGCTCCGGATCGATCAGCACCACCCGATGCATCCCTTTTGGCAAGGGTACAATCATGACCAAACCATGCTCATTAAAGTGTGAAGCAGCTCCTGATTCTGGGGGATTTTTCAAAACAACATCCCCCTGCATAGCTGTAAAAGTAGCATTTTTGCCGATAAACGGAATGCCTGCCTCCTTGCGGACAATGCTGGCAGCTCCGTCTGCACCGACCACATAGAGTGCCGTAAGCACAGCCTTTCCATTCGGCACGGAAGCCTCAACCTCAACCCCGTGCTGATCTTGGTGTACGGCCATTACCTCCACTTCTCTGCGTATTTCCACCCCTAGACTTTTTGCCCACTCCTCTAGTATCTTCTCCGTGTCATGTTGGGGAATAATCAGTGTGTAGTTAGAGGAAGAATCCAAGACAGAAAAATCCAAGCGTGTATCAAGCGCAGCAAAATGCCCCGTCGAAATCGGCTTTACTCTATCAAGTAATTTCGCTTTCAACCCGCGCAAATCCAGGATTTCAAGTGTGCGCGGATGTACAGTGAGTGCCCGTGAATACGGAGTCGTTTCCTTTAACCGCTCAAGTACGCACACCTTCATTTTAGCCAACGCCAGCTCTCCAGCCACCATCATGCCAACTGGTCCACCACCAACAATAATCACGTCATAATCAACCTGCATTGAAACCACTCCTCTTTTTGTTTTGCACGAAACAATATGAATATATCACATCTTTTTTTAATTGAAAACCATTTTCAATTAAATACTTTTTAAAGACGATGCCAGCAAATGAAAAGGCGACCCCTTCTCGAATGGAGGAAGAGATCGCCTTTTTCTATTTTCTTATCGTTTTGCTACAACAATGGCATAGACATGACCTTGGTCATTTGTCCACAAATCCACTTTGTCTTTGGTGGAAAGATCGCTTTCTTTCAAGTCATTACCGTTGTAGTATTTGATCTTTGCGTCTTCCGTCATCTTCAAGCTCGTCGATACGTCACCGAAGAATACGTATTTGTCTTTGTTCACACGGGATTCGATTCCGACGAAACTCACGTTTTCTTTCGCAAGTTTTCCACTGATGGAAGCAGCAATGACATCACCGTCACGATCAAGAGTCAATGTCACGTACTCAAATTGATCAACGTCTTCAATCGCGTCCTCATCCGTTACATCGTACGTCTTGCCGTTAACCTCTACTTTCGCGGAAGTCACCTTGCCGTCATCGTTACGAACCTCAACAGAGTCAACCACGCCGCTTACTTTCCTAGGCGCACCTGTAACGGCTTTTACTTTGCCAGCGTTGTTGAGTGTCAGCGTGTACTCTTTGTCGTTGGATGCTGCATCGCTGTCAATTGTGACGCCGGACAAGAGCTCATACACTTTCCCGTTCACGGTAATTTTGGAACCGGATTTTTTCGTCACGTATCCTTTTACGGTTTGCTTTTCCAAAGTCAGTTCCACAATGTCATTCGTGCCGACATTGTATTTCCACGTAAGGATACGGTGGTCATTAAACTGATCGGTTTTAACCATGGTTGGTGATACGGAGTCACCATCGACTGTCAGCTTCGCGTTGGTCAAGATATCGTAGGTTTTCCCGTCGATTTTCACAGTTGCCAGCTTTCCTGCTGCATACGCGGTTGTGTCGGAGACCAGCTTGTTCGTAGCTGCTCCTACACCCTGCTCTACTTTCACCAGATTTCCATTCTTGTCAAACGTAAGCACTGCAATTTGGCCGCTCGTCAACTCATCCAGCTCATCTACTTCGTCTTCGTCTACGAACAACTCAGTATCTTCATGCACCTCGTAATTGACGCCAGCAACGCGAATCAGGTTTTTGTTTGTATCAACGGTGATCGTATCCGTGAAGCTCAGCTTCGTGTAAACAAGCTCGGATACTTTGCCGTCTACATTGAGTGTCAGCTCGACCAAGTCGTCTTTTTCGATGTCAGAGAACGATGCACTTGTTGCTTTCGCCTCTGGATGCGCCTTGCCTTTGATCGTTGCTTTGGAATCCAGAACATATGTCGTGCCGTCTACCCTCAGCTCTTTCTTCGAGTTGGAACCGCTCACGGAAGATACTTTTTCCACAATTCCTTTTGTCGTGTTGTCGCTAATCGTGATGGACTTGATCTTGCCATTGTCGCCAACGACTGCCACAAACTTTTGGCCGATGTGAGAACGGCTTACATTTACACCATCTTCTACTTCCAAAACGACTTCTCTTCCATTGACGATTGCCTTGAATTTCTTCTCATCGCCTACAGCCGTTGTAAAATTAAGGCCAGTCTTCACGATCCCTTCGACGATTTCGGAGTCAGAAGTAACAACGGTGAGGAAAGCCACTCGGCCGTTTTTCGTGATGTATTCTACTTGCGCGCCTACGACCAGATTGCCGTATACTTGCGCGGAATCAGCAATTTCGATTTCTTTGTTTTGTCCGACTAGTTTCAGCTTTTTGCCAGACTTGTCATACGAAGCGACTGCGCCCTTTACTACTGGCAGCTTTTGAATGGTTCCTTTTGCATTGCCATCTTTGTCGTAGTATGCGCCGTTTGCGTATACAGGCGTTTCCATGAACTTATCTGTATACTTCGCGACGATATCACGCGGAGCTGCTGCTGTCGGTGTTTCTTTTGCATCGTAGATACCTGCTCTGTCCGCTTCCAGCAAGTACGGGATGTACCACTCGCTTGATGCTGATGGACGAACGTCGATCTTCAAGCCTTGAACGTAAACAGTCAACGCTTCCGCAATTTTTACATTGTGATTCGGTTTGAAGGTGCCATCTGGATAGCCCTTGATAATGCCTTGCGATACAGCGAGATTGATATAGCCTGTCGCCCAGTGATCTGCAGGCAGATCTTTAAAGACTGTTTTTCCTTGCAAGAGCTTTGCTTGCGCATCTGTGTACCCAAGTGCCAGCACCGCAACTTTGGCGAACTCCGCTCTCGTCACTTCTTTATTCGGCTTGAACGTGCCATCGGTATATCCTTTTAACACACCTGCATAATTCAATTTCAGAATCGCGTCTTTATTAACGTTTCCTCCGATGTCGGAGAATGGCAGTGCCGTAGCAGCCAATCCGGTCCCCGGCAATGCAAGCGAACCTGCCAGAACCGCTGTCGCCAATAATTTTTTGAAATCCTTGCTTGCCCGATTCTTTGCTTTTTGCAAAATAAACCCCTCCGTTAATGTAACAGTTTCATCAGTTTTTTCTCTCCAGCAGACACTCCCATTTGAAGAAATGATAGATAAGTCCACAGTAGAACTGTTTTCTTCTGCCGAATGCTCTTTTTAGACGACAAGATTTCCGAAAAAGTTTCAAGGCTTGTTCACGGTAATTCATTCCACTGTTCTTAAACATAGATAGGTAGCGGGTTCACGATATTTCGCAGAACGTAAAAAAACCACCTGAGATCTCAGGTGGTTTTACGTTTCATTCCAGCAGGAAATGCTATAAGCCAGGTTCTGTCTCTCCCGTGCTTCAAGCGGGGCAATCCCTCGCACCAAGAGCGGTAGCCATCTATCTATGGCATCCGAAGATACCATCCGTCCTTTCCGTTTGATTCCTTCAGGACGGTTCCCCTACCTAATTTGGGTTTCTCGCTCGCAGGGTTTACCGCGTTCCATCTTTTCTGTCGCCAGAAAAGCTACGTTTCTGTGGCACTTTCAGCGTACTCGGGCCTCAGAGAGAGCCCTTTCCACGCCGTCAGCAAGGCTTGACGCCTCACTGCCCTGGCTTGCACCAGGTACGAACACTCCAGGCATCTCAGCCTGGGCGAGCCTGGACTTTCCTCTACCGCCAATCGTCGAAACGATTGCGGCAGCGACTACCCACATTTCCTGCACATCAGAATCAGTAACATTTACTCTATCACATGGCTCATACATGGTCAACAAGCAGGATTTGGAAGGTTAGTGAGTATGGTTATTCGTTATTTTCGATCGGAGGTCTTTACATATCGATAATTCTCGATATAATTATGCGTATGGATCCAATTGAAATTTTTAAAGCGCTGTCCAACGAGTCTAGACTTCAAATTTTGTATTGGTTAAAAGAGCCTGAAAAACATTTTACGCCCCATGAAGGAGTTGATATGAGGAAAATCGGGGTATGCGTCAGCCAGATAACTGAGAAATTGAATATGACCCAATCAACCGCATCCCAATATTTGTCCATTCTCCAACGAGCCGGCCTTATCAAGACGGAGCGTATTGGCAAATACACGTATTATACCAGGGACGAAGAAAAAATACGTGAAATTGGAGCCTTTTTTAGTAGTCAAATATGATCGAAATAAAGCTGAATGCTTCATGGAGTATTCAGTTTTATTTCAAAACACATTTCGATATATCTCGATATATTAATATTTCGCGGTTTGAATCAGCATTATTGGACAACATCTTATGAAAGATGCAAATATTTTAACAGGAGTGAAATACATGTCGAATACATGGAAGGTTTACTTTTTGGCATTGGTCAGTTTTTTAGTTGGGACATCCGAGTACGTGATTTCAGGCATCCTTGATAAACTCTCCAGTACCATGGGCATCTCAATTACAGCGGCGGGTCAGCTTGTTACTATTTTTTCATTTGTTTATGCCATTTTCACCCCGATCATGATGGCACTAACTGCGAAAATGGATAGAAAGAGGCTTCTCGTTAGTGCACTAGGTATTTTCGTGTTAGCCAATATCCTGTCATTCGCTATGCCGAAATTTGAATTGTTTGTTCTAGCCCGTGTGATCATGGCTTTAGGAGCAGGGATGGTTGTTGTGACTGCGTTAGATATCGCGTCCAAGATCGCTCCTGCAGGTAAACAGGCAAGCTCGATTGCAACCGTCATTATGGGATTTACCGCATCATTAATCATTGGTGTTCCCCTCGGACGCGCAGCCGCCGCTACATTTGGATGGCAATCCGTTTTCGGTATCATTGCGCTGGCAGGACTTCTGGCGATGTTTGTCCTGTCACGGACGATCCCGCAAGTGCAAGGGGATGAGCCGATACCTCTGTCTAAGCAGTTAGCATTATTGAAAAACCCGAAGGTCGCACTTGGCTTATCGATTACGTTCTTTTGGCTGGGTGGGTATTCCCTCGCATATACCTACATTTCACCCTATCTTCTCGAAGTCGCAGGCATGAATGAGAATTTGTTGAGCGCAGCCTTATTGGCGTTCGGCGTAGCTAGTCTGATCGGTTCCAAATTGGGTGGTTTCAGCACTGACAAATGGGGAGTATCCCCCACTTTACTTGGTGGAATGATCCTGCACGTTGTTGCTCTCATTTTGCTTTCAGTTACTGTTGCTATCTCGCCTCAACCGTTTACAGTTATCGCCATTTTGGTACTATGGTCTTTCGCTGCATGGTCTTCCGGGCCTACGCAACAGTTTAATTTGGTACGGATATCACCGAATAACTCAGGGATCATGCTTGGTCTTAATCAATCCATGATGCAGCTCTCGATGGCCGCAGGGGCAGGTATCGGAGGCATTGCGGTTGAGCAAGTTTCCCTGTCTTCGATTACATGGTTGGGTACGATTAGCGTGGCGATCGCCATCCTTGCTTCCCTATTTTTAATCGTTATGTTAAAAGAAAAGGTTGCACAACAGAACACAAACTTACGAAATTACCCCTCATAAAGCGAGCTTATCATGTCGGGGAAATTGTACGGTAACATTTATAATGGACACAGAGTTGCTTGAGCTTACAATGTGGTGGCCTGTACCTTAGTGGTACGGGCTTTACGCTCGAATAAAGCATTACCTTGCCGATGAGGCAAATATACGGTTTCAGTCACAAAGGTTCCATTTGTAGTACAATAGATAGGCGATAAGGAGGTAGGACGATGATCACCATTACTCCAACTGCGGCAGTACGTCTTGCACAAATGATCGCGGAAGAAGCGGATGCTGAGCAGCTCGGAATCAGACTCGTTCCGACTACGACGGGTTGTGGCAGCTATACATATAGCATCGCCATTACGGAAGCGGAAAAACATGATCTCGAACAAGAAATAAGTGGAATTCGTTTCTTTTATCAAACGCATGAGATAGACAAGCTCTCCGGGACAGTCATCGACTGCGATCCTGCAACTGGCCGCTTCTCCATTTTCCATCCGCGCCCGATGCAAACAGATTGCTCGCTTACTCATTGATTAGGAGGTTACTATGCTGCTCTTATCATTTGAAAACATCAAACCGAAGATTCACCCTACTGTTTTTCTAGCAAAAGGCTCCGTCGTTTCTGGCGATGTCGAAATCGGTGAGGATTCTTCTATTTGGTACAACACTGTGATTCGCGGTGACATCGCTCCGACCGTCATCGGAAAACGCGTCAGCGTCCAAGACAACAGCACCCTGCATCAAAGCCCGAACAATCCGTTGATCCTCGAAGACGAGGTGACCGTTGGACATAATGCCGTTTTACATAGCTGCGTGGTACGTCGCGGCGCATTGATCGGAATGGGCGCGATTGTATTGGATCGGGCGGAAATCGGGGAAGAAGCGATGGTTGCTGCGGGTGCACTCGTTCCTCCAGGCATGAAAGTGCCACCTCGCTCGCTTGTTGTCGGCAATCCAGCGAAAGTAAAACGCGAACTTAACGAGGCAGACTTGAAAGAATTCGTACGCATTCGCCAATCGTATGTGGATAAAGGAAAGATGTATCGTCAACTGGAAGAAAGCCCGCTAGAACGGGAGTAGGAAAATGAATTCAATGACGTTACAGACCTGTGCATGGAACAAAAAAAGCGGCGTATCCTTAGTGGAAACACCGCTTTTTCCTTACGAAGCATTCTGCAATCGATCCACTTCGCGAATGTGTTCAAAAAGCATATACGAGCGAATCGCTGTCTCTAAATGAAGCCGATCCGGTTCTTTGGTCGTGCTGTATTTTTGAAAGAACGCCGACAGCTTGTAAAGAAAACCGAAATATTTACGCACGTAACGATCCCCAAGCATGCCGACAAGCAGTCCTGCTACCCCGCATGCGACGCTCCATTCTAAGGGTAAAAAGAATACGGACAAAAGGAACCCCATAAAAAACCACACGACCAGATTCGTCGAGCAACCGTCATTTACGATATTTGCCCGTTGAATCTCTTTCAGTGCTGCTAGCGACTTCTTCCCTCCATAGCTAAACACCTTATGCTCCGCACCGTGAAATTTTTTCATCTTTTTCGGAAAAACGAAGTGAAAGCCTGCGATGTATACAGCTACCCACATCGGATCGATGAAGGCCCAGTCAGGCTTCAAAATCGCTGCCAGCACATAACAAGCAAGCATGAGGTGAAACAATTGATAGTACCACGGAAAGGAGAAAAATATTCGATACCAGAGCTTCCCTATTGTTTTCAATGTGATTTTTTCCGCCCACATATGAATGACTCCGTCTTTTACTTCCGCGCAAGCCAGCACATTTCGATCATGAAAAAGCACACCGCGTCCAAAAGACATCCCCATAATCATCTCGTTAGCTATTCTCCTTCCGCCCCAATGTCGTTATAATAGGTTGAGTTGTACGCAGAATGAAGGAGGTTTCCACAATTGATCCGCATGGTTCCAACTACACCATTAACACCTTTACACGATCCATGGGAGCCGTTGTTCAATGCGACACCCCCCGCCTATAAACTTACCAGCGTCGAGTTTACTGTAACGAATCTGTGCAATCTCCGCTGTGAGCATTGCGCGGTTGGTGATACATTGCGATACAAAGACGATCCCGCTCTCCCTGTCGATCTTATACTCCGTCGTCTCGATGAAGCAAAAGATCTGCTTACTATCAGTATAACAGGCGGAGAACCGATGTACAGCGAGCGCACCGTGAAAACTGTGATCGCACCTATTCTACAATATGCAGCAGATCGTGGGCTGCGGACGCAAATCAACTCCAACATGTCCATGCCTTTTTCTCGGTATGAGTTGATCCTGCCTTACATCGATGTCATGCATATTTCGTGGAACTGGTCTACTCCCGAGGAATTCCATGATATTGTTTACGCAAAAGCACGGCAGCCGGTTTCAATCAAAAGAGCGGAAGCACAATTTCATGAGATGATGGAAAATGCTCGCAAGCTCTCGGAAGCAGGTGTATTTGTCTCAGCCGAAACGATGCTGAATCATCGCACATGGACAAAGCTCGATACCCTCCACCGTCAGATTCAGGAGATGGGAAGTAAGCGACATGAAGTACACCCGATGTACGCGAGTGATTTTGCCCGTGATCTGGATGTACTTTCACTCGATGAGCTTCGTCAAGCCATTCATCGGATGCTCGATGTACGTAATGAAGATTTGTGGATGCTTTTCGGGACGCTTCCGTTTTTCGCTTGTAGTCCTGAAGCAGCAGACAGGGAATTGATCAGCAGACTGCGCTCTGCGAAAAATGTGACGACTCGCAATGATCCAGATGGTCGCAATCGTCTTAACATCAACATTTTCACCGGCGATGTCATCGTGACCGATTTCGGGGATGTAGAGCCATTGGGCAATATTCAAACGGATCAGCTCCAGTCGATGTTTGAAAAATGGCAAGAACACACGCTGAATCAGAAGATCAATTGCTTCTGCCCTGCTGCTGCATGTGCAGGACCGAACCTGCTCGTTGCCAATACTTACTATCAGGAGACTGATTTCACTCTGCGCAAAGCACTCGTCTAATTGGGCATGCTAGGGCGTGAGGTGATCTACCATGAGCAGACGCAAACGCCCTCTCGTCCCCGAGGCGAGAAAAGGACTGGACGCCCTAAAAGCGCAGGTTGCACACGTTGATGATCCCGCGCAGGCAAAATTCGAAGTCGCAGAAGAAATTCATGTTCCTTTGCAGCCGGGCTACAATGGACAGTTAACCTCTCACGATGCCGGTCGAATCGGAGGACGCTTGGGCGGCAGTATGGTCAGAGAGATGGTTCGGATGGCAATGGAAGGCATGAATAAAAATCCGTGATCCTATTGTTTGGGAACCCCGCTATTTGATGTATGCGAATGGCGGGGTTCTTTGTCGAGCAATCGAGTATTGCCGAGTCGGACACTGGCTATCAAACTGATTCCAATCAGAATCAAACCCGTGATAAAGACGCCGTGCAAAGCTTCACTAAACAACAATCCTGCCCGCATCCGCCCTTCTACGATGCTCCCAAACACACTGATTCCAATCGTCCCCCCAATAGAACGAAATAATTGCGATGTCGACATGGCAACACCCCGATCTTGCGGTTTTACAGCGCTGTGTGCTGCTGTACCGAGTGCAGGATAGATTGCCCCCATGCCTAGACCTGTGACAATCATATAGATGACGAGCTGTGTGTTGGTTGTCCCTACATCAATCGTGCTCAGAAGGTAAAAGCCTGTCGCCATAATGATTAAGCTGGGAATCAGAATCGCCCGAAATGTAGCTTTTGCCATCCATCTTCCCCCAATCGTCGAAGAAATCGCTGCGGACAACATGAGTGGCAC
This sequence comes from Brevibacillus brevis, assembly GCF_900637055.1. Lineage (NCBI taxonomy): Bacteria > Bacillati > Bacillota > Bacilli > Caryophanales > Paenibacillaceae > Brevibacillus > Brevibacillus brevis. The sequence continues at coordinate 3,912,175 of NZ_LR134338.1, forward strand.
TAAAAGGTATCCAGCCTCTGAGGGAGTCGCACCGCGTACCCCTTGGACGAACAGAGGGATGTATGCGATTGCACCGAACAAAGCGGCACTCACAAGGAATCCTACGAGATTGCCATATCCAATGGCCGGGATGCGAAATAGGGAAAGCGGAAGCAGGGGTTCCTTTGCTTTGGTTTCAATCCAAATGAACATGCCGAGAAGCAAGATACCCGCTCCCCCTAACCCGATTTTGTATTCCCTCCCCTCCATGACAAGGGACAGCAGGATGAGAATGATAGCTGCACTCAAGCTAATCGCCCCATACCAATCAATGACAGGCTTCTTATCGTAGTGCCGCTGATCACTCCAGGCTAGGGCAATGATCAAAAAGGCAGCGATACCGACAGGAAGGTTTATAAAGAAGATCCATCCCCACGGCAGATGCTCCACGAGAATTCCCCCCAACGAGGGTCCGAGTATACTCGTCATGGCAAAGACTGCTCCGAAAAGACCTTGAAATTTGCCTCTCTTTTCGGGTGGATACAGTTCACCCACAATAATGAATGCAACCGGCATTAATGCCCCAGCGCCCAAGCCTTGGACTCCTCTCGCTGCAATAAGACCCGTCATAGAATTAGCCATGCCGCACAAAAGAGATCCTACCAGAAACAGAAGCAAACCGATCAAATACATTTTTCTTGGCCCAAACAAGTCTGCCATTTTCCCATAGATGGGCATGCTCGTGGTCGATGCGAGCATATAAATGGCGAACACCCAGCTATAAAACGATAAACCTCCGAGCTCTTTCGTGATTGTCGGCATGGCTGTTGATACAATCGTCTGATCCAACGATGACAAGACTAGCCCCATCAGCACTCCACCCGTAACCAATCCAACCCGACGCTTTTCCTTTTCCATCTCCATCACTCCCCTTTTTGAAGTCAGTTGATAACAGCTCCAAAAATATAAGGGAAATTCCAAAAAAAGAATAGACTTTTTCTTTCAAATGAGTTATTCTGATGATAGAGTCTGCCCCTAATAACTATGAACGAACCATAAATAAAAACCGCCTCCATTACGGACGCGGTTTTTTTGTTATGCAATTCCTTTCGCCATTCATCTCAGCTTGTCGAGCTTTTTGGCACTTGCCTTCCGAGGTCCAAGCATCGCCTTTCCAATGTCGCCCACTTTGTTTACAGAGTCAAAAACTTGATCGATGACATCCACCAGTTCCCGAATCTGCACCACTTTTCCATAGACGCCCATGAAATGGTGTCGGATGTTTTTTCCATTTAACCCTAGCATGGCCGCACCTCCTCTTAATCCTCTCGTATCACTTTATGCAGGTTCGGGCGAAGAGGAAATGGCGAAGTGTGGAAAATTATTCGACCCTCTATCCAGCTGCTTAGCGTGGACGAGGCGTAACGGTCGGACGTGGGCGCGGAGGTGGTGTCGGCGTAATGGCTCGCTCCACTCGAGTGACACGGTTCTCCAATCGATCTACACGGTTATCCAGTCTGCGATAATCTTCTCGCAGCGCATCTACTCGCCTTTCCAGACGATCCAAGCGCCGATTGACTTCCACTCCAGGTGCTGGTGTCGCTGTGGTCGGGATGTACAAATTTTGACCGACGTAAATGTAGTAAGGATAGGCGATATTATTCACGCGGATCAATTCCTGAACGGATACACCAAAACGAGCCGCAATGCTGTTCAGCGTATCTCCGGCACGGACTACATAGTTCACGAATCTCACTCCTTTTATCTGTGATCATTCGTTATTAACCTATGCCCGCCTTGATACACGCGCAATAAACCAATACCCATTTTGGCAAAGAATAGTCAAACACCCAGTACAAACGCCGTTACAAACCTGAAATGGCAAGGCTCTGCCCCATTAACACTTGGAAAACACAGTCACACCCTCAAGATACACTTCTTCTACTTGCTTCAATACCTCTATCTCTTGTAGCGGATCACCTTTTACCACAAGCAAATCTGCAAAATAACCTGGCGCTAACGTTCCGATCTTGCTTCCTTGGTCCAGCACCTCTGCAGCGTTTTGGGTAGCAGCCTGGATCGCCCGAATTGGCTCCATCCCCAGTTCCACCATCAGCTTGATCTCTTCTGCCACAGGTGTAATCGGATAGCCTTCCAATACGATATCCGTACCCGTAGCGATCTTTACGCCTGTATTCATCAATCGTGCGAAGTTCTCGCGGTACGCCTTTTCCGATTCGAGGAAAAAGGCTCCTTGCTCGATAATCCCTTCGCTCAATATGCCTTGATTCGCCTGTTGTTGCTCATTCCAAATATGCTTGTAATAATCAGCAATCTGAAAAAAGGTGATCATGGTCGGTACCCATACGAGTCCTTTTTCTTTCATCTGCTCTGCCTGTTCGACGGTCATAAACGTCGCGTGCTCGATCGTATCAAATCCCGCATCAATCGCCATCTGGATCGCCGGCTGGAGTGAGGCATGCACACAGCATTTCCGTCCCAAGCGATGAGATTCATCAACCGCCGCATCCAGCTCCTCTTGTGTGAACTCCGGCGTTGGTGTACGATGGCTCGTCATGAGCTTGATCCAGTCTGCTCCTGCTCTCACTTGTTCACGCACGGCTGTCCGCACTTCCCACGGGCCATTTGCTTCTCGCAGGGCACCCTCTAATTGCCAGCCGTGCCCCCCGGTCATAATAATCCCTTGGTTTACTTGAAAAAGACGAGGAGAAACAATGAACTTGTTCTTGGCTGCCAGCTTCAGCGTACTGCACAATCCATCCGGTGCTGCTACATCGCGGATCGTCGTGACCCCCAAGGAAAGTGCCTCTTTCAAGTTCGCTGTCGCAAGTAAAGCCACGAGTCCATCGTTGTTGCGATACTCAGCCGAGTCTGGTTTGCTCCACCAATACCCGATGTGAACATGTAAATCGATCAAGCCTGGCAAAATGGAGCATCCGCTGTACCGCTTTACCTCTCCTTCCGAAATGGAATCCGTAAGCTCCGATTCTGTCCCTACTGCTACAATCTTTCCTCGTTCATCAATCCCAACAGCGCCTTGTTCGATTACATGCTCTCCATCTCCGATAATGACACGATCAGCAATCAACCATTTCATTCCTGTCCCCCCTGTCAAAAATGAAAATCCATCTGTCCGCAATCCTGGTTAGTCCCTCGAAAGTTCATCATCTATCCAACGATTTCCTTCCCCTCTCCCGCCTAGTTTGAAAAAAAAGCCTCCGGCAGCACGTGAAGTGCGCCAGAGGCTTTCGTGTTACATTCCTTATTTAAATACAGGTGCCGCAAACTGAGCCAATTTCTCTGCAGAAGACTTTTCCACATCCGCGTGCAAGCTGTTGCCATGAGAATCCATGGTGACGATTGCTGCGAAGCCTTTTACGCGCAGGTGCCACATCGCTTCTGGAATACCAAATTCCATGAAGTCGACACCTTCTACTTTTTCCAAGCATTCTGCATAATACTGGGCCGCTCCGCCAATCGCATTCAAGTACACAGCGCCATGCTCGTTCAATGCTTTCAGGGTTTTCGCACCCATTCCGCCTTTTCCGATAACGGCACGGATTCCGAATTTCTTGATGATTTCGCCTTGGTACGGCTCCTCGCGAATAGAGGTAGTCGGGCCAGCCGCTTTTACATGCCACTCGCCTGCTTCGTCCTTCAGCATAACTGGACCGCAATGGTAAATGATCCCTCCATTGAGGTCTACTGGACAGTCATGATCCATCAGGTAGCTGTGCAGGGCGTCGCGTCCTGTGTGCATTTCTCCATTGATAATGACCACATCGCCCACTCGCAGGCTGCGGATTTGTTCTTCAGAGATTGGCGCTTCCAGAACAACCTCTCGGCGCTTTTCGCCCGCATCGTCCGTAGCTGCTACTGGGGACAAGTCCATCGCCACTTCTTCGTCTTTATAGAGGTAACGGAGGATTTCGCCAGTCTCCGGGTTCAGGCGAACACCTTGACGGCGGAATGCCCAGCAGTTGTACGCAACGGATACGAAAAAGCTTGCTGGCAGGCGGTTTTCCACGCCGATTTTACAGCCGAGCAGAGTCGAGTTGCCACCGAAGCCCATGGTTCCGATTCCGAGCTGGTTCGCTGTTTCCATGATGTAGTCTTCCAATGCAGCCAAATCAGCGATTGGATTGACATCATCTACTTTGCGGAACAATTGATGCTTCGCCAGTGCATAACCGGAAGTGCGATCGCCACCGATTCCTACGCCGATGAAGCCGGCACTACAGCCTTGTCCCTGCGCTTGGTAAACTGCGTGCAGGATGCACTTGCGAATGCCATCCAGGTTGCGGCCCACTTTACCCAGGCCTTCGAGCTCACAGGGCAGGGAATATTGGATGTTCTTGTTCTCACAGCCGCCGCCTTTGAGAATCAGCTTGATTTCGATTTCATTCTCTTCCCATTGCTCGAAGTGAATCACAGGCGTACCTGGTCCGAGGTTGTCCCCTGTGTTTGCACCCGTCAAGGAATCTACGGAGTTGGAACGCAGCTTGCCTGTTTTGGTTGCTTCTGCAATCATTTCCTTGATTGCTTGTTTAATGATCAGCTGGTTGACTCCAACCGGAGTTTTTACTTCGAAAGTTGGCATCCCCGTATCTTGACAGATCGGAGAAACATTTTCTTCTGCCATGACGACGTTTTGCGCAATCGTAGACAAAGACAGCGCTGCACGCGTGCCAAGATCCTCTTTCACTTTAGCTGCATTGACGGCACGACGCACGTCTGGTGGTAGATTCGTAGAAGTATCCGTGATCAGTTCCAGAATGCTTTGCTTCAAGTTTTCCATCTATGACGCCCCTTTTGACGTAGTGGTGTAAATGGTAGCATAAACCGCCTATTATTATAGCACACGCTCCCCCACCTGTCCGTAGATTGCTGCCCAAAGGTGTGTGAAACATTCCGTAAACGTGCGTCGTCTAATTACCGACAACAAATTTTGGCAAGAAGCACATATGAGGGGGATCAAAATGAAAAAAACAATTGCTGGGCTTCTCGCCTCCGTACTGGTGGTGACCGCTATACCCTTCCTGTTCTCGACGGGTACAGTCGCGGAGCCAGCCGTTCAAGCCGCATCTACAGAGGATTTGCCAGTAGTCGGTTCCTATGCGGAGCTAAAAAAGCTCATCCAATCATCAAACCTGGACAGCTACCATTACGCCACCCTGGAAATGGGCACCGCTTTGCCTGCATCCGCACCTAGCACTGCCAACAAAGTAGCTGACACTTCCAGCGGCGCTGTTCGGGGTGATTTTTCCACAACGAACACACAAGTGCAGGGCGTCGATGAAGCAGATATCGTTAAATCAGACGGAACTTATCTTTATCAATCCACGCAAAATGAAGTGCGCATCATCAAAGCGTATCCTGCCACCGAGATGAAAATCGCAAGCCGTATCAGCTATGACAATGGAAAATTCGTACCGCAAGAAATGTACGTAGACGATCGTAGACTCATTGTAATCGGGCAAGCGGATGAGACTATCTCCTATCCTCCTGATCCTGCTTCCAAACGAGGCATCCCCCGTTACCAAGGCATGCAGTCAGTGAAAACCATGATCTACGATATTACGGACAAAAAACAGCCTAGGCTCATTCGTCAACTGGAGCTGGAAGGCCAGTACATGTCGTCCCGCAAAATCGGCGCGAGCTTGTACGTGACAGCCAACCATTACATGGATGCTTATCGTATTCTGCAAGAGAAAGCAGAAGTGCCCGGCCCAACGTATAAAGACAGCGTCCATCATAACCAATACCAAACCATTCCCTACAGCGAGATTCGTTACTTCCCGGATCATTTTCGTCCAGAGTATTTGATCGTCGCTGGCGTGAATCTGGATGATACGAAACAAGAGATGTCACTGAATACGTATCTGGGTGCTGGGGAGAACATCTATGCATCCACCAAAAATCTGTATGTAGCCGTCACACAGAACAATGTCCAGCCAGTAGCCGTTAAGCAAAAAGGAGCGACAACTCCCTTGATTGCCCCTCCCATGGAGTCAGATACAACCATTTACCGCTTTGCCATGAACAAGGGAGACATTCGGTATACGGGAAAAGGGTCGGTGCCTGGACGCATTCTGAACCAGTTTTCCATGGATGAAAACGATGGTTATTTCCGAATCGCCACCACGAGCGGGAACATGTGGCGAGATGATGAGCATACGTCGAAAAACAACTTGTATGTACTGGACAACAAACTTGAGGTATTTGGCAAGCTGGAAGGCATCGCACCAGGAGAACGCATTTACTCTGTCCGCTTCATGGGAGATCGTGCCTACATGGTCACTTTCAAAAAAGTCGACCCGCTGTTCGTTCTCGATCTGAAGAAGCCTTCTGCTCCAAGCGTACTAGGTGCCCTCAAAATTCCAGGTTACAGCGACTATTTACACCCGTATGATGAAAACCATATCATCGGTTTTGGCAAAGAAGCAGAAGCAGATAAAGACTGGGCGTACTACCAAGGGATGAAAATTGCCCTCTTTGACGTCAGTGATGTAACGAAACCGAAGGAAAAGTTCAAGACTGTTATCGGGGACAGAGGAACGGACTCCGAGCTGTTGCGCAATCACAAGGCTCTGCTGTTCTCGAAAGAAAAAAATCTGCTAGCCTTTCCTGTCACAGTTCACGAACGAACATCTGAACAAAAAGCCAAAAACGATATGCGCGAGTACGGCCACTTTACTTTCCAGGGTGCCTATGTATATCAGCTCGATCTGCAAAAAGGCTTTCAACTGACAGATCAGATCACTCATCTGGCGAAGGAAGATATCGCGAGAGCAGGCGAAGGCTGGTACGACAGCTCCAGTAACATTAAGCGGATACTCACGATTGGCGACACTCTCTATACCGTTTCCGACGATTTCGTCAAAACGCAGCAGCTCTCTACCCCCAAAAAAGAGAATATCTTGCCATTGACGAAATAGCGGTAATGCTCTGTCATGCGGACAGGTTCTGTGCTAAGATGGGGTAATAGATGCAGCGTAAATAGAGAGGGTGTCACTACGTGGAGTATTTGAGTTTTAATTTGACATCAACGCTGGCAGGGATTGCGGCTGTGCTGTTGGTTATGTTTATTCGCCTGCACTGGCCCTTCCGCTTTCAGTACATGGCCAATCTTTTCAAACGCCGTTTGAATATTCGATTGCGCTGGCTGGAGGCTTCCTATCGGAAGAACCGTTCCCGTGCTGTCGCTATGCTGGATAAATCAACACATGAGATCATGCTTGGCAATTATGAAATGGCCGAAAAATATATCGTTCAAGGAATCAACGTCTGCAAAGAACGACCAACGTTATTCAATCAAGCGATGATTCACTACTTGTTTTACAACCTGGCGATCGTTTACTATTCATCCGAACGATACAACGAATCCTTGGAAGTGGCGTTTCGTATTTACCAGCGTGATCAGGGAATGACTGATTCCTTAGCTCTTATTGCCTGCTCGCACGCCCGACTGGGTGAAGTCGAGAGTGCCATAGAAGCTTACCAGCTGATCGCAAGCAAACGATCGGCAAAAGACTGGAAGCTCTTCTGCTTGGCAGAGATTGAAGCTGCCAAAGGTAATTACGAGCGAGCTCTTTCCCATCTCAAGCAATTGATGGACAAATCAGCCAGTCTTTTGCATCTGAATCACACCGTACTGGAAAAACGCTTGGAAGAGTGGAAAAAAGCCTCTACACAAGCCAGCTAAATGACTGACGACCGCACATTGCTTTATGTGTGCGGTTTTTATTTTCGGTCCCCGTAACGCTGCTCTATGCACAGTCGTATTACTATCAAGAAAGTGAGGTATTTTTAATGAAAAAATTCAATGTATCTATACTTGCTGCCTCAGCACTTGTACTCGGTCTCGCTGTAGCGGGCTGTACATCTGGCAAAGAATCTGCTTCTTCCTCTACAGAAACACTGGCTAAAGTGGGGAATGTCTCTATTTCCAAAGATCAAGCATACGAGGCTATGAAAAAAGAAGCTGGGAAACGCGTGATGTCTGATCTCATCATCAAGGAAGTGTATAAACAAGAAGCGAATGCACAGGGAATCACGGTAAGTGATCAGGAACTGGACGCAAAGATTAACCCAATCAAAGAAAAAATGGGGCCAGAGAAATTCCAAGAGTATTTGACTGAAGAAGAAATTACCGAGGATGAATTGCGTGAGAGATCACGTTTGATTATGCTAAGGGACAAGATGTTTGAGAAAGCTTACCCGATCACGGAAGAGCAAATCAAGGAATACTATGAGAAAAACAAAGAAAAGCTCAAGGGTACGCTAGAAGAAGTACGTCCAAAGGTAACGGAGAAAGTAAAAGATAAAAACAAACGTTCCAACATGAGTACGTGGATCAAGGAATTGAAGCAAAAGCATAATGTTCAAATTTTGGACAAGGCATTTGAAAAAGTAGAGGATCAAGAGAAAGAAGCGGACAAAGCAGAACTTCCTGCGTCAAAATAATTCGCACAAAAAAGACTTGTGGTCAGCCAGTTGAGGCGCACAAGTCTTTTTTGTACATATTACGTACGTGCAATCGCAATGAGTTCCTGCAAAAACGGCGCAATTTCTCCTTGCAGAATCGGACCATGACCAGTGGCTAAATACTCAATAGGCCAATCCAGCAAAATCTCCAAGCCCTCCGTAAACTCCACCGCTCGCTCTGGTTCACGAGCTACCCATTGCTTCAATTGTTCTTGATAAGCTGTCCGACAGTCCACTTCTCCGCCAACAATTTGACCGAGTTCTGTGTTTTCAAAACACAAATGATCGCCAACAAAGCATATTTTCGTCTGGGGATCAAAGAAGGCAACAGAGCCTTCTGTATGAAAAGAAAGCTGTCGGAAACGCAGGGAAGGCAGATCTCCCCCACTCCCTGTAAACGTATGGCCGAATAGCGTCTGTGAAAAATCGTCCAGTTCGTAATAATCGTCGAGGTGAATCCAATTGTTTCGAGAAGGGAACATATCGGCATTTCCAATATGATCAGCATGTCGATGAGTGAAGTAGACATATTCCGTTCGCTCTGGCTTGACCCCGATCTCTTCCAACGCCTGTTGAAAATATGAACGTTGCTTGCGCTGGTGAGAATCAATCAATACAAAGGCATTCCCTTGTTTGATCACATAGCTGTTCACGTAGCTATTCCACGCTTCCTCGTAGGTGATGATCGCCCAGGTGGAGTCTGTGATTGGTGCAATCACATTGTTCATGCCTCCATCTCTCCTCTCCTCCCAGATACAGTTTCTTATAGCTATTATACACAATCATACACAACCGTGCTGACTCGTGCCCAAACTTATCCTACACGATCAAACAGTCGCCTCTTCCCCTAAGCTTACCCAAGATCTTCCTTGCGATCGTTGAATGTGAACAGGTACACCGAAAAAGCTTGTCAGACGCTCAGCCGTTAGGACCTCATCTGTTTTTCCAGCTTGGTCGACTTCCCCCGCTTTTAGCAGCAAGGTATGCGTGAAGCAAGGCAAAATTTCTTCGATATGATGGGTGACATAAAGGAGAGTGGGCCCGTTCGGCTGTTTGGCGATTTGTTCAATCATGGCCAACAGCTGTTCTCTTGAAAGCAAGTCCAGTCCGGTACAAGGCTCGTCTAGGATGAGCAATCGAGGGGAAGCCATCAACGCACGAGCAATCAGTATTTTTTGTCTCTCCCCTTGCGATAAAGCGGCAAAACGCCTGTTTTTTAATGCACGGCATCCAAACGTATCGAGTAAATCCGACGCTTTCTCTACGTCCGCCTCCTCTGGAACAGAATACAAGCCGATGGTTGCCTCCCGTCCACTCAAGACGACACGGAGTGCGGTTTCATGCTCGTGAAGCTGTGCCATCAGTGCCGTGCTTACCCAGCCGATTGATTTACGCACCTCGCGCAAGTCGACTGTTCCGTAAAGATTGCCTAATACACTGACTTCCCCCTTTGTCGGCCACACATAGCCACAAATAATATTCAACAAACTGGTTTTACCTGAGCCGTTTAAACCGACTAAACACCAATGCTCCTTGTCTTGCACTTGCCAGGCAATGTCTTGCAAAATGGTTGTTTCATCTCTTTGCCAGGTAACCTTTCTCACATCAATGATCATGCTCTCTCCACTCCTGACTCTCACAGTTGTATGTGAAAAGAACCTCCATGGCATATGAAAGCACACGGAGGCCCAAACACAAAAACAGTTTCGTTAAAATTCGCCTTGAAACTTGAATACAATCTCCGCAAACAACGTAGCAAACAGGAACGTACCGGTAAAGACGACGAGAGACACCACTACGATACGCCAGCTAAGCTGTTTGAACAGATGAACGTCTTTTCCGAGTGACAAACCTGCATAGGCAAGAATCGGTGTGGCCAATGCGAGCAGATTGATCTTGGCAATCGCAGCAGCCGTATATTCGTTCCCTGGAAAAAACGGGGATGTCGCAAGCATCGCAAACAAAGAGATCCATACAATGACGGGGGATTTGAACGGAAGAATGCGAGTGAAGCCCATTCCGATCAACGTAATAACCGCCAAGAGCAAAATACCTGGCAAAGATTCCATGATTGGTACCTTATAACCGATCCAGTTACCGATGAGAGCAATGAAGCCAATGATAAAAATCGTCAAGATTTGATTCATGCGCTTTTTCTCCCCCCCTCTGCTGCAGAAGAAGCGCTTTTGCGTCCAATGATAGGCTCAAGCCATGCGTACAGCTTTTGTGTGACCGGCAAAGAGAAGAAGATGCATATGTACGTACCGACGATACTCATCATCAAGTTTGCCGCTCCGGAATAAAAGGCAATGTCTTTTTGTGCTTCCGGGAAAATAACAGCCAATGAGCCTGTTGCTGCTGCCATCATACTACCGGAACCAACTGCGGCTCCCATCGCTAGAGAAATTGGGTGGAACAACCCGCTGCTTCCTAAAATACTTGCAAGAATCGACATATAAATGGCACCAAACAAGGTTCCGCAAACATATACACCCAGCGCGCCGCGAGCTTCGGCAGAGTTTGCTCCAAACTTATCTACAATGATTGCCAAGTTTGGCTCACGGTCGAGAGAATATGTAGCCCCAATGGCTTCACGCTTCAGACCCAGCCACAATGCGACTGGCAAACCAAGTGCAATTGTCCCTACAATGTGTCCCATCTCTTGGACAATTAAGGATACACCAGAGCCGAGTAGCTTAGGCAGCTCAGGACCAATATTGGCTCCCAGCTTCGCAATAAAGATCAAAAACGAAACACCCAAAATATTGGCTGCGACGTTCATTTCTTTTTCGCTCAAAAATTTAAACTTAGGCCAGCTGATTGCCCCGCCTAAAACGAGCGCGTAGAGCATCGGAAACAGAGCGATAACCCCGATGCCTATACTGATTTTTTTTGTCCCGATAAATTCTGTCAATGCGACGAGAATAAGTACGATAAAATGCAGCTTGTACTCATTGACGCGTGCCTCTGCCATACAACATCCCCCTCATTCTATCTCGCTCTACTCCATGACGACCTTTTGAGCTGCACGAACAAACAATTCCACACCGCGTACCATTGCATCCTCATCAAAATCAAAGCGTGGATGATGATGCGGGTATGTAAAGCCTTTGTCTGGATTGCCAGCACCCAATTGAATAAAACAGCCTGGAGCTTTTTTCAAATACTCAGAGAAATCTTCACCCGGCATCAAAGGATCAATGTAAATAATCTCTTCTTCTCCCCAACGCTCGCGGATCGTATCCTCCATCAGCTTGGTCACCTGCTTGTCATTGACAACCGATGTGTAGCCATGTGAGAACGTGAATTCATAACTTGCGCCATGCGCTTCCGTAATTCCTTTGACAATTCGTTCAATCCACATCGGAATATTTTTGCGAATCTCCGCATCGAAGCAGCGTGTGGAGCCCGTCAGTGTCATCGAATCCGGAATAATGTTATACGCTGTCCCTGCATTCAGCATCGTCACCGAAATAACGACCTTGTCCAACGCACTCACATTGCGGGATACAATTTGTTGTAATCCAGTAATAACCTGTGCCCCAATAACGATCGGGTCAACGGATGCTTCCGGTTGCGAGGAATGCCCGCCTTTTCCTTGAATCTTGATATCGAAGCGATCTGTCGATGAAGTAAGTGCCCCGTAAAGAACACCGAATTTCCCGACAGGCATGTACGATGCCAAATGAATGCCAATGATCGAATCCAGTCCGTCCGCTGCACCAGCTCTTACGATTTCGGCAGCCCCACCCGGCGGGAGCTCCTCGGCATGCTGGAAGAAGAAACGAACCTCACCTTTGATTTGATCCTTGTACTGGGACAAAATTTTTGCGGCTCCCAACAGCATCGCTGTGTGACCGTCATGTCCGCATGCGTGCATCACGCCAGCTTTTCCAGATGCGTATGGCACATCATTTTCTTCATGAATGGGGAGAGCATCAATGTCAGCGCGAATGCCAAGAACTTTTCCTGGCTGTGATCCGATCAGTCGAGCGACCACACTCGTTTTGGTTGGCCGCGAAAGCTCTAAATTCCCGAAAGATTCCAACGTTTCGTAAATAAATTGGGACGTCTTCTCCTCTTCAAACGACAATTCTGGATGCTGATGGAGATATCGTCGCCATGAGACTACCTGCTCAGCTACTTCATCCGCCCATTTCTTCGTTTCCAAACTCACACAATCACTCCTTTTTTTGTTTTTCTCCTCAAAATTTTCCGAGTCAGTTAAGTTTAGCTAAAAAAAATATCGTTTTGTGAATTCTATCACGGAACGATGAAAATAACAAATGTCCATTCCACGAGGACAAAGCTGTCGAATCTGCATCCGTATGTGTCTATTTATTTGTTATTTTAGAATTTTCTATCGATAATGTCCATGTAAAATATACTATTTGGAACAATAAAAACATTTACTCTGCTAGATTGGAAGCTTTTCTAGAAAAAAGCCCCTATGCCAATACTGACATAAGGGAGGCTCTTCACATTTCATGAAGCGGAACTTCTTTTCCATTAGGAGTCCCGAAATTTTGCTTCCTGACGTTTAATGTCTTCCTCCGAATTTCCCAGCGCAGCTTGCGGGCCCTTGAAATGCTTCCGGTAATAAGCCAAATCCATGATCAGAAGCACCAAAAACATGGCAATCAAGGCATACCCAGCAGTTTGATTGGGTGGAATCACCATCATGATCGAGATGAAGACGATCCAAATCAGACTCAACACGTTGATGGGTTTACTCCAGTTCCCTAAATGCCATGGACCGTAATGTTTCCGCTGAAATAGTCCTCGCGACTCTGCCCGGAGCTTGAGATACAAGGGAATCCCGTAGGCGACATATAGCCCAACGACACTTACCGCTGTAAGAAATGCCAAAGTGGTATACGACGTATTAGGATTGATGCTTTTCACGATGTAATCGAACAAGGCAAGCGCAAAAGAAAGAATGATAACCAGCCAAATTGCTTTTGCCGGCGTTCTGTACTTGGTCGATATTTCTGCCCATTGGTGGCTCCACGGCATTCCTTTGTCACGTGAAACCGCATACAACATTCGCGAAAAGGAAGTAATCGACGCCAAGCCACAGAACCACATCGCAAAGGTGACCAGCCACAGCACAACCGAACCAAATGTGCCGCCTAATGCCTCGCTAATCACATAAATAAATGCATTTTCCGCTTCACTCGCAGCCGCTGCGTTTTTGATGGATAAGGTGACAAAAGCAAGCATGATAAATCCAAAAATAAAGGAAAAGGCCACGGACGTATAAATCCCCCAAGCAGCACGAACCCGCGGGTTAATGGTTTCTTCAATCGTATGCGCCGATGCGTCGTAGCCAGTAAACGTCCACTGGGCTTGTAACAACCCAATTAAAAAAGCAATTGCGTACGGTTTGTCTGAAAAGGTTTGACCAACTTGAAAGAGGTAATCAAGCGGTTGCAAATCATGACGGGAGAAAAAGACGAGGCTTCCGACGAGTATGACGACGACGCCAATATGATACCAAGCGGAGAAGTCATTTAACCGGGCAACGAGTCGAATTCCAATGTGGTTAAACGTACCGTGCAAAAGGAGCGTGATCCCGAACAGGATTAACGTGGTCGTTTCTGTTGAGGTATAGCCAAACGCGCTCGCGAGCAGCGGATCTGCAAACAAAGAGAACGAATAGTCAATGCCTGCGACAATCCCGATCTGGCCTATGAGATTGATCCACGCTGTGTACCAGCCCCACCGTTTGCTTCCTAAAATAGCTGCCCAGTGATACAAGGCTCCGGCTGTAGGGATCGCAGATGCGAGTTCAGACATCGATGCTGCAATCAGGATGACGAATAACGCTACCAAGGTCCATCCGAAGCCCATCATGCCAGACCCGCCATACAGTAATCCGTGCCCGTACAAGGATACCGCACCAGTCAAAATAGAGATAATCGAAAATGAGATCGCAAAGTTCGAAAAGCCACCCATATCCCTCAGTAATTCCTGCGCATAACCAAACTTGTTCAGGTCTCTCTTGTCCTCGAGTAATTGCTGTTCTTTTTCCTGCCGCACTTTATTATCCCTCCCTTCCCTTCTCAGCTTGGGAACCGATAAAGCTCTCATGCGCGCTTTCATCAAATTGCCGGACGCTTTCGTTTGCCCGATACCCGATGGCAATCGCAACTCCAATGGTAAACAGCAATAAGATGACACCTAGAGCCAGCATTCTCCCCCTCCTTTCGTCCTAGATGCAATTCCTTGACAAGATAGCAGGAATAGTACATTTTACGTGCCAATTTGACAGCTATACCACATCATTTGGCTGGCAAATGCAAAACAAAAGAGCAACTCACGAGAGCTGCTCCTCTTGTTTAACTAGCGCCTTTTTGGGCCTGCAAATAGAACGCTACATCTTCACTCGGTAACGGTCTGCTGAATAAATAGCCTTGAACTTCTTCACACAGATGCTCCTGCAAAAATGCAAGCTCCTCCTTTGTCTCTACCCCTTCCGCAATCACATGCAGTTGCAAATGATGCGCCATGGAAATAATCGTGGACACGATGGCCTGATTGGAAGGCTGTTCGATCATGTCGCGCACAAACGAGCGATCTATTTTCAAACGATTCAGCGGAAATTCTTTCAGATAATAGAGAGAACTGTAGCCCGTTCCAAAATCGTCAATCGCAACATGCACCCCTAATCGCTTCAGTTCCTTAAGTGCCTGTGTGGCGCGTTGGACGTCGATCATGCTGCTTTCTGTAATTTCTAGCTCCAAGTATTCCGGTGCCAACCCTGTCTGGTCCAGAATCTCAGCGACCATCTGGGTAAAGTCTTGTTTGAGGAATTGACGCGCAGAAAGATTAACGGCCACCCGAAGCGGCTTGAGTCCTTGTTCTTGCCATTGCTTGTTCTGTTTGCAGGCCGTCCGCAGCACCCACTCTCCAATCGGTACGATTAACCCGGTTTCTTCTGCTACAGAGATGAACTGGTCTGGCAAAAGCAAGCCTCGTTCAGGATGATTCCAACGAATCAACGCTTCTACACCAACAATTGCGCCTGATTTGGCACTTACCTGTGGCTGGTAATGCAATAAAAATTCTTGCCTGGCCAAAGCGCGATTCAATTCATTTTGAATATTCATTTTGTCATTCACTGCTTGCTCCAGATTCGGTACATACAGGTGGAAACTGTTCTTCCCTTTGTCTTTGGCTGCATACATCGCCGCATCTGCGTTACGCATCAAGACACTTCTGTCTTGCCCATCCGCTGGATAGCGAGAAATCCCGATACTCGTCGTTATGTACAGCTCTTGCCCGTGGATAAAAAAGGCCTGTTCAATACTATGGTTGATTTCATTCGCCATAGAAAATACTTCTTTTTCCGTGACATCCGTAAGAATCACCATGAATTCGTCTCCGCCAAGCCTGCTCACCGATCCTTTTTCACCCACACAATCCTGCAAACGCAAGGAAGCTTCCTGAAGTAATAGGTCACCAAAATCATGCCCCAAGGAATCGTTTACCAGTTTGAAATGGTCGAGATCCAGAAACAGTACGTAAACTTGCTGATCCGTTCTCTGTGCCTCCATGATCACCTGATCCAGTTGCTGTTCGACAAAACGGCGATTCGGCAAACCAGTCAACGAATCGTGAAAAGCGAGATAATTGATTTTTGCCTCGTATTCTTTCTTATTGGTAATGTCTCGTACAATCACAAATACGCCCGTAATCTGCTGATCGACAAATACGGGGGTATGGGTCATATTCAAATGAAGCTGACGCCCCTCGCTCGTGGTCAAGGTAATCTCGTAGTTGCGCGCCTCACCTTGCACTGCATTTATAAAATGTGTCGATATGAGCTCGGCATCTCTAGAAGTACACATCGCCATTAACTTTTCGAGAGGCAAGCTCTGCTCCTTTGTCAATCGCATCGCCGCAGGATTCATGACGCTTTGGCTACCATCGATCGAGTAAAAGATCACCCCATCGTAATTGTGCTCAAATAGCGATTTATAGCGTTGATCACTTTCCAGCACGCGCAAGGTCTTCCCTGCGAATTGCTTGTCCACGTAGACAGAAGCCAAGGTCACGACCAGAATCAACACGATCACAATACCAATCATGGTAGCGATCAGCCCCGAGTCATCATCCGAGATCACTGCGATTGTCAGGTGCTCGTGAGCGACGAATGTGATGGCGTACATACCGGTGTAATGCATACCGGTAATGGCTGCCCCCATCAACAGCCCTGCAAAAATTTTACGCCAGAGACCTTTTACTGGATCCACCGAACGCAATTGAAACGTAAGAATCAACGCAACCATTGAAACCAGGATGGCAACGAAAATGGATACGGTAAACCATAGCCAATCGTACAGAATATTGGCGTTCATCATCATCGCTGCCATTCCTGTATAATGCATTCCAGCGATACCAGACCCAATAACAACCGATCCTGTTATTACCCTTGTTTTGGACATGGATTGCTCGCTTACAATCCATAATGTAAGCGCTGATGATAGAACGGCCAAAACAATCGAGAAAAATACAATCAGGTTATCATAATGGACGTCAATCGGCAGATGCAAGGCAAGCATGGCAACAAAATGCATAGCCCAAATACCCAGCCCCATGGAGACGGCTCCAGCACATAACCAAAACACACGTCCCCTGCCTTTTGCATAATGGAGACGTGCGCCCAGATCTAATGCTGTGTATGACGCCATTGCTGAAATAAAATAGGAGAGAAAAACCAGAGTCATACTATAGGATTGGTCAAGACTATTCATTGCATTCTCCTTCAAAAACCTCTACCGAAGTCTACTCACGAGGAACGTCCGCGCTTTCACGGAAAGGTTGTAGGCGTGCCTGTGACATTCTCCCATCTTATCCGTTTTATAATTCCCTGGCAAGAAGCCGCGACGTTCCCGTTTTGGAGATACTACAAAGGAATGCTGCTGCAAAGGAGGGGGATTTCCTTGATCCGTATGGGCTATGCCTGCATCAGTGTAAAGACGAAAAACAATCCAAACAAAAAAACGACAGTTGCCCAAGTAAATAAATTAGACCCACAAGCCCGATTAAAAAAACTGCGGCAAGTTATGCAGGTAAACTTTTTCAATTTAATGGATTTGCTTGCTTATAATGTTGAAAACAACATCTTTTTGTATCGACTTCCTTCCGAATTTGTTCCGCTTGCTACTCATCCAGTAGCAGCTGAATGGGATTGGGCAAAAGAATTCGCATGGGACTTCCAAAAGGCAGGGAATTATATCCGCAATCATGGTATTCGTTTGACAGCTCATCCCGGACATTACAGTATATTGAACAGCGACAAGCCTTCTGTGCTGGAATCGACGATTGCCGATTTTTCCTACCATGCAAAAGTGTTTGATTTACTGGGACTCGACGACAATTCCGTCCTGGTGACTCATGTGGGAGGGGTATACGAAGACAAAGCCTCTTCTCTCGATCGTTTTGCATCCAACTTCGAGCGGCTTCCCGAAAACGTCAAGCGACGTTTAGTCGTGGAAAACGATGACACGTCTTTTACCATGCGCGAGGTACTGGAGCTGTGCGAACGGATCGGTGTGCCGATGGTGCTCGATATTCACCACCACAACTGCCATTCTGATGGCGAGGATTGGACGGAATACCTTCCACGCATTATTCAAACCTGGGGAGAGCGAACACCAAAGATGCATATGTCCTCACCTAAGTCAGCGAATGACTTTCGGGCTCATGCAGACGATATTGACCCAGAAGCGTTCCTTACATTTGTCAGTGCGCTTGCGGATTACAATGTGGACATCATATTGGAATGCAAAAACAAAGATGATGCTCTATTTACTTTAAGACGCGAGTTAAAGAAAAAAGGAGTCGCTGTTGAAGCATTTACGAAATGAGTATGAAAAGGACGCCGCTTAATTAGCTGGCGTCCTTCCTCATGCGTTTCAAAATGAACATCCGCAGTCACACCCACGCCCTCGTCTATGACCCCGTCTATGTCGATAAGTGTATCCGGAGGAAGAACTACTGCCACCCGAAGATGATGAACCTCTCCCAAAGGAACTGCTACCGTCATTCCATAATTGGCAACGGTCATGATAATGATGCATTCTCCGTTCATGATGCTTGAAATGTCTGCGGTATTCCATGTATTTGCGGCGATTTTCACGATGCTCATCGCACTTGTGGCGGAAGTACTGCATCCGGTCCATATGGAACTGGAATTTGAACAGGTACAGCTCCAGTTCCCTTCCAATGTTCTCATTCGGTCGCGCATTCGGCCTGACATTTGGTCTGATATTTGGCCTGATATTCGGTCTTAGATTTGGCATCATGTTTGGACTTTCATTCGGCCGCACTTTTGGTCTTACATTTGGTCTTACATTCGGTCCGACATTTGGCCTCATATTTGGACTTTCGTTTGGTCTTACGTTCGGTCTAACATTCGGTCTCATGTTTGGACTCTCATTTGGCCGCACGTTTGGTCTGACATTGGGTCTTACATTTGGCCTCAAGTTCGGGCTCTCATTTGGCCTTACATTTGGTGAAGCGTTAGGCATAGGGTTTGCTGGCATCCGGTTCGGTGGCATTGGCATTGGATTCGACGGCATGAGATTGGGTGGGATTGGATTCGCTGGCATCCGATTTGGCGGCATTACGTTTGGCACGTTCGGGTTAGCCAGATTGGGAGCAGGCATGATCGGTTTTTGCGGCATTGGGCGCGCAGGAATGGAATGATTCGGATTGATTGGACTTTCCGACCTGGGCTTTTCAGGAGAAGGCTTCATAGGTGACGGCATCGATGGAGACGGCAATGGCATCGCTGAAGAAGGCGGCTTCGGCATTTCTTTAGGACGCCTTGGGAGTGCGGTAGGCATAGGCGGCATCTTACGTCGCTTTTCCACGGATCTACACGTCCTTTCGGATGAAATAACACAGTACATGGTATGACATTTATCCAACTCGAGAGACGACTCTCGCCCAGTTTGAAAAAATGGACTAAGCCCTTTTTTTCCTCTCTAGGGAAGCCGCCGTGACAAGATCATCTTGACTGCACGTAGGCATTTGATACAATGATAGCAATAGATAAAATAATCAGACAGTTGCACATGAACGAAAGTGAGGAAGAACGTATGCCGCGACGAATGCAGGCTTACACGTTTTCATCCAATCACATACATGCTCTCGAGCGAGGGGTTAGGATATCATATCCTAACCCCTCGCTCTTTTCGTTCTCTGCTCTGCTAAAGGAGGAAATTACAGATGAATCAGCAAGCAAACGTTGTAAAAGTAGATGGGGATCAACTGCGTATTGAAGATGTTGTTTCCATTGCAAGAAGAGCCACACACATCCAATTGACCGAAGAAGCATTGAATCGTGTTCGTGCTTCACGTGCCATGGTAGAGAAAATGGTATCGCAGCAGGAAGTCGTATACGGAATCACCACTGGCTTCGGAAAATTCTCTGATGTCATGATCCACGATGAAGACGTAAGCAAGCTGCAAGAAAATTTGATTATGAGTCATGCTTGCGGGATGGGAGACCCTTATGCCGATGAAGTTGTCCGTGCAATGATGGCTTTGCGCATTAATGCATTGGCAAAGGGGTATTCGGGCATTCGGGAAGAAACATTGCTTCAGCTTGTAGAACTATGCAATCGAGGGGTTCATCCGATTATTCCTCAACAAGGATCCCTTGGTGCCAGTGGCGACCTAGCCCCTCTCGCTCATATGGTACTGGTCATGCTCGGCAAAGGTGAAGCGCTCGTCAATGGCAAGCGGCTATCCGGCAAAGAAGCACTGAGTGAAGTGGGTCTTTCTCCAATTCGACTGGAGGCAAAAGAAGGTCTGGCTCTGATTAACGGTACACAGGCGATGACTGCACAGCTTTGCCTCGCTTTGTATGATTCGCGAGTTCTGCTTGAAAGCGCTGAATTGATTGCGGCGATGACGATTGAAGCGCTGCGTGGAATTCCAAAAGCGTTTGATCCCCAGCTTCATCTCGTCCGCCCGCATCCAGGACAGCAGGAATCAGCAAAGCGCTTGCTCCAGCACTTATCCGGCAGCAAGCGAACGACTGCGCAGGGTGAGCTACGTGTCCAAGATCCTTACAGCCTTCGTTGCCTCCCGCAAGTGCACGGTGCAACTCGTGATACGCTGGAGTATGTATGGACCACAGTGACTCGTGAATGCAATAGCGTCACCGATAACCCTATCCTTTTTACAGAAACAGGCGATGTCATCTCCGGCGGGAATTTCCATGGTCAGCCAATGGCATTCGCAGCTGATTTTCTTGCCATTGCCATCGCCGAGCTGGCAAATATTTCCGAAAGACGCACCGAACGTCTCGTCAATCCACAGCTAAGTGGGCTTCCCGGATTCTTAACCGAAAATGGCGGGCTCCATTCTGGATTTATGATCACGCAATATGTAGCCGCTTCCATTGTTTCTGAAAACAAAGTGCTCTGCCATCCCGCATCGGTCGATTCGATTCCATCATCTGCCAATCAGGAGGACCATGTCAGCATGGGAACGACTTCTGCTCGCAAGCTTCGCACGATCGTATCGAATGTCACCAAGGTGCTTGCCATTGAATATTTGGCAGCAGCACAAGCTATCGATTTTGGTTCGGGAGATCTCGGGACCGGCACAGCGAGAGCCTATCAGCAATTGCGCCGAGTGATTCCCCGCCTGCATGAAGACCGCGAAATGCATCCTGATCTCGTAAAGGCTGAAGAGCTGATCCAGCAAGGGACACTCGCGTTTGTCACGGAATAATCGTTCGTGTATAGGAACCATTGTCTTTCTCTGCTATGATGGAGCTAAGGATAAGCATGTAGACCAAACCACTTGACGTATGGAGGGCTGTCTCATGAAAGCAGGCAGAGAACTGGACCATCCTGACTACCTGTTGCTGTTTGATGGGGTTTGTCATCTGTGCCACGGTGCTGTGCAGTTTATTTTGAAGCGTGATCCGCATGGGCACATTCACTTTGCTTCCTTGCAATCACAGAGAGCACAGGAAATTTTGTCTCATTACAGCTATCAGGAAAAAGACATGTCCTCCGTGGTTTTTATTGCCAACGGACAGCTATATACAAAGTCTGATGCGATCTTGCACGTTGGCCGCAAGCTTCAAGGTGTATGGCCTCTGTTGTCAAACGCAGCTCGGCTCATCCCTAGACCTATCCGCGATCCGATTTATGATTGGGTGGCGAGAAATCGTTATCGGTGGATGGGCAAAGCAGAACAATGCATGCTTCCTACCCCGCAGATCAGATCCCGCTTTTTAGATTAAAAGAAAAAGGAGAAGCCGCTATCCTATCGCGACTCCTCCTTTTTTATTTGCTATGCCCAATCATTCATTCTTGAATGACAATCCCTTTTCGTTTAATGCTGTCCGAAGTTTCGGCATAGATGCTGGCCCCATCCCATGAAATTTCAGGATCTCTTTTTCGCTGTAACTAGCGAGGTGTTCCAAGGAAGTGATGCCATTGTGTTCCAATGCCCTTCTTGCTGGTGCCGAGAGCAGAGAAAGAAATCCCATATCCGGTTTGCGTTCTTGCTCACAGATTGGGCAAGTCGGACAATCACTACTTTTCATGTATGAATGACCATTCGCGCAAGTTCTTACCGTTTTTTTGGAAGTTGTCATAGCACGATTCCTTTTTATTTCGACGTCGCTTGTGGATGCTCATCGCTCACATAGTCAGCTGCTTTGGCATTCGCCTCTACCTGCGCTGGGCTCTTGCTGCCTGGGATCACGGTAGTGACAGCCGGATGCTTGAGGCACCACGCCAATGCCCACTGCGCCATATCCATACCTTCTGGAACTTCATTTTTCTTGATTTCTTCTACTTGGAGCAGCAGCTTGTTGACATGCTCCTGATCGTGTCGATGCCGCACATCGTTGCCACCAAATACAGACCCTGGCTTATACTTTCCGCTCAAATAACCACTCGCCAACGGAACGCGAGCCAACACACCCAGGTCTTGCTGCTGGCAGGAAGCAAAAACACCTTCTTCCGGCTTTTGATCCAGACGATTGTACACCACTTGGATTGCCTTTGCATTCACCGAGGTAGCGGCAGATGTTTGATGCATGTTGTCATTTTTCGCAATCGAGAGGCCGAGATGACGGATCGTTCCTGCCTGCACCTGTTTGTCGAGGTAGGTCCACAAGTCATCATTGTCAAAAGCCTCGTCTGGTCCCGAGTGGAATTGGTACAAGTCAATATAGTCGGTCTGCAAGGCTTGCAGCGATTTTTCCAATTGTTGCTGAACTTCAGCTGCTCCGTAATGATTGGTTCGCGAAAATTTGTCATGAAAATGATGTCCGAATTTCGTCGCCACAATCCAGTCTTCGCGGCGGTTTTTTTTCAAATATCCCCCGATAAGCTGTTCAGACAGATGATCTCCGTAGCATTCTGCTGTATCAATCAAGTTGATGCCGAGATCTTTTGCTTTGTCGAGAATCTGGTCAACAGCTTCTTGGGAGAAATCCATTCCCCACTCCCCGCCAAATTGCCAGGTACCTACACCGATTACGGATACGTTCAGGTCGGTTTTTCCTAATCTGCGGTACTTCATTGCCCGATTCCTCCTCATTATGGATAAACGAGAATCCCCTGAACGAATGTTCGCTCAGGGTGAAGACTAAAAAAAATTATATGTTTTTCTCGATGTTCAATTGGCTCACAAAATCTTGCAGATTCCCTTTTCGTTCCTTGCGCATTTTCTTGCGCTCTTCCGCAGTGGCCATCAATCTCTCTTCTTCCTCTGTTTCAGGGGCAATGGCTGGCACCTCAGTCGGGTTCCCTTCCTCATCCAGGGCAACAAAGGTGAGAAAAGATGTCGCGGTCAAAATGCGCTTGCCAGTCTGGAGATTTTCCGAGATAACTTTTACGAAAACCTCCATAGACGTTCTGCCTGTTGACGAAACATACGCTTCCAGGCAGATGGAATGTCCCATTTTCACGGGAGCAAGAAAGTCAATCGAGTCAATCGATGCTGTCACAACAGGGCGACGCGAATGTCGCATCGCAACGATTGCAGCTACCTCATCTATATAAGCCATCATCGTACCACCAAAAATAGTCCCATGGTAATTCGTATCAGATGGCTGAACCAGTGATGCCTGAATTGTACGAGATTCTTGAGTTGTCTTGACGTTCATCGCTGTTGCTCCTTTATCAATCTACTTGATGCATACATCATCATATCACAAGGCATTCAACGTTCCAATTGATAGCTGCTCGCAAGCATGCCTTCTATTCTCTCTGCCTCTTCTTGCAAAATGTAACGTAACAAAGGGAGATTCCACTCATAGGCTGGGCGATAGCCGTCTAAAGCAAACAGCTTGTCATCTATGTGCGTGGCAAGCTCTCGGCGAGCCGGGCTGGCACAGTAAAACTGCTCCAAATAATCCGTACCCCATCTGGAAAAGGACGACGTTTCATTGGTAACTGCCGTTAACAGAATCCCCTCCCCTGTATCAATCAAATCAATTGGATACAGTTGACAGCTAAATGGCTTGAGAGGCTCAACTTCACGACCAGCCTGCTCGGCATAAGCATGGATCGCACAGCCGTAACGCCCATTGTTTTCTTGATAAAAAAGACAATTGCCATGCCGCATGCGAATGGTTCCTGGACGCTCATTGCGATCCCATACCCCATGCGTAAGCCAATGATTGCGTTCGGACTCATCCTGAAGTCCAGCAGAGATAGAGGGGATTTCCCCCTCCATGATCGGAATCTGCCATTCTTCTACAGCGTACGGTTGTCCACCCTCACAGCAGGTCTCGCGATGGACCGTCCTGCAATTCCAACAGTCCAAGTGAAACAAAGCGTGGAGGGCTGTTACATCAACCAAATATTGTCCTGCTCTCACCAAGGAATGCTTGTTTTTCTTTATATATTTTTCGCAGTGGTACGCCTCTTTATCAGACATGGAATCGGGCGTACCTACATAACGAAAAGCTCGCTTCGTTTTCATTTTTGCAAAACAATCTCCGCTTCTGTTCCAAAAATGCGCAAATGGCCTTCCTCATAGCTAGCCAAATCTACTTCATCACCCGGAATCTCCATCAGGATTTCCATTTCTTCGCCCTGTTCTGTCGTAAACACGAGCAGGAGATCTTTTTCCTCAAATTCATTGTCAGTCAGCTTGGTTTCGAGGAGTTGAGCTTGAAACTGTGTTACCTCTTCCTCTTCTTCACTCTCGGTATCCCATTGGGTAAAAGTCACGGAAGTCTTTTGATTTTTATACTCCGCCAACAGTTGAATCAATTGCTCGTGTTGTTGAATGTCCATCTTGTAATCCCTCCGAAATGGTTCATACTGCCCATCATAACAAAGTAGCTCTTAAAAAGCCAAAAAGAAATACCGCTTCGCTGTGGAAGCGGCTCTTTCTCTTCTGCCTGTTAGCTCACTTTGCTGATGGTCTGGGCTAACGCAAAATCTTTGCCAGTTAAACCTTTTGCCTCGCGGGTGGCTAACGTAAATGTGACCGTTCCCCCTGCCAAATGAATTTCCACGTGCTGATTGTCATGCTCAAGCATCTCTGCCACCCGGTTGACGAAACTGATCGCAGTGGAAAAGTCACGACAGTGGTACGTGCGTGATAGTGCCATTCGGTCTTCTACCAGCTTCCAGCCAGGTACCTTGCTCAGATACAATTTGACCTGTTCCAAAGACAGCTTGCTCATTGTAGCAATGCCCCCTTTTACCCGATGAACGGTTGTTACACCATCATATTCACGAGACGTACAGGTTATCCGCACCCTATTGCTTCACGGCATAAAAAATCATTCGAGGTGATTCATGGGCCACATATTCGTCAAACTGATAATTTCCAAATACTTGAATTTGTTCGAATCCCGCCTCTGCAAGCATCGCCATCATTTGCTGAGCAGAAAACAAGCGAACCTGCTCCATATACTCACGCGGTTCGTTCGATGACTCGTCAGAAATCAGTATCCGCTTTTTCACAAATCCATCCTGGATCCAGCGTTCTTCTTTAATCAACAGCCCACTGACTTCCTTCGTAGAGTGCGGCACGAGATTATCGATAACGTACGCTGCATTTAAAAAATCGATGACCACTTCACCTTTTGTTTTGAGCGCTTGTGCCATGTTACGAATAACGTTAGCATTTTCTTCATCGGTGGAGAAATAACCAAAGCTGGTAAACAAATTCACCACGATATCAAATTCTTCGTGAAACGGAATGTCGCGCATGTCACAGCGGGCAAAACTTAGCTGTGGATAGGTGTTTTGTTCCTCAGCCAACTGTAAGAGAACAGGCGACAAATCCACACCAACTACTTCATACCCCCGGCGAGCCAGCGCACGCGAATGACGCCCGCTCCCGCAGCAAAGATCAAGTACGCGTCCTGTGTCCTTTACCGGCAATCTTTCCAACAGATTAGCGATCTCTCCATCTGCTGCCGAATCGTCCCTATGACGATACACAAGCACATAATCTTCGCGAAAGCTGCGTTCAAACCATTCTTCTGCCATGTCTGAGCCCCTTTAATTCCAAGATGTTCTTATTATACCACAGCGGGGTTTATCCGGAGCCGATTTGCATGTGGCAAAGTGTAGGGAAGCTTTGTTGTAAAATAGAGAAAGCACTTTACATACATACTGTATGTATGTTAAATTAACCTCATCCAATCGTGAGGGAGAGAGATCCATAATGAAAGTGAACAGCTTTTATCCTGTTATCTTGACAGAACAAGTTGAGGCTAGCTCGAAGTTTTATCAACAGCACTTTGGATTTGAAATGGTTTTCGAAGCAGACTGGTATGTGAGCCTGCAAAATCAGAGCAGCACTCCGCCATTTGAGCTAGCCATCTTGGCTCCTTCTCACAACACGATTCCTCAAGGGTTCCGAAAGCCCGTAGATGGCGGTCTTATCCTTAATTTCGAAGTCGATGATGTTGACGCTGAATACGAGAGACTTATTGTGAAAGCAGGTCTTCCTCTCCATCTCGACATTAGAGACGAGGATTTCGGTCAGCGGCATTTTATTACATCCGATCCGAATGGCATTTTGCTTGATATCATAAAGGTAATCCCGCCTACTGAAGCATTTGCTGACAGTTATGTTGATCCTGTTTCATCTGGCATGAAATAAGTAAGGAGATCGTACAACATGAAGATGTCCAAAGCAGAGCAAAAACAGCAGACGATACAAAAACTGATCGAAGTGGCAAGAGAGATGTTCTCCAGACAAGGCTACGCGGATGCCGCCATGGAAGACATCGTGAAACAAGCCGGGGTGACCCGTGGCGCACTGTACCATAACTTTGGGAGCAAAGAAGGATTATTTCAGGCAGTACTGGCTTCTGTCCAACAAGAAATCGGAGAGCGCGTAGAAGCTGAAGCTGCGAAAAGTGATGATCCTTGGCAACAATTGATCTTGGGTTGCTTGGCCTTTGTCTCCTCGGCCGTCGAACATCGCAACAAGCGGATATTGCTTATCGATGGCCCTTCTGTCATCGGGTGGGAAACGTGGCGACGAATGGACGAGGAAAACTCCATGCGGCATCTCAAGGAGCAGCTTCAAACGATGCAGGAGCAAGGGTGCCTACGACCCGTTTCCATCGATGCTCTGACGCATTTGCTGTCTGGTGCGATGAATGAAGCGGTGCTATGGATTTCGGAGACGCCTGATCATGAGAAGTCGCTTGAGGAAATTTCAGCAGCGATGACCCTTCTCTTGGAAGGATATCGCGCAAAATAAAAGCAAAGCACCCCTGCTTCCGCCTCTTACCGGCAAAATGCAGGGGTGCTTTTTTGTCATTGCAAAGGGTTTTTATGATGAAAAGCGGGTAGCTCGTCCAATCCGAATTTTTTCAGCAGCCCGAGCAATAATGCTCTCTACCGAAGATGGGTCCTCCACAACATCGTATTCGTTGATATTGACTCTCAAAATCGGACAGGAAGTAAAGGAGGCAATCCAGCTATCATAGCGGCCAAACAAATCCTGCCAGTAATCCACCGGCGTTTGTTGCTCCATCGGACGCCCGCGCTCTTTTACGCGGCCAATAATATCATCGAAGCTTCCCTCTAAATAGATTAAAATATCCGGGTGCGGGAAGTAAGGCGTCATAACCATCGCTTCAAAAAGTTCTGTATAAGTGCGGTAATCTTCTTCTGTCATGTTGCCTTGCTCGTACAGCATGCGGGCAAAAATCCCGGTATCCTCATAGATGGAGCGATCTTGAACAAAACCGCCGCCATAATCAAACATCCGTTTTTGTTCCTTAAAGCGTTCTGCCAAAAAGAAAATTTGCAAATGGAAGCCCCAACGCGATAAATCGTTATAGTAACGGCCCAAATACGGGTTATTGTCAACCTTTTCTACGGACACACGAAATCCGAGCTGATCTGCCAAGGCATGTGTAAAGGTGGATTTTCCTACCCCTACTGTCCCCCCGATCGTAATCACTGCGTTGTTTGGTATCCCGTATTTTTCACGAAGCGTGCTGCTTTGAAACCTCGACATGTACGCAACTCCTTATCCCCATGCTTACTTTTCCTTCGTTCCCTATCCTTCTTGTCCCATCACCTCTTGAATTCGTGGCACAATTCGATCCAGTACAACCTTCAAATCTTCTGGTCTATGTACGAAATCCAAATCGTCACAATCGAATTTGATGACAGGCGTATCCGGATGATGCTTTTCAAACGCTTCCATAAACTCGTTGTAGTCAGCAATCAGGTTCTCCATATAGGTGACATCCATACTACGCTCCATTTCACGATCTCGCATCGCAATCCGCTTCATCACGGTCTCAATCGAAGCTGTCATGTAGATCACCAAATGGGCCTGAGGCAAATCCTCTGTCAGGATATCATAAATTTTGAGGTACTTTGGCAGGTTATCACCTTGTAACGTCCGTTTGGCAAAAATCGTATTTTTGAAAATATTGTAATCAGAAACAACGGAAATACCTTGATTCAGGAACTGTGAATGTATATCCTGCAACTGCTTGTAACGATTGCAGAGGAAAAACATCTCGAGCTGAAAGCTCCATTCGGCAATATTTTCATAAAATTTGCCTAGGAACGGGTTTTCGTAGACGATTTCTTCCAGTAGCTGCAAGTTGCATGCACGGCTTAGTTCCCGCGATAAAGAGGTTTTCCCAATACCGATAGGTCCCTCAACGGTAATCAATATGGACTTCATGTATGCTTCGATTCCTTTCAAGAAAATGAGAGCACTCCATATTCTAGCACGTATGTAAGCGTTTGTCGAAAACATTCGCATTGTGTCGTTTAGTATCATTTGGTACTCATTTTTCAAAAAGAAAAACTGCTCTTCATCAAGAGCAGTCTGGTACTTACGTAAAATATTCCACGCGAGCTTGCGGAAACAGTCGGGCAATTTCACTTTCCAAATGGGCCTGCAACGCCTTTGCTTGGATGTCGGGATAGACATACTTGCCTTTCCCATATTTTCCCCATTTGTACTTGCGTTCTTCTTCCTTCATCTCCAGCTTCGTTTTCGGATAGCGCTGGAGGATCAAGCTTTTGGCGATCTTGGTAAAACGGTGCTGGATCAGCTCGAACGTCAAATCCTCCATCGCTTCGGGAACCAACTGTGAACGCAGCCTTTCGAGCAAATCGGTATACCCTGCTTCCCATCCGTCAAACCAATACAAAGGCGCTAAAATAAAGCCGAGTGGATAACCGGCCTTGGCTACCTTCCCTGCGGCCTCCAGTCGCTGATGAAAGCTGGAGGTGCCTGGTTCGAAATTTTTGATGACGTAGTCGGCATTCATGCTGAAACGAAATCGGGTATGCTTGTTGTGCTTGGCATCCAGCAAGGAATCCACGTGGTGAAACTTGGTCACGAAGCGCAACCGCCCAAACTCCTGCTGGCCCATAAACTCAATTGCTCTTTTCAGATTGCCCGTAAGATGCTCAATGCTAACTGGATCGGATGTACAGGCTGCCTCAAAACGAGTGATCTCACCTGGGCGTTCTTGGATATACTTCTCGGCCTGCGCAAGTATCTCATCTGTATTGACGTACACCCGAACATACGGCTTTGTCCCGATATTTGTGTTCAAATAGCAATAGTGACAGTGGGCAGCACATCCGGTTGCCAGTGGAATGGCATATTCTGCGGAAGGCTTGGAGGTCTCGAACTTCAATGTTTTGCGTACACCAATGACCAATGTCCGCTTCGCATTGCGATATTTCTCCACTTCCGTATCCCCAGGGATGCCACGGACCTGATTATGACTGGTCGTCATCTGCATCGGAATCCCTTCCTTTTGAAAATGGCGATACAGCTCTTGACCAAGTGGATAATTCAGTGCATTTGGCTCGACGAAAATATAATCTGGAACAAACAGCTTGCTGCCTTTCTGCTCCGTCTTTTCAGGTCTTTCCAAAAGGGTCGTTCCCATATCCATCATCCCCCCTTCACCTAGTATGCCCGTGCCATTCGACTGGACGTAAGGGGAAGTATGGCTGTGCCCGTTATTTCAGAGTGTTCTTAAAATCGCGTAGCAGCGCCTTTGCTTGCTCCTGTTGAGCGAGCGGTACTTGCAGTGTATAGACATGTCCTGCTTTTTTGGTCTGTCTGGACAAAAGCCTGACACGAATCCCCTTCATTTCCAAATAACGCCGACATTCCTGAGCAATCCGCGGGAGGCCATACGATTCATGAATCGTAACCCATTTGATCCACATGCACCTGCACCCCATCCTTACACACTTCTTTCTTTTACAGTAAGCAGTGGACGGGCGATTGGTTCAAAAAAAAGCGCCTTGGCAGACATTTTATGAAAACCGTTTTGGCACCTGCGCCGTCTAATGCTAGAGGAGGGGGAAAAAGTGAATCTGGAACAGCTCGTTTCACGCGCAAAAGATGGAGATGATGATGCCTTTTTTCAACTCGTCAGCCTTCATAAAGAACAATTATATAAAATCGCCTTCGCCTTTCTTCGTAACGAGACGGATGCATTGGAAGCCATTCAGGAAGCGACGTGCCGTTCCTATCTCAAGCTGGCACGATTGAAACAGCCTGCGTATTTTCGTACTTGGCTGACGCGCATCCTTATTCATATTTGTCTGGATGAACAAAAGCGGCGAAAACGGATCATCTTGGATCCCATGGAGGATGACGTTGAAAGTCGCGCAAGTATTCCTATGGACGACCAGAATGTCGAGCGTATTCAAATCGAAGAGGCTCTCGCTCGTCTCAGTCCGAATTATCGCCACATCATTATTTTGAAATATTTTGAAGATCGGACGATACGCGATATTGCAGAAGTACTCGGTCATCCGGAAGGTACCATCAAAACTTGGCTGCATAAGGCTTTGGGTGCACTCCGCAAAGATCTCGGGAAAGGCTGGTGAGCTTTATGAGTGAAAATGAAAAGAAGAATGCGAGTCCATTCATGGTTCCCGCTGAGATTGACCAATACATTCGAAGAGGGATGGAACAAGCAAAAGAGCTGCGTAAAAATCGGAACCGCAATCGGTGGATACGCGTTGGTTCTAGTCTGGTTGCTTGTTTGTTCATTTTCGTGTTTATTTTTTCCGTTCGCCTTTCGCCTGCTGTTGCTGCTTATGTCAGCTCGATTCCTGGAATGGAAAGGATCGTTGAGTTTCTTCGGGATGATAAAGGCTTGCAATTGGCTGTGGAACATAACCTCGTTCAAAATATTGGAGCCAGTGGTTCGGTAGAAGATGTGACTTTTACCATCGATCAAGTTTTGGCCGACGAAAAACGGATGGTCCTCTTCTATACACTAAAGCATTCTTTTACCGATAAAAAAGTAGGCTTGCATAAGATCGAGTTGTTAGACCAAACAGGAAGAGAATGGAAACACGGTGTGTCTTGGTCAAGCATGGGGAGCGAAGACCCTGTGATTCAGAATCGTATTGATATTGTCATCGAAGAAGCCACTGAAATACCTGAAGCGATGACTGCAAAGGTCACGCTAAAGATCGATAATCTCGAACAAAAGACTCCTCTCTTGATCGACTTTGCTGTAGATAAAAACAAATTCAAGACCTTTGAGAAAAAAGTGTACCCCGTGATGAAGGAAGTAACGATCGACGGTCAGCGCTTCACGATTGAACAAATCGCAGTCTTTCCTACTCAGACTGAAGTTAGCATTCGCTTTGATCCAGCTAACAAAAAGCACGTATTTGATTTTGATAAGTTAAGGCTCGAAGATGAAAAAGGAGAAACTTTCGCTTTTTGGGGAAATGGCGTTCCTGTTCGGGACAATGGTGAGAATGGGAGGGTATACCATCTGGAGAGTGTTTATTTTGTAGAACCCAAAAAGCTTATTCTCAAAGCCAATGGCATTCGTGCCATAGACAAAGATAAATTGCAAATCGTAATCGACGCGAAGACAGGCACATT
Source organism: Brevibacillus brevis (assembly GCF_900637055.1). Lineage (NCBI taxonomy): Bacteria > Bacillati > Bacillota > Bacilli > Caryophanales > Paenibacillaceae > Brevibacillus > Brevibacillus brevis. The sequence goes on from NZ_LR134338.1 coordinate 3,944,041, forward strand.
AACAAAAGTGCCGAATGATCGCCTAAAATTAACGGCGCTGCGTCAAGTCGATGATGTCGTTGGCATGGACTTTTCCTTGAAGGTTCCGCCACAAGATAACCACTCTCATATCTCCTTAGGGTATGACCTGACAGACGATCTGGGAAATGAATATGATTATGTCCAAGGGACCTCCTCTTCCACAGAGGATGCATCTATTCAAAACTATTCCATGCTATTCAAGCGAAAAACAAACAAAGGTACGCCTACTTCCTATTCCTTTCCTCTGTCCAGCTATCCTGAACGACTTCAAGGTACTTTTTCTATTGAAGTCAAATAAAAAATGCCCCAACAGTGATTGCGTGACCTGCATCACTGTGGGGCATTCATTTTTTGTTCGTCGAATTAATCTATAACCGCCCAGTGATTGGTCGGCCCATGCCCGCCACCCAATTGCGGAGCTGTCTTAATCGCTTCGAAAATAAAGCGATTTGCTTTTTCAACTGCAGTGATGAGCGGTGTATTTTTTGCTAACTCTGCTGTAAGAGCCGCTGAAAACGTACAACCTGTTCCGTGCGTATGGCGTGTATGGATACGCTCATGGGATATTTCATGGAATGCGGTACCATCGAACAAAATATCAACGACAACGTCCCCTTGCATATGTCCACCCTTCATCAGGACATTGCGGGCGCCTAACGCATGCATCGCTTTTGCCCCTTCGCGCATATCGTCTGTCGTCTCGATTCTCATGCCAGTCAAGCATTCTGCTTCCGGCAAGTTAGGTGTGACGACTTCCGCCAAAGGCAACAACTCTTTTTTCAGGGCAACGATCGCCTCATCCAGAAGTAGCTTTGATCCTCCCTTGGCAATCATCACCGGGTCTACCACCAGCTTTTTCAGGCCAAATGCTTTGACCTCTTCCGCAACAGCATGAATAATATCAGCGTTAAACAGCATTCCCGTTTTCGCCGCGTCAGCGCCAAGATCGCGCAGCACCTCATGCATTTGCTGGGCAACCGCCTCTATCGGCAACGGATAAACGCCTGCTACGCCCAATGTATTTTGTGCAGTGATTGCGGTGATTGCACTCATCCCGTACACACCGAGTTGATGAAAGGTTTTCAGATCTGCCTGAATCCCAGCTCCCCCACCGCTATCTGAACCCGCTATCGTCAATGCTTTCGCAATCGTGCTCATGACATTCCCTCCTGCTTTCCACCTTTTCTCACCTGAGTATACCATCCGCTCGTCCCATTCGGTATACTAAAGGAATGTTTGCCAACAGTCATGCAAGGAGGCATCTGCATGTCCTATCGGATCTTTTATTGGTTGACCTTTTTGATTCCAACCATCATCATCGGGGGTTTTGAATTCATCCGTCACGACTTTCTGCTGCCTTATATGTCTATGGAAGCCGGAAATGTGTACATTACCCTCTTGACGCTCTTTCTCTCTTTTTTATTCGCTACGTGGATGTTTCACACCCTGAAACAAATGAATGCACGAATTGTCGAGGAACAAGCTCGTCGCGCTGTTTATGAAGAACGGGAACGCCTTGCCCGCGAATTACACGATGGAATTGCGCAGTCTCTGTTCTTCCTCAACGTAAAGCTGAAGCAGGGGCACTTGGACGATGCGCGGGTCGCTGTTTCTACTATCGACAATCATGTACGCCAAGCCATCTTTAACTTGCGCTCATTGCCAGAAGAAGGCAGTCTGGATCAACGCCTTGAGAAATGGCTGGCGCAATGGAGCGCTTTATCTGGAATTGATGTCGTAAGTGAATTGCATGTCAAAGACGGCTTTTTTACTCCTACCGCAGAAGTACAACTGTTTGGGATCATCCAAGAAGCTTTTGCAAACATTCGCAAGCATTCTCAAGCCAAGCATTCTTGGATTCACCTGACGACAGATGAAACAACTGGCTGGGTTCTCGCCGTTGAGGACGATGGCATTGGGATTTCCAACCCTTCTCCCGATACGAAAAAATACGGTTTGTCCATGATGCGCGAGCGAGCACGCCAGTTGAACGCATCCATCGATATTCAGTTGCGACCGGCAGGCGGTACGATCATCCGCTTATCTTCTCATTCAGGAGGAAAAATACAATGAACGCTTACCGTGTATTGATCGCCGACGACCACCCGATGGCTCGTATGGCCATTCGCAGCCTGCTTGATCCCGATCCCTCTTTTGAAGTCATCGGAGAAGCGCAAAATGGCGAGGAAGCCTTTCTCTTATGCGGACAAATACAACCGGATCTTGTGCTCATGGACATCAACATGCCGAAATGGAGCGGACTCGAAGCGACCCGCGAGGTCAAGAAAGCATACCCGCACATCAAGGTCGTCATTCTCAGCGTCTCCGATGACGTTGCTGACCTGATCACGGCCATTCAGTTCGGCGCCCAAGGTTACTTGCTGAAAAATTTAGAGCCTGACGACTGGATAAACTACTTGCATGCCTTGCTCGGCGAGGACAGTGAGTTGACTCGCGAAATGGCAACCCGGCTCATGTACCGGTTCCGCCAAGAAGAGGCGACGGATGAAATGGTTCCAGATGTTCTAACCCCACGAGAACGAGAGATTGTCATGTATGTGGGAGCTGGAAAAACGAATCGAGAAATAAGCGAGGCGCTGATCATCGCAGAAAACACTGTGAAAAACCACCTAAAAAACATTCTTGAAAAGCTGCAATTGGCTAATCGCGTCCAGCTCGCTGCTTATGCGGTTCGCCATCATTTGGTCAAAAAATAAAACAAAAAGCATTGCTTTCTGCTCGATCAACTGTCATCCTTAGAAAGATACGTTTTCCACAGACATAAGAAATGCAGGTGATCCGCATGATCGAAGTCAAGACCTCCAAACTAAGCAATGGAGAATTAAATAGAGGTGTATTTGCAACGCAAGATATCCGAAAAGGCGACCTGATTCATGAAGCGCCCGTGCTGCCCTATTTGAACGAAGAGCATGAGCATATTGAGAAAACCTTACTCGCGGATTATGCATTTGAGTACGGTGCTAATCACACAGCCTTCTTGTTAGGCTATGGCATGCTATTTAATCATTCCTACACGCCAAATGCCACGTATGAGATTAACTTCGACAACCACACGTTTGATTTTTATGCGTATACGGATATTCAAGCGGGTGAAGAAATCTTAATCAACTACAATGGTGATGAGGATTGCGATGATCCTCTCTGGTTTTATGAAGACCAACAGAAAGAAACAGATGATACCAAATAAGCGTATGCTGTAAAAAGAAAGAAAACCCGGAAACAGACACTTGAAAAAGTGCCCGTCCTCCGGGTTGTTTTGTGCAACTCTATCCGTCCCAAGCACTTTGGGCGGGCTTTCGCCTTATCGTGGAAAGGTATCACAGTAATCTTTATCCAGTCCAATCACCATCTTAACCTTTAAAAACTGTCTACGGAATGAGTCCGGAAAATGTTGACAGGATCACATCTTTGTTTCCTTTTTGGGAGAATCGCCCGAAACCAGGAACCCTCCCAACAGGCAGAGAATCACCCCTAGCCCTATTAAAATATAGTTATATTCAAAGGTCTGAAAATAATATTGCAGAACAAACAGCACCATCCCTAATACAATAGCGATTTTGCCAACCCATTGTTTTCTCACATTTTAATCCTCCGTGTACAAGATCTTTGGCTGTAAAACAAGAAATCCTTCATGATACCTTTTACGTTGACCCCTACCTGATCGTTTCATTTTTCTTAAAACAATACTACCTCATCAACTCCGCCAAAACGAAATGACTGGAATTTTGGCCCCTTTTTAGCCACGAAAAAAACTCCCCCTAAAATATTCATCGGTTTTAACACCAGAGTGTTTTTCCAATGTCTACTTTAAGGGGTGCACGTTAATTTTAGACGGGACTTCCTTTTTTATGAGATGCTACTCTATTAGGTCACTAGCGTTTATTTTAAATGTTCGTCGAAAAAAGCTTTAACAACATCCATTGTTTGCTGTTGTGTGAAACCGTTGTGCCCTGCTCCCTTAATCTTATACATATATGCATTGTTTCCAGCTCTGCGTAATGCATTAAAAAATTCAACGCTTTGTTCATAGGGCACTACATCATCTGCGTCACCATGCATAATCAATATGGGCGGAGCATCTGGACGAACATACTCGATGGGACTCGCTTCTCTTGCTCTCGCCTGATTTTCTTGAATGGCTCCTCCCACTAGCTTGGACTCAGGAGAATGTGGAGAATCATGGTCAAAAACAGAAGGGTATTTGCTCATGGACAGTAATTCGGTTGGCCCAAACCAATCCACAACTGCTTGAACCACACATTGATTTTCCTCTGATCCCAAAGCATCTAACCCTGCTAGTAAAGCTAAGTGTGCACCAGAGGAATCTCCCCATAGACCTACTTTGCTTGGATCTATGTTGTACATCGCAGCATTTGATTTTAGAAATTGTATCGCGTCCTTCACATCATCGAGTTGAGCCGGAAAAATAGCCTCTGAACTAAGGCGGTATTGCACGCTTGCAACGACAAACCCGCGTTTGGCAAATTCGGATAGCTGCGGGATAAAGGCGAACAAATCTTGGTCGCTCCATCCCCATCCACAACCTTGCAAATAAATAATCAATGGATAAACCTCTTTGTTACCCTCTCGATGAAATAAGGCATCCATCGGATTTCTATATACCAATAAGTTTAGCTTTAAAGGGTTGTTCCCTTTGTCGGAATAAATGATGTTTGGAATGAGTTGAACAAATGAATTTACATCTTGATCCCAGTGAAGTTCTTTAATCTCAGTTTCATAACTAACCATTCCTAAATCCTCCTTGTGTAATCATTTTTTTGAGAAGGTGGGCTCGTTGTTAGTAAAACACTTACAACGAAGTCGAAAAAATTATGCTCCCGAAGAAGCATTTTTTTTTCTAATCATGATCTCAGTAATTTCATGGATGGAGACTGCTCGCAAGACCTCTTCCATAGCTTGCTGTGCCTTCAATAAATAGATTTCCAAAACATCATGGATATTTGATCCAACCCAACAATTTGGATTGGGATTTTCATGCCAATGGAAGAGTTCACCCTCGATGACAACATCGACGGCTTGATACACGTCGTATAAAGAAATAGAACCTGGTTCTTTTAACAAGTAAGCTCCACCCGATCCACGCTTCACTCCGATTAATCCGGCTTTTTTCAAAAGCCCACTGATTTGCCGAATATATCCCGCATTAATATTCACGCTATCTGCTATTTGCTCTGAGGTCATATGATCGGTACGGACGCTGATAAGCGACAGGATATGTACTGCGATGGTGAATCTGTTACTGATTTTCATTGTACCACCCCTCGTTGTAACCAATATACTAACAACGGAAGTTGGTGTCAAGCAATCGATAGCAGTGGATGTGCGGAGACTTACTTCATCCCTTTCTCGAAAAAAGATAGCCACAGACCGGGCTTCACTTCTTTTTGATCCGCCAGAGTGAATCCATGTCTTCCATACAATCGAACGGCCGGTTCATTCAAGGAACCAGTCGCGACGACTATCTTGCTGCAGCCATGCTCGTGGACAGAGGCAAGCAATTGACTCGCGATCCCCTTTCGAAAATGAACAGGGTCCACGATCATCCGATGTATATCTAACGTTTCTCCTTCTATCACAAAAGAAACAGCCCCTGCAAGCTCACCTTCCGCTAAGTAGCCAAAAAACGTTTCTCCACATGTTCTCAGTTGTTCTACTGATTCTCGCAGGGGAGGAATATCTTCCGTTCCAATTAGCTCCGCCTCTACACGATATGCTCTTTGCTGCATGTTCCAAAGTTTTTGTACCGTTTGTTCATCCTGTAAATCTAGTCGTACGATCATTTCGTTTTCCCCCGTATTTTAACTGTCTGGTGCTGCTTCAAAGCTATAGTACACATAAGGATCTTTCGGGGCGGAGACAGCTTCAACCTGAGAGGCTTTGAGAACGAGCATGTCGTATCCGTCTACCTGACGCAGCTCGAGCTTTCCGCGAACTTTTACCCAGCTGTCTTTTGCCCATTTGTTCGCGTCCTCCTTTTCCACCAGTACGCCATAAACACTGGAATCTGCTGTACAGCAGGTGACGGAAAAACGCGCTACGACAAACTGCTGCTTCGTAAAATCAGGCTGCCGATATACAAATCCCATCGTCTCAAGTTCTTTTCCAGCAAATTCTTTTGCATATAGCTCCATCGTGGTGAGACCGTCCAGGAACACTTTGTCATCCAGCTTAATCACTGGCTGTTTATGTAAAAAGACGGCGATATCCGTGTAAAAGTCACCAAATCCCCCGTTCGAGAATCGCTGCCGCAATTGTTCGTCGTTTGTCGCTTGTACCGGAGGTGTTGCTACTTGCTTGGTAGCCTCTGGCTGTGTTTCTACGTTTGGCTCGGCATCTTCTTTTACCTCTGCTGTCTGCTTCTCATTCTCTGTTGCATTTGCATTTGCATTCGCGTTCGCCGTAACATCCGCCAGCTTTCGTACATCATTGCTGAGTAGCGTGATCCCCCGCTTCTCGGCTACATCGCTGCCAAGAATTTTATCCGGCATGACAAATCCCATCACAATGGGGAGCACAAACAAGCCATAAACCAAAAGGGAGCCCATAGGTGTACGCGGTACTTTGTGCTGCTCCTCACAATCGCAATCGTAAACGCTACTGCCTACAAAAATTTGACGTATGCTGACAATTGTCAACAGGGCTAGAATGACGAGCGTGACATAACTGAACATGTGCAAACGCGGTGCGAGATAGTGACTGAGCGTTTCCGACAGGATCAAATAGGCCAACAATGCTGTAATGCCCGCCAATATCAGACTGCGCATGACATGATGACGCTTCAATTTGTTCTGATCCATATTTTCCTCCTTACATCGGTATAAGCATGGTGACGCAAATGACCAAAAGCGTAATAGCCACGACCAGTTTGACAACAAAACCAAAGCGAAACGTTCCAAATAGCATCAACGTCGTTTTCAAATCGAGCATGGGACCGAACACCAGAAAGGCAAGCAACGAGCTGCTTGAAAACGTATTGGCAAAGGAAGCAGCGATAAACGCATCTGCCTCTGAACATAGCGAAAACAAATACGCCATCCCCATCATGACCAAATTGGAGGTGAGTGGTGTTTGACCAATGTCCATGAGCGTATCCCGGCTGATATATACCTGTAGAAGCGCGCTGATAAATGCACCAAACAACAAATATTTTCCCATGTCAAAAAATTCGTCCACCGCGTGGGCAAATGTCGAGGACAGCTTTCCACTCGTCCCTTTCACATGGTCGGCTTCATGACTGATTTGCGATTCCATGCCATGCCGTATCGGATTTTTTTTGACAAACAGGAAGACAAGCATGCCTACAATAAGCGCAACAACGAATCCCGCAATGCCCCGGTAGAGAGCCATTTCCGGCTGACGGGCGAAAGCGACATAGGTCGATGACAAAACAACGGGATTCACAATCGGTCCAGCCAATAAGAAAACAATCCCGACTGACAGCGGCATCCCTTTTTGAATCAAGCGACGAACCACTGGGATAATCGCACATTCACATACGGGGAACAAAAACCCGAGCAATCCGGCAAACGGCAGGGCCACGAGTGGATGCTTCGGTGTCCAGCGCCTCACCTGCTCTTCTGTCACAAACGTCTGGATAAACGCAGAAAAGAATACACCCAAGAGGACAAACGGGATTGCTTCCAGCCAAATACTCAGGAAAAAGGTTTTCACATCAAGCCACAAAGGGGACCACTCTATTCTCCAACCGGAAAACCAGCTGCTGTCTCTGCCCATTGATAACCAAACGACACTTAGTCCAAGCAGGAGCGCCCCGATTATTTCAAACAGGAATTGGCGAATCTTCAGAATCAAGTGGGAGTTCTCTCCTCTCTTTTTACAAATAGGTATCATTCCTATTTATATACAGACATTTAAATTTCCTTCTTGTCCTTATACTTTTTTTCAAGATGAACAGGTTGTACAGCCTTCCCTTCCCCCTTTTTCCGTCTTATAATGGTGAAAAATGGAACGGTTCGGGGTGAATGAAGTGAGTGAAGACATTCAGCGCATTCCCACTGATCTAGAGGTTTGTGAAGTACAAACGATCGATGAAGATAAAGTAAACAGGCTTCGCCCCAGAATGATGGAAACGGAAGGTGTCGCCCCTCTCTTCAAGGCTCTCGCAGACGATACGCGAGCAAAAATCATTTACGCGCTTGCACTTGAAGGAGAGCTATGCGTTTGTGATGTCGCAGCAACCATCAATAGTTCGATCCCCAATACCTCTCACCATCTGCGCTTGCTAAAAAACATGGGCCTCGCCCGGTACCGCAAAAACGGCAAGCTCGTCTATTACTCACTCGATGATGATCATGTCCGTCATTTAATCATGTGTGGTATTGAGCATGCTGCCGAATTGAAGCAATCAAAACCGTAAATCCACTGGATTTTATACTGGTCCGTCACTATGAGTGACGGCCTTTTTTTGCTGATGCTCAACAAACATTCAAATAATTACTTGAATATAATAATGAATGTGGTATGATTTAGTTAACCCTTACTGGAAAGAAGGCCCAAATCATGAACGACTATGACGTCATCATAATTGGCGGAGGACAGGCAGGACTTGCTCTCGGATATGCACTCAAGCGTAAAAATCGCCGCTTTGTCATCTTGGAGCAAAACAAACGGATCGGTGATAGTTGGCGGCAGCGGTACGATTCACTCGTACTTTTTACACCACGCAAATATAATCATCTACCTGGTCTCGCTTTCCCAGGAGAGCCGCATACACTCCCAAACAAAGACGATGCAGCAGACTATCTGGAATTGTACGCGAAACATTTCGAATTGCCAGTCATGCTGGGTACAACCGTTTTGGAACTAAGCCATACCGGATCTAGATTTCAGGTTCGGACACCAGACAGCATGCTCTTTGCGAACCAGGTAGTGATAGCTACGGGTCCCTTTCATACACCCTATATCCCGGCTATCGCAAACAGCTTGGACCGTACCATTCGTCAATGGCACACCGAACAGTATAAAAATGAAAGCCAACTCATTGACGGTCCTGTCCTCGTCGTGGGCAGCGGCAATTCTGGGGCACAAATTGCAGTAGAGCTCGCCGCTCATCGCCCCGTTGTTTTTTCACAAGGAGAATCACGTTCTTACTTGCCGCTCTTTATTTTTGGAAAACCTATATTTGATTACATGAAGGCACTCGGGTTACTCGATGCCCCCCGCTCCAGCTGGCTTGGACAAAAAATGAGTCAAGCACCTGATCCGATATTCGGTTACAAAAAACAGGTCCGCGAACTGTCCAGAACCGGAGCATTGCGATTGGTTTCCCGAGCAGTACAAGTGAACGGAAATACCGCTACTTTTGCGGATGGAACACAAGCAACGGTCAACAACATATTGTGGGCTACCGGCTTTCGACCGAACTACGATTGGCTAAATGTTCCTAATGTGCTCGATTCCCATGGCCGACCGATTCATCATCGAGGGATAACAAAAGTTTCTGGCCTATCCTTTCTCGGGCTGCCCTGGCAGCATACACGAGGATCAGCACTTATGGGCGGTGTAGGGAATGACGCGCTTTATTTAGCAGAGCATCTATAAATATGATTCTTTTATTAGGAGGACACAATCATGGGCTTTCACCATCACGATCATGGAGATGGTCACGATCATCATCACCATGGAAAAGGAGCCAGCAAACGAGCTCTTCTCATTTCTTTCCTCATTATTGCTGTATTTTTGGTTGTAGAAACCATCGGGGGCTTCCTCACCAATAGTTTGGCATTGCTCTCTGATGCTGGGCATATGTTAAGCGATGCATTAGCGCTACTGTTGAGCTTGATCGCTGTTCATTTCGCTGCACGGCCACCTTCGGCAAAGAGAACATTCGGGATGAAACGCTTTGAAATATTGGCTGCACTGACCAATGGTGTGACACTTGTTTTGATTTCCTTGTTCATTTTCTGGGAAGGATTCCAACGCATGTGGAATCCGCCTGAGGTTGCCAGTGGCTCCATGATCCTCATCGCCAGTGTAGGTCTCTTGGCAAATATTGCTGCAGCCTTTGTACTCATGCGTGGTGATACCAAAAATAACGTTAATGTACGCAGTGCCTATCTTCACGTTCTCGGCGATCTTCTCGGTTCCGTAGGTGCAATCGCGGGCGGTATCTTGATGTGGGCATTTGGCTGGTACATTGCCGACCCGATCATCAGTATCGTCGTAGCGATCCTGATCATGCTGAGCGCATGGCGCGTAACGAAAGAATCCGTCAATATTTTGCTGGAAGGCGCTCCTTCACGGCTGGATACAACAAAAGTGGAAGAGCGACTCAGTCAGCTATCAGGAGTTATCAAAGTGCATGACCTCCACATTTGGACGGTTACTTCCGGATTTGATTCTCTGACATGCCACCTCGTTGTTGAGGACGATTTGCCCAGCTACCCTGTGTTAAATGACGCGCTGGCCCTTTTGGAAAAAGAATTCGGCATTACACACGCTACCATCCAAATTGAGAACTCGTCTACTACACACAGTGACTTACATTGCCAGGCAACATCCGATTCCCATGACCACGATCATGACCACGATCATGACCATGACCATGACCACGCCCATCCGCATGATCATAAGCAACATAGCCATTCCTAACAAAAGAAAACCATCTCCCGATATTTTCGAGAGATGGTTTTACTTTGTGATTAATCTTCCATGGTAGACAGGTCACCAGTCGGAAGACCTAATTCCCACGCTTTCAAGACGCGGCGCATGATTTTTCCGGAACGTGTTTTTGGCAGCTTGTCGCGGAATTCGATTTCGCGAGGAGCAGCATGTGCAGCCAGTCCTTCCTTTACATACTTGCGGATTTCCTCCATCAACGCCTCACTTGGCTCATAACCTGCTCGCAGTGAGATGAATGCCTTGATAATTTCACCACGAACCGGATCTGGTTTGCCGATGACACCCGCTTCTGCTACTGCTGGATGCTCCACGAGCTTGCTCTCTACTTCAAACGGACCGACTCGCTCACCGGAAGTATTGATCACATCATCAATACGGCCTTGGAACCAGAAGTAGCCTTCTTCATCCTTGTATGCTGAATCTCCGGATACGTACCAGCCTGGGATGCTGAAATATTCTTCGTACTTCGCTGGGTTGTTCCAGATCTGTCTCATCATGGCCGGCCAGCCCTTACGAATTGCCAGGTTCCCCATACGATTCGGCGGCAGTTCGTTACCACGGTCATCGATAATCGCTGCATAAATACCTGGGAACGGCTTGCCCATCGATCCAGGCTTGATTGCCATACAGCGATAGTTAGAAATCAGCTGAGCGCCTGTTTCCGTCATCCACCAGTTGTCGTGAATGCGTTGATTAAACACGCGCATGCCCCAGTGAACGACTTCTGGATTGAGTGGTTCGCCAACGCTCAGGACATGACGCAGACTGGATAAGTCAAACTGCTTGACGAGTTCATCCCCTGCCCCCATGAACATGCGGAACGTAGTTGGAGCACTGAACCATATCGATACTTTGTTTTTCTCAATGACTTTATACCAGTCTTCGGGAGTGAAACGTCCACCACGTACGACGATAGTCGCTCCATTCAACCACGGTGAAAAAATGCCATAAGAAGTACCTGTTACCCAGCCTGGGTCTGCTGTGCACCAATAAACGTCATCCTCTTTCAAATCGAGAATCCACTTCCCAGTCTGGTAATGCTGGATCATGGCATTGTGAACATGCAGAACACCCTTTGGCTTGCCCGTCGAGCCTGAGGTGTAATGGAGGATCATTCCATCCTCACGATCAACCCATTCGATTTCCAGCTCGGAGGAGGCTTCTTCCATCGCTTTTTCAAAGCTGATGTGACCTTCTTTTAGCTCCTCTTCTGCTCCTACAACAATTACGTGTTTTAGCGCAGGCAGGTCATTTACGGGAATGCGTGGCAAGAGTGCTGGTGTCGTTACGATCGCAATTGCTTCGCTATTTTCCAAGCGATCACGCACTGCCGCTTCCATGAACGCTTCGAACAGAGGTCCTACGATTGCGCCAACCTTGATCGTTCCTAAAACGCTTACATAAAGCTCCGGCGAACGCGGCATAAAGACGAAAACGCGGTCCCCTTTTCCAATACCCAAATTCCGCAAAACATTTCCGAATTTATTGGATAGCTCGCTTAATTGCGCGAAGGTATAGGTCTCGTCTCTCGTCGCATTGCTGTACATCAAAGCGATTTTGTCTTTCCGATCAGTAGCGAGATGTCGATCAATGGCTTCATATACCATGTTTACTTTCCCGGTCTCATACCAAGAAAACTGTTTCTCTACATCTGCCCAATCAAAATTCGCATATGCTTCGTCATAATTTTCCAAATTAAAAGGGCCTTCCGTTGCTGGAATTTTCTCCACGTTCATGTCTTCACTCTCCCACTCTAGATCATTTTTCTCACTACGCAACATTCATAATATTTCTACATTTTTTGCATAATTCCTCCTGCCAGAACCTACTTATTCGATTGCGAACATTTTCTTGTATAATGATTGTATTCTTATCGCGAAGGAGATGGCTTACCATGATGATCTGGCTTATTTTGCTTGGGGCTATCGCCTTGTTGCTTTTTCGAGCCTATCGCAATACATTTGATGTTCAAATAAAGGATGTAACCGTCGCTTTGCAAAAGTCTTTGCGCATTCAAAATCCTCATGATTTTGAGCCGATTTCGATACTGCATTTGTCTGATTTGCACATGGAAAATTTGTCGGTAAAACCCGAACAAGTTGTCGCTGATTTCTCGGATCGTCAGGTGGACCTGATAGCAATTACTGGAGATTTGCTTGATCGACAAAAAAACATTCCGAAGGCTGTTTCTTTTGTGCAAACCGTTCAGCAGCTAAATCCAGCACTAGGAACTTTTGTTGTTTTTGGCAACCATGATTATGTCCTCTCGCCTCAAAAGCTCGCGCAGCTAAAATCTGAGCTTGAGCGAATTGGCTGTCGTGTTTTGATCAACCAAAATGAAACGGTCTATCACAAGGGACAACCGTTGCACATTATTGGTGTGGATGATTTCAGTACCCGTCACAGCCACTTGACCAAGTCGTTTTCAGGTGTACCCGAAACGGGAGCAAGGCTCGTCTTGACTCATGATCCTAATATAGTTTTGCATATGAAAGAGTATGCTTACGATTATTTGCTGTCAGGACATTTTCACGGAGGGCAGATCCATTGGCCTCGCCCCTTTCATCTTGCAACGATGGGGAAACTGCCGAAGCTGAACATGGTAAAAGGTCTTCACGAGATGGATGGTCGTCTCTTTTATATCAGTGAGGGTCTGGGACAAACAGGAGTAAACATCCGTCTGCGTTCCCGTCCTGAGATAACTTTGCATGTACTGGGCAGTGATGCTCCATGTAACGAGATGGCCGTTCCAGCCCCGGCTCTACAAGAAACAGCTGCCACGCTCGCCCTCGACTAAGGTATAATGGCCTTACTTTCGTGTCGAGATGGGGGTCACCTTGTGGAAAAATGGAAGAGAGATGTCGAGCACATCCGACAAGCGACAAATTTACCTATCGAATATGTACAAGTCTCACAAACAAAAGCAGCACAAGCCCTGCAGGATTGGGTAGAAAAAGGCTGGGAGCAAGTTGCCCTCCATTCGAGCAACAGTGTGATGACATTGATCCTTATCGAAACGGCATCGTGGCATTCTTCAGCCCGAGCGTTGTTGGATCTGATTTTTCCTCATGTGGATGATCCAGCAACGCTTCCTCTCCCCAAACAGATATCCAATTGGCTTTCGGGCATTGTCTCTGGCTCCCCTGTAGCGATCCCTGCTCAGCTGGAAGCAAAATGGCCGTGGAAAGAAGCGCGCGTCTCCTTTTTATTGGAGCGATGCAGATCAGATCGCCCGGGAGAATGGGATTCCTTGCAGCCCTTGTTGCAAGATTTTTTTGAAGGAGTACCCGATTTCATTCCGTTGACACAAACACATGCCCTTCTCATCGTCCCTGTCTCCATGCTCGATCACCAAAAAACGGCTTCTGAGCTTTTGGAGTGGGCATCTGGCCTGCATGATCTGATTTCGATGGAATGGATGGAACCCGTTCGCCTTATTGTCGGGTCGCCAATCACGAGTCCACTTGCGTTGGGTGACACTCTTGTACGTCAATTATCACTCACTCGTGCCCTTCAATCTTATCGGCCACAGATGATGGTCGCTGGAGATTGGTCTTATCCATTAGAACGATGGGCAGCTTCTCTCCCCAAAGAAATAGCAGCTGCAATCGCCAACGAGCTGGCCGCTGTCATAACCGTTCCGCACATGACAGAGGAACAGCTGGAAACATTAGATACGTTGTTCGCCAGACAATTGAATGTAAGTGATACAGCCCGGCAGCTTTTCCTTCACCGGAATACACTGTTGTATCGATTGGACAAGCTGACGGAACAAACTGGATTAGACCCGCGATTGTTTCCTGATGCCGTCATGCTGCAGCTATACCTTCTCTTTCGTCAAAATTAACAAAACATTTCGTATATACTGTCCGTATCCATCTTGCAAGTGAATTGGTACCCTACCATTACAGTCATCCAAGATTATGCTCTCTTCACAAACCCGAGGAGGTGCCTTTTTCATGGCAAAGGTAAGTCTTTCCCACATTTATAAACGATATGGAAACAACGTTACGGCAGTTGACGATTTTCACTTGGAAATTCAAGATCGCGAATTCCTCGTTCTAGTCGGACCATCTGGTTGTGGAAAATCTACCACGCTGCGCATGATTGCAGGTCTGGAAGAGATTTCGGAGGGTGATTTATACATAGGCGATCGCCGTGTCAACGATGTGGCTCCCAAAGATCGCGACATCGCCATGGTTTTTCAAAGCTATGCTCTCTATCCGCACATGAATGTGTACGAAAATATGGCTTTCGGCCTGAAATTGCGCAAATTCTCCAAATCCGATATTGATAAGCGAATTCAAGATGCAGCTCGAATCCTCGATATTTCGCATTTGCTAGACCGCAAGCCAAAAGCGCTGTCGGGGGGACAAAGACAGCGTGTCGCATTGGGTCGTGCGATTGTTCGTGAGCCCCAAGTATTTTTGATGGATGAACCGTTGTCCAACCTCGATGCGAAGCTGCGTGTACAAATGCGTACGGAAATTTTGAAACTGCATCAACGCTTGAATACGACGATCATTTATGTGACGCACGATCAAACGGAAGCCATGACCATGGGAGATCGGATCGTCGTCATGAAGGACGGCCTCATCCAACAGGTGGCAACCCCGACTGAAATCTACAATCATCCAGTCAATCTGTTTGTAGCGAGCTTCATTGGCTCCCCCGCGATGAACTTTGTAAAAGGGAATCTTTCCGAGAAAGACGGGGCACTCTATTTTGATGCGCAAAATATTCATGTACGCTTCCCAGAAGATAAAGCCAAGACTTTACGGGAAAAAGGTTATATAAATAAGCAGGTTATTTTTGGTATTCGCCCTGAGGATATTTACAGTGACGCCTCTTTTATGGAAGCAAATCCATTTGAGAGCTTGCTGGAAGCAGAAGTGGAAGTCGTAGAAAATATGGGCTCCGAATTGTACGTCTATTTCCACAATATCGGGGATACCCAGATGGTAGCGCGTGTAGATTCTCGTGAAGCCCTAAAACCAAAGATGAAGGTAAAACTAGCGATGGATCTTGCCAAATGTCATGTATTTGACAGCGAGACAGATGTAGCTGTATTCTAATAGCGACGTGAGAAGGAGTGTCCCATCCGGCATTCCTTTTCCTATTTTTTTGTGCCAAAACCTTTATAGAGAGAACACCTAGAGAGATAGCGTGGAGAGGAGCGGATATGAAGTGGCTTATCAAATCGTCTTTTTTGACATTGACGGAACCTTACTGAACACCGATCACATCATTCCACAAACAACGGTGGACGCCGTACAAACATTAAAACAAAACGGTGTCCATGTCGCGATCGCAACCGGCCGAGCTCCTTATCATTTGATGCCAATCGCTGAGCAACTGGGCATTGAGACATTCGTGGGCTTTAACGGGTCGTATGTGAAGAGCGAAGGGAAGATCATCCATCACACGCCAATTGCTACAGATACATTGGCAAAGCTCGAACAAATGGCTGAGGGTCATTCCCATCCCATGGTATTTTTGAGTGCAGATCACTTCTATGCCAATGCGATGGACCACCCCCATATCATCGAGTCTTTTGATTGGTTGGGACTGGAATACCCAGCGTATCGCCATCGCTACTGGGAGGAAACGCCGATTTATCAAGCATTTCTCTACTGTGGCGCTGATGAATCGAGATACACGGGTGAATTCCATGACGTCTCTTACATTCGTTGGCATGAACACTGCATGGATATTTTGCCCCCAAACGGCTCCAAGGCAAAAGGAATTGAAGCCGTCTTGAAACATTTTGGACTATCTCCTGCGGATGCTGTTGCCTTTGGAGACGGATTGAACGACAAAGAGATGCTTTCCTATGTTGGCATGGGGGTAGCGATGGGTAATGCTCATGAAGAATTAAAGCCGTTCGCCAACATGATTACGCGCCACGTAAACGACAGTGGCATCCAACATGGCTTAGCTACGCTTGGTTTAATCTAGTCACGTTAACTGTAAGCTATTTCCTTCATAATCACTCCCTTCATGTGCACGATATAGATAACAGCACTGGAGGGAGTGAGTTTTTTGCGCGTCTGGCCTTTTGTTGCCGCGATTGCCTTGGTCGGTCTCGTAGCTGTCCCGTATCGGATGAATCAGAATGCAGAGCAGGAAATGCGCGAACCTCATCCCCACGTGACATCGCTTCAGGCGAGAATTCCCCGGATTAACTACATTGAACAGGTGAAAGACATTCGTCGTGACTTGGAGAAAAAAAGCCATATTCAAACGCTTCATCATAACCAGCGTGACCGCAGTCATTATGTAGAAAATGAAGTCGTCGTGCGCTTTTCACCACGCCCCAAGCAAGAAAAAATTAATCAACTCGTTTCTTCGTTAGATGCCAAGATTAAACGTGATTTTGACAAATTTCTCATTATCAAATCAAAGAGCTTAACCACCAAGCAGCTCATGAAAAAACTGGCTGAACACCCTGACTCGGTATATGCCGAACCGAATTATCTCCTACTCCCCAATGTGAAGCCTAACGATACGTACTATAATGATTACCAGTGGAATCTTTCTCTGATCGGCATGGAACAAAGCTGGGACGTCAGTGAAGGCAGCAGTGATGTTACCGTTGCCGTCGTCGATACAGGTATTGATATGAAGCATCCAGAATTTGCTGGTAAGCTGGTCAAAGGCTACAACGTTTTAGATGGCAGTAACACCCCTCAGGATGATAATGGTCATGGAACGCACGTATCGGGTGTCATTGCCGCGAAAACGAACAACGCTGATGGCATTGCCGGGATGTCCTGGAATAGCAAGCTCATGCCGATCAAAGCCATTGGCGCAGACGGTTCAGGATCAGCCGTGGACATTGCACAAGGCATTTATTGGGCGACAGATAACGGAGCGGATGTCATCAACTTGAGTGTGGGCAATTATACCTCCTCTGCTGCTCTGCGGGAAGCTTGTCGCTATGCCTTTGATAAAAATGTCGTCTTAGTCGCGGCTTCCGGAAACGATGCGAGTGATCAGCCTAGCTATCCTGCTGCCTATGATGAAGTCATTGCTGTTGCTGCTGTTGATCACCGTAAGGAACGCGCCGATTTTTCCAACTTTGGTGATTATGTGGATGTATCTGCTCCCGGGGTCGATATTCCGAGCACGTACATTTATAGCGACTACGCCTCTCTATCAGGCACTTCAATGGCATGCCCTCATGTCGCTGCACTCGCTTCGCTCATCCGTTCCATTCATCCCAATATGAATACCAAAGACGTGATGAATCTTATTAGACAATCCTCGACTGACCTCGGTGCTCCTGGTCACGATCGGTTATATGGGTACGGTATAATCAATGTGAACCAGGCCCTTCGCCAAGCCAAGCCGGCCGAGCAACTTAAAACGGAACAACCGCCACAAACAATAGGCGGTTTGCTCAATAAGTTCTTTCAACGGCTTCGCTTCGGTGGGCAATGAGTTCAGTGAACTAAAAGGCGTACGAACTGATTCTGGGTTCGTACGCTAATCGAGAAAAAAGCACAAAAAGAAAAAAGGTGGTCGATTCCACCTTTTTTTCGCTTTATATAGGAGCACGAATCTTTTAAGCTCGTGTTTTTTCTTGTTGCATCTGTTTTTTCGCAATATAGTCTGTCTCGTAATACTGCAAATCATTACGCATCGGTTCGAACACTCTGGACAGGGACAAGGTCAACTGCTGCAATTCAGGGATGACCTGCTTGCGGAAAATGATACAGTCCTGACCTGTATAGGCCAACCGCCCATCTTCTTCGTAAACCTCACCTTTGGGATAATAGAAGTTATTTATACAGGTATGGTATACCTGATACAATACTTCCTCGGCAAACTCCTCATGAAATCGTGCACGCCGGAGGGATACTCCCAGCCTTTCGTATGCATTTTCGCAGTAGACCAAAAGGTGGCGCAAGTCGGAAAGATATTTACGGTAATACGTTTCAAATTCTTCAGGATCACCTGACGCGGATACAAGACCAGCTAGGGTAACCTGATTCAAAAAACGTTCCACTTCCATGCTGATCTTTTTCAACTTGGTGTACGTCTCTTCGCACAATTGCTTTAGATGAGTCGCTGACATAAAGTCCCCCTAATGTTGAAGAATCTGCCTTTTTTATAATAAGTATAAAGGAAAGATTATTTATTACACAAGGGTTATTTTTATACAACCAAATTGCATGACAAGATGATAGGGAACATCGTATAAGCGCAAATAAGGCTACGCCAAAGCTTTGGCGCAGCCCAGTTATCCGATGCCATCGCTATTTATACCGCCGTTTGCTCACTAACTTTCCCCTTCATTTTCCTTATCTGCAACAAATAAATGAGATAGGCTGCGAACAACCCGATGAGTGTCATGAAGCCGAGAACGACAAAGTCGTTCCTGACAGCTGACAGACCATGTCCCTTCGTCAAGATTTCTCTGACACCATTCAAGAAATACGTCAGCGGCAAAGATTTTGCAATCGCGACAATCCCGGTCGGCATCGACATGAGTGGCCAAGTATAGCCAGATAACATGAACGAAGGTACTGCAATCATCATCCCGATCTGAGTAGCCTGGAGCTGGCTGCTGGACACAAAGGAGATGGCATAACCGATAGCCAACACCGCCAAGTTAAACATAGTAGCCAGTAGCATCAGGTCAAACGTGCTTCCGTAATAAGGGATAGCAAAACCTTTTAACATCAGTGTAAACGCCAGGAACATGTTGAGGGTTCCTGCCAGAAAGTACGGCAATAATTTGCTCGCCGTAATCGCGAAGAAGCTATGGCGAGAGAGTGTATCCCTCCAGGTACCCTCTTCTTTTTGTTGGGCAACCGACAATACGATTCCGAGGAACAGCACTTGCTGAAGCACTGTACCTGCAAGTCCGAATACCATGAAGGACAGATAGCTGAAGGTCGGGTTATACAACACTCTGTATCGATAGTCGATACCCGTAAACATGTTTTTCCCTTCTTCTCCCCAGCCGCCAAGTGCTTCCATCTTCTTCAGCGTAGTTCCTGCCGAAACAGACTTAATGGCTGTATTCGCTGCTCGTACTGCCGTATTCGAAATCATGATGTTACTGCCGTCGATAACAGTCAGTACCTCTGCCTCTCTCCCAGCCTTCACATCCTTTTCTAAGCCAGCAGGAATGATCAGGGCGATATTCGCTTCGCCCTTGTCAACCAGTTTCATTGCTTCTTCTTCTGTTCCTACAATAGACGTGATCCGAAATGTATGATCGACCTCAAAGGCGCGATAGAGCTCACGACTCAATTCGGTTTGATCGGCATCCACCATCACAGTAGGGATCTCCATCACTTTTTTCTCACTGTACAGAAAGCCGAACATCGTCAAATAAATCAACGGAACCAGGAAGAGAATATTACGAATGGTCTTGTTTGCAAAAAGATTTTTCCATTCGCTCCAGAACAGGTGAGAGAAACTATTCACCATTACCAGCTCCTTCAAGTTGCCACTCAACCGTCAGGCCTGGACGCAATTCCGGATCGGACACCAGCAGCTTCACCTGGAAGGATCGAATGTCACGATCACCGAGTTCTTGTGTCGCTTTTTTTACGGCAAAGTCAGCAGCAGGAGCTACGGTAACCACTTTGGCGTCTACTTCTCTGTTCAGGGCTGGGACAAACAATTTCACTTGATCGCCTGTTTTCACATTCGCAAGCATGTATTCATTCACATAAAATTTGACATAGTTGTCTGATTTCGTTTGGATCGTCAAAACGGTAAAGCCTTGCGAAACCAGCTCGCCCTTTTGAACGGCAACTGATTTTACAATACCGTCTACTGGAGCTGTCAGCTTGGTGTTGTTCACATAGGCTTCCATTTCTGCCAGCGCACCTTTTGCCTGCATGACGTTCGCTTCTGCGGATTTAACATCCAACTCCTTCAAGCCTACTTGACCTCTCCCTGCGACAGCTTGGTTGTATGCAGCTTTTGCTTGATCCAATTGTGCTTGTGCGGCATCGACCTGCTCTTTGCGCGATCCAGTTTGAGCCATTTTCAACTGCTCTTCTGCTGCTTTAAACTCCGCTTGCGCCTTATCTGCTTGCATCTGCGCCTCTTCCACTTTCACTTGTGGAACGGCACCTTCTGCCATTAATTTTTTCATGCGTTCCAAATTCGTCGCAGCAATTTGATTCGAAGTTTGTGCTGCTTGTAATTTCGCTTTGAGCTGCGTAATTTCTTCTGAACGCGCTCCATTTTTGTTCGCGTCAAGCTGGGCTTGCGCCGAGTTGACTGCTGCTTTTGCTTGGTCGACTTGGGCATTGCTGGAGTTATCCGTCACTGATACTCCTTTTTTCGCCTGATCAAGTTTGACGAGTGAGAGCCTGTAAGCAGCTTCAGCCTGTTCTTTCTTCGCAAGGATTTCCGCGCTGTTTAGCGTGGCAACTACTTGCCCTGCTTTTACTTCGTCTCCTTCTTTTAGTGAGAGCTGTTCGATGGAACCGCCCATTTTAAAAGAGAGGTCTACCTCTGTTCCCTCGATTACACCTGCTAATTTTGTTGTATTCTGACCAGCCATGCTACTTACATTTGAACCAAACAATACGGTTCCAAGTACTGCAATGCTGACTACAAAGCTACCTACACCGATCCATGCACGTTTATTCATCTGTCTTCTCCTCTTGTTTTACGTTTCTCTAGACGTTATTTGGTTTGAAACATTCCTGAAAGCATATAACGAAGCGTCTGTTTATCTGCGGCACTGTTCACTGGCTCTTTGCGAAATTGCTTGCGAAGCACAGTAAAACCAACCATGCCAAACAGGGCGGAAGCAAGTGTGCGAATATCGATATCCGCCCGGATATACCCTTGCTGCTGCAGTTCCAGCATGTGTGACTCCATCGTGCTGAAATAGCCGCCTAACAGATTGCCAACCATCCTGTCGCGCTGTCCATCTCCTGAGAACGCACTCAGCAAGAGGAAACACAAATCTTGATTCTCGGAAAAGAAGCGAAGATGCTCATCCAGCACATTCAGAATGCGATCCTCCAAGGAAAGCTCTTCATTTTGCATTACATTATCTACATGGTAAATCAGCATCTTCACGCCTTTTTCTATCACGTACAAAAACAGCTCTTCCTTTGTGGAAAAGTGATAATAGAGTGTTCCTTTTGCCACCTGCGCCATTTCCGCGATTGCATCCATGGTCGTTTCGCTATATCCCAATTGGGCAAATGCGGTTAAAGCTCCATTCGCAATTTGATCTTTTTTTGATGGTGCCATCACTCCTGTCCCCTTTCGATTTTTTGAACTGACTGGTCAGTACAAAGATTATATTACGAATACTTCCTAGTTTTGTCAAGCGGCCATTCCTTCTATGTACAAAAAAAAGATCGCTTTGTGGGCGATCTTTTACTTCTCTATAATTTGAAGGTAAGTCTCTATGGTTGCAGGCATTGGTGCGACCCCGAGGTTCTCGCTCAGTTTTGCTACACATTTTTCGTACCAGCGAATGGCCTGTGTCCGATTATTTTGCTGATAATACGCAGTCATAAGTAAACGGTACGACTCCTCCCAGCAATCGTCCATCCGCAGAATGGCTTCACACCAGCGGATTGTTTTTTCCAATTGCCCATTCTCTAGCATGATTTTGGCTAACCTCTCTGCTCCGCGTAAAAACAGCGACTGCACTCTCTCACGCTCTTCTACACACCAATCCTCATAACGGCATTCCGGCATGTAATCGCCCAAGTAATACGCAAGCCCTTTTTCCAAAAGAATGGCGCCCTGACGCTGATCTGATTCTGCCAAGCCCAGGGTTACGAGCTTCTCGAACTCCTCGACGTCCATATGGTAGCCCGATGCCAGGTTAAAACCGTAAGAGCTGCCATGGCGTTGAATGAAGAATGTATCTGTTCTGGCAGCACGATCTGGCTCAAGGGCTTTGTTCAACGCATTCAGTGACACTTTAAAATCGCGGATTGCCGCTTCCTCGACACTGTCTGGCCAAAGTCGGTTCATGATTTCTTCCCGGGCTAACAAATGATGTCTCTTCGTCAATAAAAGCTGAAACAACAGCTTGGCCGTCCCACGCTGCCATGCCTTTTCGCTCAGCTCCCGCTCTCCCAGCCATACACGGAATGCGCCCAGCGTCTGAATACGAAGGGTATAGCCGGGGTGGAATGTCACGTTTTGCAAGCCCAAATCATTTAACAGCTGGGAGACGTAATCCGGCGATACCTTTCGGCGCTCTGCCTCAATCAGAATCGGCATAAGCTGCTGGACATCATGTGGTGTAAGCAGGGTTGGTCGCTGCAGAAGGAATTGATATTCACCGGACTTCATCAAGGACAGAGCTTGTGTCACCGCAGGAACGAACAAATCCCATTGTTTTTTACGATAAGCCAAGAAGCTCAGCCATAATTGGCAAATAACGACACTGTAGCTATCCCCGCAGTGACTAAGTCGGTCGGCACAATCGATAAAGGTAGCCCACGCTTCCTCTTCTTTCCCGTATTTGGCATAAGCAATCCCAATCGCCATGCGTACCAGACTGCCTAACCAGTCGTCGCGCATTGCCCCAGTCTCTTGTATCCCCCTGTTGCCATATAAAAGGGCTTGGTCGAGTGCCTTTTCTCTTGCGTGTAGCAGGGTTAGTCCCAGAAGCGTTTCTGACTTTCCGCGTGTCGACTGGAGCTCCTCCATGATTTGCAAACCTTTTTCATAAAGCTGGCGAATCTCGTCCGTAGATAATGTTTGACTGATGAGGGCCGCATGGGCTTTTCTAACATAGCCATTTGCCTCTACAAAAGGGGAATGCGCTGCTCGTCCGAGTTGTATGGCAGTTTCTGCGGATTCCCACCCTCGCTCCCATTCGCCATTCAATGCATACACAAAAGATAGCAGCAATGAGGTTTCCCGATACGATCTGGTCAGCGGAGGATGCTTCATCTGCTCTACCTGCCACTTGCTCTCCAAGAGCTGAATGGAGGACTGCAATCGGCCAGTACGAAACAACAAGCGTGATTCCAGCTCAACCTCCGTCTGCTGCTCTAATTCCTGACTCCGTTCGTACCAAGCTGCCGCCTGTTTGGCATCTCCGCGATTCGTATAAATTTCTGCCAGCAAGCGGTACAGCCTCGGCGCCATTTCATTCTCTTGCTCAAATGGGGGCAAAAGTTGAATCGCCCTCTTGAGCAGTTCTTCTGCCCGGACGCCTTGTACGCTGTCGAGATGAACGCGTGCTTGCCCTTCCAACCCGCGGCACAACCCGATTTGATCTTGCTTGTGTTCACATTGTTTCAAAAATTGCTCATAAGAAGAAAAGGCCTTCGCATATAGACAGCGATAGCGTTCCACTTCGCCCTGATAAAACAACAGCCAATGCTGTTCGCTCTTGATGTGCTCCGGTAACAGCGTTATCCACTCATATAAAAAGTCCAGCTTCCCTGCTTGCAGCAACCTTTCCGATGCTTGGCACAGCCATTCACCCAGCACCTCCCACTGCTCGACGAGACGCAACCGTCCAAATGCTTTTGCCTCGTCTCCTTTACGTCTGTACCATCCTGCGGCCTTTTGATTGACATGCACGTATGTCGCTTGATTCGCAGCCAGCTTGCTAGACAGGAGACGCTGGAAAAGCGGGTGAAAGGAATAATGAGATCCTGCATGGACGTGAAGAAAAAGATTACAGCGCTGTGCTTCCAGCAGATAGTCCATGCATCCTTCCCCGAGTATTTGCTTGCAATCCTCCAGATCGAATTGTTCCAGAACCGCTGCCTCCATCAAAAAGCGCTGCATACCTGCATCCAGCTGTGTCCAGACTTCCACTTCCAGCAAATGCAGCAATCGCGATAGCTCACGCAGACTGTCAGAAACCGTCTGCCCCCTCGTTACCATTTCACCAAAGGTGCGCAGCGCCATTACCCAGCCTTGTGCCACCTCTTCGACACGACCCCAATCGTCGTCGGACAGTGTGATGTCGTATTGATCGGAATAAAAGGCTTCACTCTCCTCCAGCGTAAAAGAAAGGTCATTTGTTGTAAGTTCCAGACACTCTCCTCTTGCGGACAACAAGTCGAGATTGGACCATTTCGGTCGAGAGCGTGTTAAGATGACCAGCTTGACCTTTTGTGGAAGAGCCTCGGCTAACCGTTGAACAAATCGATCGACGTCACTCCCGTTACCAATTCGTTGGTAATGATCCAAAACAAGTATGTGGTCCGCCTGAAGCTGTACGCATTCCCCGACGAACCAGTCGACCAGTACCTTGTTGTCTATGGGGGGCACTGGACTTTGCTCTGTGATACGTATAAGCTGCTCTCGCAATACCTGTCCAAAATCGGAATGAGCCTGACGAACGCTTTCGACGAGACAGATGACGAACGCAAGAAGGGCATCGTCTCCATCCTGGATGGTATACCAAGACGCACCCAGTGCTTCATCATGTAGAAATGTAGCCAGAGAAGTCGTTTTTCCATAGCCTGTCCCTGCATGAATGAGACAAAGCTGCGTATATTTCAACAGACGCAATTTTTTCGCCAATGCAGGTCGCCGCAAGACATATGGCTTCTGTCCTGGAGGAGTTATTTTGGATATAGGGATGTGGATTGGAATCATAGCATGTGCACTCCTTGCCGTTCTCCTGCTCTTCTTTGACTATTTCCCCATTTCTAACTATTCTCCTGCCATTTAACCCTTTATCGACAAAAAGCCCACCCGGGAGTCCAGGTGGCGCTCTGTCAATCCACTAAATTATAGCCAATGACTGTATAGCCAATATCATTTAACAGGACTTGGAATTCTTCGTCACTGATGTGCTCTCCGTTCGTAATTCGAGAATGCAAATCTGCAACTCGGTCATAAACAGCCCGATTGGTAGTCACGTACAAAATGTTGAAGCGTGTTTCCGCCTGCAAGCGCGACCTCATCCGATCCACAACACGTCTATGCAGCGAATCCGGATGTCCATTATCGACTCGCACAATTTTACCAGGCGTATACGGGATCGATGTCCGTGGATTGACTTCGTCAGGCTTTGGTGTATCGACTGGAAGCACACCTACGATCAAGTTATCCTTGTACGCTAACACCTTGATATCGGCTACACCTGGCAGCTTTTCCGCATGCCCTTCCAAGTGCGTCACAAGCTGCGGCTCTCGCTGATGGACCATCTTTTGGCTAATCATGGCTGCCGGTCCTTTGTCCCTAGCGACGTTATCGTTCTGGAAGTTAATCCCGAGAGATTCAAATTTGGCCTGATTTCCGTTCTGATCTTCGGTGCCCTGTTCTTTGTTAGGCGAACACCCTGTCAGCAAGCCGGCAAACAGGAGCACAGCAACGATACTCCCACTCATTCGTCTCACAACAAAAACACCTCCTTGCACTTAGTGTGATGTGCAGGAGGTGTTCTTACTCAGGAAGTAGCTGCCTTAATTCGTCTTATTGAAGTCACCTTCAAATGTATCTTTTTTGCCGTCTTTTTCAGCATGGAGAGTGTAGCTTCTGATTCCATCATTCGTGGATTGGTAAAATTCAAAAGTACCTTCAGCCGTTACTTCAACTTCGTATGTTTTGTCTTCCAACGTAACGGTAACTTCTGTTCCAGGTTCTACTTTACCGACGATTTGGTACACTCCCAAATTGGCTAAAGAAAAGGTCTTACCTTCAACACTTTCCTTGTCAATATATGCAACCTGCTCAGGCTTTTTCTCGTCTGTTGCTGGTTTCGTCGGATCTTTTGGTTTTTCCTGTTGTCCAACTTGATTAGGGTTCACATCTGCAATCAAAACCGTTTGAGTTTTTGGATCCCAATCTACTTTGTAGCTCAGCGCTTCCGCAATAAAACGAACAGGTACTACAGTACGCTTGTTCACAATCTGTGCAGGCACGTCCAGGTTGATCGTTTGTCCATTTTTCTTGGCAATTTTTTGTGTAACGACCAGTCTGATGTTATCTTTCCCTTTATTAATCGTTACGGTACGAGTAAGTTCGTTCCACTGCACTTCAAAACCAAGACTCTCTGCAATCGGACGAATCGGAACCAGTGTACGCCCCTGGCTGATAATAGGTGCTTGGTCAGGAAACGCAATTTGTTTTTTATTGTACTCCACTTTAACAGCAGTCTGTGCTGCTTTAGGCGCTACAGTTGCAGGCGCTGCCGCTGCAGAAAATGCTGCCATTGGTACCAGGGCGATCGCTAGCAGTAATGAGGTTACTTTTTTTAGCAAAACATTCACTCCATTTCCAAAAAGGTTCACACGATTCTTAATCTACTATAGGCTGAAGGCTGTTTCAAGAATTTCCTGCAATCTCCCTTTCAAAAGATCGTTCTTTCCTAGTACCTCTCCTCTTTCTCGTTATTTTTTCCTCCTACTTTTGACCTAATTTCAAATTGTTACAAAAATGCAACCATCTTGCTTTCCAAAACCGTTACAATAGACAAGAAGCGACAGTATTTTATCTTGAAAGAGGCAATGAATGATGAACAAATTTCTCCCTTTCCTCATCCTGGCACTTATCTTAACCTTAATTCCCCCAGTAGGTAGCTCCGCCAATACGACTGCCATCCAATTGGGAAGTGATGTACTGTTCAATCAGTTCCACCATCTCATTGAAGGAAAAAAAGTCGGGTTGATTACGAATCAAACAGGTCTGAACAGTCAAATGGTTAGCACGATCGACATGTTACGACGTGATCGCTCCGTCCATTTAACCGCTCTCTATGCACCTGAACACGGCCTCGACGGAAAAACGGTCGCCGGAAAACAAGTAACGAGCTTTGTTCATCCCGTCTACGCAATACCGGTCTACGGCTTGTCTGGATCAACTCGCAAGCCGACACCAGAAATGCTGAAAGACATTGATATTCTTCTCGTCGATTTGCAGGATATCGGATCGAGAACCTACACATACATATCTACCTTGCAATACGCCATGACAGCTGCAAAGGAACAAGGAAAAGAAGTAATAGTACTGGATCGACCGAATCCACTCGGCGGAGCAATTGTCGAGGGGCCTGTAGTTGAACTGCCTTACCGCTCCTTTTTCGGAGTGGATACCCTCCCGCTTGCACATGGCATGACCATCGGAGAGCTGGCATTGTTTTTCAACCGTACCATTGGTGTAGATCTTACCGTCGTTCCGATGCAAGGGTATACACGCAATATGATTTATCAACAGACGGGCTTGGCCTGGATTCCGAGTTCACCGCACATCCCTAGCTTGACCTCGGTTTTTGGGTATATGGCAACTGGTTTGGGTGAGGGTACACCCATTCGTCAAGGCGACCATTTCACCTGGATCGGGGCAGAAGGTCTAGATTCGCACAAGTATGCCGATCTGTTAAATGGAAGTCTTCTACCTGGCGTCATCTTTATTCCTGAGAATAAAGGAACTGCTGGGGGCGTACGCCTTCAGATCAACGATCTACATCAGTTTAACCCGGCAAAAACAGGTATTTACGCGCTGGCTTATGCCAAGCAATTGCAGCCATTCCCTGTGCCAAAAAGTACGAGTAAGCAAATCGCCATGTTCGACAAGGTGATGGGTACCAACAAAATCGGCCTGCTTCTCGAACAAGGCAAATCCCCGCAGGAGATTGTTTCCTCCTATCAAGCGGATCTTAAGAAATTTGTAGAGCTGCGGCAAAAATATTTGATCTATGGCGATGAACCGTTTATCCCGATGCAGCCTATTCAACAGAAACACCCAGAACAACCAAAGCAACCAGTACAACCAAAACCATCCAAACCAGGAAAGCCAGAGACACCGACTCCACCGAAGCCTGGCAATAATAATGGAACGACCAATCAAACGAAGAACCCTGAACCAGCTACAAAACCGATCCCTCAGACACCGAAGTCTTCTGAAAAGATCGCTTATTTAACCTTTGACGATGGACCATCTTCTGTAACTCCACGCGTTTTGGATACGCTGAAAGCGCATCAAGTCAAAGCCACCTTCTTTATTGTAGGCCGTGAGGTAGCTGGTCATGAGGCCATTCTCAAAAGGATTGTAGCTGAAGGGCACGCGTTGGGAGGACATTCGTATTCCCATAATTATCAGCTGGTTTACAAAAATATGGAGAGCTTTTTTGCAGACCTGGAAAAAGGCAGTCAAATGATCGAAAAAGCAACCGGCGTAAAACCAGCCGTTTTCCGCTATCCAGGTGGCAGTACGAATACCGTCAGCTTGAAATATCAAGATCCCAAACGTTATAACAAGCAGCATACAGTCATGCAGGCGATCAAAGCAGAGGCGAAACAACGTGGCTATACGTTTATCGACTGGAATGTAACAAACGGCGATGCAAGAAGCAACAAATATACAGCCGCTCAAACACTAGCCAATATAAAGCAGCAAGTAAAGTCACAAAAAGAAATCGTCGTCTTGATGCATGATTCCAGCACCAAGTCGCCAACGGCTGAGGCTCTCCCCGAAATCATTTCGTACTTGAAAGAAAAAGGCTATCGTTTTGAAGTCATTCAAGCCGATCGTCCGACTGTTTCCAATGTAAAATAATTGCAGCAGCAAAAAACCCGCTCCTTAACAGAGCGGGTTTTCTGTGCTTGAACCTTGTGACTAGCTAAGTCGTCAGTGTTTCGTAGCGGAGGCGCAGCTCTCTTTTCAAAATTTTTCCGCTAGGGTTTCTTGGAAGATTGTCGGCAATCACTACATACTTAGGTGCTTTGAAGGAGGAAAGACGGTCTTTGCAAAAAGCAAGCATCTCGTCAGCAGTCAGTAACTCACCTGCTTTTGGCACAACCACAGCCGTTACTGCTTCGATCCAATACGGATGGGGAACTCCGATCACTGCGACCTCAGACACTTTCGGATGTTGATAAATAAGCTCCTCAACCTCCCTGCTTGCTACGTTCTCTCCCCCCGATTTAATCATATCCTTTTTCCGATCAACGACCGTGATATAGCCTTCTTCATCCATAATGCCCAAATCCCCGCTGTGAAACCACCCTCCCTGGAAGGCAGCCTGTGTCTTTTCCTCATCTCGGAAATACCCCAGCATCGCATGACTGGTCCTGTGTACAATCTCACCAACACTTCCACGAGGGACTTCATTTCCATCATCATCGACGATTTTTGTTTCCACATTTAACGCTGGCTTGCCTGCAGAGCCTGCTTTTCTCATCTGATCCTTCGGTGGCAAAACAGTTGCTAATGGCGCCACTTCCGTCTGCCCGTAAAAATTGTAAAACTGTGCGTTCGGAAGGCGTTGACCGAGCTCTTTTAACACTTCTACTGGCATGATTGCCGCACCATAGTAGCACTTTTGCAAAGAACTCAAATTACGCACGGCAAAATCAGGAGAACGCAGTAAAGCAATCCACACAGTTGGCGGACAAAACAACTGAGTAGCCTTGTACGCCTCTACCGTTTGCAGCATCAACGCAGGTGTTGCCTGTTCCAAAATAATTCCGCTCCCACCTAGGTACACGTACGGTCCCAAAAAGCAATGAAGCTGCGCACTATGGAACAAGGGAAGTGCGTGAACAGCCACATCATCCTGCGTCATCCCGCCTTCGATAATCGTGCTGACATATTCGGAGATGATGCTTTTATGAGTGAGCATAACGCCCTTTGGCTTTGATTCTGTTCCACTCGTATACAAAATTTGCACAACATCTTCGTCCACTATGTCTACTTCAGGCTCATGATTGTCTGCCGCTTCAATCAGCGTGCGAAAAGGCAACCATTCCCCTGCTTGTACTGCTGGTTTGGACATGAGGGAAAGCAGCTTGGGGGAAATTCCAGCTAATTGGAGTCCATCTTGAGCGAGCTGCAGGAATTCGGGAGCAACGAAGCACGCACTCACTTCCGCATGCCCGAAAATATAGGCGACATCTTCCTTATTCAACATGAAGTTGATCGGTACCATGATGACTCCTGCTTTCGCTAGTCCAAAGTTCAGAATCGCAAAATCCATCGAGTTGCGTGACAGGACTGCTACCCGCTCCCCTTTTTGCAAGCCTATTGAAAGAAGCGTATGAGCCGTCTTATTTGCAAGCTGATCAAGCTGCGTGTAGGTCAATACTTCTTCCTCAAAGTACAGGGCAGGCTTATCAGGATTTCGCCCACGACTTCTTCGCAAAATATCGCCAAGTGCATTTCTACGAACCCTTTGCGCTTCGAGCATGCAAACTCCCCCATCACTTATAGTCTCATCTCCATTATATAATAGTTTTCTTTATTTTCTGATATTTTTACAAAAAAGAAACGACAACTTACTCTCAAAGCTCTCAACCATAAAAAAGACCCCAGCTTCTCAACTGGAGTCGGTTCATTTGTAGTTATGGCGGAGGGAGCAGGATTCGAACCCGCGTGAGCTTGCACTCTAACGGTTTTCAAGACCGCCCCGTTATGACCACTTCGGTATCCCTCCGTATTTCAACAATATATACTATATCACAGCTCTACTATCCTTTGCAAGAGCCTATATCCTTTTCCTTTATCGCTTAATGGCAACGAATTTCAATTCCGTCATTTCTTCTATCGCGTATCTGACACCTTCCCGACCAAGTCCGCTTTCCTTTACGCCACCATAGGGCATATGGTCCACGCGAAAAGTCGGAATATCATTCACCATCACACCGCCCACGCGCAGCTCTTCTGCCGCTTCCAGAGCCAACGACAGATTATTGGTATAGACACCAGCCTGTAATCCATAGCGGGAATCGTTGACCATCGTAATGCCTTGCCGAACGGATTCCACTGGATTAATCAGAACAACAGGGCCGAATACTTCCTGACATGATACTTTTGCATCTGCCGGAACACCCGTCAACACGGTAGGTTGGAGCATCCGATCCACGACCTGTCCCCCACACTCCAGATGTGCCCCCTGTTGGAGCGCCTCATGAATCCACTCCATCGCACGTTCTGTTTCACGCGGATTGATCATGGCGGAATAGTCCGCGTCCTCAGAGAGTGAATCACCACCGCGAAGTGCTCGTGTTTGTTCAACAAAACGTTGGACGAAATCTTGATAGATTTCTTTGGCCACATAAATTCTTTGCACAGAGATACATACCTGCCCAGAGTAAGCGAAGGCACCAAAAACGCATCGGGGAATCACTTCATTCAGCTGCACATCACGATCAACGATCACGGCCGAATTCGATCCCAGCTCGAGCGTGACTCTTTTCATGCCCGCTCGATTGCGTATGTCCAGCCCAACACTAGGGCTCCCTGTAAACGTCACCGCCCTGACTCTCGGGTCAGTCACGATTTTATCGCCAACACTCGCCCCACTGCCCGTGATCACATTTAGGGCGCCAGCGGGCACACCAGCTTGCTCTGCGAGCTCTGCCAGAAACAATGCGCTAAGCGGTGTCTGTGATGCAGGCTTGAGAACAACAGTATTGCCAGCAGCGAGAGCAGGTCCGACCTTATGGGCAACGAGATTCATGGGAAAGTTAAAGGGTGTAATGGCCCCAATGACTCCCAATGGTTCACGCACGGTATAAGCCAAGCGTCCTTCTCCGCCGATAGCTGCATCGAGTGGTACGGTTTCTCCGTGGAGGCGTTTGGCTTCCTCTGCTGCAAACTTATACGTCTGAATGGTTCGAATCACTTCACCGCGGGCAGTTCTAATGGGTTTCCCCGCTTCTATTGCGATGATCCGTGCCGCTTCCTCCAAACGTTCATTCATCAGAATCGAGATTTTTTCAAGCAGGAAGGCGCGTTGATAGGCAGGAAGGCGCCGCATGACGGCTGTCGCTTCGTGGGCCGCATCAATTGCTTTTTCAACCAATGATGAGTCTGCTTGCGAAATTTGTGCAATTTCTAGACCCGTACATGGAGAGAGTAGCGGTGCATGAGCAGTGGCTGGCACCCATTCTCCCCCGATAAAGCACGTTTTTTTCATCGGCATATCCCCACTCTCTCAATGATTGGCGTTCACCTTCCAATCATTCTCCCTCCTACGCGTACCTTCCTGTCTTGATTTTGAAATATTTGGATATCTCTTTACTCTTTCACACTTTCAGCCACACCGCACCATTCCAGTAACGTAAGCGCAAAGATCTCAGCACAACGGAATACCTCATCCAAAACGATGTATTCATTCGGGTAGTGTGCAACCTGTGTGACTCCAGGTCCGACAACAATCGCTGGCGTATTGGCCAAAGCAGTCAACAAACCGCCATCTGTTCCCCAAGGCGATGCTTCCACAATGGCTCGATCTCCCGTCACAGCTTCAAACTGCGCTTGCAGAATGTCCATCAACGGATGATCGAGCTCCACTGCTCCCGGAACCCAGCGAGCGCCGAACCACTCCAGCTCGACAGGCTGTTCAGCAAACCACGGGTCGACCTCTGCCAGCTTTTTGAGTGCTGCTGCCATTTCCGCTTTGGCATCGTCCATCTGCTCTCCTGGGGCAACCCCCATCCTTCCTTCCAGCTTGACGAGATCAGCTACAGACGATGGCCACTTGCCCCCCTCAATCACCCCGAGATTAATCGGGATTGGAATGGGCAGCTTGGCGTAGAGCGGATCGTCGAGTCGATCGTTACGCTCTTTTTCCAATTGGCCAATGGCTTGAACGACGAGCATGCTTTTTTCGATGGCACTGACTCCCTCGTAGCGGGTCCCTCCGTGAGCAGAACGCCCTTTGACGGTCAATCTAAACCACATGGAGCCTTGCTGCTTCGGGAAAATTTTCATGTTGGTCGGCTCTGGAATCAGGGCAGCATCCGCCTTGTAACCGCGAATGATCGTCGCCAATGTTCCTGCACCACCGCTTTCTTCTTCTACAACGCTCTGAAAAATGACGTCGCCTTTCAGTTGCACACCCAACTTCTGTAGAACCTGGATTGCCAACAGCGAAGATAAGTTTCCACCCTTCATGTCCGTTGCTCCACGTCCGTAAAGCTTGCCGTCTTCAACCTTCCCGCTAAACGGATCATCGCTCCACTGTGCCAGATCGCCTGCGGGCACTACATCCACATGTCCGTTTAGAATGATGGAACGCCCATCTCCTTGCCCCTTCCACACACCGACGACATTCGGGCTGCCTTCAAACGTCGTACGCGGGGAGACAAAATACGGATGTGACACCAACTCTTCGCCTTCCATGACCCACAAGTCAACGTCCAGCCCCATCTGCCCCAAAAGCTCCGCAATACTTTGCTGGATGGATTGCTCTTCCCCTTGTACGCTCGGGCTTTTTACCCATTGCTGCAGCAGTTGAACCGCAGCCTCACGATCTTTTTCCAATTGCTCCCGTATAAGCGCCTGCCAGTTTGCCATGTTTATCCCCCGTTCCATGGTTTTGTCTTTGCTTAGCGGAAAACGCCAACCTCTCCGTCCATCTTGAGTTCGGCTTCCGTTGCTCCAATCACGTCAGCGACACTGTATGGATACATGACCTCTCGTAGATACAAACCGTCTGGCATGACCTCCATGACTGCCATGTCGGTGATAATCAAGTCCGCAGCTTTTGTCGCGGTTAACGGCAGCGAGCATTCCCGAACGATTTTCGAACGTCCGTTTTTATCCAGATGCGTAGTCACAACCATGACCTTCTTAGCCTTTTGTGCCAGCTCCATGGCTCCTCCCATGCCAGGGACACGTTTGCCTGGGACGATCCAGTTGGCAATGTCACCATTTTGGCTTACTTCCAGGACTCCTAAAATCGTCATGTCCAATAGTCCACGGCGAATGATGGCAAAAGCAGTCGCACTGTCAAAAAAGGATGCCCCTGTGGCGAGCGTGACAGGAAAACCACCCGCATTGCAAAGCATGGCGTTCTCCTCCCCTTTCGCAGGGCTCGGTCCTGTACCGAGAATGCCGTTCTCCGCGTGAAACATGACCCGTTTGTCAGCTGGGATAAAATCCGCAACCAACGTTGGAATGCCGATTCCCAGGTTAATGATCATGCCGTCTTCTACTTCCATTGCTGCGCGGCGGGCAATACGTTCACGATAGCTCTCGGTTTCTTTTATTTCTCCCATGCCCATTGCCAGTTCACCCCTTCACTTTGGACGATAAAGTTCACGAAAACGCCCGGGGTGACGATTTCTTCCGGGTCGATCATGCCTACCTCGACAATCTCATCCGCTTCCACGATCGTAATGTCTCCGGCCATCGCCACTAACGGATTGAAATTGCGTGCACTAGTATCAAACACCAAATTGCCAAAACGATCCGCTTTTTTCGCATGCACGATAGCCACTTCGGCAGTGAGCGGTGTCTCCAATAGATATTCCTTTCCATCCAGGACGACCTTCTGCTTCCCTTTTTCCGCGATCGTCCCGATGCCTACATCCGATAGAATGCCTCCCAGACCGACTCCACCTGCCCGTACACGCTCTGCAAGTATCCCCTGCGGGCAGAACTCTACTTCCAGCTCTCCAGCCGTCATTTGGGCCCCTGCGTTCGGATTTGAGCCAATATGGGAAGCTATCACTTTTTTGACGCGCTTTTCGGTCACCAGCTTGCCAATTCCAATATGCGGGAAAGCAGTATCGTTACTGATCAGCGTCAGATCACGCACGCCCCTATCCAAAATCCCCTGAATCAATGTAGGCGGGTTGCCTACCCCACCGAATCCCCCTGCCAACAGCGTCATCCCATCGCGAAAATGGGTGAGCGCTTCGGACAGGGAGACGACCTTTTCAAATCGGTTTGTCATTCTCGTTCCTCCTTCTCTATCCGATCAGTGCCTTGTCTTGGAGCTCTTGCTGAACAGCTATCACCGCTTCTTTCAGCAGAGATATCAGCTCATCGATTTGCTCCATAGTAATAGTCAGTGGAGGTGAGATGATGACAGCGTCTCCTGCCATCCCTTCGATTCCGCCCATTGCCGGATAAATAAGCAAGCCTTTTTCAAATGCTTTTTCAATGACCTTCACGCCTACACCTTGAGAAAGAGCAAACGGTTCTTTTGTCTGCTTGTTTTTCACAAATTCCAGCGCGCACAGCATGCCAAGACCACGTGCATCTCCAATCAACGGGAGCTCGTCGGCCAGTTCTTTTAGGCGGGCAAGCAAATAGACACCTTGTTTTGCTGCTTTGTCGACTAGCTGATGCTTCTCCACATAGTCGAGGACAGCCAGAGAAACAGCAGCAGATTGTGGATTGGCGCTATACGTATGTCCTGCCATAATCGAGCCGCTGCCTTTTGTAATGGTCTCAATAATTGCGTCCGAAACAATCGTAGCAGCCATAGGCGTGTAACCGGCACTCATCCCTTTGCCCAATGCCATCAGGTCAGGTACGACGCCCCAATGGTCGATTCCAAACGCTTTCCCCGTGCGGCCTACCCCTGTCATCACTTCGTCTGCGATAAACAAAACCTCATACTTGTCGCAAATCTCGCGAATGCGTTGGAAGTAACCGTCTGGCGGAACAACCGCTCCCCCAGAAGCGCCAATGACAGGCTCTGCGATGAATGCCGCTACCTGCTCTGGTCCGACGCGCAAAATCGCGGTCTCCAGCTCGTTTGCACACGCAAGCGCATACGATTCGAGGGACATGTCTTCTGGCTTGCGATACGGATATGGGCCTGTGATTGCCGGATAGTCAGCCAATAATGGAGTGAACCGCTTTCTGCGCAAGACGTGTCCAGACATCGAAAGTGCACCCATCGTAATCCCGTGATAGCTCATCCAGCGGGAGATAATCCGGTTTTTCGTTGGTCTTCCTTTTTCCTGCCAGTACTGAATCGCGATTTTTTGTGCAGTCTCCGTTGCTTCCGAGCCGCTGCTGACAAAGAACGTCCAGTTCAATGAGCCTGGTGCCCACTCAGCCAGCTTCGCAGCCAGCTTCTCCACAGCATCGCTGCTAAAATGCGACCGGTATACAAAGGAAACCTCCTTGGCTTGCGCATACATCGCCTCAGCCACTTCTTCTACACCGTGACCAATGCTTGCCGTCACCGCTCCACTGGAACCGTCGATGTAACGATTCCCCTCTTTATCGTAAAGATAGATGCCTTTTCCGTGAGAAATAACTGGATACTCTTTGCCCAATTCAGGCTTGATTACATAGCTTTTCGTCATTTTCCTCGCCACCTCGCTTATTCTCTACCTCTATCCTAGCTGACCAGCACGCAAGAGCCATCCTACGTGCTGGCAAAAAAACATGGAAAAGAGACAAAATCTTTTGTACATTTTGTATAAGAGAACCTTTACCGAGGCTTTTGGAGGAGATACCTGATGACCATCACGATAAGAGAAGCGCTGCAACTGCCGGACATGGTTCACACCAGGCTGATCGCAGGAGCAGGCGGACTGGACAATCCGATTCGTTGGGTGACAATTGTCGAGGTGCTGGAGGATACGAGTCGCTTGCAGGAAGGCGAATTTTTAATTACAACCGGCTTTGGGCTGGCTGAACATACGGAAAAGCTCGCTTCTTTTATTCCTTCGTTGGCGAAGCAAAAGCTGAGTGGCGTGGCGATTCATACGGGCTTTTATTTACGAGAAATTCCCGAGACCTTTTTGACTTTGGCGGATCACTATCAGCTTCCATTGATTGAAATTCCCACGGAAATTAACTTTTCGACCATAACCAAAGCCATCTTGCAGCCGATCATGAATCGGCAATTTGAGACGCTGGCCTATTCCTCGGCGATTCATAACCGAATGATTGACGCTGCTCTGTCCAAAGGAGGCCTTCCCGCCATCGCTGGCGAGCTCGCTGCACTTACGGGAGGCGTCGTATCGCTCATCGATGCATTAGGCTTTGAAGTCACACAGCATGGCAGTTCGGAAGCACAGTCGCATGATCAGTCCCAGGAGATCGCACATCGTGTGCCGATTCGCGCCAATCGCGAGCATTTTGGCACGTTGACCTTAACAAAGCCCGAGCACGCCTGGAAAGAGCTCGATGACGTCGCTCTACAGCATGCCTCTACCTTGTGTGCACTTGAATATGTAAAGGAAAGGGCCGTAGCTGCAACGGAATGGCGGTTAAAAGGGGATTTTGTGGAGGAGTTGCTGAACGGGCAGCAGATGACCCATACGGAGCTGGAGAGCCGTTGTCGCATGCTGGGGTACCCGCTTGCTGGACATCATCTCTGTGTCGCTGTTCGCGTAGAGGTCGCCGATCAGACGATGCTCGGAGACATGCATCAAAGTGTCATTACGTTGATGCGGAGGCTTAGCGACCGTCATCAGCGCTCTTATTTGCTTCGCGAGCGGCCACATTGCCTCTTGTTTATTTTGCCGGATGATCAGACGAGCCTACGCTTGTTGGAACAGCTCACATCCCGCTGGAGAGGCCTGCACCCTTCACTTGACCTACAAATCGCACTGAGCAATCCCTGTGAGCAATTGCCAAACGTCGTCAGTGCCTCCGAAGAAGCGATGTTTGCTCTACAAGCGTATCCGCTGTTGGCCG
The DNA here is from genome assembly GCF_900637055.1 of Brevibacillus brevis. NCBI lineage: Bacteria > Bacillati > Bacillota > Bacilli > Caryophanales > Paenibacillaceae > Brevibacillus > Brevibacillus brevis. The sequence goes on from NZ_LR134338.1 coordinate 3,982,060, forward strand.
AATCCCCGCAAATTTTGCGATACCGGGATATGCAGGGCTATCAGTTTTTGTTTCCGTATCATCGTGAAAAAGAAAGCTTGCTCCGCCTGTGGAACCCATTGCTGGACCCATTAATCCGCTATGATACGAAATACAATCAACAGCTTCTCGAAACACTTGAGGTTTATTTGGCCCAGAATGGAAACGGTCTACAGACCTCGCAAGCCTTGTATATCCATCGACATACGCTCAAGTACCGGTTAACCCAAATTGAAGAAAAAACAGGCTACCGCCTGGAGGATGCTCATCAACGCTGGCAGCTTCAGTTGGCCTTGATGGCCCGTCGTCTGCAACAGCAGTTGTATCCTACAAACAGGTAGCCTGTTATTCCCTCGTCGGGCGAAGTGGCTTTACCCATATATTCATGTCTTCATAGCCTGAAAAAATCGTACAGTTATTAATCAGCCGTCCGCGGTATGAATAGCCCATCTTGGCAGCCGTCACATTCATTCCTGCAGATTGTGCCCGGGTCAAGGTGTACAAAAAGTAAATCCCCGCCTCCTCCATCCTTTGTTCCAACGCGATAAACAGTGGCTGGAGGAGACCTTTCCCCGCATGGTCTGGATGGGTCGCGCAATCCGTCATTTCCGCTGAACCAAATCGTTCGGATACTTCAGCTGACGCAGCACATGCAATCTTGCCGTCAAAATCAACGACGTAGTAGATGGTACCCTCTTGCATGGTTTTGCGAATGTAGGACGGATCGTTCATCGGTGTAGGATACGTCGCGAATACCAGTCCATACAAACACGCCAATTCCTTCGCATCTGCCTCGGTTGCTTCGCGCAAGTTGTATCCCTCGGGTAGCGATTTCTCTATCGTACTCCCCGCTCGCGACAGGCTTAGCGCAAGAATTTCCTCGGCAAGTTTTTCTGCGCCAGAGGTAGCCCGCTCATTTGTCAGATAGTAGGTGAGCATCTGTGCGTTTTCCCCTTGAAAAAACCCATCGATGGTTCCCTCCAGCTCATAACCCAAGGATTTCCATTGCGGAACATCTTGTTTCTTCCCGTACACAATGACTTTTGTTGCCTCTGACTCTTCGGCCAGTTCCTTCATGACTCGATCCCACTGCTCGATTTGTGATGGTTCATACACGTGCAGCTTTACCCGGCGATTTTGTCGATCAATGATCAGGTCGCCAGCGTCCTGTGCGCCTACAACATTTATCACGGTCTTCACCCTCCCCTACAGTACTCCTATTCTCATTGTAGCAAAACAAGTAAGGCCGTCATCTGCCAATCTGTATAAAAAAGCCTTTCTCATGCACAAAAAAACGCAAGGTGGGCATTCTGTTGGGTCATATTTACTCGTTCTTCATACCATAAAAGTAGATGCTTCATGTGCGAGAAGGAGGGTGTTTTTGGTGAGCTGCAATAACAATTTTGCCCTGATCCTTGTCCTCTTTGTTCTTTTGGTCATCGTACTCGTCGTAATCGGATAGACTTCTGGAGTGCCTCTCATGTCAGGTCGTATCGAGGGGCCCTTTACATATCATGGTAATAGGTAATTACACGCTCGAGAAGGGAGGAAGCCCTCGTGCCCCCACTTGTCTATGCCCATCGTGGCGCTTCCGGCCTGTTTCCGGAAAATACGATGGAATCGTTTCAAGCAGCCGTCCGACGAAAAGCCAATGGGATCGAATTGGATGTTCAGCTTAGCAGTGACAATAAGCTGGTTGTCATCCATGACCACAGCTTGGAGCGTACAACCAATGGTTCCGGATTGGTGCGACATTACACATTGCGCGAACTGCGTCAGCTACGTGCAGATAAAGACTCGTCTACACGCGTACCAAAAGCCCATATTCCAACCTTGCAGGAGGTATTTCAGGCGTTTGTCGACACACCACTGCGCTTCATCATCGAGATGAAAAATTTTTTCCTGGATCAACCCCTCTTAGAGGAGCTCGTCATCGAGCAAATCAGGCGTTATCAGCTAACAGAGCGAACCATCATTTCAACGTTTAACTTCGACAGCCTTTTACGAGTCAAGCAATTGGATGCCACGCAAACAACGGGACTTTTATATATTGGACCACTCGCCAAGCCTTGGGAAGTAGCCAGTAGCTATCGAGCCGATCAATTGCATGTCCCTTATGATCAATTGACTGAGGATTTGGTCAAACAAGCAAAGCAGCAGCATTTTGAGGTTTTGAGCTGGACGGTGAACAGCAGTCGGCAAATCCAGCGAGCTATTGACTGTGGGGTAGATGGTCTGATCACCAATTACCCGAAACGTGCGAGAAATCTGATTCGAAATCTATAAAAAGAAAGGGAGCCCTGAAAAGGCCCCCTTTTTGTTGCTGTGACATTTACGTGCGTGGCACGAAAAACTTTCCTTGCCAGCTATTCCGCGCTTTCAGTTCTGCATCAATGCCATTCAGAACTTCCCACTTTTTGCGACTCCACATCGGTCCAATCAAGAGATCAGGTGGTCCGTCACCCGTGATTCGATGGACAATCATTTCTGGAGGCAAAATCTCCAATGTATCTACAACGAGCTTTGTGTACTCTTCCTGTGACAGGAATTCCAAGAGTCCTGCTTCATATTGCTTCACCATCGGCGTTTTGCGCAGCAGATGCAACAGATGTATCTTGATCCCCTGCACATCCAGATGTGCCACAGCATCTGCCGTCTGCATCATCTCTTCATGGCTCTCTCCTGGCAATCCGTAGATGATATGAGAGCAAACACGGATGTTATGCTTGCGCAACCTTTCTACAGCATCCACATAGCATTGATAATCGTGCGCTCGATTAATTAACTGGGCCGTGTGCTCATGGACTGTCTGTAGACCGAGCTCCACCCACAAATAAGTGCGCTCATTTAATTCAGCCAAATACTCCACGACGTCGTCTGGCAGGCAGTCAGGACGTGTTGCAATGGATAGTCCGACTACACCTTCTTGTTTGAGGATGACTTCGTACATCTCCCGCAGCTCCTCCACAGGTGCATACGTATTCGTGTATGCTTGGAAGAAGCCCAAATACTTGGCTTGCGGCCATTTCTCGTGCATGCGGTTTTTCACATCATGAAATTGTCTTTCCAGATCCATTCTGCGGTCACCAGCGAAATCTCCAGATCCTCTTGCGCTGCAGAACGTGCAGCCGCCTGTCGCTACTTTCCCATCCCGATTCGGACAGCTAAAGCCGCCATCCAATGGAACCTTGAAAATCTTTTCGTGAAAAGTCCCTCTTAAATGATAATTCCATGTATGGTATCGTTTATCGCCCCACAACAATGGGACGTCGTTGTTGTGAATATCTGTCGCGAGCTTCATTGCTGTTTTCCTCCTATTAGCACCGCTGCGTCTGAAGCTGGTGCCTTAATCCCGTTGGGGAACGCTACTTGCTTGATCACGTCATTATACCAAATTCGGCAACGATCTCGCTACTTTAAGATAATAGGAAAACCACAGGTGAATATTCCCCCTGTGGTTTTGCTTGTTTACGTCACTATTGCTGGATCTCCTCGATACGAATCGCGCGTGTGTGAGAGGTATGACTCCACACTTGGTTTTTCTTCGTAAAGAACGCGTAAAACATAATCGGAAGCCAGGTCAGGAAAAAGAACGGTAGCAAGAGGAGCCCGAAATACCCCTTCCACGGAACTCTATCCAAATAGAGGGCCAAGATCGGCAACAGGTAGAACACGGCAGTAGAACCGTATACCAGCCATGTAGGCAAGATCGTGGATACCGTTGACAGCGTACCGATATCAAAAAATCTTGCCAGGAACAATACCGACATCATCGTCACCATCAGCACATACATCGGTTGGAAGAGGTAGAAGGCTGCATCAAGCATTCCCAGCTTTCTCGACTTCAAACCATTAAACAAGACTGCCCGAATGTAGCGTCCTGCTACATCGTAATGCCCTTGCATCCAACGCAAACGCTGGCGCATAGACGATTTTAAATCAATCGGTTTTTCATCCCAGACCTTGGTGTCATGTGCCCATGTCGGGTAAATACCGCGTTCAATGCAACGTGTTGCAAATTCCAGGTCTTCCGTGAGACTGGTTGCTCCCCAGCCCATTTCTTTGAGCAGGTTGCTCTCAATGCACAAGCCAGTTCCGCCCAAAGTGTTCGGCAGCCCCAAATTTGTGACGAGCCAGTTGCCACATACGGTTTGTAAACCAGTAGGTAACCGCATAGGACAGCGTAATCCAGGAATCAAACGGGTTCTTGGAGTCGAGGTAACCTTGAATCACACGCGCCCCTTTGCAGAGACGGTCATTCATTACTTTCAGGAAGTTTTTCTCAACCAGGTTGTCAGCATCAAACATGACGACAGCATCATACTGCTTAGGTCTTGCCCAGAGGTTCTCCAGCATCCACTCGATGCCGTAGCCTTTCCCACGCTTGGATGTGTCAAAACGCTCACATGCAATTGCACCATGCGCCCGACTAATCTCTGCCGTGTTATCTGTACAGTTGTCGCAAATGACGAAGATGTCGTACATTTCACGTGGATAGTCGAGTTTCTTCAGGTTTTCAATTAACGGAGCAATTACGGCGCTCTCATTGTGAGCAGCCACGAGCACAGCAAATGTCTTTTGCGGCTCAGTTGTTACTTGCTCTTTTTTGCGGAACAGGCCTGCACAAGAAACCAGTGTTTGGTATGTGCCGATTACGCCCACCGCAGAAGTAAATCCGATGAATAATCCCTCAATGATCTCTCTAATTATACTCATGGGTTCTTCTCCTCGACCTAAACCAGATTGGGTCTGATCTGAATTTAGGTAGTGTTGTTTTTCCAACATTTCTCTATTGTTTTTCTCTCAATTGGCAGTTTACATCAAATGCGATTCATAAGCAATGACCCAAAAGTGGGAAAAAATAAGGCACTGCTATCACCTTTCCCACCTTTTTCTCTTTCTATTCGACAGTGCTTGGCAGTCGGCAGAAAAAAAAGCCCTTGTCGAAAAAGGCTCCGTTTATTTAGAAAAATACAAACACTCGTTTCCATTACTTCCTGATTGTTTCCGGGATTGGTGCGGTCGGCGAGACTCGAACTCGCACGGGTCGCCCCGCCACCCCCTCAAGATGGTGTGTCTGCCAATTCCACCACGACCGCCTATAAACGCTGATTTTACTCGTGTTTTTTTGTTGACACGAAGTACGTTTTTGAGTATACACAATCAATTTTCGCAAGTCAATATCGTTTTTGACTGAATGGAGTCCATATTTTCCCTGTCAAACTATCGTTTTTTGTTCAGTCTTCTAATTAAATACGTTTGTCGAAAAAGAAAGTTACATGTCGCAAAAATTTTGAAAGAAAGCAAGCGTCTCTCTACAAAAATATCATCGTTTCGTCACATATTCCGAATAGAAAGGGAGCCATATTCTGTGATTTTTTTACATAATTTATGACAAATCAGACAAAATATTTCCAGTTATG